>JANYDK010000054.1 GCA_025363655.1 Deltaproteobacteria bacterium | reverse complement strand
GGACGACCTGCTTGTCGCGACGTTGGACCTGGTAGCGGACGGGCTTGCCGGCCTTCGCCGCGGCGTCCTTTTCCATGCCCTTGATGCGCTGGACGAAGACGTCCTGCGTGATGCCGTCGACCTTCTCGCCGTTGGCGCGCTTGGCGTCGATGTACTCCTGGTAGAGGCGCCCGTAGTACTGAGCCTCGGGCTCCGCGGCGAGCGCTGCCGCTGCGCTGCTGTCCCCACCGCCGGAGTCGACGGAGAGGGCCTCCTGGAAGTGCGACGGTGCAGGCGGCGCCGACGGTCGTCCTTCGTCGTCGGTGTCGTCTTCTTCGACGCCGAGGACGGTGTTCAGCAGCTGGTTGATGCGGAACGCGAGGCCACCGAGCTCGGCGTGCTCGATCTGGATGCGCGCGTTGGTGTTGCCGTTGATCACCTGGAGCAACGTCTCTTCCATCTTGCCGACCGGCTCGGTGACGTAGCTGCCGAGGAGCCAGCCGGCGATGAAGACGCCGACGATGCCGACCGCGGTGGCGAGGAGGATCGGGAGCGCGAAGTCGTTGGCGTGCTCGGAGATTCCGGTGGTCTTCTTGCCGACGATGAGGGCGGCGTTCTGACCGTTGCCGATGTTGCGGAGCGCGCTGATGCCAGCGACGTAGGTGCCGCCTTGCGCAGAGTCGGCGCCGCTCTTGAGCGCGCGGAGGATGCCGTCCTTGAGGGCGCTCTCGGTGTCACCGGCGATGGCCGTGGCGACCGCGTCGTTGGCCTTGGCTTTCACCTTCGGCGAGCCGCCTTCGACGACGACGAGCACCGCGCCACCGTCGGCGACGCTGGCGATGCTCTGATCGGTGAGCGTCCAGCCGAAGAGGACCATGCCGAGCGCCTTGCCGTCCTTGTCCTTCACCGGCGCGTAGCTGACCAGGTATTTATGGCTGAATTTGGTGTCGAGCCAGAGGTCGGAGCCGGCGCGGTTCTCTTTCAGCGCGTCCATCAGCGCCGGGTAGCTGGCGCCGAAGTCTTCGCCTGCGTAGGCCTGGACGTTGTCGCTGCGACCGACGGCCTTGCCCGACGCGTCGACGACGGCGGCGAGATCGGGGCCGGTGGCGAAGATGGACTTGGCGTCGGTGGCCTGGCGCTTGAGGTCGTCGAGCGTCGCGGTCGTCTTCTCGCGACGGCCCTTGTCTTGGAGGAGCTCGACGTTGGAGAGGCGATCACGGAGGACGTCACCGCCCCCCTGCTCGGCGAGCCAGAGCTCGGCGCGGAGCAGCTGCAGCTGCATGACGCCGGCAGCTCCAGAGGCGCCACGCTCGGCCGCGGCCTTGGTGGCCGCAATGTCGTCCGCGCCAGTGAGCTTGGAGCGGACGATGACGAAGGAGAGGACTCCCACGAGAAGTACGACGATCGCGTGGGTCAGAATGATTTTGAGGCGCATGACGATCCTCGTCCGATGTGCTTCCTCGCGGTGTCCGATTCGACAGAAGGGCACGTCGTCGGCCGCGAGCCGTCGAATCCCCCCGAAAGCTGCCGCGAAACGTTCCGCGTCGCGTGACGTCGACGCTACCAGAACGCGGAAGAACTGGGCAAGACGTGGAATCGAGACCTCGTGGCGTGCATTTTCCGGCCCCGAGAGGGCCGTTTTCCCCGTCGGAAACGAGGTCCGTGACACGCGGATGGGGACACGCGATCGTGGCGAAGATGGCTGGTGAGGTCTTGTTGGTCGACGACGCGCTCTTCGAGGAGCACGCCTCGACGTCGAATCATCCCGAGAGGCCGGCACGGCTCGTCGCAGCTCGCGCAGGCGTCGTGCGTTCCGGCGTGACGACGAGGACGCTGCCGCCCGCCGACGCCGAGCGCGCGATCCTCGAGCGGGTCCACACCGCGAGCTACCTCGACAAGCTGGAGAAGCTGCGAGGCGTGCGCGGAATGATCGATCCCGACACCTACGTCGCGCCGCGAAGCGTCGAGGCTGCCCTGCGCGCGGCTGGTGGCTCGGCTGCGCTCGGGCGGGCGCTCGCGACGCGTGCAGCGACCCGTGGCGTGGCGCTGGTGCGACCACCGGGGCATCACGCCGAGCCCGATCGGGCGATGGGTTTTTGCCTCCTCAACAACGCCGCTCTCGCCGCCGAGGGAGCGCGTGAAGGTGGCGCGAAGAAGGTGGCGATCGTCGACATCGACGTCCACCACGGCAACGGCACGCAGGCCATCTACTACTCCGATCCGAACACGCTCTACGTCTCGCTGCACCAGTGGCCGTTCTATCCGGGCACGGGCGCGGTCGACGATCGAGGCGAAGGGGAAGGCTTGGGCACCACCGTCAACGTGCCGCTCTCGCAGGGCGCCGATGACGACGTCTATCACGAGGCCATGCGACGCGTGGTCACCCCTGCCCTCGCCGAGTTCGCCGCCGACGTGGTGCTCGTCTCGGGCGGCTTCGACGCGTTCGAGCGTGATCCACTGGCGTCGATGCACGTCACGCCGAACGGGTTCGCCGACATGGTGAGCAGCATCGTCGGCGCCGCCGAGCGCACGCGGAGTCCGGTCGGTCTCATTCTCGAGGGCGGCTACGATCTCGAAGGCCTCGCGACCTGCCTCGAGGCGTCGGCGCGCGCGTTGGTGGAGAGCCGAGAAATCAAGGACGAGGGCCGCAAGCTCGATCCGCGCCACCAGGCCGAGATCGAGCGCGCGGTGCTCGCACGGTCGGAGCCACGGTGAGCGCGACGCGGGCGAAAGACGTGAAGGAGAAGGTGACCGCGCGCCCGGGGGCCAAGGCCATCGATCGACCGCTGCGTCCCTTGCGTCTCTTGCTCGACATCGGCGATGTCGAGGACGTCGGTCACGCCGCGCTTGCCGCCACCATCACCGCTGCGGGTGCGCGCCTCGGCCTCGTCGTCGGGATCGGCGAGGGTGGCAGGCCGCTCCGCGTCTCGGCGTCGGGGACCATCGCCCACGCGCTGCGCGTCGAGGCCATTCGCGAGATCGGGGACGTGATCGCGCTCGCCGAGGGCGTCTCGCTCCGTGCGCAGCGCGCGATCGCGCCATTTTTAGGCGACAAGGGGGCACGGACGGCTCCGACGCTCCTCCGCGAGGAAACCGACGGACGTTTGTGGATGGTGACGCGCGCGCACACGCCGGTCGATCTCGGAGAAGCTCCGGAAGCGGAAGCTGCGCTGCGCGAGGCCCGCGCGCGAGGAGCCGTGCGGCCGCAAGGAGCCGTCGCGCACGTCGATCTCCCCCCGGGCGCGGAAGAGCGCGCGCGCGCGATCGCATTCGGTCCGAGTCGCACCTTGAGCGAGCCGTCGTCGCGACGTCTGCTCGAGGCCTTCGGCGTGACGTTTCCGCCGTGGCGACTGGCCGAGGATGCCGCACGGGCAGCAGCCCATGCACGTGCAGTTCGCTATCCGATCGACCTCTACGTGGCGAGCCCCGACGTCTCGGCGGTGGAGACCCCGGCGCTCGCTGCGATCGAGCTACGCACGCCGGGTGAAGTCCGCGAGGCCTTCCGTGGCGTCACGCGCGAGGCTCGCCGCAGCAAGAACGGCGCGCGCATGCTCGGCGTGGTCGTCGCAAGGCACGTCGCGACGATGCCGCTCCTGCGCCTCCGCATCGAGCGTGAGGGAGATGGTCCCGCCGTCCTGCAAATCGGGCTCGACGACCCGATCGGAAGCAAGCTCGCCCGGCCGCTCGTCTGTCCTTTGCCCGAGACCGCCGACGAAGCCGCCGCGGCGCTCGATCGCTTCGAGGGTCGTGGCGCGCTGCCCGGCGAGGGGACGCCGAGGCTGCAAACGCTCGTCGACTTGGTGGTGCGGCTCGCGCGCATCGTCCACCTCTTGCCCGACACACTCGTGCGTCTCGACGCCAGTCGCGTCGCGCCGGTCGTCGATGACGTCGGGTGGCTCCTCGGCGCAGCCCGGCTGCGTGTGCGCGGCGTCGAAGTGGCCTGAAACTGGCCCTATCAGAGGCTCTTCATCAGGAACTGCGCGAGCATCTCTTCGTCGTTCTGCGCGTTCGGCACCAGGCTCGCGTTCGGTGCGCGCTCGGCGAAGGCCCCCACGGGCTCTCCGATGAAGCCGGGGGCGACGTCGTAGGCGTCGTCGCCGACGATCATCGACGACTCGAGGATCTCGGCAGAGACCCCGGCGAGCTGCGCTTTCGTCTTCACCTTGCCGACGAGCTTGGCGGCATCGCCTGCGCCCGCGACTTCACGGAGGACGTGGACCGCTTCGATGATGCGATAGCGACGCCCCTCTGCGCGCAGCGTCAGCTCGTCACCGACGAGCTCCACGCGATCGTCGGAGATCCACGTGTCGAGGAGGGTCTGCGGAAAGAACAGGCGATTCTGGCCCATCGAGGGTCGAGCATATCATCGATTCATCGAGGCTCGCCGCGAGTCCGACGGAGCAAGGCGGTCGGAAGGAGCGCACCGTTCCCATCGGCATCGGACAGTGTCGTCATCGCAGTCCCGAAGACGTCACGCAGATGTCGCTCGGTGAGCACGTCGTCGACCGCTCCGAGCGCACGCACGCGCCCTTCGTCGAGCAAGACCGCACGGGTGGCGTAGCGAGCGCCGAGGAGCAGATCGTGCGCGGTCGCCACCACCGCGAGACCACGTGCAGCTTCGGCCCGCAGCAACTCGAAGAGCTCGAGCGCGTGGCGGAGATCGAGGAAGGCGCTCGGTTCGTCGAGCAGGAGGAGCCGCGGCTCTTGCGCGAAGGCTTGGGCGAAGAGGACGCGCTTGCGCTCCCCGCCGGAGAGCGCGTCGAAGGTGCGTCCGGCGAGCCCCTCGACGCCGCAACGGACGAGCATCTCGTCGACGATTCGTTCGTCGCGCGCAGAGACGCGGAGCCAGCCGTCTTGGTGTGGGGCGCGTCCCATCATCACGACCTCGCGGACGCTGAATCCCGGCGCCGCCGGCACTTCTTGGGGGACGACGGCGACGCGGCGAGCGATCTCGACGCGTTCGAGCTTCGTCACGTCCTCACCGGCGAGGAGCACCGAACCGGTTTCGGCCGCGAGCGTGCCGGCGAGCCCGCGGAGGAGCGATGTCTTGCCGGCGCCGTTGGGACCGAAGACGACGACGACGTCGCCGCGATCGATCGTCAAATCGACGTGAGAAAGCACGGGGCGGGCGGCGTAGGCGAAGCTCGCATCGACGAGCTCGGCGATCACGACCGCGCGCTCCATGAGGCCTTCACGCCTTCACGCTCGACGCCTTCACGCAGGCGACGTGGCCGCGTCGAGCGACTCGGAGACGAGGACGAGCGCAGCGCGGAGCTCGGCGTCGCCCGCGACGAGCGGCTGCAGCGAACGTTCGACGTCGGCGAGGAGTTGGGCGCGATCGTGCCCAGCCGGCGGCGCGACGCGAAGGATTCCGCCGAGGAGCGCGAAGGGATCGTCCTTCACCGCCACCTGCTTGGCGTTGCGTGCGCGGAGACCGGCCTTGGCGGCGGCGTCCAAATCGGTGGCGCCGCGCGCGAGGACCACGGCCCCACCATCGCGAAGCGCTTCGAGATCGCCCGCCAGCGGCGGACTCGCGAGCGCGAGCACGTCGACGACGTCGGAGGTGTGGTGCGCGTGGATCGGATCGGGTGAGAGGACGATGTCGAAGCTCTCGCCGTCGGCGAGAGGCGTCGCGCGCACGTTGCGGCCGTAGGCATCTGCGAGCGCGGTGGCGAGCTTGGAGATGCCGAGAGCGCCGACCCGCGCGCGCACGACCAAGGTGCCCGCGGTACGAATGCCACGACCCGTCGATGAGTTCAGCGTACCGCCGTGCGGATGCTCGCCACCGAGGTGGAAGACGCGCGAGCCGTGCTCACCGAGGAGGAGGTTGTCGACGATCGCGAGCAGATCGCTCGGCGTCGCTTCGTCCAAGGTCGGATCGATGCTGCCGGAGAAAACGACGGGAATTCGACCGATTCCGGGGTATCCGGGAGTCCACGTGAGGGCGTCGGCGAAGGCGGCTTTGACCGCGACGGCGAGCGGTCCGCTCTGGGCGAGGGGCATGTCGATGCGCTCGATGACGGCGACCGAACGCGCGCGACCGACGGCCTTCACCAGCTGCGGACCGGGGAAAGGACGGAGCGAGACGACTTGCACGAGCCCGATGGCGAGCGCCGGTGAGCTGCCACGTGCGTGATCGACGACTGCGCGCGCGGTCTCGGCCATGGCGCCGGCGCACACGAGGATGATTTCGGCGTTGCTCGTCTCGTAGGCATCGATGGCGTCGAGGCGACGACGACCGAGGCGCTCGAAGGCACGCATCGCCGACGAGAGCGCGAACGGAATACGACCGGCCGCCCGACGATGTCCCGGGAGCGAGGTCGACTCGGAAGACGCGAGGAGCGGCGGCGCGGGCTCGAGCGCGGCGCGGACCAGCGGCGCATCGGGGAGCAACACGCGATCGCGCGCCCAGGACGAAGGGAAACCGTCGTGCACGACGAGGATCGGCGCTTCGGCATCTTCGGAGGCGCGATGCGCGACGATGGTGAGATCGGCGGCGTCTTGCGCGTCACGGGCGACGAGGACGCCGACGCCTAGATCCGCGAGCGCATGGACGTCGGCATAGTCCGCGGGCGTGGCGCAGCGGCCGGGCGGTCCGACGACGACGTGGAGGACGACGGCGCGTCGGTCGTCGACCAGGCGACGAACGTGGGCGCGCGCTTCGGCGAGGGCACGCGCCGAGAGGACGGCGGCGACCCGCAGACCTTTTCCGGCGGCCTCTTCGCAGGCCGCGATGGCCGCGCGGGCATCGTCGAGGTCGTGCCCGAGCCAGGTCATCGGCTCGTCGAACGCGGGCGCGACGACGGGGAGTTGCTGCGGCCTCGGCGCCCAAAGCGCGCGAGCACAGAGCATCTCGGTGTGAACGACCGCACCGAGCGCGTCGACGAGGGCGACGGTTCCCCGCGTGGGCCCTGTGGCGCCCGCGACTTTGCGACTTTCCGGGCCTTGATTTGCCATCGAAATGCGGCCGAACGCTACGAGAGAGGGGCAAGGCGCGTCAATGCTGACAGCCGCACGGGGGGTTTCTCGCCCCGGCCGGCGCGGCCAGTGAAGCGCCGTGGCAAGCTAGGCCCGTCGATGGCCGCTCCCAAGGTTCGCCCCACCCCCTCTTCCAAGCCCGCCCCGAAGCCCACCTCGAAGCCCAAGTCCGGTGATCGCGCCGATCGCCCGGATCGGGGAGATCGGGGAGATCGCGAGCTCGTCTTCACGGACACGCCGACCTCGTTCCGGCTCTCGAGCCCCTTCGTGCCCACTGGCGACCAGCCTCGGGCGATCGCCGAACTGCAAGCGGGGCTCTCGCGCGGGGACCCGGCGCAGGTGCTGGTCGGGATCACCGGCAGCGGCAAGACGTTCACCATCGCCAACGTCATCACCAGCAAGAACGTCCCGACGCTGATCATGGCGCCGAACAAGACGCTGGCGGCGCAGCTCTACAGCGAGCTCCGCGAGCTCTTTCCCGACAACGCCGTCGAGTATTTCGTCAGCTACTTCGACTACTACCAGCCCGAGGCCTACGTCCCGGTCAGCGACACCTACATCGAGAAGGACTCGATCCAGAACGACGCCATCGATCGCATGCGGCACAGCGCCACGCGATCGCTCCTCTCGCGAAGAGACGTCATCATCGTCGCCTCCGTCAGCTGCATCTACGGCATCGGCTCCGCCGAGACCTATTTCGAGATGCGAATCGACCTCAAAAAAGGCGAAGAACGTCGGCGCGACGAGCTGCTCCGGGCGCTCGTCGAGTGCCAGTACGACCGCAACGACGTCGACTTCCATCGCGGCACGTTTCGCGTCCGCGGCGACGTCGTCGAGGTCTATCCGGCGTCGTCCGAGGACGTCGCGGTGCGCATCGAGTTCTTCGGCGACGAGATCGAGGCCATCAAGGAGGTCGATCCGCTCCGCGGCACGGTGCTCGGCGTGCGTGACAAGTATTCGATCTACCCCGGTTCGCACTACGTCACGCCGGAGGACGAGCGCGGACGGGCGATGGAGGCGATTCGCGTCGAGCTGCGCGAACGGCTGCAGGAGCTGGAGGCGAACGGCAAGCTGCTCGAGCGTCAACGGCTCGAACAGCGGACGATGTACGACCTCGAGATGCTCGAGCAGGTCGGCTTCTGTCAGGGCATCGAGAACTACTCGCGCCACCTCTCGGGCCGGAAGACGGGCGACCCGCCGCCGACGCTCATCGACTACTTCCCGAAGGATTTCCTCCTCATCATGGACGAGTCCCACCAGAGCGTGCCGCAGGTAGGGGCGATGTTTCGCGGCGATCATGCGCGCAAGACGACGCTCGTCGAGTACGGCTTCCGCCTTCCGAGCGCGCTCGACAACCGGCCGCTGCGCTTCGAGGAGTTCGAGAAGTACATGCGCCAGACGATCTTCGTCTCGGCGACGCCGGGCGAGTACGAGGTCGAGAAGACGGGCGGCGTGGTCGTCGAGCAGCTCATCCGTCCCACCGGCCTCCTCGATCCGATGATCAACGTCCGTCCGGTCTCCGGGCAGGTCGACGATTTGCTCGCGGAAATCAGGCTCCGTTGTGAACGCGACGAACGCGTCCTGGTGACGACGCTGACCAAGCGGATGGCCGAAGATCTCACCGAGTACTACCGCGAGCTCGGCGTGCGCGTGCGCTATCTCCACTCCGACGTCGACACGCTCGAGCGCATCGACATCCTCCGCGATCTCCGCCGCGGCGAGTTCGACGTCCTCGTCGGCATCAACCTCCTCCGCGAAGGGCTCGACTTGCCGGAGGTCTCGCTGGTCGCCATTCTCGACGCCGACAAGGAGGGCTTCCTCCGCTCGCCGCGCTCGCTCATCCAGACCATCGGCCGCGCCGCACGCAACGCCAACGGCGAGGTCATCATGTACGGCGACAAGGTGACGGCGGCGATGCAGCTGGCGATGGACGAGACCACGCGTCGTCGCAAGCTGCAGGCAGCACACAACGAGAAGCACGGCATCACCCCGACGACGGTGAGCAAGCCGATCCTCGAAATGTCGGCGGCCGGCAGCGCCGAGCGCGACTACATGGCGATCCCCAAGCTGCGACCTGGCGAGGATCCCCGTGGCGTCGAGGGGCGAGAGCGCATCGAGCTCGTCCGCGAGCAGATGCTGATGGCCGCCGAGGCCCTCGACTTCGAGCGAGCCGCCGCCCTCCGCGACGAGCTACGCACGCTGGAGAAGGAGCTGGAAAAAGAGGGCGAGGGAGCGATTGGCGCGCCGAAGGGCGTCTATGCGAAGGGCGTCGGCAGCGCGGCGTACGGCGGAACTGGGACCGTCGACAAAGCCAAGCGCGCCGGCGACGGGAGCAAAGATCGCGGCCGCCGCGGAAACTACGCGAAGCGGCGGTGAGTCAGAGATTCGAGGCGATGCCGATGACGTCTTTTTCGGACATGTCGGCGGAGACGGCGTAGCCGATGCCGTCGCGCTCGAAGGCGGCGAGCGGATAACCCTTGGCGCGACCGACGAGGATGGTCTTGTTCTCGCCGTGCGTGCTGCGCACGACCTGCGACGAGAGGCAGCACGCCGAACGGATGCGGATGCGCTGCGGATCGAAGACGAAGACGGTGACGCGCTGGCCGTCGACGTCGTAGAAGAGCGTCGCTGCGGGCTCGCTGTGCACGCGCATGAGGCGACCGCCGCCGAACTTGCTCATCGAGGTCGGCTGCCCTTCCATGAGGGCCGCGGCGAAGTTCTTCGGGTGCACCGGCACGCCGACGATGGGCGAGAAGATGGAGTTGACGCGGACTGGATCGAGCTCTTCGGGCGGAAGCGGACGCGCGTGGTAACCCGCGAACTCATCGAGCATCACGCTGTGCGCAGCGGCGGCGTTGACCGAGTCGCCGCCGCCTTTGCCGGAGTCGTGCGAGCCGAAGGCGTGCGTTCCACCACCGATGCCGATGGCGATGGCAGCCGCCGCGGCCCAGGGAATGGCGCTCTGCCACGACGGGCGACGGACCTGCTCACTCGCACGCGTACGCTCGGCGCTGCGCTGGATGCGCGCACGGAGCGAGTCGGGGGCGACGGTATGTTTGCGCTCGGTGCGGAGCGCGTTCTTCATCGAGCGCGAGAAGGCGACGCGCTCGCTGCAGCTCAGGCAGCCATCGAGGTGACCATCGACGTGGAGGGTGTCCGAAGCTTCGAGCTCCCCATCGACGTAGGGCGGCAGAGCCCGTTGGGTTGAACGACAGTTGCTCATCGCGCGATCCTCCTAGCGGCCAGGGGAACGACGTTGTTCTCGTGCGCTTCGTCAGTTGCGTCTGGTTCGATGATACCGGCCTCGATCGCGTGAGTGCGGAGGCGGTCTTGGAGAATCTTGCGGGCGCGGTGGATGCGCGACATCACGGTGCCGATCGGCGTGCCCATGGCGTCGGCGATCTCCTTGTAGGAGAGCTCTTCGACGTCACAGAGGACGATGGCGACGCGGAACTCGTCGGGCAGCTCGTCGACGGCGCGTGAGAGCTCTTCGCGGAGGACGGGGCGGAGCGCCTCTTCTTCGGGCTCGCGCATCGCGCGCATCGAGGCGGCGCTGATCCACCCGTCGCTGACCGGGTCGGTGCCGTCTTGCGCGTTCTCGACCGTGCTGCGCTCGAGGCCGCCGCGGCGGTAGCTGTTGATGAACGTGTTGGTGAGAATCCGCAGGAGCCACGCCTTCAAGTTGGTGCCCGGCTCGAACTGATGGCGAGCCTTCAGCGCCTTGAGGGTGGCGTCGTGGACGAGGTCCTCGGCGGTGCTGGGGTCGCGCGTGAGACGGCGCGCCACTGCGTACATGCTGTCGAGGTGCGTGAGGACGTTGTCCTCGAACTCCTTCGCAGCGTCGGACTGCTTCGGCTTGGATCGGAAAGCGAAGATGCCCATGGTGTGTTGCTTGGGGCAACCTGGGGTGGTCCCGGGTTATTCCGAAGAGGCTAACCACCCCGCCCTCGGTTCGCGATTTTTCGCCAACCGATGGATATTACTGAGTTAATTTTTGAGTGATTTTTCGGGGAGAGCCCGGCGGGAGCGGCGGCGAACGAGGGCCAGCGCAAGGAAGCCACCGCCCATCGCGAACCCGAGGGCGTCGCTGTCTTCGCCCGGGTCGATGGCGCAGCCGAGCTTCTTCTTCAGACCGCAGCCGGCCGTCGCCTTCTTCTTCTCGGCCTCGACCACCGCCAGCATCTGCTTGACGTTGACCAGCTTGGTGGCGCTGTTGCCGGCGTAGTCGGTCATGTGGACGCCGACCATGTACTCCTTGTCGGGGAGCGCCGAGGCGACGATCTCGAGCTTGCCCTTGAAGATCTCGGTGCCGACCTTCTTCGTGTACGGGCCCTTGTCGTTGACGTCGACGATCGACGCGCGGACGGCGCCGGTGTCGATTTTGACGGCGCCCGCCGCGCCCTTCTTCGTTTCGAAGGCGCTGATCATCTTGCCGCCGTTGGTGGCGAGGTCGACGGCGAATTGGACGCGGATGGGCCTGTCGAACGTAGTGCCGTCTTCGGCGTAGTCCGCCGGCATCTCGACGATGGCCATCTTGTGGCCGTTGTCTTCGTACTGCTTGATCGCGAAGAGCGGCACCATCTTGGTGTTGGTGCCGTCGGTGACCATCGGCCACTTTCCGTTCCAGTCGACGTTGATCTTGCTGGTGTCGGCGCCCTCGGCGATGCCGGCGGCGTCGCGGACCGGGATTTCGCCGAGGAAAACGTGCTCGCCTTTGACGTCTTCCGCGAGGACGACGGAGATTTGTTTCACGTCCTTCGATTTGTCGAGGCCGTCGAGCGTCAGCATCGTGCGCTCGCCGCTGCCGCCACCGCCGCCGCCGCCGCCGGAGCTGTCGTCATCGTTGGTGAAGGTGACGTCGTCGGTGTCGGGCGGCGTCGTGTCCTTGCCGGCGCCGTCGGCGTACTTGTTGACGAAGCTCGTCCACTTGTCGTTGAAACCGACCGACTCGTACTCGCTGTCGACGTTCTGTTGCGGCAGGTAGATGGAGAGGCCCTTGACGCCTTTGTGCATCGGGCCGGCGACCGAGTAGGTGACGAGCTCGTCCATCGCCGTGAGGACGTCGGCCGCGGCGTCGACGCCGTCGAGCTTCTTCGCGTTCTTGGCGAACTGACCGAGGTCGATGACGTTGAAGGCGTCCTTGTCCTGACCACCGAACTCGTCCGACTTCGCGCGGGCCGCACCGACCGCGCTCCAGTCGTCGAGCTTGGAGAGCTGCTTGCCCATCTTGCCGGTCGCCGTTTCGAGCGCCTCGAGCTTGTGGAGGTTGAGCACCGAGAGCGTGTACGTCGGGTTGCCGGACTGACCTTCGACGTGATTGACGTAGCCGTCGGCGATGGCCTTGCCGACCTCGGTCGGCTTCATCGTCGGATCGGAGGCGATGGCGCCGAGCCACTTCTCGTAGTCCATGCCCTCGCCCGGCTCGAGCTCTTCGCTCGCCACCATGACGTGCACGTAGGGCGCGAGGGCGTGCGCGACCTCGACCTCGGCCATCAGACATTCGTCGAAGCCGACGAGATCGATCTCCTTCTCGCCCGACTGTTCGAGGCCTTTTTTGAAGCCTTTGGAGATGTCTTTGAGGGACATCGCGCGCAGCGACGGGGTCTCGGCTTCGCAGCAGCCGTGCCAACCGGCGCCGTGGTCCCAGAGCATGACGGCGTAGCGATCGGCGGGGTGTTGCTTCACGCCCCACTCGATGAAGTTGGCGAGCCCTTCGGGGCTGACCATGTCGTCGCCGACGTCTTTCTCTTCCTCGGTGACGCTGTCCTTGTGGACGACCACGCGCTTGACGCCGGAGCCCTTGGGCATTCCCGAGATGCCGTCGACGACCTTGTGCTTGCCGGTGTCGACCTGGACGATGATCGTGAGGCCCTTCTTCTTTCCGACCTTCAAGATCTCGGAGAAGGTCTCGAGGGCGAAGTTGGCGAGGCTGTTGTTCGCCTCCATGTAGATCATCACGGTCCACGACGACGGGTCGTCGGCAGCGTGGACATCGGTGACGAACGTGGAGCCGGTGGCGATCGCCGAAGCGCCGAGGAGGGCAGTGAAGGCGAGCGCGCGAAGGGAGCGGTTGCGCATGGAGGCCCTAGCGTAGGTGGAGGATCGGCCGCGCGTCGAGCCATCCGACGCAGGCCGCGGGCAGCTTCGTGGAGGTAGACGAGCACGACGGCCCATCGCTTCACGCTCCCGGCCACCTCGCCCTCACAAAGGTAGAGCGGCGCTAGAAAGTGAGCGCGTGCGTGGTGACGCGGGCCGCGAGCGGTGAAGAGCCGCTGCCTTCCTGACAGACGAAGACGATTCGGCGTGGACCCATGACGAGGGAGTGGGGACAACGCTCTCCGACGAGCGCGGCGGCGTCGCCTTCGAGCGAGAACGGGAGCGCGCCCGCGGGGAGGATGAGCGCCGTTTTGTCGCGCACGAGCGGCCCATCGCCGCGCAGACGGAAAGGCGAATAGGCGAACGACGTCTGGAAGCCGCCGCCGAGATCGAGCCACTGGGCAGCGACGCCGGGACCGGTGAGGTTGACGAGGAGGACGGCGCCTCCCGTCGAGGGCGCGAGCGAGAGATCTTGCACCGGTGCCGGCGTCTCGAGCTTGTTCTCGAGGACGAAGCCAGAGCCGTCGAGCGTGACGAGCCCGAAGAGCTGCGCTGCGAAGGTCACCTTCGGTCCCGAGCTGGTGAGCAAGTAGAGACCGCCGGCTGCGCGCGGAAGGGCTGTAAATCGAGCGTTTCCGAGCGCGCCGTAGTGGAGCTCACTTCCCTCGACCACCGACCATTTCTCGACGACGAGGCCAGTGGTCGGATCGAGGCTGGCGGTGGCGAGCGATGCGCTGCGCTCGGCGATGGGAACGAAAACGGCGCGCACGAGCCCTTTCTTCCCCGTGTCGGGGATGAGCGCGATCTCGCCGCCGTAACCGCTTCCAGGCGCCGCTCCGATCGCGACGGTCTTGCCGGCGGCGGGTCCGGTGAGGACGACGATGCGACCGTCGGTGAGCGAAATGACCCACTCGCCGTTGGAGAGGACGGCGCGCGGCACCTTCGGGCGCGACCACGTGAGCTCGTCGAGCTTCGCCGGATCCCACGGCACCAGAGTGTCGTTGCCGATGGCGCCGTTGTCGTCGAGGCGCACCGCGTGGAGCTTGGCGGAGTCGAGGACGAGGGCGAGCGCGCTCTTGCCCTGTCCGATGGCGAGCACGAGGCGCTGCGGTGGCGGACCGATCCACGGCGTCGGAAGGAGCGGACCCATCTTCTCACCGTCGAGGCGCGCGATCGTCGGAAGGAGACCGAAGCCGCCGCGCGAGCCGAGGTAGACGTGTGCACCACTGCCATCGGGGGCGACGCGGACTTCGTCGAAGCTGCCGCTGCCGCCGACTGGCGGCTTGAAGGGGAGATCGGTGGCGACGATTTTCACGCCCGGCCCGATGCGCAGCAGCTTCTGCGACGAGACGGCGAGTGTGCCGACGGCGTCGGTGGAGAGCGAAATGTCGAAGCCGGTGCCGGTCGCCGCCGCGCTCGCGAGGAACAGCCCCCCGCCGTAGGGGCCGAGATCCGTGGTCTTGCGGACGAAGCGGAACATCTCGAAGCCCTTGTCGGTGGCGCCGAGGATCGCGCAGGCACCGAGCTCGGTGACGACGTCGAGCGTGTGGGCTTCGAAGCCTGGTCGCGTCAGGCGACGGAGCGGTGATGCAGGTACGCCGTTGCCGTCGAAGCGACGGATGTAGATGCCTGGCTTGGCCGCGGCCTTCTCTTCCGGCGTGGTGCCCGGTGACTCGAGCGCGCCCGGGAGCTCTTGGCCGTCCCAGGCGACGAGCACGCGATCGTCGTCGGCGACCGCGCGAGGAGATCGCGTGCGCACGCCCTTCGCGGCGATTGATCCTTGGCCGAGGAGCTTGGCGACGCCATCGCCGAAGCTGCCGTTGCGATCGAGGCGCACGAGGGTGATGTTGCCGCCGTCTTGACCGACGAGCGCGAGGTGCGACTTCAGTGGAACGACGACGGCGACGCGACCGAGCTTGGCCGGCGTGCCTGGTGAACCGTCGGCTTTGGGCGCGAGGACGGTGACGACTCCCGCAGCATCGACGCGAACGACGCGAGTATTTCCGCCACTCGAGGCAGAGACCGCGAAGTAGACGACGTCTCCGTCGGGTGCAGCGGCAGGAGCCGCGTCGTCGTCGAAGGAGGAGGTGACGACCACCGGGTTCGACCAGTTGCCGTTCTTGTCGGTCCACTTCGTCGAACGCACGCGCACGACGTAGCCGCCCGAGGTTCGACCGAACGCGAAGACCGCGCTGCGCGTCGCGGCGACGGTGGTCGGTAAGGGCAGAGGTGCGTCGGGCGCGTTGCCACCGACCAGCGGCGTGGCGGCGCCGAGGGCAGGTTTGGCTGCCGGATCGAGCGCCACGGCGGCGGTGGTCGCCTTCGAGGTCTTCGCCGGCAGCGCAGCCGGACCGCCAACTCCTTGGCTCGCCGAGCCAGTCGGCGCAGCTTCCTCCGTCCACTCGCCCTTGGTGACGGTGACCGAGGTGCCCGACGAAGGCTCGACCTTCGGCGGCGCACCGCACGAGAGGACGAACGCGAGCGAGGCCGCGGCAGCGGCGAACGAACGGAGCGAGCCGAGGCCGACATCCTGCGAGCGCGTGACCATTCGATGCCCCCTCCTCCCGAGACTACGGCCGACGTATGTCTCCGGTCACGATGTCACGCGCAAGCAGAGGATTTACCGTCGATTTCTCGCTACCATGCTGCGAGTGAGCGCCACCGGCGACGGGATCCTCGACGTCGATGGCGATCTCCGCGCGCTCGTCGGCGCCTCGGTCACCGATTGGTCGGGGAGTCGCGCGGCGCCGACCGGCTATCGACTCGAAGCCGAGCTCGGCGTCGGCGGGATGGGCGTCGCCTTCCTCGCCCGCGTCGAGCCGCGCGCCGGTGACGTCGAAGCCATCGAAAGACCGGGGCGTCCTCCGCTCGGTGCGCGTTGCGTGATCAAGCTGATCCTTCCTTCGATGGTGCGGCGCGAGAAGAAGGTCGCGGAGCTGTCCTTCAAGAAGGAGGTGGTGGCGCTGGCGCGGCTCACCGAGAAGGTGCCCCCGAGCCCCTTCGTCGTCCGCTACTTCGACGCCGGGTTGATGGCCGTGCGGCACGTCGAGCCACATCTCGCCGCGCAGACCCTGCTCCTCCCTTGGTGCGCGATCGAGTTCGTCGATGGTCGACCTCTCGGGACGACGCTCGAAGATCGACTCGCTTCGGCAGCTGGACCTCTCGAACCGACGCGCGCGGCGGCGCTCATCGACGGCATCGCCCGCGGCCTCCGCGCAGTGCACGCTGTCGGGCTCGTACACCGGGATTTGAAGCCTGGAAACGTCCTGGTGTGCGGCGAGCCTCCCCACGAGCTGCCGAAGATCACCGACTTCGGCGTCGCCCGCGCGGCCGGGGTAGGCGACACGTTCGACGTCACCGTCGGGACCACCGGGTACGCCGCGCTCGAGCAGCTCGAAGGCCCGAGCACCGGGGCGAGCGATCACGTCGGCCCCTGGAGCGACGTCTTCGCGCTCGGCGCGATCATCTACGAAATTCTCACGCGCCGGCCGATGTACGACGCGCCGTCGGCGATGGTGTTCATCGGTAAGGTCCTCTCGCGCGGCTTCGCTCGGCTGACGCAGGTCGCGGCCGCGGGTGGGATGGGCGACGCCTTCGCATCGAATGAAGGACAGGCGCTCGCGGCACGCTGGGACGAGCTCCTCTCGCGTGCGACGTCTCCTCGATCCCCCGGCGGTGGAGCGATCGGCGAGGGCGTGCCCGACGCGCCCTTGCGCCATCGCGACGTCGACGAGCTGCTCGACGAGCTCGAGCCTCTGCTCGAAGCGACCCGTTCGCTCGCACCGATCTCGAGGCGACGCGCGACGCCGACCGATGCCCCGCCGCGGGCGCAGCTCTCGAGCGTCGAGCGCGTGCGCGAGGTGACGATTCGACCTTGGGAATGGGCGATTTCGTCACCGCTCACCGGCGATTCGTTGATCGCGGCCGCCTGCCGACCCGACGGCAGCACGCTCGCTGCGACCCGCGCGGGGCTCTCGTTTTGGAACGGCGACCGGTGGCACGTCGTGCCGCGGAGACCCGGTGACGACGCCACCGCGGGCGTGCTTCATGGCGGCGCTGGCGCGTTCGTCGTCGTCGGCGTCGAAGGGGAAATCGAGGTCCTTCCCGGCGGCGGCGGCGCGTTCACGTTCCGACTCCCGTTCGCCGCCAAGCACGCGGTCGCACTCACGGGGCACCCGCTCGGCGTCGCACACGTGGCGATGCAAGCGAAGCACGGCGAGTGGATGATCGTCCGTCTCTCGCGGCGCACCGGCGTGCCGATCGCGCGCCTCGGCACGCAGCTCCGCGTCCACGCGATGGTGCGCGACGAAGCCACCGGCTCCTTCGGCGACGACACCCAATTCATCATCGCCGGGAGCGCCCTCTCCGCGCGTGCCGACGAGGCCTACGTCGCGCTCGTCGACGGCCGTGGTCGGCTCACCGCGCTACCGCCGCTTCCAGGCGGGGCGATCCACGCACTCGCCATCGACGCCGATGGTTCGCTCCTGGCGACCGGACCAGGTGGCATCGGGCACATCGACGCCACCCGCGCGCACCTCACGCTGGAAGAAGTCGACGCCGCGGAAGACGATCTGCTCCCCGAAGCGTTGGTCGCCTTGGCGGACGGTCAGGTTTGGGGCTTCGCGCCGGGCCTCGTATACGCCCGAGGGGAGGATCGCGTATGGCGGATCGTGCGTCGCGAACCGAGCCTGCAGCGAACGGCGCTCCTCGCCGCCACCGCCTCGGGTGCGCGCGTCTATGCGGTCCACGCCGACGGTCGGGTCCTCGCCGGGACGATGCGCGGATGACGAAGCGCGCCAGGCTCCTCGCGCTCACCCTGCCCCTCGCGTTCGGGTGCACGCGCGCGGCGTCGCAGGATCCACCCGGCCAAGCGCACGGCGAGATCACCATGGCGCCGCAAAAACCAGTCGATCCGTGCGTGGCGCCGCATCTCCAGACCGGTCCGCGCACCTTCGTAACCGGTGGCATCGAACGGAGCTTCACCGTCGACGCGCCTCCCCCGAATCCAGGTGTTCCGAAGCCGCTCCTCCTCGCCTTCCACGGATGGGGCGGCGATCCCGATCAGCTCGAACGAACGACCGGGCTCACCGCGGCGGCGACGGCGCGCGGCTGGGTGATCGCGCGCGTCCTCGGCGTCGGCAAGAGTTGGAACGCCGGGAGCTGCTGCGGCGACGCGGTCGATCTCGCGATCGACGACGTGAAGATGGCACGCGAGCTCGTGGCGACGATCGCCGCTGAAGCTTGCATCGACAAGCGACGCATCCACGCCACCGGCTTCTCCAACGGAGGCTTCCTCGCCCATCGGCTCGGTTGCGAGGCCTCGGATCTCTTCGCGTCGATCGCCTCGGTCGGCGGCACGCTCGGCATCCCCACGTGCGCGCCTCAGCGCGGCGTCTCCGTGCTTCACGTGCACGGCGAGGCCGACGGAATCGTCAAATTCGAGGGAACCGAAGCGAAAGGCTGGAGCTCGGTGGCGACCGTGATCGACACCTGGCTCGCCGCCGATGGCTGCACGCGCGGCGAGGTCAACGAGACCTACGCCCAAGGCAACGCCCAGTGCGTCCGCTACATGACCTGCCCGAGCCCGCTCGAGGTGACCCTCTGCCGCGATCTCAAGCTCGGTCATACGTGGCCTGGCCCGAGCTCGACCGGCTACGGCGGGAGCAAGGATCTCGACGCGACCTCGATGGTGCTCTCGTTCTTCGAGCGCAACCCCATGCTTCCGTGACCGAGCGGAGCGAGATCATCGGAAGCGGCCAAAGTTGCGGAGCAATCTTTGGCGAAACGAGACGCTTCCGTGACCGAGCGGAGCGAGATCATCGGAAGCGGCCAAAGTTGCGGAGCAATCTTTGGCGAAACGAGACGCTTCCGTAAGACGCAACGACGCACGAGACGTGGCGGATGACGGCGTCGTGCTAACCTGCGAGCGATGAAGCGGTTGATCGCCGCGGTGGCGCTGCCGCTGCTCTTCGCGCCCTTCGCTTGCGCGGCCATCCTCGGCTACGACGGCCTCGAGCCGCGCGGTCAGACGACCGACTCGGGGCCCGACATCGCCACGGTCGACAGCGGACCTCGGGTCGATACAGCCGACGCTGCGGAGACGATCGCCGACGGTGGTGACGCCGGTCCGGTCAACGTCTTGCCGCCGACGCGTCCCCCCGGCGCAGCCGTCGCTTCGGGCAAAGGCAAGACGATCTGGCTTCTCATGAAGCACTTTTACCTCGGCAGTCAGACGCACACCTCGAGCAAGTCGAAGGAAGCGTGGCGCGAGTGGGGCTACGACATCGACCACGTCTGCACGAGTGACAAGGAGTCGCGCGACAACGTCGGCACGTGTCTTCGTGTCTCCGGCGCGAGCACCGACGTCCTCGTCGATGGCGATTTCTGCCGCGACAACAACTGGGGCTCGCAGATCGTCCCCATCGTCATCCTCTCCAACCCCGGCGTCGAAGACACGCTCAACGCCGGCCTGCTGAAGGGCTCGGGGACGCTGCTCTTTCGCATCGACGACGTCGACGACGGCGCCGACGATCCTTACGCGCCCGCCAGCCTCTATCGCGCCTCACCGACCGACGGCGATTGGGTCCCGAAGTTCGATGGCACCGATCAGCGGGCAATCGCGCTCGATTCCGTCACCGGCGGGGACATCGCGAAGCCGAAGATCGTCTTCAATCTCGGCTTCATCAAGAACGGTGTCTGGGCGTCTGGTGAACCGCAGCGCAACGATTTGCAGTTGCCGCTCGGCTCGTTCAGCACCGAGCTCATCCTCGAGGGCTCGGTCATCACCTTCAAGCTCTCGGCCGATCACACCACCGCCACCGATGGCATCATCTCCGGCGGCCTTCCCATCGCCGGCTTCGAATCGCTCATCCGACCGATCGCCGAAAATGGCGGGGTCTGCCCGGGCACGACGCTCTACACGACGCTCCTGAAGACGGTGCAGAACTTCCCCGACCTCGTCATCGGCGCGACGAACCTGCAGGCGACCGGCGTCACCTGCGACGGCATCTCGGTCGGCCTCGGCTTCGACCTGATGCCGATCGTGCCGCCGACGACGTTGAAAGACCCCGGCCCGCCGTCACCGTCGAAGTGCGGCGACGGGGGTTAGTCGTCTCGTCTCTCGCTCACTCGGCAGCCACATGCGCGTGCGCTTCATGCGCGTGCCCATGCACCGACTCCTCCAACGCACACGCCTGCTCGAGGAGCTCGGCGACGTCCATCTGGCGAATCTTCTCTTCGAGGTTCTCCGACTTGAGACCGTCGGTGAGCATCGTCATGCAGAAGGGGCACGCCGAGGCGATGGTCTTCGCGCCGGTGTCGAGGAGCTGGAGCGTGCGCTTCTTGTTCACGCGCTCGCTGCCGTGCTCTTCCATGAACATCTGCGCGCCACCGGCGCCACAGCAGAGGCCCTTGCTCTTCGACCACTCGGCTTCGACGAGCGAACCGCTGATGCGCGTGAGGATCTCGCGCGGGGCGTCGTAGACGTCGTTGTAGCGGCCGAGGTAGCAGCTGTCGTGATAGACGAGCGCGTCGGCCACCTGACGCTTCGGCGTCAGCTTCTTCTCTTTGAGCAGCTCGAGGAGGAAGGTCGTGTGGTGAACGACCTCGAATTTGCCGCCGAAATCGGGGTATTCGTTGAGCAGCGTGTTGAAGCAGTGCGGGCAGGTGGTGATGATTTTCTTCTTCGCCACCTCGTAGCCGTTGAGCGTCGCGACGTTGCCCTCGGCGAGCGTGGCGAAGAGGTATTCGTTGCCGGCGCGACGAGCCGGATCACCGGTGCAGTTCTCTTCCTGACCGAGGATCGCGAAGTCGACCTTCGCCGCTTTGAGCAACTTGGCGGTGGCGCGGGCGATTTTCTTGGCGCGATCGTCGTAGCTGGCGGCGCAGCCGACCCAGTAGAGGACTGGCGCATCGGCGTGCTCGACGAGGAGCGGCACGTCGAGACCTTCGGACCACGCCGCGCGATCGAGGCGGGAGAGGTTCCACGGATTGCCGTTGGTCTCCATCGCCGTGAACGTGCGCTGCAGCTCTTGCGGGAACTCGCCGCGGACCATGACGACGTTGCGGCGCATCTCGACGATTTTGTCGACGTAGGAGATGAGCACCGGGCACTGCTCTTCGCAGGCGCGACAGGTCGTACAGTTCCAGATCACGTCGGGGTGGATGATGCCGGTCGCCGGATCGCTCGGAACGACGAGATCGACCGGGGCCTTCACCTTGGCGATGAGCGGCGAGTCGATGTCTTCGTCGACCTTCTCGGTCTCGGGCTCGGTCTCGAGGCGGACGTTGGCCTCGATGACCGCGCGCGGCCCACCCTCGTTGAGCTCGTTCTGGTGCTTGTAGAAGTAGTTGCGCAGATCGAGCGTGAGGTGCTTCGGCGAGAGGAGCTTGCCGGTGAGGTGCGCCGGGCAGTTGTCGCTGC
Organism: Deltaproteobacteria bacterium; assembly: GCA_025363655.1. Lineage (GTDB taxonomy): Bacteria > Myxococcota_A > Polyangia > Polyangiales > JADJMO01 > JANYDK01. Next base: position 28,922 of record JANYDK010000054.1, on the reverse strand, counting down.
AGCGACCGCACTCGGTGCAGGTGTAGAAATCGAGGATCGACTTCCACGAGAGGTGCTCGATGCGACCGGCTCCGACGCCGGGGTGCGCGACGGGCTCTTCCTCTTCGCTGGCGGCGCCGACCTTCTCCATCAGCTGCTCGGTGCCACCGATGAACGGCAGACGACCACGCGGGGCGACGCTGGCGAAGAAGATGTTGGGGATCGCCGTGATGATGTGGAAGTGCTTCGAGTGCGGGAGGAGATTGAGGAAGATGAGGACCAGCGCCGAGTGCACCCAGAAGCCCGAGTGGGCGACGATCACGAGCGTGTTTGGCGAGAAGTCCTCGAAGAGTTTCGCGGCGGCGGTGCCGGCGGGCTCCATCCAGTGCCAATGCACCTCGCCGACGCGGGCCTCGAGCACGCGGTGGGCGACGATGGTGTCGACCGAGTCCTTGAGCTCGGGCGTGAGCTGCTGATAGCCGAAGTACTTCTGGTGCAGCGCGATGGCCGCGCCGTCGTAGACGATGTCGGCGAGCATCATCGTGAGGATGATGCCGAGGATTAGCATGCCCTCGCCGGAGAGGGTCATGCGCGAGGGCTTCACCACCGCGCGCTGGTAGAGGAAGAACGAAGCGCCGCCGATGACGAGGACGGCGAGGACGTCCTTGATGAAGCCGTAGATGTCGCCGGCGTACTGACCAGGCGCGAGGAAAAAGAGCCCGAACGAAGGGAAGAAGCCGCGACCCCAGAGGATGAGCGTGCGGAAGAGGAGGATGACGAAGCCGGCGAAGATGAGCTGGTGCGCGAGGCCAGCCGCCGGGTACTTGTACATCTTCTCTTGCTTGACCGCGTACCGCATGACGTTGTCGACGCGGTCCAGGGGACGGTCGAGACGCCCTTCCTCGCTGCCGATACCGAGCAGCTGCAGACGTCCTTTGGCCGACCACCCGAAGGCAGCCAGCGCGGCGACGAGAATCGAGAGCATCGCGACGGGGTTCATTCCGCGTATCTCCAGGCGTGGTCGAAGGACGGCGCGACCGGCATCACCGGCGATCTGAAATACCAGCTTCCCGACGCACCTTTCGATGATTCGATGATGCGTCGCGGCGAGCGGTTGTAGGGCTCTAGAGGGGGGGGAGTCAACGATACGGAGGGCCCCCGACGCGCTCTTCGGTCGTGGCGAGGCGTGCTTTCAGCACCCGGTCGAGCCGAAACTGGCGGGACTCGGCCTTGTCGAGGTCGTCACAGTTGAGGAGCGTCTCGGTGCGCTCCATCACCACCGAGCGGATGCGGACGGTCCGCTCGGTGCAGGCATCGTTGGCGCCGTGGTAGAAAATCGTCACTGCCGCTTGCTCGAACCACGCGCGTTCGATGATCGAGCGCACCTCGGGCGACGGGCTCCGCGCCGGGATGCCGATGAAGTGGAGCGTCTCGATGTGCTTGATGAGCTCGCGCTGCGAAGACGCCGTCAGCGCACCGCGCACTTTGTCGACGGCGGTGCCGAGGGTGTCGACGAAGGGAAGGAGCCGCATGTCGATGGCGTGCTTGGCGCAAGCGACGAGCAGCGCGGCTTCGCGCGGGGTGAAGTTGACGGGAGGAAGGGCATACGTGCGATCGAGCGCGTAGCCACCTCCTCGGCCACGCTCGGCGTTGACCGGGAGCGACGAGTCGCGGAGCGCGTCGAGATCGCGGTACATCGTCCGCAAGGTGACGCCGAAGCGTTCGGCCAGCTCCTCCGCAGTGACCCCGGTGCGACGCGCGCGCAGGTGCTCGGCGATGGCGAAGAGCCGCTCGAGGCGCGGAGATTTGGCCGATTTTTTCCCATTCGCCGTCGCCATCGCCCTACAGTGACATAACTGACATAAGGCTGACAAGGCGTCGCGATACGAAGGGGGCATGTCGAAACCGAGCGTCCTCCCGAGCGTCCTCCCGAGTCTTGTCCTCTGCGAATTCCACGAGACCGGCCTCCCCGATCACGAGAGCCTCAGCCCCTTCTGCATGAAGGTGCATCGCGCGCTCCGGGTCGCCGGGCTTCCCTACACCTCGCGCCGCATCGGCAACCCCAGCGAGCTGCGAGAGCTCAACCCCGCGATGCAGGCGCCGGTGCTCCTCGTCGACGACGTCCCGATCGCCGACTCGACGCGCATCCTCGCGCGCATCGCCGAGCTCGCTCCGGGGACAATCGAGGTGGAGACCGATCCCGTGCGCAGGGCCGAGGCGCTCCTCTGGGAGGAGATGGCCGACGTCTCTCTCAGTGGGTACCTCGTCGCTGCACGTTGGGCCGACGACGCCAACTGGCCGCGCACGCGGGTGGCCATCTTCGGACCAGCGCCGTGGTTCGTGCGCACGCTGATCGCACCGAAAATTCGGCAAAAAGTCGTGGGGAGCCTGGTCGCGCGGGACATCTGGCGCAAGGGACCGGAAGCGTGTTGGGCGACGTTCGGGCTCTTGCTCGATCACCTAGAAGCACGCACGCCGAAGCGCGGGTTCTGGATGGGCGAGCACCTCTCGGTCGCCGATCTGTCGATTTTTTCGATGGTCCACTCGCTGCGCACTCCGCTCACGCCGTGGCAGGCCGAGCGCGTCGCCGAACGTACGAACCTCTCGAACTATCTCGACCGCGTGCATGCGGCGACGCGCGAAACGAGACAGGCGGCCGAACCGCGGGCGACAAAACGCGGTGCGGCACACGAGGAGTCTCGCATGCCGCACGCGCTTCCGAGCTGACAGGCGCAATGAAGTCGCCTGCGAGGGGAAGGGCTAGATGACGTCGAACTCGAAGCCCTTCTTCTCACCGGCCGAGTTCTTGATGACGAAGGGCACGAGGTACGCCTTGGCCCCGATACCGGCGCCGAACATGAACGGAACCGACGCATCCTTCGTCGTCTTCGAGTTGCCGAGCTGGACGAACGCCTTGTAGTGCCCGCGGAGGATGGCCCCGTTGGAGTAGACGTTCTCGACGTTGCCGCCGGGGCAGTCGTCGCCGTGGCAGTCTTTGTCGAGGACGAGCGCGCCGCCCGCGCGCTGCTTGAAGTTGACCTCGGCGCCATCGGGCCCGACGACGTGGAGGTCGAGGTCGACGTTGGCCTTCCAGGCGATGATGAAGTGGAGCCCCGAAGGCGAACCGCTGTTGTAGCCGCAGCCTTCGTCGATTTGCCCGTCGCAGTTGTTGTCGACGGCGTCGAAGCAGAGCTCTTTGTTCGACTCCTTCACGCACGCGTCGCTCGGCTTCTCACCGCCGGCCGACGACCAGTTGCCCCAGGAGACCGTTCCGGTCGCCGCCGCGGCGCCGACGGGCGTGACGACCGCAGCGCCCGCGCTGATCGAGCCACCGTTCGCCGGCGGAGCAGCCACGGCCGCGGGAGCGGGAGCCGGTGCAGGCGCGGGCGCAGGAGGCGGAGCTGCTGCCGGAGGCGCGTTGACCGTTTCGAGGGTGCAGCCGGCGAGAAGGACGAGGGCGGCAACGCTGGCGATCGAGCGCATGTTCATGAGTAAGCTCCTGGCAGGTAGCAAAAGGGCAGGCGGTTCGTGTTTGGACGGGTGAGGGTCGCCCATCGCGCAAGCCGGTGAAATGAAAAAGTGTGAAGCGCGAGAGGCCCGCCCGACTTGGACGAGCCTCTCTCGTGACCGATGCAAATCGCGCTGAATTTCCTACTTTTTCGGCTTCGAGAAGTACTTGTCCTCGCCCTCGCCGGGCTTCTTCTCTTTGTCCTCGAGGCCAGCCACCTCGGGGTGACGAAGCTCGAAGTACGCCTTGCGCGCGAGCTCGCCGGTCACGCCAGCCTCGTCACGCAGTGCCATGATCGAGCCCTGCTCCTTGAGGAACTTGAGCGTGTCGATGGCCGCGGCCTTGGTCGCGTCGTCGCCGCCCTTCGCCGCAGCGTTGAGCTTGTAGCGAAGCACGAGCTTGTCGACGCCGCCGGGCACGGTCGCGTTCATGTCGAGGCGACGGAAGCCCGCCGTCAGGTAAATCGACGCCCACTCGTGGTTGGAGTGACCGGCCTCGTTGCTGTCGTCGCTCGCGCCTGCGCGCTTCATCACCTCGGCGTTGTGCACGAAGCGGAAGAGGCGACCCTTGTCGACGTCGTCGCCGGTGATGCCGCGCGAGTCGAAGGTGTCGAGGTAGATGCCCTGGACCATCTTCAGCTCGGGCTCCCACTTCTTGGCTTCGCGCGATTTCTGCTCGAAGAGCACCATGCCGCGACGCACGAGGTCGTCGTCGCCGCCGAGGACGATGGCCACGGCCGCGTACATGCGGGTGCCCTCGTCGTCGAGCATCTTCAGGAGCTTGTCCTCGAGGCCCTTGGTGCCTGCCCAACCGACGACGCGCGCCGCCCAGGTGTTCACCGAGAGTCCCGTCGGATCTTGCGTCGGGGCGATGTACTCGAGCGCGGCTGCCGCCACCTCGGCCGTCGGGCGATGCTGCGCGGCCATCAGCACGGCCACGCGAGCGTCGTTGTCGGCCGACGGTTTCAGCTCTTTCAGCGCCGCGAGCACGTCCTTGTCACTGCCCGCCATGCCGAGCGCGCGACCGGCGGCGAGACGAACGAAGGGGCCGTGATCTTTGTCTTTGATGACCTTGAGGAGATCGTCCGCGGCCTTGCCCGCCTCGGAACCCCACTCGGCGATCCCGTCCACCATCGCGTTCGTCGCCGACATGTACGCCATACGGAAGCCGGGGTTCGTGACGTTGGACATCTCCGTGTCGGAGTAGCCCATCGGCGTGCCCTTCTTCATCTTCGGGCGCTCGAGGATCTTCGTCATGACGTCGACCATCGCCGGGTCATGGGCGAAGCCGACGTAGCGCGCCGAGGTGGCGAGCCAGTTGAGGTTGGCGATGTTGCACGCCTTGATCGCCGCCGGGCTCTGCCCCGCCGTGTCCTTCGCGCCCGCGCATTTCGGGTCGTTTCCGAGGTCGATGAGGTCGACGTCGGGGAGCTTGTACTCCTTCACGCGCTTCTTGAAGTCGTCGATGCTGTCTTGGTCGCCGAGGTAGGCGAGCGAGCGACCGACCACCAGCCAAGGCTGCGGGAACCAGCTGTTGAACTTCTTCAGGTGGGGCGCGGCGTAGTCGAGGAAGGCCTTCTTCTTGTCGGGGAAGAGGACCGCGAGGTCACCGATGTCCTGCGCCGAGAACTGCTGCTCGCGGAAGGTGACCGGGTCGGCGTCGACCGGCGGCTGCTTCTTCCAGCCGAGGTTGTTGGTCATGCACGCCTCGCTCGAGTTCGAGTCGCATTTGAACCCGATGCCCTTCTGGTCCATGCGGTCGGCGAGGAACTGCACCGCGTCCGGGTCGCCGATGTCGGCGAGGGCGAGGGCCACCTGCGAGCGGTACTGCGGCGGGTTCTTGTTGTCCTTGATGTAGTCTTTGTACTTGGCGGCCGCGCTCGGGTCGGCGAGCTCGCGGAGCTGCTCGAGCACGTAGCGACCACGCTCTTCGCTGTTCGGCGTGTCCTGCGGGACGACCTCGAGCGCGTAGACCAGCCCGGCGCCGCCGATGCCGTTCTTCAGCGCTTCCATGTAGCGCTTGCTGGCGTTCTCGTTGTCTTCCTTCTGCGCCGCAGCCAGCTTGTCGACGAGGATTTTCGAAGCGCTCGCGTCGTTGAGCTTGGCGATTCCGACCGACGCCGAGGCCGAGACCTCGATGTCGGCGTCCTGGAGGAGCGTCTTCAGGGTGTCGATGTCCTCGGGCGACGGCTTGGTCGAGAGGACGACCGCGACCAGCTGACGGACGCCGGCCTGCGGGTCCTTGGCGAAACCACTGAACGTCTTCCGATCGGTCAGCTCCGCGAGGTCGACCGGATCGAAGGAGGCCGATCCGTCGACCCCCTTCGCGCTCTTCATGATGTCCTTCTTGTAGACGTCGAAGACCTTCTGGAAGTAGTCCTTGTCGCGGATGTAGATGAGCGCCGCCGTGACCTGCGGCAAATCGCTGCTGTCTGCGCCGTCGAACTTCTTCTCGAGGACGCCCTTCTGGTCCTTCACGTCGTCGCGCGGGAACTCGAGGAGGGCCATGCTGATGACGCGCGTCGTGGCGTGGTTGCTCGTGTCGGCGAGCAGCTTCTTCATCGCCGGCAGGCTGTCTTTGTCGCGCAGACGGGCGAGCTGGAAGATCGCTTCCTGACGGAGACGCTCGTCGACGTCCTTCTTCTCGAGGATGGCGCGGAAGTCTTTGATCTGCTCGGGGAGCGGCTTGACGAGGGTCTTGCTCACCTCGGCGCGCACCTCTTCCGGCCGCATCGTGTTCTCGGTGGTCTTCTTGGCGAGGTAGTAGATACCTCCGCCGACCGCCCCCGCGACCAGCACGCCGACGATCAGGGTAGTCGTACGACCCTTCTTGAAATTGCCTTCGTCGCTCATCGCGGGGAGCCTCGTCTTCGGTTCGGTGGGCCGCGCAACCGGCGCGACCTCGATGGGCCAATGGGCCAATGGGCCAATGGGCCGATGGAGGCGCGGATGCTAGCGAACGGCGTCGACGGGCGGAAGAAGAAGGCGTGATCGATGCCGAGAGGGAGTGCACGCGACACAAAGCTCCGGTAAGGACGGCCATCCCCATGCCCAGACCCCGGACGCCATGCGCACGCCCTGCCCACTGCCCGCGGCTAGGTCTGGCGGGGCGGCCGGCGGTCTACGTCCTGTGGGAGCGGAATTAAGCAAATATCGTTCCCACCAACTTCTCCGCAGATTTCGCCCTTCGCTAAGTAGTGAGGACGGCACGAGATTTGGGCCGTGGCAGGCAAGTTCGGGTCGACCTAAGGTGCCCTGATGGGTCGGGCGATCATCGTCGGAGACGTGCACGGATGCTCCGTCGAGCTCCGCGCGCTCCTCGATCGCGTCGCCTTCGTGAAGGGCAGCGACCGTCTGGTGATGGTCGGTGATTTGGTCGCACGCGGACCGGACAGCCGCGGCGTCCTCCAGATCTGTCGCGAGACCGGCGCCATCGTCGTCCGTGGCAACCACGAAGACCGCCTCCTGTCGTGGCACCGCGCCATGAATGCCCGCGCCCGTGGCGAATTTGCGCTCGCTCCCGACCTCGGTCGGTTGCACACCGAAATTGCGCAGTCCTTGCGCGAAGAAGACTGGGCCCTCCTCGAAGAGACGCCGGTGACTCACCTCCTCGAGGAGAACCGCACCCTCGTCGTCCACGCCGGCCTCGTCCCCGGCATCCCCATCGAGTCGCAAGACCCGGGGATGATGATGCGCATCCGCTCGGTCGGTGTCCGCGGCGAGGCGCGCGATCACGGCGGCGCCATCCCCTGGGGCGCGCGCTGGGTCGGTCCGCCGCACGTCGTCTTCGGACACGCCGCTTCCCTCGACGCACAAGTCCACCCCTGGGCCACCGGCATCGACACCGGCTGCGTCTACGGCGGCTACCTCACCGCGATGGTCCTCCGCGATCACGAAGAGCCGCCGCCCGTGGCCGAGCGCGCCTCGGTCCTCGTCTCGGTTCCTGCCCGTCGCCGCTACTTCGAGGGCGGCGTCGGCGTCGGCGGTCGCGCGATGATCGGCGAGCAGATGCGCATCCCCGGCCCCCACTCCGCGCGCCGTCGCAGCAACCCGCCCCAGCCGCAGAAGACCTGGGAACGCGCTCCGATGGAAGTGCCCGCTGGCCAGCGTCGCGCCGCAGGGCGCAGCTCGCGCGGTTGATCGTCGAGGAACCGCTCTCGTGGGTGACGATCGTCGTCGCGTCTCCTGTGGCCCTGCCGCCTTCATCGACGAAGGGATGATGGTCGCCGTGCCGGTGATTCCGCCGTTCCTCTTCGAGGACGACGAGATCGGCAAAGTGAAGGCCCGCGGCGCGGTGGTAGCCAGGAAAATGGGCCGACTTTACGCGTATGCGAACGTCTGCCGGCACATCCCGCTGACGTTGGACTTAGGCGACGGCGACGTGATGGCCGTCGACAAGCGGCATTTGCTCTGTCACCACCACGGGGCGCTCTATCGGGTGGAAGACGGGAAGTGCGTGATGGGGCCGTGCGATGGGTCGGCGCTGGTGAAGCTGGATGTCGAGGTGGTGGACGGGGAGCTGATTTTGGTGCTGCCGGTACCCCCGAAGGGGGATGGGGTGGCGACGACGACGTGATGACCTCGTCGAGAGCTGCCGGCTCGACGCGATACGTTCTCGATCATGCTCCCCCGACGGCTTTGGCTTCTCGCCCTCCTCGGTCTCGTCGACTGCGCGCCGACCCTCCCGCCGCAGACTACTGTGTCTCTTCCGCCGCCCGAAGCGACGCCAGCACCTCCGCCGGCCATCGCCGGAATCGCGGTTGCGCCGAATCCAAACGATCGGGAAGAAGCGCTGCGCACTCAGGCGGCAGCAGACATTCCTTGTCCGAAGGAGCAGGTGAAGCTCCAACGAATCTCCCTGAACGAGAAGGGCGTCTACCGCGGTGCGATGTACCTGACCGACGGCTGTGGCCAGCGCGCCGTCTACGTCTCGGGATGGACCGGCCCCTATGGCTCCCCCGACCCTCGCGAGGGGTACTACCTGATCTCGAAGTTCGCGATCGGGTCGACCCCTTGATCGAGCTCGTGACGTCCCGATCCGCGGCGTGAAATCTAGCGTTGGCCCCGTGAAAACGCCTCTCGTCCCGCCCTGTCCTCTCGTGGGCTCAATACGCTGCACCCGAATCCCGAACATGGCCCCCGAGTGGTCCTGATCGGGCACCCGAGGCCTTCGACGTCGACGATGAACGCGACGTCCCGCTCGACGTGGTCGTACTGCCTGATTTTCCCGTCCGACGCTTCGCGAGGCCGAGAAAAATCGACGAATGGCGGCGGATCGATTGCGTGTCGTTCGGCATGAGCGTGTCCTCGAAGCGCGCCCCAGCATCACGGCGCGCCCGGTGATTGAGCGGCGATGCGACGCGGATCGCGACGATCGCCGGTGCTGTACACACCCATCGACGCGAGCCTTCAGGTGGTTGCCTGGATTCGGTGGGAGGGCGTTGGCGCCGTCGAAGCGCGTCTCGCTGCAGCTTCCGCCGCCGTTGGTGAGACCGTCGAGCGGCGAGATCGACGTGAAGGTGTGCGGCGACATCTGAGAGTCGTCAGGGCACGACGTCGAGCTCCGGATACCGACGGAAGATTCCCTGCTCGGAAAACGGTCGCCGCCTCTCCGAGCGAAGATACGCGGCAACGTTGGGACGCGACGCGACGCGATCGTGCAACGCCATCACCGCCGGAAGCTTCGGCTCGATCGCCGCAGTCGCGCGCGGGAACGCGTAGCGCAGACCCTCGACGGTTTGGAAGAGCGACAGATCGACATACGAGTGTCGACCGAGCAGCGTCGCCTCTCCGCCGCGGAGCACCTCGCGCTCGAAATAGCCGAGGAACTTCGGGATGCGATCACGCACGAACACCTTGGTCCGCGCCAGCGCTTCGGACTTCTGATCTTCGTAATAGAGAGACGACCCCAGAGGATGATGGGTGTCGTGGATCTCCGAATGGAAGTCGGTGATCGACAGCTGGAGCTGGTGCGCGTGCATCCGGCCGCGCTCGTCGTCGGGAGCAAGCCCGATGCGCGCGCCGAGGTAGTGCAGGACGAGCGCCGTGTGCGCGAGCTGCACGTCGCCATCGCGGATGAAGGGCGGTGCGAACGGGAGCGCGTCTGCCTTCCCGTGCTCGGCGGACATCGCGGCCTGCATCGCGGAGATGCCACCCGGGCCTCGGGCGACGTCGACGTAGGGGGTTGCGGAGTCTTCGAGGGCGAGCCGGATGAGCTCACCGCGTCCTTGGATGGTTGGCCAATAGAAGAGCTCGATCATGAGGGAGGAGTGTAGGCGAGCGGCGTGAGCGACGGCGCCAGAGGTCGACCCCTGATCGCCTCCCCGCCGCACCTAGCTCAGCCTTGGTGCGACGACCCGCCCCCGCATGCGACGGTCTCGGCGAGACGGTGCGGACACGTGCTTGCACCTGCACGCACGAACGAACCGGATTCGTCGGTGGATGTGTGGCGAAGCTCTCGCGCGAGCGCCGACGCCACGGCGGCTCCGTCCGCGGGCCGAAGCTCCGGATCGGGGGACGAGAGCTGCGCGACCAACTGGGACAGCGACGGCGAGATGCCAGTCGCGAGCTCGGCGATCGGCGCGACTTCGTCGAATGTGAGGATGGTCAGCTGCTCGGCAGGATCGTCGTCGGTTTGGTAGGGGAGGCGGCCCGCGAGCATCTCGTAGAGGATGACGCCGACGGACCAGACGTCGCTCCGTGGATCGGGTGCGCCGCCCTGCAACCGCTCGGGAGCCATGTAGGGAAGCGTGCCGTAGGTGCAGGAGCGGCTCCCTGGAGGTGGAGTGGACTCGGGCGCGTGCTGGCTGCGATGCGCAATGCCGAAGACGATGATCTTGATCGAGACGACGCCATTCACGATCTCGAGGAAGACGTTCTCCGGTTTGAGGTCTCCGTGTGCGAGGCCGCGCGCGTGGGCGTGCGAGATACCCTCGGCGATCTGCATCGCGATCTCGATGGCCAGCGCGGCGGGAACACGAGCCACGCGACCGAGAAAGGAGGCGAGATCCTCACCGTGGAGGAGCTCGAGGACGAGGAATGGACCGGCACCGTCGTCGTCACCAGCTTCGAGGAGCTCGACCACGTGAGGCGCGCTGGCGCGGGCGATGCTGCGAGCCTCGGCATGGAGGAGCTCGACGTTCTCGCGGCGGTGCGCGGCGTCGCGAAGGAGCTTCACCGCGACTCTGCGACCGGACGCGAGATCGACTGCCTCCCAGACGATCGCCATGCCACCGCAGCCGATCGGTCGAACCAATCGATAGTGCCCGCCGATCGTCGCTCGAGGCGCGGAGCTCATTTCGCTTCCGGCGCCGCGAGATCCGCGAGCGCGCGGAGCGCATCGACGGTGGTGAAGATGCCGATCATGCAGCCTCGCTCCATGACGACGACCACTGCGTGTTTGCGCGCCGCCATGTCGCGCGCGACGACGTCGAGCGGTGCATCGGCGCTCACGAGCTCGGCGAGGTCCTTCACGTCGGCGATCGGAGTCGCTGGCGAAAGACCTCGACTCTCGGCGAAGTGCAGATCGTGCAGCGAGACGACGCCGACGATCTTGGTGCCATCGACGACCGGGAGGTGGCGGACGTGTCGAGATCGAATCAGCAAGTGAGCATCGGCCATCGTGCTGTTCGACGCGATCGGCTGGACGCCTGTCGACATGTAGTCGCGAACAGTCAGCCTCGAAGAACGCGAGATCGCACGTTGATGGGTCGCGCTCACGGTCACGGCCTCCGACTCGGCTAGGCCGTTCGCAGCCGACGTTGGCGATTTTTTCGTTACGACAGGTGACGTCGTCATGAAACCCCTCCTCTTCCCTCACACGCGTCGATTCACTTTGGCGCTTATTTTTGCGCTGGATTGAACGACATAGAGCAAGACGAGGGCCAGCGATCGACGCTCGACCACTCTATCTTGATTAGGCTTTTTTTCGGAATACCCCGAGACGGACCCGTGCCTGGCGCGCAAGAATCGCGGTGCCGGCGCAGCTTCTGCGATCAGCCGCGAATCGCGAGGTCGGGCTCTCGAGCCCACTGCAGCCGATCGCGGCGCGGACGGCTGCGCCCGCCGAGATCGCAAACTAGGTGGCTCGCTCGCCAAGCGCGGCGAGCTGTCGAGCTTCGCGGGGGGTGTTTCTCGCCTGAAGCGCGCGGAATCCGCCGCTTCGCAGCGTGGCGCGGAGATACTCCACGAAGTCGACAGGTGGGCCGCCCAGCCCATCGATCACCTCTGCGTCGGCGTCGTAGAAGCGGAGCTCGAGACGGCAGAGCGGCTCCGGATCGATCTCGGGATCTCCCTTCGCTTCGGGCGAGGCGGCGAAGACGAGCGAAGGCGACGGTGCGAGCTCCGCCGGCCCTTTGAGCTTGCCCTTCACCGGAGGTGGCGACGATCGCTTCGTGGCGGCGACGATGTCCTTCAAGCGAAAGACCTGGAGACGATCTCGCCGTCCCAAGCCGGCGAACGGTCCCCGACGATCGGCGGTTGCTTCGTCGAGCTCGTCATGATCTTCGCCACCTCGTCCTTCCCGTAGGCCTCCCCTCCTGTTGATGTGATCACCGCCCATTTCGACCGGCAGCGTGAGGTCCATCGCGGGGATTCGGTGGACAAGTTGATTATGCAGCAGCTTCCGCGTTCGCGGTCATCCATTCGAATTCGATTGGAGGATGCAACCGACATCCAAGGGGCCGACCCGAATGGGCCGGGGCTGAAGACGGCGAAGTCGGCAGTCGGGCTCGCGCGGTAGTGATTCCGCCGGCCGCTCGCGGAACATGAGCGGTCGTCGACGGTGGCAGGCGCAAGAGGACTGGCGGACGGCCGTCGTTTCATTGCCAGACCCCATCACGAACCGGCCAATCGGCCGCCCCTATGATCACTCGAGCAAACTGTCGGGGACCGGCATCCCCTTCTCGTGCGCCTCGCGTCTCGATCAACGCCGCCGATACGTGATGAGCATCCGCGGCCGCCACGTCTTGCCCTCGTCGTCGGTGCGCTCCCAGCGCCAGAGCATGCTCGTCGCGGTGACGTCGGTGAACACCATGCGCATGCGGAAGTGCTTCCCATCGCGCTCTTTCGGCTCACCTTCGAGGATCATCTTCTTGCCATTCTTGCCATTCTCGCCATCGCTTCCGCTCTCGGCCTCGAAGCCGCCGACGAAGAGCATGTAGCTCGCTTGGTCGTCGACCCACGTCTGGCGCCAGCGGCCGTCGACCAAGACCGAGACGCTGTGGCCTGCCCATGGCTCGCCGGGGCCCTCGGCGCGGAAGCGCTCCTCGATCACGCACCCGCCGTGCGTCGCGCGAATTTCGTTCACGCCGTGCGCTTCGTCCCACGCCTCCGGCTCGCCGGGCTTGCGCACCTTCACCACGAGGTCCCAGTCGCCGAGCCAGAAATCGAACGCGCGATGGGCCGCGTCGCTGCACGCCATCGAGGTGTTCGTCTTCACGTAGAGGCCCTCCCAGCGCTCCCAAGTAGCGCCGCCGTCCGTCGATCGTTCGATGACTTGGAGCACGCGGCCGCCGGCGAGCGGCGTGAGCGTGGTCCGATCGAGCGCGGTGCCGCCGCCTGGGCGTGGCACCTCGCCGAGAAAGCGCACGGTGCCGGGCGTGCCATCGAAATCGATCTCGATCTCGCGTTTCTCTTTCCAGGTTCCGACGCTCGTCGCCCAGGTCTGCTTCCACTTGCCGAGCGCGCGATCGAAGGTGAAGAGGCTCTTGCCGCTGCTACCGTCGGCGTCGCTCCAACGCTCTTCGATCGCGCAGCCGCCGAGCACTTTGGCGACGACGTTGGTGCCGTCCAGCTTGCCCGCCGACGTGACGTTCCACTCGCCGAGCCAGAAGTCGAGGCGATGGTACTCGGACGTCTCGCACGACGTCGCCGACGAGAATCCGGCCGGTGGAGTCGCGCGCGCCGCGCCGCAGCCGAAGAGGCAGGCAAGCAAGGCGAGCACGGCGAGCCATATGAAGCGGAGAGCGAAGCAAGTCGCGCGGAGCATCGGACGACGCTGCCACGAGAGGCCACGCCCGCGCTGTCACGATCTTGCGCGCACGCTCCGGGGCGCTTCGCCGTAGTGACGACGAAACGCGTACGTGAAGTGGCTGTGACTGGCGAAGCCGACGTCGAGCGCGACCTGCGTGAGGTCTTCGCCGTCGAGCACGCGCTCGAGCGCCGCGCGCAGCCGGAGGGTAGTCAGCTTCCCGTGAATCGTCTCACCGGTGAGCGCTCGGAAGACCTTGCAGAGGTGGAAGGGTGAGCAACTGACTGCGCGGGCGAGGTCGTCGAGGGTGACGCGTTCAGCGAACGAACGCGCGAGATGCTCCTCGACTGTCCTGACCATCTCCTCGTGCCGCGGCGTCTTCGCGCGTCTCACGTTCGCGAGCCCGGCGGTGACCGTGCCGAGGAGCCCGAGCGCGCGCTCCTCGATACATAACTCGTCTATATCTGCATTCGTGCATCCTTCGTCGAGGGCGCGTGAAAGGCGTCTTTGTTCGAGGTACGTCGAGGCCATGGCACGCGTGCTCGAGCCGGCGAAGGGCTCTTCGCGACGCTCTTCCGCGCGATCATCGACGAGCGCGAGAGCGTCGAGCACGTCGTCGGTCTCGTAGGCGAACCACTCGCACGCGTCACCGGCGGGATCGACGACGCGGCGTCGGTACGCTTGTCCCCGGTTGTAGAGCATCACCACGCTCGGGTCGGCGACGACGGCCCGGCGACCGGCCTGCGCGATGCCGACGGCGGTGCGCGGGAAGACGAGGAGGTGTGCCTTCGTCGGTCCGCTGTCGGCGAAGAGCGGGTGGCTCGGCGAAGCGCGAAAGCGCCCGATGCGCACCCGGGGTGAAGTGAAGAGCGTCTCGCTGGGAATGAGCACGGCGGGATTACGCTCAAATTTTCGTTTGCGGAAGCATCTCCGGCGGCGACGACGCGGCCGAGGTGAGCGCGCGATCGAGCGCCACCGCGAGAGCCCGCTTCAACGGCATCGCCCAAAGGCTCCCCCACTTGTCGGCGCCGCCGAATCCCTTGAACAGCCGCCCGCCCGTTTCGATGACGACTTGCACGCGCACCGTTTGGTGACCGACGTTCATGCCGAGGAGCACCGGGAAGAGACACGCCACGTTGCAGGCCTCCCAGCCGTTGCCCATCGAGGCCATCTCGTCGGCGTCGACGCGCACCCAGACGTGGGCGGGTTGGCTGCCGGCCTTCTTGGGGAGCATTTTTCCCATCCAAGAGGTGACGTCGGCGGTGGTGGCTGCGTCTGCGCGGTGGTGATCGAGATGGACGTCGACATCGACGTCGCCCGCGAAGATGCCCGTGGGGAGAGCTGCAGGCACGTGCACCTCAGGGGTGCGGTACGCGCAGCCGGTGCCAGTGCCGACGATGCATGCCGTGAGCGCGAGCGTGAGGCATGTCGTGGTGGGGCGGAGAGTGCGCATGGCTGGCAGTTTGCAAAATCTGCGGCCGGGGCGCCACTGCACGCCGCGAGCCCGGTTCGTCGTGGCAGAGCTAGCATCGAGGCTCGCTTCCGCTCTTCGAGCCGGCTCCGTCGAAGGGCCGTGAAAGATCGCGGTCGTCGTAGGACACTGGTTCTTCAGGAGAAGAGGCGATGAGATTCTCGTACGTCACCGCGCTGGCGCTCCCATCGATGGTTGCCGGCTGCTCGTCGACCAGCAGTGACAACGGCCCATCGACGACGACGTCGTGTTCGAGTGCTCCCCACAGCGAGGCTGAGATCTTCCCCGTCGAAAGTGACGCCGACCTTTCCAAGTATCCAGCTTGCACGCCGCGCTGCGGTGGAGGGAAATTCTCGGGCGGCGCGTTCTATCCGATCGAGGCGCTGCCTACGGGGGCTTGTTCCGAGGCGTCTACGTGCTCGATGGCCATTCAGTATCTTTGCGGCTGCGCGACGAGTGCGGGGCCGGTGAATGGATTTCGCTGTAGTTGCCAGGAGGGAAAGTGGCGGTGCGTTGTTGCCCAGCAGGGGGGGGCGGTGTGCTTGCCGCGTTGTGCTGATGCGGGGGGCGAGAGCGATTAGGGCGTCACCGCCCAGGCCGCGCTTGAAGGTGCCGGTGGTCGTGATGTTCCTCTCCCAGGAGCTCCTCGACGAGACCGACGTGATCGCGCGCTTCTAGCGCGAAGCTGCCGCGGCGGCTGCAGTGCGTTCGCCGCACGTGGTGCAGATGCTCGACCATGGCGTCCACGAAGGTCTTCCCTTCATCGTCATGGAGATGCTCGACGGCGAAGATCTCTCCTACACCTTGGCGCGCTTTCGTCGGCTGCCGTTCCCGCGGCCGCGAGGTGCCGTGGCCCCGTTTCGCGGGTTTCGGAGGCCTTGCTCGCGCTCGTCGCCGGCGTCGGATCGATGGACACCTTGAAATCGACGCCGAACTGCTCCCCGACGCCATTGGCTTTCCGCGTGCTCCTGCGACGCATGCCCCCGAGGAAGTCCTTCACCTGCGAGCTGGTGGCCGCGCGCTTTCCGCGGTGACACTCTGCGCCCTCCATGAGCGCCGTCCGCCTCGTCTTCCCCCGTCCCGGCTTCTTCCTCAACGACGTCCGCGCCCTCCTCACCCTCGACGGCGCGCTGGTCTACGACGGCGGCTTCCTCGCCGGCATCGACGTCGTCGTCGAGGCGACGCCCGGCCCTCACAAGCTCGAGTCGGTCCTCGACCTGGGTCTCTTCAAGCGACGGCGCGCGTGGGACGTGGAGGTGCCGGCCACGGGCTGCGACGTCGGCATCGTCTACAGCCGCTTCTGGGGAAACTTCTCCAAGAAGGTGACCATCACGCTGCGCGGGTGACCGTGGCCCGCCTGAGGTCCGCCGGTCCGCCTCCCGCGGCGCGAGAGCGCCACCCCTCGCGCTCGGGTCCTCCAAAATAGGACCCTTTCCGGGTCGAGAGATATTCTCGCCCAGGCTCCGCCGCGTCGGAGCTCGGGAAGGGGACGAGGTGCAGTGCCCGAAGTGCCAGTACGAAAACCGCGAGGGCGCGCTCACGTGCAACTCGTGCGGGCTCGTGCTGCGAAGGGTGCCGGCGAAAAATGCTGCGGCGCAGTCTGCAACAGCCAGAGTGACTGCAAAACCGGCACCAGCTGCGCCTCGAACAAGCAGTGCGTCGCCGACTCTGCTCGCCGTCGTCGTGAGGAAGAGACGACGACGTCAGAACCAATGACCGAGACCTGAGGCACGAAGCCGACGAAACGGCCATAGGGCCTTTGCTCGCCACGGTGCTCGTCCTCGGAGCGGTCAATCACCACGCGACGAGGTCACCCCTCACGAGTCGTCGCAAGGGCCGTAGCCGTTCTTCTTCGGGCCTCCGCAATAGACGCTGACGACGAGCACGGTGGTCACGACATCGAGGAGGAGGCCGACCACCAGCCCGTGGACCCAATAGCTCCCCACGCGCGCGCGGAGCATCGTGACGTCGGCGAGGAGCACCTCGCGCTCCACGTGGGTTTCGGCATCGCCGACCACGATCGAGTCCTTCGTGCGGCGCAGGAACTCCCCGCGCACCGGCTCGCCGCTGCTGTTGCGCAGGCGGAGCTCCACCGGCGTACCGCGGTCGAGGATCATCGCATCGGCAGGCTGGGAGGTGCCGCTGTCGAAGCGATCGGTCGACGCGCCGATGATGGTGCCAGTGATGGTGAAGCAGGAGGCGGTCTGGAGGGAGAGGAAGCCGGCGAGGAGTGCGGCGAGCGGGCGCATGGGCGAACTCTACGCGGAACCGGCGACACGGGCGCCCGAGATTGGTCAGCTCGAACGGTCGGCGCCCCGTCGAACGCCTTTCCTTTGCCGTCGAATCGGCGCGCGCGGACCTCCATGTTCGGTCCCCGACTTCAAGCCCGAAGGCGACGCCAACGCGAAGGTCGAATGGGCCGAACGAAGCCCGAATGGCGCCGTGGGAAGGAACGGATACGTGGTCCTGCACGTCTCCGGCAAGCAGCTCATCGAGGAGTTCTTCGATGAGCATGGGGAAAGTCGGTTTCGCAGCACCGTGTAGCCATCGAGGTCGCCATGCATCGTCGTGACTTCTTGCGCGCTTTCAGGCCACCGCTGACAGCAGCTCGGTCCCTTCGGGATAGGCGCTGCGACCCATGTTTCTCCACCATCGCTTGATCGACTCCACCGCGAATTCAGTGGTGTCGTGGTCGATGCCGACGTTGACCCACGCCTCGTCGCGCCCGACGTCGTAGACGCCGTGCCGCCGTTGCACGGCGCGAACCCCGTGTCCTGGTAGCCGAGAAACATGTACTTGTTGTCGCCGGCGTTGGAATGATAGCCGCACCCACCACCGTCGTTCGCGTTGTATCCCGGCGGTCCGAGGATGACGTAGACGTTGTTCGGATCGTTCCCGCCGACCGTCGCGGCTACGTAGTTGACGAGCGCCTGGATCTTCGAGTCGTCGGTGTCGCTGGTGGGCACGGGCGGCGCGTTCGGAAGCGATGGGCCGGGAGCGACGTAGCCGACGACGTTGGACGAGGGTGCCGTGTTCGAGAAGAACGAAGGAGCGATGCAATAGGATTGGCCGAAGAACGAGATTGGGCTGAACGAGAAGTACGTCGACATCGTGCCCATCGCCGTGGTCCCCTCCATGCCCCGAATGAGGTTGTAGAGGTACCCCGACCCATAGCTCCCATCACCGTTCGAGAAGTAGTGCTCCGGGTCTTTGCCGTCGTTCGTCCAGTGGACGAAAATGTACTTCGATACCTGGGGCATTCCGGCCTTACCGTTGCAGCCCGTGCTCATGTGGAGTGACACCGAGGTCGCTGCCTCCGCATCCACGGTCGCGCAGCAGAACGCAGCACCAGCGAGCAACCCTACGGCGTACGTGCCCCATCGTTTCGTCACCATTGCTACCCACCTTTCGACTGTTCCGAGCGGCGTCACCCGAGCCACCGCGGCCGGACCCGGCTCTGCACGAACCCGTCGAGACCGATCAAGCCTCGAGAGCCGACGTCTGCAGAGGTGAGGCGGGCGCTCTGGTAGGAGGGACACGGGCGGCGGGTCGAGGTCCCGAAGCAAAGCGCGCGGGAGATTGCGCTCGGCCAAATGCCTGCTTCCTTCGAGCCGATCGATCTCGCCTCGGCGCCATCTTCGGCCTCCGGAATTGCTTTCCTCGGGCTACCGTCCGCTCTTCGAGCTACGCGCCGCGAATGCTCACGATTCGCATCGCGCCGTCGATCGCGAACGTCGCGGCCATCGGGTGACCGGGCAGGTAGAGCACTGGCGCCGTCGCGCCCTCCCGCAGGAGGTTCTCGCTGAACCCCGGATAGAAGGTGGTCCCGCAGCTCATCTCCTTGCCCTCGTGGGCGAACGTCACTTGGTAGGAGATCGTGCGGCTCTTCGCGGTGCGCTGCTCGTCGACGGAGACGATGGTGCCGTCGACGAGCGTGCCGTCCTCGAACAGCGGGAGCGCTGCGGCCACGCGCCCGCGCACGCTCCGGCGCACCCAGAGCGCGTAGGGCAGCCACGCTACGGCGAATGCAGCCCACGGCACGCCGTATACGAGCCAGGCCTGCGCGCCGCCGAGGGGCCCCTGCTTCGCACCCACCGTGGCGACCATCGCGAAGAGTGCGCCGACACAGACGAACATCGCGCCAAAGAGGTTGAGGACGCCGAAGATCACGAAGACGGTGATCCCCCCAGCGCCCACGGAGGCCCGGAAGGCGAGACGCCGGCACAGCGCGGCGTCTCGTTGCGCTCTCGGCGCGCTCAGCCTGTCGAGATCGGTCACGGCGCGACCAAAGTAGACGCTCGGCGCACGTATGGAAACCGTCGCGCTCGCCGCGGCGCGAGCGGCTCCGGCAAATGCCCGGCGAGGACGGGCGGATGGGCGCCCCGTTGAAACGTTTGCCGCGTTCGCGCGTACCGACACAGCGCGGCGCGGTTGCGACACCCCCCCGGGTGACGATTGGACCGTAACCACCGTAACCCTAACCACCGTAACCCTAAGGACGGCTTCATCACCGAGGCCACGCGCTCCCGGGCATTCCGCGGCGTCGCCGTGCAAAAAAACGTCGGCGATGGCGACATCGCTCTCGCGTTCGATTTCCTTTCATGCGCATCGTCGTCTCGTGCGCATCCGCACGAAAAAACGTGCTCGCTGCATCAAGCTGACGGAGACGAAACCCGATTGCAGCGGTGACCGAGGAAGAGCACTCTCGCACGCTTTCGCTCGGAGACATTTCGCATGTTCGACCACTGTCTGCGTTCACGCAGGTACCGCGTGACGGCGCGCCTCGCCGCTACTGCATCGTCGTGGATGTTCGGCCTCTGCGGCTGTGGGGGAAGCGTCGGAGAGAGCGCCGGTCAGCCAGACAGCGGCTCGCTCGTCGAGCTCGTCGATGGCGCCAGCGACGCCACGTCGCGACCCGATGCGCCCACGACCGACACCAGCGTCGACGCCAGCGTCGACACCCGCGTCGACACCTTGCCTGCGCCGAGCGACGTCGGGGGCCCGCTGCGCCTGCCGTGTCTCGGTCGCAAGCAGCTCGCAGCCGATCTGCCGAAGAACGTCGACGGTGCGCTGGAGGGCGAGCTCGTCTCGATCGTGCCGCCCGGCACGGGAGGCGCGTGCCCGAACGACGCCGATCACCTGCACCTGCAAATCCAGGTCGGCACGTCGCGCTACGACGTCGCCATCACCGTCAACGACACGACGACGGCCGCGCCGATGGCCATCTTCGCGAAAGACCTCGCGCCGGCGAGCGCGCCCCAAGGTTGGTCGAGCGCACGCTTCGACTATGTGACCGACTTGGGCGTCCACGCGAGCGACTTCACGCCGTTCGCCAAAGCGGAGCTCGTGGCGCGTTGGCTCGTCGAGCTGAAGGATGCCACCCATGTCTCCGTGCACGGTCTCTCCTACACGGACGGCACTGGGCTCCACGACGTGCACCGCAACGGAGGTGGCCATGACGGCGTCGTCCTCGTGCACCTCGGCAGCGCCGACCACGCCATCGCTCAACGCTTTTCCACGAGTGCTTTCTAGCCAGTCTCTGCGCGTCTCAACGTCACCAGCACACTCCGAGGTTTCGAATGCAACGCACCGCTCTCTTTCTCCTTCTTTGTTCCTTCTCGTTCGCGTCGGCTGCCGCTTGCAGCAGTAGCTCCGACGGTGGCGGCACGACGCCGGCGGATACCGGCACCGGTGGTACCGACACCACGCCCGCCGACACGGGCACGCACGCCGACACGAGCACGCCGGACGACACGGGCACGGCCGCCGATACGGGTACGCCCACCGACACAGGCACGCCCACCGACACGGGCACAGACGCGGGGGGCACGTGCGGCTCCGACCCGACGCTGCACCCGATCGCAGCCGGCGACGCGGGCGTGGTCCCTGGCCCCTACTGTCCGGGCGCTGGCGCCGGTGGCGACGCGGGCTCGTCGGCGACGTGCAGCAATGGGCAAATCTGTTGCGACACGCCGAGCGGCTCGACGCCGGCCTCTTCGTGCATCGCCGGCGGCAGCAAGTGCCCCACGACCACGCCCAAGGCCGGCAGCAGCTGGGAGTGCGACGAGCCGCAGATGTGCGGCACGGGCAAGGTCTGTTGCGGCAACGGTACCCCCAAGGTTCGTACGGGATGTACCTACGAGGAAGTCTTCCCCGCCCTCGGGACCGTCTGTGCGGCGTCGTGCTCAGGCACGCAGTTCATCGTCTGCGAGGCCGACGCCGACTGCACGGGTGGCAAGAAGTGTCAGGCCATCAAGAGTGGCGCAAAGCAGATTGGCTACTGCAAGTAGACATCGCGAGGCTGCTCAGAGCTCGTTCCCCGCGGCGCAATACACCGCGTGGAACGTGCCCTTGGCGCTGCCGGTGGAGAACGTCACATCCAGCGTGCCGTCGAGGCTGGTGGCCGCCGAGTAGGCCGTCAATGTGACGCTACCGCTGACGGCGCGCGACTCCGTGGCGCAGCCCACCGAAGAAGAAAGCCGTCGTGGCGGCCACCGCGCCGATCCCGCGCCAACCGTCCGAGAAGCTCGGGTGCACGACCCATCGCGGGAGGTGGTCCACCGCTGGGACGAGATGCACGATTGCGAGCACGAATAGCGACGTCGTGACCATGCCTGGCCACCGCCCCGCGCGGCGCAGAGCACCTCTCGCCAGTTCGCCGGGAAGCAGGAAGACGATCACGGCCAGCAGGGCTCCAAGTCCCTTCCAGGCTTCGTCCAGAGAGGGCGCCGCGGCGAGCTCGGCCAGGTGCTTCCTCGCCGGGAACGTGTGCAGCCAAGCGAGCACGAGGCGCGCGACGAACCAAGATCGACTTTCGAGCAGCATTCGTAGAGCAGCCCGCGCGCGAGCGACGACCTTCCCTCGAGGCGCCGTCATCGCCATCTCGAGGATCTCAAGGGGCTGGCGAGCCATCGGGATGCACCGCGAAGCCAAAGGAGGGGTCGGACGCGCCGGTCGAGTAGTCGATCATGTCGACCCGAATGGCTCCGTCCGCTCTCTGCGAGAGCAGCGCGAAGCCGAAGTTCACCGTGCCGGTGAGCGGGGCGCCTCCGTTCCCGATGACGACTTCGCGGGCGCCCTTTCGTCCGTACGTGTGGGTGTGGCCTACGAGGGAGAGCGTGTACGGGTACTTCGCCATGATTGCTTCCGATGGCTTCACCCCGGGCGCGGTCGAGGCTGCGGCCGGCTCGTGACGAATGACGAACGTGTACGTCGTCGGTGCGGCAAGTGTGCTGTCGAGCCACGTTTGTTGTGCCGTGGACCACGCGTTGGCGGCGACGAAAACGAACTTCGATGTCCAGCTGCCGTCCGTCGCGTTGATTCGAATCGAATAGTAAGGCTCAGACTTGCCGATGGGCCCGAGCATCTTCGACATGAAGTTGGTGTAGTTCACCGTCAGACCATCCGTCGTGCCCGGACCACAGTTCGAAGTGACGGCGCCGGTGCACTCGTGATTCCCGATGGCCGGAAACCAGGCGCCCGGGAACCTCGCGCGAGCCGCCATGTACATGTCGATTTGCGGTCCCGATTCGCTGCTCGCGGCCTGTGCGAAGCAGTAGTCACCGGTGGAGACCGAGAAGAGCGGAACGGGTGAGAGTGCCGCGATGTCGGAGTAGATCTTGTCGATGACGGCGACGGGATACCCTTTCGTGTCGTTGATGACGGGGGGCCGCGTATCGCCGACGACCGTGAAATAGAGGCGACTCGTCGTGCCGCCCGCTGGGCCTACCGTCCCGGTCGGCAACCCAGCGTCGCCGCCGGGTCCGCTGTCTACGTGGGGTCCGGCGTCGGTGCCTCCGCCCCCGCACGTCCCAGTCCCCGGCGGCGCGTGGCACTTGTTGGTCGCCGTGTCGCACCACCAACTCGAATAGCAGCCGTTGGCTCCGCAGGTGTGTCCGCTCGCGCAGGTGCAGCCTGCCGCGACCGAGGGACCGACGAGCGTGCCGCAATGGTCGCCGCCACCGGTATCACCCGGCGGGACTCCGCCCGACGTATCTTCTCCGGAAGGACCGCTCGTGTCGGGCGCCGATGCGTCCGGACTCGGCGGTACGACCGAACCGCAGACGTCACCGCGTGGAATGCACACGCTGACTTGGTCGCCCGCGACGCCCGTCGACGAACTACACGCGCGATCGGAACTGCACTCATCACCCTTCGGACAGAGCGGAGCGCAGTAGATGTCGCCAGCGAACTGCGCGCAGGCAGACCCTTTCGCGCAATCAGCGTCGGTCACGCACGGCGGACACGCCCCGGCGCCACCTCCCGTATCCATGGTCCCGTCGATGGCAGAATCCGTTCTGGCAACTGCCCCGTCGGATCCTCCGTTGGCACATCCGGCGGCGAGCACGACGACGAGGGAAGCGTTGGATATGTACTTCACGCGCAAGAGCATTGGCGGCGCCGGCGCGACGTTCAAGCACAATTCGCACGCCGAACATCAATTGTTCATCGTGCCTATGTCACGCGCGAGTGATGGCGTGCACGATCGTGCGAATGGCAATGCCGCTTCTGAGACGGACAACCGTGAACGCAACTGCAATCCATGCAAGTCGACGTTCGGCCGAACTACCGCTCTCGGTTGTCCTTTCTTTCAATCGGGCGAATTCCCCAATGCCATAGCGCCAGTCCGGCCATTCGTCGCCGCCGAGCAACCGCAGCCCTATTTTCGCTTGTCGAACCCGTCGATGACGGTGAGAAGCTCTTGGAGTGCGGTGACGCACGCAGGCCCATCGGGCGATGACGACCGCACCTTCTTGAGGACGGTGTCGATGGCCCCGTCCATGGTCGTCCACTTCTCGGGATTCATCGGCTGCATGCGTGCCTGATTGCGGTCCCAAGCGCTCTCCAAGTCGTCGGCTCTCGTCTTCACGCCCGCGAAATCGCCGGCACGAGCGAGCACGAGCATGTCGTCGGCAATCTTGCGGAAGTCCGAGAGATCTCCCAAGGGGCGATCGGGAGTGACCGCGGCCTGCGCTTCTCTTCGGAGCTGCGCGTGTCTAGCGAAGTAGCCTGTTCCACTCGCGACCAAGAGGAGAAGCAGCACCGCGACGAGCTGAAGGACCGCCGCTCGCTTCTTCTCATTGGCAGGCGGAGGTGGCGGTTCGGCAATGAAGTCGCGGCGAGTCACCCCGAGGTAGACGACGACGAGGAGAATCGCCGAAAGGAACACGGCGCTCGTGAGCGTCGCACCCAGCCCCAGCCCCCCGTCCGCCTTCGACTGGGTGAGGTAGTCGCCGATCGACGCTCCGAGCGGGCGCGTCAGGATGTAGGCGATCCAGAACCCGAGGACCGAATTCAGCCCGAGCCGCCATGCGATTCCGGCCGCCGCGATCACCCCCAAGACGATGAGACCCGTCGTGAGATACCCGAGGCCGAGTTTTTCGGCCATCAGATCGCCGGTCGCCGTGCCGAGCGCAAAGGTGAAGAGGATGGCGAGCCAGTAGAACGCCTCGCGCCGTGGCGTCAAAATGGAATGAATCGAGAGAGTGCCCTCCTTGGCATTCCAAACGGCGAAGGTGAGCCCGAGTGCGACCGTGAAGAGGCCCGTGCTCGCCTCCAGTGGAAAATGGAGGCCGTCCGTCAAGATGTCCGTGACGAGCGTGCCGAAGACGCTCACCAGTACGACGGCGAGCCAGTAGACACCCGCCGTGTATTTTCGTGCCTTGAATTGGACCGCCAGCACCGCGAGAAGGCAAACCCCCGCAGCGACGGAGGTGCCCGACAGGCCGAGTCCGAGATTGACGTTGAGAAAATCCGATGCCGTCTCGCCGACAGTCGTGCAGAGGACCTTGATGATCCAAAAGAAGACCGTTACCTGGGGCACCTTGCTGAGAAGTGCATTGGGAACGGCCTGCGGCACGCGTGCACCTTCGGAAGACTGAGGCTCATTCGCCGCGTCGGTCATCTATCGACACCCTTCTCCGGTATTCGCACCGAAAACCACGCCCAAGCCTTGCGAGAAAGCTGCGGTCAGCCGCCAGCGCCACAGGTGTGATCGGCCTGACAGACTTCTCCGCGTCCGCACTGGTCGTTGCGATAGCACTCGTAGCAAAGGCTGGACGTCGGGTCGCAGTGCGCTCGAAACGGCGCGCATTGCGCTTCGCCGGTGCATTCCAACGTGCATGTGTGCATTGAATCGCAGACCGTCGTGCCCGGACCGCAGTCGGAGACCGTCAAACACTCGACGCAGGCGCGCGTGGCTGGGTCGCAACGCCCGCCGCGGCATGCGCTGTCCGAGAGGCATTCGACGCATGTGCCCGAGCTCGGGTCGCAAGCCGACGGGGGTCGACAGCCCGCGGCGCCGCTGCACTTCGTCGTACACGCGTGGGTCGCGAGATCGCAGACGCCGCCTCGACAGTCGCCGTCGCTCGTGCACTCGACGCAGGCGCCCGACGCGGGATCACAGACGAACGCAGCTGGCTTGCACACCGCGGCGGTGCAACCCGTGCACGCGCCCGTCGACGGATCGCAGTGGGGTGTGAGCCCGCCGCACCCTCGATCGTCGGTGCACTTGGTCACTCCGACATCGCGTGCATCGAGGCCGGTGGCCGTATCGGGCTTGATCGATGCGTCGGAGCCCGGCGGCACGGACGAATCGCCGGGGGAAGGAGAGCCGTCTGCGACGCTCGCGTCGCCGCTCGATGACGCGTCGGCCACCGGCCCAGGATCGTCAAAGGCGGCGGTCGAGAGCCTGCCGCCGCAGCCGACGAGGGACAGGCATGCGATCACGACCACGCTGTGTCGAAGAGAGGCTGAGACCAAATTACGCCGGAAGGTATTCATGAATCGATTCTCCTCGGAGCCAAATGCACGATAGTGGCTGGCGCGAGGCGTCGGCCGCGCTCCGCGAAGAGACGAGCAGCAAGCCGACTCAGCAAGCCTTCATCTCGTTGCCGCACCGCCTTCGAAGAGTAGTCGAGGCCGAGCTGGATCGAGCCGAGTGAGACGTTGCGCCCAGCCACGGTTTGCACGACCGTCATCGTCCTACCGCCGTCGGTGGTCTCGATCCAAAATCGCGTGCCTTCGAACAGCAACAATGCCGATTTACGGGCGTTCATGCGACCGAGCTCGAGGTCATTTGATGACGCTGATCTTGGCTTTGGTGGTCACTCCGGCGCCCGTCCAACCGCCGGTCAACGACGCGAAGGACTGCAACGACGTGCCCGTCCCAGTCCCGTCGATCGAGACGAGCTGCGCCGGCACCGTCTTTTCGGCGAAGGAGAATCCGTACACCTTGTCTTCCCAGGCGCCGACGCCGAAGATCCGCGAAAAACCGGTGCCGCTACCGAGAATCTGCTTACGGAGATTGGCCGACGGGTTCTTGGTCGCGAGCGCCGTCATGTCGACTTCCGCGACGACATCGTTGGTGTTCTGGCACGCACTCTTGGTACAGGCCCGTAGGGTGGCCAAGCCTCGAGGTGAACCGTCCACCGAATAGAAGACGACGTCTCCCGAGAGCTCCCAGAAGTCGCCCGACTTGCACGGCGAGGGATCGCCCGTCTTGCATGGACCGAAGCCGCCGAGCTTCTGCAAGGTCGGCGTCGGCGAGGAGGCGGGGATGTAATAGAGGTCACCCAGGCTGTCCCCGGCGACGAGTCCCTCGCCGCTCTCCAGAACTCCCGCCGGCGCGAATCCGAGCGCGTAGAACTTCGAGCTACTCGGCAACGTCAGCTTGAGGGTGAGGACCACTGGGCCCGACCCAGAGGCTGGGAGTGCAGCCAGATACACGTGATTCGTCGAGTTGACCCACACCGCACCGCCCGCGTCGACTGCGACATCGGTCATGTTTTCGGCCGACCCGCTCCCGAAGTCGAACGCGCCGATTTTGGTCACGGCTTTCGTGGCGGGGTCCATCGACCACAGTTCGGTGTCCGTCGTTGCGTAAATCACGGAAGTGCCCAACGGCGCCCCCGAATCCGTGCCGCCGTCGATGATCAGCCCGCCATCGTTCGATGTCCCCGTGTCACCAGACCTGCCGGTGTCGAAGGCGAACCCGCCGTCGCCGCCGGCGTCGAGTGAATCGGACGCCGGGGATCGATCGTTCGAGACCGCGCACGACGCACTCGTCAGCGCCGCAACAGCGCCGATCACGACGGGGTAGCTCATCCAATTTCGCGTGCGCCGAGGTTCAGGGGGAAGCATGTCGCCGACAATGACTTTGCTCGAGTCGACACGCAACCATGATTTCGTGGCCGTTGCATGCGATCGTAGTGGCAGTGGACATTGAGTATGCGGACGGTTCGATGAGCCGTTGCGTCGCTGCACGAACAGTCAATTACGGAAGGGTGATGAAGTTCTCAATGGGGGAGAGCGGCGGCTTGCGTGCGCTCGGCGCGAACTCATGCGCGCGTGCCTGAGCTTGCCCCACGCGAGAGGTCGACGATCACGTCCGGGCCGTCGATTCGCATGCGGACCGCGGGCAGCCCGGCGGTAGCAGGACCCGACAGGACGCTTCCATCCGCCGCAAACGCGCTGCCGTGGCACGGGCAGATGAACGCGATCCCGCCGCCGGCGACGAGAGGCGTCGCCTTCGGGGCTGCGCAACCATCCGGGCTGGTACGCGGGTCGGAGCAAGCGTCGTCGTTGCAGAGGACCACGGCGCAACATGCGTGGGAGCAGATCGCCGACAGCGCATAGAATCCCCGCTCGTCGCGCGCGACGATCACCGCGCTCTGGTCGTCGATTCCCGTGAGCATCGCTTGGTTGGTCGCGAGGTGGGCTGCACCGAGCACCCGGATTTCACGTTTCTCGAGAAGGCAGTAGCCGAGCCCGCCACCGGTGGCGGGTGTTCCACACGTCTGGCGCGGTTCGGTGCCGCCGGTCACGCACGAAGCCGCACCGGCCGCCGCACCTGCCATGCGCAGGAAGCGGCGGCGGCCGACTGGCGCCGTCATGGCTTGCACTTGCCAGCAGCGACGTCACACGTAAGTGGCTTCTGGCAATCGTCATCGCGCGTGCACTTGAATGCGCAGCCCTTGTCCGAAGGGCCGAAGCCGGTCGGCGGCGTCGTGCTGAAGAGCTGGCAGACGTAGCCCTCGCTCGTGCGGCAGTCTGCATCGGTCTTGCAGGAGAGGAAGCATCCGGGCGTTTCTCCTCCGAGCGAGACGCAAGTCGCACCTGGCGGACAGACGTTGATGTCGTTGCACGGCTCCATGAAGCAGTAGCCGCCCGGGTATTGGTCGCCTGCTTCGGTGTTGCACGCCGAGCGCGAGTTGGTGCCGCAATCGATGGTACTCGTGCACTTCACGCCGATCTTGGCAGTGGCTGGATCCGGTGCGCACTTCCCATTGGCTGGGTCGCAAACGAGGCCATCACCGACGCAATCCGCTCCCACCTTGCACACGGCCCCAAGGCCCTTGCCCGCTGCGGGTCCATCCGGCGGACAGTCGAAGAGGAGCTCCAGCGTGTCGATTTCGAGGGCGCCGTTCTCGCTTTCCTTCTCCATCGTGGCCGCATCTTTCGCTGGATAGGCCGCTTCGAGGTTCTTGTACGAAGCCTCGATTTCGCCCTCGACCGTGGCGGTGCCAGCGACCCGATGACAGGCCGGCACCTTCGCGTCGATCTTCGACTTGGCATTCGCATAGTCGACCTTGAGGGACTCGAAGCCCTTCTTCGAGTCATCGAGCTTTCCGAAGTGCGCGTCGATGCCGACCTGGCGGTAGACCGCGTCCATACGGACGATCTCCTTGGGCGCATCGGGCTTGAAATAGTCGAAGATGTCAGGCACCGCGAGCCCCACTTGGTTGGCCGAGGTCACCGCCTTCTGTTGGTCCTTCGCCGCGATGGCGCTCGTCAAATCGGCAATGGCTTGATCGAGTTGCCCACTCGCGACAGACGGCAATCCCGGACAGGCACTCTTCGCCCGACCCCACTCGAGCTTGAGGAGGCTGAGGACCACGGTGGCTCGCACCCAATCCGGCGTGCGCGCCGGATACGCCCCGAAAGTCGTGGAGACGAGCCCTTCACCCGAACGCTCCACGTCGCGAAGATCGGCGG
>JANYDK010000035.1 GCA_025363655.1 Deltaproteobacteria bacterium | reverse complement strand
GCATCACCGGGCGCGCGCCGTTCAACGCCGCCAACTACAACGCGCTCATGGTCTCGATCATGACCGAGCCACACCAACCGGTCACCAAGTGGGTTCCCACTTGCCCGAAGGTGGTCTCCGACATCATCGACGACTGCCTGAAGAAAGATCGCGCCGATCGCATCCAGAGCGCGAAAGCGATGATGTCGCGCATCGACAGCGCGCTCCTCTCGCTCAATGCCGAGCGGGCGCGCCTCGAGCTCCCGTCCGACGACGTCGACGACGACATGCCGACGATCGCGCGCGGAGATCGCCGCGATTTGATCCAACTGGTGACCGCGACCGCGACCGCCGCGGCGCAGCCCTCGGCAGTGTCGCAGCCACCGATGCCGCCGTTGCCGCATCAGTATCAGCAGCAACAGCAGCTGCAGCAGCAGCAACACCAGCAGTATCAACAGCACCCGAACGTGCCGTCGCCGTCGGCGATGAGCGTGACGCCGCTACCGATCAGCGACGGCGGCACCAGTGCGCCGGTGATGACCACGCCAGGCTTTCCGCCTGCCGTCACGCCGCCACCCCAGCAAATCTCGGGCACCCAGCAAGTGGCACGGGTCGACGATCCGATCGCCGCGCAGAAGAAGCGCGATCGCAACCGCATCCTCGGCGTCGTCTTCGCGGGCCTCTGCTTGGTCAGCGTCGTCGTCTTCCTCGCAGTGCGGGTCACGCGCGGCACGCCGTCTTCCGGCGATTCGAGCTCCGGCTCGAGCAAAGACGACGACGACGACAAGAAGCCGTCGAAGAAGCCGAAGGACGAGCCGAAGGTGGAGCCGAAGAAGACGGCCGCGCCGATCGAGACGATCGAAAACCTCGACGACGTGCCGCCGGTGAAGGGAAGCGCGACGCCCTCGTCGACGACCTCGGCGGCCGCCACGGGCACCGCGACGGCACCGACCGCAACCGCGACCGCGACGGTCACTGCGACCGCGAAGCCGACCGCCACGGCGACGGCGACCGCGGTTCCGACGGCAGCGCCGACCGCCACACCCACCGCGAAGCCGACCTCGACTGCCACAGCCACCGACAAGCCGACGCCGCTGACGACGAACGTGCCGACCGCGAAACCGACGTCGACGGGCAAGAAGCCGGGCGGCACCGGCGTGACGGGCCCCGGCTTCTAGTTTCGAGGGCGCGAGCTTGATACGTTGAGCGAGATGTCGAGACGAGCTCATCAGCCGCTTTCACTCCTCCTTGCCCTCTCCATCGCCGCGCCGAGCGCGCTCGCGCTCGTGCCCAAGGACGCGCACGCGCAGGCAGCTGCGAAGGGGCCGAGCAAGAAAGAGCTCGACGCCGCGCGGAAGAACTTCATGGAAGGGCTCGACCTCGAGAAGGCCGAGAACTGGTCGGAGGCGCGCAAACGCTTCGAAGAAGTGGCCAAGGTGCGCATGACGCCCGAGGTCCGTTTCCACATCGCGCTCTGCGAAGAGCACGAAGGCTTGTTGCTCGAAGCAGTGCGCGATTTCGGCGTCGCCGAGAGCGATGCCAAGGCCGAAGGCAAGACCGCGGTCATGAACGAGGCGCCCGAGCACGCCAACGCGATTCGCCCGCGCATCCCCAAGATCAAGTTCAAGCTCCCGAGCGACGTGCCCGATGCGGTCAGCGTCACGCTCGACGGCAACCCGATCGATCCCAAGGGCTCGGAAGAGCAGTCGCTCAATCCAGGCACCCACAAGGTCGAAGCGACCGCCGACGGCTTTGCCTCGTTCTCCTATGAATTCAAGCTTGAAGAGAGCGAGACGAAGATCGTCACGCTGAAGATGACGTCGCTGAAGAAAGACGAGCCAGTGCCCGAGCCGGAGCCCGAGCCGGTGAAGCCCGAGACGACGAAGATGGTGCGCAAGACGCCCGTCCTCGCCTACGTCGCGCTCGGGGTCGGCGTCGTCTCGCTCGCCGGTTCGGTGCTCTTCTTCACCAAGCGCAACAGCGTGAAGAACGAGCTCGACACCGATTGTCCCGACCTCCGCTGCGGGCCGGACAAGTCCGATCAAATCAGCTCCGGCAAGACGTACACGACGTTGACCAACGTCTTCGCGATCATCGGCGTCGTCGGGGTCGGCACCGGCATTTACCTCTGGGCCGCGGCGCCCAAGGTGGCCGAAGAGACGCCCGCGCCGGCGACCGAAGCTCCGAAGTCGGCGAACGTGCAACTGGTACCCGGCGCGCCCGGTGCGAACCTCGGTGGTCTGGCGCTGCAGGGAGCCTTCTGAACGATGCGCGTTTGGACTCGGGCGCTCACCACGTGCAGCGCCGTCCTGGCATCGGGCGTGGCGATCACCTGTTGTACGTTTCCCGCCTTTTACACGGCCGACGATGGCGTCGATGCCGATCCCGGTGACGCTTCCGGCGAAACCATCGGCGCCGACGGTGACGCGGGCCCGAGCCCCGACACACGGCCACCCGGCGACACCGGGCCGAAGGTCACGTGCAGCGACGGTGGCGTCACCGCGGGCAGCGCACAGGCGTGCTCGTGCGCCGGAGCCGACGCGGGCACCACCGACGTCAGCGACTCCGACGCGGGGCCGAGCGGCTTTCACGTGTGCACCAACGCTGGGACGTTCGGCGAGTGCATCGGCTGCCCAGGTGCTTCGAACCAGAGCTGCGATGGCGTGGCGCTCCCCAAGTTCGCGACCTGCGTTCCCGGTGGCGTCGCCAGCCTCGGCGCGACGAACGGCAGCGTTTGCGCGGGCGGCTGTCCGCTCGAGGTCGAGCACCGCGTGGCCTGGTCGCGTTTCAACCTCGACGATCACGAGGTCAGCGTGAAGCGTTTCCGCGATTGGTGGAGCGCCGGTCACGTCACGCCCAAGGCCGGCGACGTGCTGTTTTCGGCGGGCGACGGCACCGCGATCACCTGGCAGACAACTTGGAAGGTCACCGAGCCGGTGAAGAGCGACGGCAAGAACGACGCGACCTGGCTCGGCTCCGACGTCGCCACCAATGACGGCGCGCCGATCAACTTCGTCGACTGGCCGACGGCGGCAGCTTTCTGCGCTGCGTTCCGTGCACGTCTGCCGACCGAGGCAGAGTGGGAAGCCGCCGCGAGTGGTCGCGAGGGGCGAATTTTTCCGCGTGAAGGCGCTGGATCGAAGAACGACGCCCCCTCGCCTTCGATGTTGCCCTGCGCGCGCGCAATCAGCTCCGCGGGAGGCGCCAGCTGTGGTCCGCCGAAGGGAAGCGCGATCGAGGGCTACACGCTCGATGGCGCCTACGACATGGCCGGCTCGGTCTCGGAGTGGACGCTCGACGTCGCGCCTCTCGGCGGCGCAGGCTGCACGGCGGGCTGTTATCCGACCGGCCCACTCGCGAATCCAGTCGTCTGGAGCGACGCCATCACCGCACACGTGATTCGCGGCGGAAGCTACGCCGACACCAAACCGGCGAGTCTCCGTGCCCAAGCGCGCGACGTCGCCGAAGCGATCACGCAATCGGCGAAGCTCGGCTTTCGCTGCGTCGAGCCCTGAGAAAAGGCAAAAAGGGCGAAGGCCGCCGCGACGAATCGCGAGCGGCCTCCTCCACGTGCACGACCGAGATCGTGACCGTTACGGCGACTTCTCGAGCTTGACGTCGGCCTTCGCGTCGGGCTTTGCCTCTGGCTTCGTCTGCTCGAGGATGTTGAGCTCGACGCGACGGTTCTTCGCGCGGCCTTCTTCGGTCTTGTTGTCGCCGATCGGCTTGGTCGAGCCGAAGCCCTTCGACACCAGGCGCGCCTTGTCGACGCCGTGCGCGATGAGCCACTTCACGACCGACTCGGCGCGATCTTTCGACAGCTTGGTGTTGAAGCCGGCCGCGCCCTTGTTGTCGGTGTGACCGTCGATCGAGAGCTTCTTGATCTCGGGGTGATCTTTGAGGACCTGGGCGATGGCGTCGAGCAGCTTGCTCGAGTCGGGGAGGATCGCCGCCTTGCCCGTCTCGAAGTGCACCTGCTCGGTGATCTCGATCGCCTTGGCGGTGAGCTTGACGAGCGGGCAGCCATTCTTGGTCGGATCGGGATCGGCGGGGCCGGCTTGATCGGGGCAAGCGTCGGATGCGTCGAGGATGCCGTCGCCGTCCTTGTCGGGCGGGCAGCCGTTCTTCTTCGGATCTGCGTCCTTGACGCCCGGCACGTCGATGCAGGCGTCCTCCGCGTCGACGATGCCGTCGGCGTCCTTGTCGGGCGGGCAGCCGTTCTTCTTCGGATCGTCGTTCTTCACGCCAGCGACGTCGATGCACGCGTCGTCGGCGTCGACGATGCCGTCGGCGTCCTTGTCGGGCGGGCAGCCGTTCTTCTTGGGATCCGCGTCTTTCACGCCAGCGACCGCGGGGCAGGCGTCGTCGAGATCGAAGATGCCGTCCTTGTCGCCGTCGGGCTGCTCGGCCGGACAACCGTTCTTCAGCGGATCCGCGTTCTTCACGCCGGCGACCGCGGGACAGGCGTCGTCGCGATCGAGGATGCCATCGCCGTCACCGTCTTGCGGCTTCGGCGGCGGCGGCGGCTCTTCGCCCCACGCCGCGTATTGCAGCGTGCCGACGATGCGGAAGTCGGGCGTGCCGAGGCCGGTGGTGAGCCCAGGGCCGGCGCCGATGCCGATTTGGATCGGGCTCGGGCGGTACTTCACGGTCATGAGCAGCTCGGCGTTCGTGTAGTGCTTGCCGAACGCATTCGCGTCGCCTGCGACCTCGGTGCTGCCGTAGAGCTCGGGCCCGATGAGGAAGGTCTTCTTCGCGGCGAGGAAGCCGACCGCGGCGCCGAAGGTGAACTCGTTGGTCACCGAGGTGCCGAGGAGCGTGTTGCCGCGGCGGAACATCATGCCGAGGTTGACGTTCCACGCGAGCATCTCGCTGACGATGCCGCCGAGGAGGAGCTCGGGGGCGAAGCGGCTCTTGCCTTCACCGGCGAAGCCGTCCTGTTGCCCCGTCGGGAGGAAGACCTTGGCCGAGATCGCGAGCTGGAAGGGATCGGTCACCTTGCCGACGACGGCGAAGCGTCCACCGAAGCGGAAGTCGCCGGACGTCGCCGCGTCGGGCGATTTGAAGCCCGCAGGCGAGTCACCTTGGTTGACGAAGGCGACCGGGAGGCTGGCGTGGATGAGGAGGCGATCGAGGATCGCGATCGACGCGCCGACGTGGATGTAGCCCTGCTTGGAAATGAGCTTGCCGACCTCGTCGTTGCCATTGCGCACGACGAGCGGCGCGTGCGCGTAGTCGGCGACGGCCGCGAAGTTCACGCGCAGCCGGCCATCGACGCCGGGGTTCTGGACGCCGAAGAAGAGGTCGCCGGCGGGGGTCGGATCGAAACGGTCGAGGGCGAATCCCTGCGACTGCGCGGACGCGTTGCCGGCGTACCCGAGCATGCCCAAGAGCGGCACTGCGACTGCCCATCGAATGCGACGTTTCGTCATTTCCGTGTCTCCGAGTCGGCGAACGATTCGCGGTACGCCGTGCGATTCGCCATCGTCACGCCGTCGCCCGCGAACACGCGGGCAGGCCGATTCCTACCAGGCGTGAGGGCCGGGATGCGGAAAAAAGACGCTTGGCCCTAGAGGGCATGTGGCGTGCTGCCACACGTCGCCGTTTCAGGTCGAGCTGGCCTCGGAGTCGAGCTTCGCCGCTTCGCACAATTCAACGGCGATTCGCTTGATTTCCGTATCGTTCGGGCCTTCGACCATCACGCGCAGCTTGGGCTCGGTGCCGCTCCAGCGCACGAGGATGCGCCCTTCGCCGGCGAGCTCGCGCTCGAAGGACTCGATCGCACGCGAGAGCCGCGGCATCGCTTCGATGGGCCTGCGCGCCTTCAGCGTCACGCCCTCGAGGACCTGCGGCACGCGCGTCATCGCCTCCTTGGCGAGCTCGGAGAGCGGACGCCCTTCGCGGATCATGATCGCCAGGAGTTGCAGCGCCGCCACGAGGCCATCGCCGGTCGAAGCGTGGTCGAGGAAGATGAGGTGTCCCGATTGCTCTCCGCCGAAGGTGTAGCCGCCGCTGCGCATCGCTTCGACGACGTAGCGATCGCCGACGTTGGTGCGCACGAGCTTGGCGCCGACGCCGAGGAGCGCGCGCTCGAGCCCGAGGTTCGACATCACGGTGGCTACCAGCGCGCCGCCGCGGAGCTCGCCTCGTTGCATCATGCGCGTCGCACAAAGCGCCATGATGACGTCGCCGTCGACGACATCGCCCTTCTCGTCGACGACGATCAGTCGATCGGCGTCCCCGTCGAGCGCGATGCCGATGGCCGCGCGCTTCTGCTTCACGATCTCGCGGATCGTCTGCGGATGGAGCGCGCCGACGTCTTTGTTGATGTTGCGCCCGTTCGGCTTCACCCCGAGCGCGACGACCTCGGCGCCGAGCTCGGCGAAGACCGTCGGCGCGACTTTGTAGGCAGCGCCGTGCGCCGCGTCGACGACCACGCGAATGCCGTCGAGCACCAAATCCTTGGGAAACGTGCTCTTGACGTAGGTGACGTAGCGACCGCCGGCGGCCTCGACGCGTTCGGCGCGTCCGACCTGGTCACCGGTGGCGCGCATCGCGTCG
Source organism: Deltaproteobacteria bacterium (assembly GCA_025363655.1). Lineage (GTDB taxonomy): Bacteria > Myxococcota_A > Polyangia > Polyangiales > JADJMO01 > JANYDK01. Next base: position 5,408 of record JANYDK010000035.1, on the reverse strand, counting down.
AGCGAGACGTCCTCCATCAGCCGCTCGATCTCGGACTCTTGCTGATCGGGGAGCTTGAAGCCGTCGGGGCCGAAGAGCTTGATGCCGTTGTCTTGGAACGGGTTGTGGCTGGCGCTGATGACCACGCCCGCGTCGGCGCGCATCGACGTCGTCAGGTAAGCGACCGCCGGCGTCGGGATCGGTCCGCAGAGAAGGACGCGACCGCCGAACGCACAGACCCCGCTCGCGAGCGCGGTCTCGATCATGTAGCCCGAGAGGCGCGTGTCCTTGCCGACGAGGATCTTCGCGTGACCGCGGCGCCTTGCGACGTGGGCGACTGCGCAACCGACCTTGAAGGCGATCTCCGGGGTCATCGGCCACTCGTTGGCCGGACCTCGAATGCCGTCGGTGCCGAAGAGCCGCCGCGCGTGGGTCGCCGGCTTGGTCTCTTCTTTCGCGCTTGCCTGAGTGTCCGGTCCCGACGCAGCTGCAGCCAACGGAGGCTCCTTCTTGTGTTTCTGTTCCCGTGTCTGTCGCCGTGAGGTGAACCCTCACTCGCGAAAATTCATGAACTGAAGCACGACGCCGAAGTCGTGCTCGCGGAGGATTCGGATGGCGGCCTGGAGGTCGTCGCGGTTCTTGCCGGTGACGCGCACCTGCATGTCCTGGATGCCGCCCTGCACCTTGAGCTTCGACTCTTTGATGAACTTGACGATCTCGCGCGCCTTCTCGATCTCGATGCCCTCTTTGATCGCGAGGAGGAGCTTGGCGGTGCCGTTCGGCCCCTTGCCGATTTTTCCCTCGTCGATGTGCTTGAGGGAGACCTTGCGCTTGACGAGCTTCTCTTCGACGACCTTCTGCGCGGCGCGGACACGGTCTTCGGTGCTGGCGGTGACGAGCAGCCCTTCGTCGGTCTTCTCGACGGCGGCGCCGGTGCCTTGGAAGTCGAAGCGCTGCGAGAGCTCCTTGTGAGCTTGCCCGAGCGCGTTGTCGATCTCGTGCCACTGCACCTTGGAAACCACGTCGAACGACGGCATCGTCCCCCAACTCCCGCCGGCCTTTCGGTCGCCGACGCGGGGACCATGCCGAGGGGCTTCGCGGGGAGCAACCCGTCCGCGGCCCAAGCTCAATCGCGACGGCGCGACTTCCCGAGGAGCGTGAGCTGCGCGGTGTTCGCCCCAAGAGCCTTCCGCGCGAGGCGTGCACGACGATGCTCGGACGCGGCCTCTGGCTCGCTCGTACCGGCGGCGACGCAGGCCAATGCGCTCGCGGGATCGCGTAGCTTGTGCTCGTAGATCTTGGCGAGCTCGAGCCTTGCGTCGGCGTCGTCGTGCTCGCGCGCCAGGGCTTCGAAATCGACCACCGCGCCATCGACGTCGCGTGCGCGCTTGGCGATGTGTGCACGGACCCGCCTGGCGAGGAGGGCGAGCTCGGCGTCGTCATCGGCATCTGCGAGAGCGACGCCGGCCGCCGAGCGTGCCCGAGTGAGATCACCGGCCCGTCCGAGCGTACGTGCGACGCCGACCAAATCGCGTGAGGTGAGCGTTTCACACGATTCACGGGCTCGCGCCTCGTGCGATTCGTGATCGAGGGCGACAACGGCGTCGGCATAGGTGGCGACGAGCGCGACCATCGAGACCACGTCCCAGAGGTTGTGATCGCAGACCGCAGCGATCGCCTCGCTCTCGCCGGTGCGAAGAAAGTGGGCATATCGCGCGGGAATTTCCCCCGAAGGAATGTCGCCCTCGCGCTCGAAGGCGAGCAGGTGTCGTTCGAGCGAGATGAGCTTGCACGAGAGTGTCCGTCGCACGCCGTCGTCGGCTTCGCGCTCGATCCACGGCCCGGCTGGTTTCTCGGTTTGCGAACGCGGACCGAGTCGGTGCACGCGCCTCGCGACGTGCACCAAATCGAGGTGCGGCGGCTCGGGCGGCGGGACGCGACGATTCATCACGAAGCGCGTGCGCAGGAGCGGCAGGTCGAACGACTTGCCGTTGAACGACACGAGACAAGACGCCGCGGCGACCCGTTCGGCGAAGCGCGCGAGGAGCGGCCCCTCTTCGCCGAGCTGCCGAAGGAGCAGCTGCTCGACCACCAACTCGTCACCTTCGAACCACGCGAGCCCGACGAGGAAGGGAATCGTCCCGGTGCCTCCCGCGAGACCGGTCGATTCGGTGTCGAGGTAGAGCGCGCGGGAAAAATCGACCTCGGCGAGCTTGGCATCGAGCGCGAGGAGCGAGAGCGCCGACGCCGACGCCGAGCGGGCAGGAGCGAATTCGACGCGACCGACGCGCGCGCTCGGCCCATGTCGGACCACGCGCACGTGCAGCGGTCCGTCCGCCTGCTCATGGGTTTCGAAGGGAAGGATGCCGCCGAGCTCGGCGTGCTCGTACGACAGCCGCGCGGCTCGTGCAGCTTCGCGCTCTACTTGCTTGTGCACCCCACGCACCTGCGTGCGCTCGAGCATCTCGGCGAGCCGCGAGCGAAGGGCGGCGATGTGGGGCGGCGCGGCCGACGCAGGAGTTTCAGGCGCTTCTGGCGATTCGGGCACCAGCAACGGCGCGGCCCCGCCCCGACGGGCAGCCAGCCGACCAAGCCTGGCCTTGAGGTCCATCCGCCCAGCCTAGCGCAGACTGTACGGGCGTACAGTCCTCGGCGGCTCGAGGTCGAAAATCATCAAGGGTTGGCCGTCGAGGTCGAACCGCGGTCTCCTCGTCCTTCAGTTTGTCCCACCAAGACGCGCCGCCCCACGACGAGCTGCGCTCGGTCCCGCCGTCACACCCGCCATCACACCCGCCGTCACACCTGCCATCTCGCGGTCGTCTCGGTCTTCGCTTGCAGTTGGTGTTGGCGCTCGGCGTCCTCGCGGCGCTCGCGTTCGTGCCGCTCTTCCTCGCGGTCGCCAACCTCACGCGTCACACGCTGCGACAGAATCGCGAAGAGGTCGCCCGCTCCCTCGGTCGCGCCGTCGCCGGACGTCTCGCCGCCGATCTCGCCTCTGCAGCGCCCGATCCGATGTTGCGAGACGTCGCCATCGTCTCCCTCGACGCGCTCCCTGATGGCGGATCGGGAGCGGGCACGGGTGGTGGCGAGGGCGTGGTGGCGATCCGCGTGACTCGCATCGACGGTCTCACGATCGAGGTCGGCCACGAGAAGACGATCGTCGCGCTGCGTCAGCTGCAAGCCGCGCCCAACGTCGGAGAGCGGACGTCTCGGACCAACGTCGATGGCTTCGGCCCCATCCTCGCGGTCGAGGTCTCGCTCGCGCGTCCGAATTCGCATGTCCAGGTCGCGCTTCGGGTCGGCGATCAGGTGTCGCGCTCGGCCCCGCTCTTGAGGCTGGTCGCGTTCTACACCGTGTCGTTCGCGGTCGTGCTCATCGTCTTCGCTTATCTCTTGCTCACGCGGCTGATCGTGCGGCCGGTCCGTGATCTGGTGATCGCGACGCGCGCGATCGAGGCCGGGGCGAGCCGGCGAATCGATCCGCGTGCAGCCTCGCGGGGCGCAGCCGAGGTGGTCGAGCTCGGCGCGGCGATCGCGCGGACGACGGCGCGCCTCGTCGAACGCGAAGAAGCCCTCGCCGCCAAGGTGCGCCAGCTCGAGGCGGCGAAGGTCGATCTCTTGGCGGCGCGCGATGCGATCGTTCGCAGCGAGCGGCTCGCCTCGGTCGGTCGACTGGCCGCGGGTCTCGCGCATGAAGTCGGCAACCCGATCGCAGCGCTCCTCGGCCTCGAGGAGGTGCTCCTCACCGGCGAGATCGACGAAGAGACGCGCGATCTGGTCACGCGCATGCGTCGTGAGACCGAGCGGGTCCACCGCGTGATGCGCGATCTGCTCGATTTCGCGCGCGCCGAGCAGGAACTGTCGCCGAGCTCGACGCCGTCGACGGCGAGCGTGCGGGAGATCGTCGACGAGGTCTTCGCGCTCGTCGCTCCGCAAAAGGCGATGCGCGACGTCACGCTCACCGCCGAGGTCGACGAGGCGCTCCCGCCGGTGCGCATCGCCGGGGGTCGCCTGCAGCAGGTGCTCCTCAACTTGGTGCTCAACGCCGCCGACGCGATCGGCGAGGCCAAGGGCGGCGTCGGACGGATCACGATCCATGCCTCCCGGGCCGAAGGAAAACCCTTCGTGCGCGTCACCGTAACCGACGACGGCCCCGGGGTGCCCGAGCGCATCCGCACCGCGCTCTTCGAACCCTTCGTCACCACCAAGGAAGTAGGCAAGGGCACCGGCCTCGGCCTCGCGGTCTGTCGCGGCTTGATCGAGGGCGCCGGTGGCACCATCGCGCTGCAGACGAGCGAGCAGGCGACTGGCGCCTCCTTCGTCCTCGACCTCCCGACGCCGGATGCGCCTGCGCCGATTCGCTCGGTGCTTCCGCCACCGATGTCGTCACGGTAAACACAGCTCGTGCAGCTCGTGCATCCCGTGCCAATCACGCGACGTCGAGGGCGAGTGACGTTCGTCGGGACGCTCGGCCGCGCCGAGGGGGCTGCCGATGCGATGGTGGCGCGTGCGCTGGCGAGCCTCGAGAGCGCGCGGTCGATCGTCCACGACGCGGGTTGTGCGTCCGTCGTCCCCGTTTCCCGGCGTGCCGACGTCTCGTGCGCGCTCGCGAGCGCAGTCCTCGACGAGGTGGTCACCCAACTGATGGATGCCGTCGAGGCGGGCCGTGACGTCGTTCGGCTCGTCGATGGGGATGTCGTGATTCTCCCGAGTGCACGAACCCTCGACGAGCTCGCGGCCCTCACGGAGCGAGGTGTCGAGGTGGAGCTCGTCGCCTCGGTGCCAGCCTTCGCCGCGGCCGCGGCCCGCGCCGGGACGGTATTTCCCGAGGGATCGCGGCTGCACGTCGACGGCACCCTCGTTCAGCTCGGATCGACGTCCGCCACGGGGCCTCTCGCGGCGCGCGTGCTTCCGTGGCCTCCCCGTCGCGGCGCGCGCTCGACGAAAGCGTCGGTCACTTCCCCCTCGTCGGGTCGCGACGTCGTCGTCGAAGGAGCCCTGCCCATCGTTCCGACCGAAGACGCACCGCTCTTCGGCCGCTCGGTGCTGGTCACCCGCGCGCGCGAGCAGGCGAGCGGTACTGCGCGGCTCCTCCGGGCTCGCGGCGCCTTGCCGATCGAGCTGCCGACGATCGTCCTCGGGCCTCCCGACGATTCGGCCGCCCTCGACGCCGCCGCGCGCGCGCTCTCGAGCTACACGCACGTCCTCTTCACCAGCGCCAATGGCGTCGCTGCGCTCTTCGATGCGCTCGATCGAGTCGGCCTCGACGCGCGCGCGTTCGGGGCCAGTCGCGTCGCGGCGATCGGACCGGGCACCGCGCGCGAGCTCCGGGCGCGTGGCGTGCGTCCCGATCTGATGCCCGACGAGCACCGGGGCGAAGCGCTCGCAGAGCTCATTTTGAAGTCATTGCGCGATCCTCCCGGGCGTGA
>JANYDK010000027.1 GCA_025363655.1 Deltaproteobacteria bacterium | reverse complement strand
CCCGATTTCTCGGTCACCATGTCCATGTTGACGGCGGTCACGTCACCCATCGCAGAGACCTCCAGCTTCGCATGACCGACACCTTCGAAGAAAGTGCGGCAGCGCGCGCATCACGACCCTCACGACCTTGAGCTGGGTCGGGCGAGACGCGTTCCCGTTCCGAACGGAGGTGGGATATCCGTCCACACGGCCGGTGCGGAGGGTGCGATGGACCTATTGCCGCGCTGACGTCGGCGAGAGCTCAGGCCTCTTCAGCCGGTCGTTCGACGCTGGCAGCCCAACGGCCCAAGCGCACGGCGAAGTCGGGATCGTCCGCGGGTAGGTCCCGCAGTCGACGGGCGAGGATGGAGTCGCGAAAGGAGTCCATCCAAAGCTCGATCGCGTCGCACACGTCGTGGCGAAAGGCTCGGCTCGCATGCGGATACAGGTAGGCCATGAGGACGCCGCCGAGCGCAGGGTCGTCTTCGGCGATCGCCTCGAGCGCCGACAGCGCGCGCAGATAACCCTCGCTCGCCGGTGCGCGATCGTCACCGACGAGCATGAGCACGAGGGCGCTCAGCAGCTCTGGCGACTCGCTCCCCTCGACTCTGGCTCGTGCGTGCGCGAGCGCGTCGCGATCGGGAGGTGAGCGCGAGAGGCCCGCCGCGACGGATGCGAGATCGTCGGCCCTCTCCACGTCCCACTCGGGCCCGTCCTTCTTCGCCTTGTCTTTCTCTGCCAACGGTTCGGTCATTGTGCGTCACTTTATCTGGATGTGGGTCGCCTTCTTGTCCGTCGACGGATTGGCGCTGTCGTCCAACGTCGTGCCGGCTCCAGGCGGATAGTTGCCGGCCGAGACCGCCGACGTCGGCACGATCTCCTTGTGCGCGTGCGGCACTTCGTCGGCGAAGCCCTTCGGCTTCGGGCGCACCATCGCCGGGTCGACACGCACCGCGGCGGTGTTGCCGTCGGAGCCCTCCTTCGTCCAAACGGTGCCGCCGCTGTGCGCAGGCACCGGGGTGAAGCCCTTGTCCTTGAGGTCCTGCTCGATCTCCGCCTTCGATTTGCCGGCGACGGGTCCTACCCCCTCCAACTCCTCTTTGGCGGTCTTCTTGACGTCCTTCCCGTCCTTGCTCTCCGCCTTCTCGTCTTGGTGCTCGAGCCCGAGCGGGTCGGTGACGCGGACGGGACTCCCGTCGAAGGCAAAGGCGTTGTTTCCGCCCCAGATTCCCAGAGGGTCAGGGCTGCACCAACGACCGACGGTGGGATCGAAGTAGCGGTGGATCGTGTGGCAGAGGCCCGTCTCCTCGTCGGCGTACTGACCGAGCAAACGGAAGGGAGATGAGACCGCGAAGCCCCGCCGGCGCTTTCCCTCGTCGTCGACCTTGCTCTCGACGACGACTCCGAACGCGGAGTGCGAGGAGGCCCAGGCAACGCGTCCCTCGGCGTCGATGAGCTCCTTCGGCACGCCGACATGGTCGGTCACGTACGTGAAGATCTCGCCGCGCTGCTCTTGGAGAACCGGTGTGAAGCCGTCGGGCATGTGCACGAACCACCGCGGTCCGTGCATGGAGTCGACCTCACCAGCGAGGATCAGGCCGTCCCACACGAACGACACCGCGCGAAGGTCGTGCGCGCCTTGGCGGATGGTCTTGGAGACTCGTCGGCCGAAGCAATCGTAGTCGAAGCGGACGCTCGTGCCGTCGTCGAGCGATACCTCGCGCAATCGATCGCGATCGTCCCAGCGATAGCTCGTCCGTCGCTCCGGCGCAGACTTGTGCGCACGATGGAGGACGGCCGTCCGTCGACCGCGCTTGTCGTAGCCGTATCGCGCCTTCGAGGTCCGGCGCAGCACGTTCCCCGGCGCGACCTCCCAGCTCTCTTGCGCGACTTCGCCGCGATCGCCGTCGAGCTTCTCCAGCGCCAGGATGATCGAGCCCGCGTCGTCGTATTCGAAGGTCTCGCGGCGTCGCGCGTGTTGGACGGCGACGAGCTGGCCTGCGCGATCGTGCTGATAGCTGGTCACGCCCCATCGAGCGTCCTCGAGCCGCACCACGGTGCCGTCGGCAGCACGCGAGAGCTTGCGCTGCACGAGGACCGATGACAGCTCCGCGCCCGCCGACGGCGTCGTCACTCGCTGCTCGATGCGCCGATCGAGCGCGTCGAACGAGGTCGTGAGCTCGAACCGGCCACCGGCGACGGACGCTCGGGTCCGCCTTCCGCCTGCGTCGTAGCCGAAATCGACGCGGTGGCCGCCATGATCGAGGAGGGAGAGGTGCCCGTCGGCGTCGTACTGGTATCGTGTCTCGCTGCCGTTCGGCAGGCGGCGAGAGAGGCGCCGACCCCACGGATCGAACGTCGATCGGATCGTCGCGTCGCCCTGACGTTCGCCGACGATGAAGCCCATGCGATCGCGTTCGATCGACGTCTCGTGGACCCTGCCGTCGCGCTCGGTGATCGTGCCGCCGAGGATTCGTCCGAGCTTGTCGCGTCGGAATACGACGCTGGCGTCGCGCGACGTCTCGCCGAGGACGTTGCCCAGTCGGTCGTACTCGAACGCGCAAGACGCACCGTCGGGGTAGCGGATCTTGGAGACGCGACCGACGCGATCGTGCTCGTAGTGCAACTCGCGACCGTCGAAGGTGCGCTCGCTCGCGAGGCGGCCGGCAGCATCGTAGGCGAGGCTCCAGATCTCGCCGGCCGGGTTGACGATCGCGGTGAGGCGCTCGTTCGCGCTGTACTCGAGCGTCCAGGCGCGCCCGTCCGCCTGTTCGATGCGTGATCGGACGCCCATGCCGGAGCTCTCGAAGAGCGTCTTTTTCCCGCTCTCGTCGACGAGCTCGGAGAGGCGGCCGACGCTGTCGTAACGCATCGTGCGCCGAGTGCCGTCGGCGTTGGTGCGCATGACGACGCGACCGAGCCGATCGAAGCGCGCCGTCTGCACGCGCCCGAGCTCATCGCGCGCCTCGACGGTGCAGCCCATCGTATCGTGCGAATAGGTCCGACGCACGCCACGTACGACCTCGACGACGATGTCGTTGCTGTCGTCGTACTCGTACGCTTCGGTCATGCCGTCCGAGTCGGCGACGGACGCAATGCGCCCGCGTCTGTCGCGCGTGATCGCGCGCGTGGCGCCCGAGGCTTCCACGAGCGAGATGAGGTTTCCGCCGTGATCGTGACCGTAGGCGGTCACGAGACCCTCGGGCGAGACCGTCTTGATTAGCGAGTCGCCGTCCCACTCGTAGGTCCCGACGTTGTCCGCGGCGTCGACCTTCCTCGTCAAACGGCCCCGCTCGTCGTACCAGTATCGGGTGCCGAGTCCGTCGCCCCGCACCTCGGCGATGAGGTAGTCGTCCTCGTCCCACGCGCGCTCGACGACGACCGTCCCGTCGGGGGTCTCGATCTTCTCGACGAGGAACCGATCGTTGAAGCGATAGACACGCGGCTCCTCGCCCTTCGTGCGGGTAACGCGGTTGTCGGAGTCGTACTCGAGCTCGAGCGCGTAGAGCCCATCGGGCCCGCTCGTGCTGATGCAGCGACCGTCGTCGTCGTAGATGTAGGTGAACTCGGTGCCGTTCTTCAGCGTCACCGAGACCATGCGGTCGAGCTCGTCGTACGCGTAGCGGTCGGAGTGGCCGAGCGCGTCGGTCGCCTTCACCAATCGCCCGCCTGCGTCGTATGCGTAGTCGCCCCATCGCTGCGCCGCGCCGCCGGATTGGACCTCCCAGCGCGCCAGACGCCCACTCCGCCAACGGAGGTGCACCTCGCGACCGACGGTGTCGATCACCTGACTTAGCCGACCGTGCTCCCACTCGTAGGTGACGGTGTTGCCGTAAGGATCGCGCATCGTTCGCAGGAGGAAGCGCTCGTCCGCCGAATCGGCGCGATAGCTGCTCGTCAGCCTCGTCGCGTGCTCGTAGACGATGAGCTCGTCGATCGAAGGCCGCTCCAGTGTCATGCGCTCGCCGCGATGGAAGACCTTCTCGCCGACCTCCAGCTTGTCGAGGTACACGTCGCGACCTTCGCCGTCGCGGAGCACGAACACGCGCTCTCCGGCGCGGATGTATCGATCGAAGGTGCATGCCCAGCCAGGACCGAGCATGGTCCGCTGCTCGCTGCTGCGCGAAGACGAGTAGTAGCGCTTGAAGACGACCGGGATCAGACCGTCGATGGTGAGATCGGTCTCGCGGTCGATGACGTGTCCGCTGGCGACGTCGACGGGGTGACCGCCCTCTGTGCACTTCTTCGAGTTTGCCGCCGACGACTTCCCCGGATCGCCGTCCTTCGCCTGATCGGCCGCCGCGGGACCACCTTTGTCGCTCGCGCCCGCCCCGCCCGCGCCGCCGCCTCCGCCACCGCCGCTGTTGCTGGTGTTGTTGTCGGCGCCCTTGTCGCCGCCACCGCCGCCGCTGCTTCCGCCTCCGCCGCCTGCGTTCGCGCCGCCCGCATCGCTGGCGTTGCCGCCAGCGCCGACCGTCACGGCCTTGTTCATCATGCACGGCGACGTGGTGATCGCCGCCATGCCGAGCTCCATGAACACCGTCGGCGCGCCCATGATGACGAAGCAGGGGCCGCCGGTGTTGAGGCTGACGACTTCCTTCAAGGTGCCAGGCTCATTGCCGTGGCAAGCCTTCACCACGGACCCGACGGTGATGACCGGCGAGCCGTTCACCTTCGTACGCATGCACGGATCGGTGACGCCTTCGGAGCTCGTCCCCATCACGGGATATGGCATGGGGAGCGGCGCAGGCGCTGCCGGCGTGATGCAGACGCTGACCGCCATGCCGGTGGCTTGGTGCCCCGACTTCTCGGTCACCACGTCCATATTGACTGCGGTCACGTCACCCATGTCTTCGACCCTCGCTACGAAGAGCGGTGTCCACTGCGTTGCGTTAGGTCGTGTCGATAGCGCAGGTCGTTGCCTTCACCCCTTGCGCCGCAACAACGAATTTGTCGATCTGCGAGCGCGCCACACCGATGCAGCGAAAGCACAATTTTCTCGACCGCTTCCGCCTCACGCACCGACCCCGTGGGGAGGGTCGACGATGCACGTCGGTTGACGAAGCGCGCGAGTGCTGTCAGTGTCCGACGCTCATGAAGCCGCTCTTCCTCGACAAGCCATTTGCGAACGCCATCGCGCGTCGCACGTGCGTGCAGCCTTGCGCGTACGTGGGCCTCCTCGCCGCCGTCATTTCGACGTCGTGCAAGGTCGAGGGAGGCAGCTAGCAGCACCAGGTCGTCGCTCCGTTTTCGGAGCCCCCGGACGTCCCCTGGTGAAGACCACGGGGGGGCTCCGAGGAGACGACCATGAAGCTGCTTCACAGATTAAAACGCGGCGTCGCCCCGGCGCTGCAGGCCTTGAGCGCTGCTGCAGGACGTCGCCGACGTCCGACCGCCGGTGAGCGACCGAACTCCGTTGCGAGCGCTCCGACCGCATTTCGGAGAACGCTCGCAGAGGTCACCGCGCTTGCCTGGCCGATCGCGGTCGGGATGCTCGGCGAGACCGCCATCGGCCTCGTCGACACCAAGCTCGTCGCCGGACTCGGCGCCGAGGCGCTCGGAGGTGTCGGCATCGGCGTGACGCTCATGTACCTGAACTACGCGGTGGTCTTCGGGATCATGCGCGGCGTGAAGGTGCGCGTCAGTCACGCCATCGGCGCCGGTCGTCCGGAAGACGGCGTCCGTTACATGAAGGCAGGCGCGCTCATCGCGCTCGTCACCGGCGTCGCCATCTGGTTCGCCGCGCGCGACGTGACGTGGGCACTGCATGGGCTCGGCGTCGACGAGAAGACCGTCGTCTACGCGCGAGACTTCCTCGCTGCACGAACGTGGGGCGCGCCGGCGGTCTGCGTCTTGTCGGCGATGATCCAATATCGCCAAGCCATCGGCGACACCCGGACACCGATGTTGATAGGTCTCTTCGGCAACGTGCTCAACGCCGGGCTCGCCTGGGCGCTGATCTACGGTCGCTTCGGCTTGCCCGCGCTCGGTGTGCGCGGTGCAGGCTATGGCACCGCCGTCGCCGAGTCGCTCGAGGTCGCGATCATGCTCGTCATCCTCGCCAGGGAGGCGCGGGCTCGGACGCGTTCAGGATGTCCGGCGAGCCAACTCGGTCTGCGCTCGGCGGCGCGCGAGGTGGCCACGCTCGGCGTTCCCACGGGGCTGCAGTTCGGCTTCGAGATGCTCGCCTTCACGGCCTTCACGGCGATCATCGGTGGCATCGGGGCCAACGAAATCGCCGGTCATCAATTGGCGCTCTCGATCATACGGGTGAGCTTCCTTCCCGGAGTCGCGGTCGCAGAGGCGGCGTCGGTGATGGTCGGTCGTGCGCTCGGTCGAGCCTTGGAAAATAGAGCAAACGGCGACAGCTCGCTCGCCGAGGCCGATCGAGTGGTGCGCTCGTCGCTCCTCCTCGCGGTGTCGTTCATGACCGCGTGTGGGGTGATCTTCGGCTTCGGGGGCGGGGTGATCGCGCGCGCGTTCATCGACGATCCCCCGGTGGCGCGGCTGGTCACTCGCCTGCTCTACGTGGCCGCGATCTTCCAGGCGCTCGACGCCGTGACGATCGTGCTCCGGGGAGCGCTGCGTGGAGCGAAGGACGTGCGCGCGGTCGCCATCATCGGCATCACCGTCGCGTGGGTCTGCATCCCCGGGGCCGCGTACGTGTTCGGCATGAAGGCCGGCATGGGCGCGCTCGGCGGATGGTTCGGCTTCGTCGGCGAGACGACGTTGGCGGCGACGCTCTTCTATCGCCGCTGGACCAAGGGCGCGTGGCGGAAGGGCTACGCGTCGCCGGCGGAAGAGAAGAGCGTGACGTACGTGAAGGACGAGAGAGACGAGGAGGACGACGCGCCTCCTTCGAGCATCCCGGCGATCGCGTAAGGGACGAAGACGAAAAGGACCGCGGAACGCCCCGTGGTCCTTTTCGGATATTTCGAGAATTCCCGTACAGATTGCGTAACTCATCGATGAGTTACGCCACTCCGTGTATCCTCGCGCGCATGCCGCAAGAACTCGACCGTCCCTCGCAGCGCACACGTGTCGAAATTCGTGTCGAAGACGACCGCACCGGGATGGATCCGGTCACGCTCAAGCGCGCGATCCTCGACCACCTCTATTACACGCAGAGCAAGAGCGAAGAGAACGCGACGCGGCACGACTGGTACCTCGCCCTCGCGCACATGGTCCGCGATCGGCTCATCCATCGCTGGATCATGACCGAGCGAGCCTACGATCGCGCCGACAAGAAGCGCGTCTACTACCTCTCGGCCGAGTTCCTCATGGGACGCGCGCTCGCCAACAACCTCATCAACGTCGGCCTCTACGAGAAGGCGCGCGACGTGATGGCCGAGCTCGGGTTCAATCTCGCCGACCTCCTCGAGGAGGAGCCCGATCCCGGCCTCGGCAACGGCGGCCTCGGGCGACTGGCGGCGTGTTTTCTCGACTCGATGGCGACGCTCGGCATCGCCGGCACCGGCTACGGCATCCGCTACGAGTTCGGCATCTTCCATCAAGAGATCAAAGACGGCCGGCAAATCGAGCACCCCGACGAGTGGCTTCGCTACGGCAATCCGTGGGAAATCACGCGACCGGAGGACATGGTCACCGTCGGCTTCGGCGGGCGCGTCGACGAGTTCTCCGACCACGGGAAGTTCCACGCGCGATGGATTCCGAGCAGCAAGCTCCTCGGCGTTCCCTTCGACACGCCGATCGCCGGGTACGGCAACGACACCGTCAACACGCTCCGTCTCTGGCGCGCGCGTGCCAGCGAAGAGTTCGACCTCACGGTGTTCAACGACGGCGACTACCGCAAGGCGGTCGAAGAGAAGTCGATGAGCGAGAGCATCAGCAAGGTGCTCTATCCGAACGATCACTCGCAGGAGGGGAAAATTCTCCGCCTCAAGCAGCAGTACTTCTTCGTCTGCTGCTCGATCCACGACATCGTCCTCAAGTACCTCCGCACGCACACCAACTTCGACGCCTTCGCCGACAAGGTGGCGATTCAGCTCAACGACACGCACCCGGTCATCGCCATCGCCGAGCTGATGCGCGTCTTCATCGATTTGCACGGCCTCGAGTGGGACAAAGCGTGGCGCATCGTCGAGCGCGTCTTCGGCTACACGAACCACACGCTCCTCAACGAAGCCCTGGAAAAATGGCCGGTTTCGATGTTCGAGGAGCAGCTACCGAGGCACCTCGCGATCATCCAAGAGGTGAACCGGCGCTTCCTCCGTCAGGTGATCACGCGCTGGCCCACCGACAACCAGGACCGTCAAAGGCGGATGTCGATCATCGAAAGCGGCGGCGTGAAGATGGCGCACCTCGCGGTCGTCGGCTCGCACAGCATCAACGGCGTCGCCGCGCTCCACAGTGACCTGGTGCAGAAAGAGCTGCTCCACGATTTCTACGAGCTCTGGCCGGAGCGCTTCAACAACAAGACCAACGGCGTGACGCCGCGAAGGTGGCTCGTGCAGAGCAACCCCGCGCTCGCGGCCGCCATCACCTCGCGCATCGGGGCGGAGTGGATTCGCGATCTCGATCAGCTCCAGCGGCTCATTCCCTTCGCCGAGGACCCGACGATGCGGGCCGAGGTCCGCGCGATCAAGCGGCAAAACAAGGTCGTCCTCGCCGATTGGATTCGCCAGCACTGCCGCGTCGACGTCCAGGTCGACGCCATGTTCGACGTCCAGATCAAGCGCCTCCACGAGTACAAGCGGCAGCTCCTCAACTGCTTCCACGTCATCGCGCTCTATCAGCGCATCAAGAAGGAGCCGTCACGCCCGGTGGTTCCGCGCGTCGTCCTCTTCGGTGGCAAGGCCGCGCCGGGGTATGCGATGGCGAAGATGCACATCAAGTTGATCAACGACGTCGCCGACGTGATCAACAACGACCCGATCATCGGCGCCAAGCTGAAGGTCATCTTCCTCCCCAACTACCGCGTGTCGCTCGCCGAGAAGATTTTCCCCGCCAGCGATCTCTCCGAGCAGATTTCCACGGCTGGAAAAGAGGCGTCGGGCACCGGGAACATGAAGTTCCAGATGAACGGCGCGCTCACCATCGGCACGCTCGACGGCGCCAACGTCGAGATTCGTGAAGAGGTCGGCGACGAGAACTTCTTCCTCTTCGGGCTCACCGCGCAAGAGGTCTCGGACACCAAACGTCGCGGATACGATCCGCGCCTTTGGGTCGAGAAGAGCCCGTCGCTCGCCGCCGTGCTCGAGCTCGTCGCCTCCGACTTCTTCTGCCCCGACGAGCCAGGCCTCTACCGCGGGCTCGTCGACGGCATCCTCCGCGAAGACCCTTACCTCGTGTGCGCCGATTTCGACGCCTACGTCGAGTGCCAAGAGCGCGTCAGCCAGGCCTACCTCGACGTCGAGCGCTGGGCGCAGATGGCGATTCTCAACATCGCCAAGAGCGGCAAGTTCTCCAGCGACCGCACCATCCGCGAGTACGCCACCGAAATTTGGGGCACCCAACCTTCGTCTCGTTTGCCCTGAGTTTCACCCTCTCGCGCCACGGGTGGCTCCGGGTATCCTTCCGGCGCCACTCTTCGTCGCGTCTCGAAATCGTCCGAAATGTCCGAAAACGGAGGCTCCTCTGTCGTACGTCCATCCGCACTTGCCGCGTGAGATCTTCGGTTGGCACTCGCCGCGTCTCGGGCTCGACATGCCCATCGTCCGCTACGGGCGCTTCGGGCACGCGCTCCTTCTCTTGCCGACTGCGCAGGCCGATTTTCTCGAGAACGAGCGCTTCTATCTCATCAAGTCGATCGAGCACCTGATCTTCGCCGGGCGCGTGCAGGTCTTCTCCGTCGACAGCATCAACCGTCACGCGTGGATGAACCGCAACGTCTCGATTCCGGACGCGGCGCGACGCGGCGCGCTTTATTCGGCGTACATCGAGCACGAGGTGGTGCCGCACATTCGCGGAGCGCTCCACGACGACGGCGCGCGCATCGGCATCTCCGGCGCCAGCTTCGGCGCCTTCCACGCCGCCAATCAGTTCTTCCGTCGGCCCGACATGTTCGACGCGCTCATCGCCATGAGCGGCTTCTACGATCTCGGGCCCGACTACCTCCACGGCTTCGGCAACGACGACGTCTATTTCAACAACCCGCTCTCCTACATCCCCGGCATCACCGGCGAGCCCGAGCGGCTCTTGAAGCATCATTCGCAGGTCCACATCCTCAGCGGGCGCGGCGCCTACGAGGCTCCGTGGGCGAGCGAGCGTCTCGCGCGGGTGCTCGGCGAGAAGGGCATCCCCTTCAACCTCGACATGTGGGGACACGACGTGAACCACGACTGGCCGTGGTGGCGAAAGATGTTGCCGCACTACCTCGGCGAACGCGTCGGCTGGTGAGCAGGTGAGCTGGTGAGACGGTGAGCCTGACGAGGCTCGTCGCGACGACCACTGCGGCGAGCGCGGTCGCGCTTCTCTTGGCATGCGGCGGAAGCAAGCTCGTGCTCGATCGCGGCCAGCAGCGCTTCGACGATGCGGCGGCGTGGACGAAGGTCTTCGACGCGAAAGACCGCGACGAGTGGCAACGGCCGGCGGCGGTGATCACGCTTCTGTCGCTTCGTCCCGGGATGATCGTCGCTGATGTCGGCGCGGGCACCGGTTACTTCGAGCCGCACCTCGCGCGTGCGGTCGGACAGACCGGGAAGGTGCTCGCGCTCGACATCGAGCCCAACCTCGTGGCGTTCATGCGCGATCGCTTCGTCCGTGAGCACCTGGAAAATGCGCGGGCGTCGCTCTGTCTTCCCGACGATCCGCTGCTCGGAGAAGCGTCGGTCGATCGCATCGTCCTCGTCGACACCTGGCATCACGTCCCCGACCGCGTGCTCTACGCACAGCGGCTCTCGAAGGCCGTTCGCGTCGGCGGCGCCATTTTTGTCGTAGATTTCACGTTGGAGTCGAAGATGGGGCCGCCGCCGGAGCATCGACTCTCGGCGGACGTGGTCAGGGCCGAGCTCGCCGGCGCCGGTCTCGACGCGACGATCCTCGGTGAGAGCCTCCCGGAGCAGTACGTCGTCGTCGGATGGCGGAGTCACTGAGGGCCGCCCGATTCTCTGCGCTACCGATCTCGTGTAGTAGAAACGGCCCATGTCGCGCGTCGTCGCCAAGTCCCCGGACGATCCCGTCGTCGCCGCTCGGCGAGCTCTCTTGGAAGGCGTCGGCGCCGAGGTCGCGGCCTCGTTTCCCGGCATCACTCGCCTCGGTGGGCAAATCGTCGCCGCGCTCTACCTCGCCGACGTGCCCGGCTCGGGAGGCCGTTCGATGGACGAGCTCTCCGCCGAGCTCGGTCGCAGCAAGAGCAACATCTTCGCCAACCTCCGCGCGCTCGACGCGGCCGGCATCGTCGAGCGTCGGCGCGCCAGCGGCTCGCGGCACGATCGCTTCGCACTTCGCGGCCCGTACCCCGACGTGATCGTCGGCGCGTACATCAATCGTCTCCGTCGCACCGTCCTCGACAAGCGCGCGCTCGTCGAACGTGCGCTTCACCTCCTCGGCGAATCCCGCAGCGAAGAGGCCGAGGTGATGCGCGGCAAGATGCACGACTTGCAGCGCAAATACGGCCTATTTCACGACGTTTTTCAGCGCGTCGGTGCCGCGCTCGACGGCCCCATCGACCTCGAGCCGATGCTCCGCGAGATCCCCACCGACATGCTCGATGCCATCGGCGAGATGGCGACCAAAGCGCGCACCGGCGGTCGCTTCTCTTGATTCGCCGGTCGCGTTAGCCTCCGCTCCCGATGGCCAGCACTCCTTCTGCGCGCCTCCTCTCTCGCGCCGTTGGCCGTGGAGGTGCGCGCGCCGATCTCGCGTTCGCCGCCTTCGTCATCGGCATCGTCGGGCTCCTCATCATCCCGGTCTCGCCGGCGATTCTCGACGTTCTCCTGGCGACGTCGCTGGCGCTCTCGGTGGTCGTGCTCCTCGTCGTCCTCTACGTCGGCGACGCGCTCGGCATCGCCACGTTTCCGACGCTGCTGCTCCTGACCACGCTCTATCGCCTCGCCCTCAACGTCTCGACGTCTCGGCTGATCTTGCTGCGGGGCTACGCCGGCGAGGTCATCCTCGCCTTCGGCAACTTCGTCGTCCGCGGCAACTACCTGGTCGGCGGCATCGTCTTCGCCATCCTCACGATCATCCAGTTCATCGTCATCGCCAAGGGCTCCGAGCGCGTCGCCGAGGTCGCCGCCCGCTTCGCCCTCGACGCCATGCCGGGCAAGCAGATGGCCATCGACGCCGAGCTCCGCTCCGGTTCGATCGACGCCGCCGAGGCCCGTCGCCGTCGCCGCGTGCTCGCGCGCGAGTCGCAGTTCTACGGCGCGATGGACGGCGCGATGAAGTTCGTCAAAGGCGACGTCATCGCCAGCTTGGTCATCACGGTGGTGAACCTGCTCGGCGGGCTCGCGGTCGGCGTGCTGCAAAAAGGGATGTCCGCGGGAGATGCATTGAAGCGTTATGGATTGCTGACGATCGGCGATGGTCTGGTGACGCAGATCCCCGCGCTCGTCACCGCGACCGCCGCCGGCCTCCTCGTCACGCGCGTCGCCAGCGAAGAGCCCGACTCTCCGCTCGGCGCCGAGCTCGGGGCCCAGCTCTTCGGCAACGCCAAGGCGCTCTTCGCGGCCGCGTTCTTCGTCGGCGTGCTCGCGCTCATCCCCGGTCTGCCGGCGCCCCCCTTCCTCGCGATCGGCGTCGGTCTCCTCTTCGCCGCGCGTGCCCGTCGCGCCGCCGATTTACGCGCCCGCCGTGAAGAGACGAGCCCGACCAAGGGTCACGCGGCGCCGAGTGGCGGGCATAAGCGCACGCTCAGCTTCGTGCCGGTGGTGGTGCCGTGGTCGATCGACGTCGGCCCCGAGCTTGCCCAGCTCCTCGACGACGATGGTTCGGGCGAGGGTCTGCGCGCGCGTCTCACTGGTCTTCGTGAGCGCATCTTCGGCGAGCTCGGCTTGCCCTTGCCCGCGCCGCGCATCGTCGAGAACGACGAATTGCCTGGTTTTTCCGCGGTGATCGCGGTTCGTGAGATTCCCGTCGACGTCGTCGCCGAGCCGGCCGCGGGGCGTGATCCGGCGCGTGATCCGGTCGCGCGTGCTGCCATCGTCGAAGCGGTCGTCGCCACCGCGCATCGCGTGCTGACCGCGCGCGCGCACGAGCTCCTCGGCATCGGCGAGACGCAGCTCCTCCTCGACGGTCTCGAAGAAGTAAACCCTGCGCTCGTGCGGCAGGTGGTTCCGAAGCCGCTCTCGCTGACCGTGCTCGCCGACGTCTTGCGCCGTCTCCTCGAAGAGCAGGTGTCGATCCGCGATCTGCGCACCATCCTCGAAGGCATCGCGCCGGCGGCGGTCACCGACAAGGACGCGCTCAACCTCGCCGAGGCCGCGCGTGCGTCTCTCAAACGCGCCAACACCTTTCGTCTCACCGGCGGTGCGCCGTCGCTCGAGGTCTACGTCCTCGATCCGAGCCTCGAAGAGATCGTCCGCGGCGCCATCACTCGTACCAGCGCCGGCGCGTTCCTCACGCTCGCGCCTTCGGCTGCACGCGACATCGCCCGCAGCGTCGCAGCCGCGCTCGAGGAGGCTCCGCCGCGAGGTCGGCCGGTGCTCCTCACGTCCCCCGACGTGCGCCGCTTCGTTCGCAAGCTCGTCGAGCCGACGCAGCCGGCGATGATCGTCACCAGCTACGCCGAGCTCGAGCCCGAGCTCTCGCTGGTGCCGCGGGCGCGCGTCGTTCCGCGCTGAATTTCTTGCTTCTCGCGGCTTCTCGCGGCTTCTCGCGACTCAACGACGATGCTTCAGTGACGGCAATTGCGTCCGCACG
This sequence comes from Deltaproteobacteria bacterium, assembly GCA_025363655.1. Classification (GTDB taxonomy): domain Bacteria; phylum Myxococcota_A; class Polyangia; order Polyangiales; family JADJMO01; genus JANYDK01. Next base: position 6,134 of record JANYDK010000027.1, on the reverse strand, counting down.
TCGGCGAGGCGCTTCGGTTCGAGCGTCGCGCGGGTGACGCCGATGCCGTCGGTCGCTTGGGCGATGACGTCGCCCCACGGATCGGCGACCAGCGATTTGCCGTAGGTGAGCCGATTTCCCGGGTGACGGCCCCACTGCGCGGGGGCGAGGACGTAGCTCTGCGACTCGATCGCGCGCGCGCGCAGGAGCACGTGCCAGTGATCTTTGCCCGTCGGTACGGTGAACGCCGAAGGAACGAGGAGCACGTGCGCGCCGCGATCGACGAGGCGCCGATAGTGCTCGGGGAAACGGAGGTCGTAACAAATCGAGAGACCGAAGCGGAAGCCCTCGACGTCGACGGTGACGAGGTCCGATTCCGGCCTCCCTGCGGTCGTCGAGTCCGACTCGCGGAGGCTCGTTCCGTCGGCGAGATCGACGTCGAAGAGGTGAATTTTTCGGTAAATCGCCGCGATTCGGCCGTCGGGGCGGAAGACGACGTGGGCGTTGTTCGGACGGGCGCGATCACCGCTCGCGAGCGCGAGGCCGCCGGCGAAAATCCAGAGATCGCGGGCGACGGCGAGGCGCGAGAGGGTGACCAGCGCCAGACCTTCGCTGGGGATCTCGCCGAGCCGCGGCGACGGTTCGGCGGCGGCGCGCTTCTTCTCGACGTCACCGAGGATGGTGCAGCCCTCGGGGAGCGCGAAGACGCGGGCACCTCGCGCGCGGGTCGCGAGCTCGTCGATGACGGCGAGGTTCTGCGCGACGTCGTCCTGGGCGCCGAGCTGCGCCACGGCGACTTCGAGGGGTTTCTCTGGGAGGTGCGTGACCATGGGCGGGAGTGTAGTAGACGAGGCTCAGCGCGTCTGGCGATTGCGGAGAATTGCGCCGTCGCCGAGCACCGTGCTGCGGCCGGCGAAGCAGCTCGCTTCGTCGTTGCCGACGCGCATCAGCAGCGCACGTACATGGGGTCCGCCTTCATAGGTCGCGACGTAGATTTCCTCACCGCGGGGTAGGGGGCTTTCGGCCTCTCCATCGGGGTTGGCTACCAGCTCGGCGTCGGGGATGGCCGCGAGCTTGGCGCGCGCCGCCCGACGAAGCGTCAGACGCAACGTCTCGGTGTGGCCGTCGACCGGCACGTCGAGGGTCGACGGCGGTCGGAACGCGCGTCCGGTCGCCGCGGGCAACGGCTCGATTTCCACGCGCCCGAGCACCGCGGGGCGGGATGGATCGGCAGGGTCGACGACGACGAGCGCGCGCCGCTCCGCCGGTCCATCGGCTTCGAATAGCACGAGAAAAGGCGCCCCTTCGCCTTCGCTGAGCTCGCACCGACGCACGAGCCAGAGCTCACGGCGCCCGCCGTCGACGAGGAGAACGTCGCCGAGATCGATCGGCTCGTCGATTCTCGGCGGCTCTTCGGCGATGGCGGGCACGCGCGTGACTTGCGTCGCATCCTTCTCTTGCTTGGCGAGTCGCGCGCGTCGCGTTCGTCGCACCACCCATCCGCCTGCCGCCGCTGCGCCCGCCGCGGCCGCTCCGACGAGGGCGAAGACGAAGGGGAGGATGACGATCAATTCGCAGACTCGCCGAGCGCAGCCGCGAGCGCCCGCGCCGCCGTCGTGATGTAGGGCAGCGACGGCAATCGCTCGTCGTCGACCACCACCAAGTCGGAGATGACGGCCGCGTGACGCGTCCCCACGGCGACGAGCTCGGCAGCCCGTGCGCGCGTCACCCCGCCGATCGCGACCAGCGGCACGCGCGCCGAATCGGCCATTTTTTGAGCCTCGGCGAGCACCTCTAGGCCCACCGTCGGATCGGCCAGCGCCTTGCTCGTGGTGACGAAGATGGGACCGAAGGCGACGTAGGAGGGACCTTCGGCGAGGGCGGCCTCGAGCTGCGCCAGCGAGTGGGTGGAGACCCCGACGAGCATCTCCGGCGCGAGTCGGCGCACATCGGCGAGCGGGAGATCGTCTTGCCCGACGTGGATGGCCGAGGTGCCCGCGAGCAGCGCCAGATCGACGCGATCGTTGGCCACGAGCGGCACGTCGGCCGCGTGCGCACGCGGACTGAGACGTCGCAGGAGCGAGAGGGTCTCGTGCGGCGCCGTCGATTTGGCGCGCAGTTGCAACATCGTCGGCTGCGCAGCGAGGAGCGCGTCGCCGATCGCTTCCACGACCCCGCGGCCGGAAAGGTCGACACCGCGCGTCTTCCAGGCGTCGACGTCGAGGATGGCGTACAGACCACGCGTTCGGGTCAGCGTCGGCGAGCGCACGACGTCACTCTACGCTGGCGCCGGCGCGCCGTCTCCAGCTCACACGACCGAGGACGTAGGCCACGAACCGCGCAAAAGAGGCCGCGGTCAGCGCCGCGAGGGGGACGAGCACGAGCCGTCCATCTCCGATTTGCGCTTGTTCCAGGGCGCGGAGCACCACCAAGGTGACCGCGGGGCCGACCAGCGCGAGGCCCCACGCGGCGACCCGTGCGCGCACGACGCCCGCGAGCGCCGCGCCGGTGGCGACGAGCGCGGAGAGGAGCGCGGCAGTGACGATCGAGAGCGCTCTCGCCCACGGCGGCACCGACGACGGCGCGCTGAACGGATGGAGGCCGGTGACGCGCGCCTCGTGCACCGCGAACCGCACGCCATCGGACGCCGGCACGAGAATTTGAGCCTCGTTCGCCGTGAAGGTGGTGAGGTCGTCGGAGATGTCGAGCGACTCGGCGGCGAACGTGATCGCCGAGGCGTTGCCGGCGCCGCGACCGAGCAAGATCGGCGGCAAGCCCGGTCGACAGAGCCAGGTCGCGCGCACCAGGGGAACGGCGACGGCGCGCGGCTCGCTGGACGCGAGGCAGGTCGCCCGTCCTTCGGCGACGAGCGCGCGCGCGATTCTTCCCGGACCCCGCGCGTCGCGTCCCCAAGCGAGCGACCCGAGCGCGCCCAGCGACGCGAGAAGAGCGATCGTCGGCCAGAGACGAAGGAGACGTTTCGCCGGCGATTCCCCGAGCGCCATGCGTGCCCGCGCCTCGCCTCTCTCCTGCGAGCGAACTGCGATCTCGACCCAACCGAGCGGCCAACCGACGAGCGCGCCGATCTCGAGCGCGAGCGCGAGGAGCCCCATCACGAACGGCCGCGCCGCACGCCAAGGCACGCCGGGATCGAGGAGCGACGGAAGGATGCGGGCGACGCCAGCGGCCATCGCCACCAGCGCGACCACGGTCGCCGCGACGATCGCACCTGCGGCGAACCGCGCGCGATCGGGCGCCAGCGAAGCACGCAGCGTCGCCCGAGGGCCACGACGCGCTTCACTCGGCGGCGCGTTCACCGCGCGCTCTCGAGCCCCGTCCCGAGTCCGGTCTCGAGTCCCGTCAGGAGCACGTCGGCGATTTGCGTCGCCGCGCGCGAGAGCCCGCCCGGATCGGCCTTGCCGAGCGCCCACGTCATCGTCAGCCCGTCGAGCGCGCCGAAGATCGCGCGGGCGACCACGTGGGGCGAGACGTCGTCGCGAAATACGCCTGATTTCTGCCCCTCGCTGACTACGCGGGCGATGGTCTCGAGGTAGAGGAGGAACTTCGGCGCCGCGTACTGCTTCATCAGCCGCGTCGACTGTCGGAGGTTGACGGTAATGACCTCGGCGAGATCGCGCTCGCCCTCGAGGAGCCCGAGCTGCAGCTCGATGATCGCGCGCAAGCGCTCGCGAGGGCTCGGCCTCTTGCCGAGCTCGCGTTCGAGCGTGGCGAGGAGGAGGACGACGCGGTCTTCGAAGAGCGAGACGAGGAGATCGTCCTTGCTCTTGAAGTAGAGGTAGATGGTCCCGTCGGCGACGCCCGCGGCCTTCGCCACCTCGCTGACGCGCGTCGCGTAGAAGCCCTTCTTGGCGAAGACGCGGGTGGCGGCGCGGAGAATTCTCTCGCGCTTGTCGCCGCCGTCGCGCGTCGATTTCGTGCGCGCGGCGCGCTTCGGGGGGCGCGCGGGCTCGGTCGTCTCTCCGCTGAATCGCGATTCAGTCACGCGCCTTTGGGTAGCAGAATCGCGAGGCTTTGTCGACGCGTACGCCTGCACGCGCTGCCGCTTGCCCGTGGTAGAAGCGGAGGTCGTGTCTCCCGAAACGCCCATCGTCGTCGCCGCGGGGGTCGTCTTTCGCGATGGACGCGTGCTCGTCACGCAGCGCAAGAAGGGCGCCCACCTCGAAGGCCTCTGGGAGCTCCCCGGTGGCAAGCTCGAGCCCGCGGAAGATCCCCGTCACGCGGTGGTGCGCGAGCTCCGCGAAGAGCTCGGCATCGAGGTCACCGTCGGCGCGCCGCTCGAAATCACCTCGCACGCGTATCCCCAGAAGCACGTGCTGCTGCTCTTCTTCGAGGCCACGCTCACCGCCGGCTCGCCGGAGCCGACAGCGATCGACGTCGCCGATTTTCAATGGGCCGATCGCGAGACGCTCGATCGGCTGTCGTTCCCGCCGGCCGACGTCGCGGTGGTCGAAGTGATTCGTCGCCGACTGTAGTCGCGCGAAATCGACGAGAAATCAGGGCTTCGGCGGACGTTCGCTGCGAGTCGCGCGGGCCGTGGCGCGACCTTCGACGACGAGGCCTTCGCGCGAAAACGCGACCAGTCGATCGGGCACCGCGAAGACGCGCACGAGCGAAGGGCCTTCGCCTGCGCCCCACCAGATGCGGCGCCACACCGGCCGTCCGTCGCTGGCGATGGTGCGCGCGACGATGCGCCCCGAGGCCACTGCCCAGACCTGCGATTGCGCATCGAAGCGTACGCCGAGCAAATCGCGCCGCGTCTCGACGCGCTCGGGACGAATGGCCGCCGCGCCTTCGCCCTCGAGGGTGACGCGGGCAGCGAAGCCTCCGCGGCCGACGATCACCGCTTCGCCGAACCGGCTCGTCGAGATGCTGTACGTCGGTGGCATTTCGCCCTCGGCGGGCCGCAAATCACGCACTTCGCCGCTCAACGTCGAGACCGCCACGAGCACGCCGACGCGCTCTTCGGGACCGCCCTCGAACGCTGGATCGCGCGGCATGCCTTCGCCGACCACCAGCGCCATCGAATCGCCGACGGGGGCGATGCCGCGTAGCACGCGCGCGCCCGGTAATTTTCGCGGCGCCAGCCATTCGCCCCCGCGAGCGCACCAGAGCACCGCGCTCCGCCCAGGCCTCGTTCCGGCGGCGACCAAGACGCCCTGCTCGTTGCCCCACAGCGACGTGTACTCGACGTTGGGGTCGGCGCCGCGAAGGAGCTGCCAATTGCCGCGAGCGAGGAACGCGAGGAGCCCGCCGGCGCCGCCGAGCACGTAGCGATCGGGATCGAGACGCGCGACGCAACGGAACGAATTGCGCGCTACCCCGGCAGGGAGGGGAATCTCCAGCCACGCACCACCATCCCAGAAGCGCACGCCTGCATCGCCGACCGCGAGCGCGCGTCCGTCTTCTCCGATGGCGACGTCACGCACCGCGTTCTCGCCTTGATCGGCGCCACGCAGTCGCCAGTGCCATTTCTCGTCGGGGCGCTGCTCGGTGTCGGGAGGCTTCGGGTTCTGCCCCTGCGGCTTTTCGGGAGGCACGTAGGCAGCCATCGCGCCCGACATCAGCTCGGCCTTCGCCGCCGGCATCGTCGCCTGCGACATGCTCCGGCCTTGCGCTTCACTCGTCGGCGCGACCAGCTGCTCGACGTTGGAGAGCTGGACGTCGAGCGCCCGCCAGAACTCGCGCACGTCCCCGGGGCGACCGTCGATTTTCGGCCACGTCGCCTGCGTGATCAGTTTGTCGATCGCCTGCACCTGTTCGATGGCGTGCGTGTACGCGCCATGCACCGTCGGTGCGTCGAGGAGCGAGTGACGATTGGGCCTTCGTGCGGCGGCGAGCGACGCCTGCGCCTCCTGCGGGAAGAGCGCGCAACCGGTGAGCACCTCGTACGCGAGCGCACCGAAGCTGAAGATGTCGGACTGCGGCCCGACGAGAGCATTGCCCGGCACGTACTGCTCGGGCGCCGAATACCCGACCGACACCGCGACGACGCCGGTGGTCGACGCGTCGTCCTGCACACGGACGATGCCGAAGTCGGTGACCTTCGCCACCTCTTCCCCGGGCGGCCCGGCGATGAGCACGTTGGTGGGCTTCAAATCCCGGTGGATCAGCCGTTCGGCGTGGATGTCGATGAG
>JANYDK010000150.1 GCA_025363655.1 Deltaproteobacteria bacterium | reverse complement strand
TCAAATCCTCTCGCCCCGACCAAATAGGTCGGATTCGTCGAAAAATCAGGGCTTTCCCGCAGTGTCGATGAGCCCTGGCCAGCTCGGGCGAGGGTCATACGCCGCGGATGCTCTATGATCCGCACAGCTGTATCCTCCGCCGTTCCGTCGACTCCCTCGCGCGGCAACTTCCGTGGAAGCGGCGTCATCGGTGCGCTCCAGCATTTCGAGACGCGATATGGGCGGGCCGCGCTTCACGCCGCCGTCGCCGCGATGCCGCCCGAGCTGCGGACGCAGGTCTTCCCCAACCAACCGAGCCTCGGGGTGCTGCCGGGGCGACTTTACTCGTATGCGCTCATCGGCGGCATCATGCGGGCGATGATCGCGGCGATGAAGGTGACGGACGAGGACGCCTTCCTCCGCGAGCTCGCCGCCGCCGGAATGGACCTTACGCTCACGACCGTGAACCGCGCTGCGCTCAACTACGCGATGACGCCGGCTTCGTACTCCCTGCGGGCGCAAGAGATCTGGTCACTCTACCACGACTCCGGGAACGTCACGGTCTTGCCCTCGAAGCCGAACGAGTACCGCGTGCAGCTCGCCGACTGGCCTGCACACGACAACTACGTGTGCCGCGTCTGCATGGAGTCGCGTCGTCGCGCCCTCGAGCACATGGGCGCGGTCATCATCGAGGCGAGGCGCGAACGTTGCCAAGGTTGGGGACACGACGTCTGCACGCACTTCTTCCGTTGGAGCAGCCTCTCCGGTCGCGCGCGCTAGGCTCTTTTTCAGCTGCGAAATCTCTCTTCGTAGCTTCTCGTTTGCTCGCAACTTTGGCCGCTTCGGTCAATCTCGCTCCGCTCGGTTGCCGTAGCTGTTTCGTTTCGCCAAAGGTTGCTTCGCAACTTTGGCCGCTTCGGTCAATCTCGCTCCGCTCGGTTACCGTAGCTCCCGAGGACACGGAGTGAAGAGACGCCGTCGGAAGGTGCGCGAAGTGCGGCAATCGCGTCCCTGAGCGGCGCATCGGCGGCGTCTCCGCGCACGTCGAGGAAGAACGTGTACTCGAAAGGTCGACCGTGGATCGGGCGGCTCTCGATCTTGGTGAGGTCGACGCCGCGGCTGGCCAGCTCGACGAGCACCGCCGCGAGCGCGCCGGGTCGATGGGCGAGCTCGAACGAGAGCGAGGTCTTCGCGCCGCGACATCCCTCGAGCGCTCGAGAGCCCGCGCGGGCGACGGCAACGAAGCGCGTGAAGTTGTGCGGGTGATCCTCGATCGCCGCGAGGAGGACGTTCCCATCGTAGAGCTCGGCTGCGCGCGCCGAGCCGATCGCGGCCGCGTCGGGCTCGCCTGCAGCGATGACCGCGCGCACTGCACCCGCGGTGTTGAACGCAGCGACCGGGATGAGCTCCGGGTGCGCGCGAAAGAGCGACTCGCACTGGGCGAGCGCGACCGGATGCGAGTGGACGCGACGCACGTCGGCGAGACGAACGCCGCGTGGCGCGATCAACGCATGGGAGACGCGCAGCACCGTCTCGCCGACGATGCGGACGTCGTGGCGTCCGAGCGCTTCGAAGGTCTCACCGACCGAGCCCACCAGGGTGTTCTCGATCGGCAAGACCCCGAACTGCGCAGCACCGGCGACGACCGCGGCGACGACGTCGTCGAAGCGTGAATACGGGAGCGTGCGTGCTTCCGCCCCGAAAATGACGCTCGCCGCCTCCTCCCCGAACGCCGCCGGAACGCCTTGGTAGGCCACCGAAACCGTGGCGCGAGCTGCTTCGTCGTTCACGCGACGTCTCGCTCCTCGGCGGTGCGGGTGCCGGAGACGATGGCCTCGAACACGCGCTCGACGGCATCAGGCGGCAGCGCTCCGTGGGCAAGCTGCCGCGCGCGGGCGATGACCTCGGCTTCCCGCGCCGGCACGCGCACCGGTACTCCGGCGGCACGTTTGAGGCGACCGACATCGAGCGCGAGCGCCGCTCGTTCATGGAGGAGCTGGACGATGCGCGCGTCGACACCATCGATGCGTTTGCGAAGATCCTCCACGCCACCAGCCCCGCGCATGCCACCACGCGGACCGAGCGTGCGCCCGGCGAGCGAGGCATGCGCATGCAGCTCGCCCATCAGCGCGGCGAATTGCGGCAGATCGAGCGACTGTGCGCCGTCGGAGCGCGCCGACGCCGGATCGGGGTGCACCTCGACGATGAGCCCGTCGGCGCCCACTGCGACGGACGCTTTGGCCATCTTGCCGACCAAGTCGCGCCGACCCGTGCCGTGGCTCGGATCGACGATCACCGGCAGGTGCGTGAGCCCGGCGAGCGCGGCGACGGCGCCGAGGTCGAGCGTGTTGCGCGTGGACGTCTCGAAGGTACGAATGCCGCGCTCGCAGAGGATCACCTGCGAATTCCCATGCGCGACGACGTATTCCGCGGCGAGGAGGAGCTCCTCGACGGTGGTCGACATTCCACGCTTCAGCAGCACCGGTCGTCGCGTCGCACCCAGCGCCTTGAGGAGCGCGAAGTTCTGCACGTTGCGGGCGCCCACCTGCATCACGTCGGCCCAGCGCGCGACCAGCGGCACGTCTTCGGGCGACATCACCTCGGTGACGACGGGCAACCCCGCCTCGATGCCAGCTTCGGCGAGGAGCTCGAGCCCCTCTTCACCAAGACCTTGGAAGGCGTACGGCGACGTGCGCGGCTTGAAGGCGCCGCCGCGAAGCAAGGTCGCGCCCGCGGCGGCGACGGCGTGCGCGGTCTCCAAGATCTGCCCGCGCGATTCGACGGAACAAGGACCCGCGGCGACCACCAACGCGCCGGCGCCGACCTCGACGTCGCCGATGGTGACCACCGTCCCCCGCGGTCGCACGGCGCGCGCCACCAATCGGTAGGGCGTCGAAAGCTCTTCGACCGACTCGACGCCAGGCATCCGCGCGACGTCGTCGGCGCGAAGCTTCCCGTGGATGACGACGAGCGCGTCGTCGACTCGTCGCGCATCTGCGCCCCGTTCGCGAATCCTCGCATCGACGTCGTTGGTCTCACGAGCGCTCGCGTCCCTCTTCATTCGAATCAACATGACGAGCTCCTTTCGGTGCGACAAAAGCACCAAGGCCCGCCTCTCTCGTCTGCCGAGAGAGCGGGCCTCGTGGATCGTGTCGCGGTGTTACGCGGTCAGATCGGGCCTACTCCCTCGCAGGGAAAGTAATAGAACGCAAAAAAGACCGCTCGACGCGCGCTGGCAGCGAGGAGGGGTTTGCGGTCCATGAAGAGGCGAGGATAGCGCAGGCGCAGCCGAACGCCAGTGACGCGTTACGCGAGGCCGCGGCGTGTGCGATGCTCGACATCATGGGTGAGCTCTCCAAGCCGATGATGACCCCCCTCGGCGTCCTCTATCGAAGCCTCTGCGACAGCGATCGCGAAGCGCTCAAATACGCCGAGTGGGCGGTGAAGCTCTTCGGCGGCGAGGCCTCGCAGCTCAACTTGGTCGGTCCGAACCCGAAGGGGATGTTCGAGGCCGGACTCCTCGCGACCGTTCCCGCGACCGCCAAGTGCATGAAGGCGCGCAAGGCTGGCGAGGACACGAGCTGGTATGCGACGCCCGAGAAGGCATGCGTCCTCTTCGACGCGTTGGAGACCCCCGCGGCCTTCTATTTCCCGGCGCGCGATCTGCTCTTCAAACCGGGGAGCACGCCGCCGATGACGGCCTTCTTCGTGCTCGACCTCAACACCTGACTCGGGCTCCGAAGACGCCACTCACGTAGTCACCCGTAGGCGAGACGCTGCGGCAGGCCGAACTCGGCGGTGGCGCCGGCGAGGCCGAGCTCGACGACGCGCTGCCAATAGCGCGTTCCGAGCTCGATCGCTTTGCGATGCGCGGTGGGCGAGTGTTCGCGCACGAGCTCCATCGCCGTCACCAGGCCTCGGAGCGGTGGAATGACGAAACGCCATGAATTCACCGGCATCGCCAAGCCGTCGGCGAGCTCGTCGCCGAGGAGCTCACGACCGAGCGCGTAGCCGAAGGCCGAACGTCGCTCGGCCCATTGGCGGGCGCGCGGACTGCTTGCGCCCGTGAGCGGTGACTCCATCAAGGCACGCGTGAGCGCGCGCGAATCGTCGTCGGGCGGGCCCATCGTCGCTGCGATCAACTCAGCCAGCCGCGTGGCCTCGACCTCGGAGGCGGGGAGCAACTCGGCGTCACCACCCATGAGCCAGCTCGCGTAACGCCAAAGGTGGATGTAGCTATCGGCCTCGGCGCTGGTGACGCGAACCCCGAGTGTGCGTAGCCCGACGATGACCGACTGGGAGAAGAGCAGGGACGTGCCGGTCACGTCGTGCTGGTTGATCGGTGCGCCCCATTCCTCCGCGCGCCAACGGCCCGACGCGAGGATCATCTGCCGTACTTTGGCGTGCATGAGGCGCACCTTGAGGGTGATCGCGAAGCCATCGCCATCGCGCCGGAGCCCTCTCGGCGAGGTCACCGCCTGCACGTAGCGCGAAGTCTCGTTGAGGCGACGCGCCGCTTGCTCGCGCAGTCGGCCCGAGAAGACGAGCGGCTTGTTGCCGCCGGGCGAGGCGTATCCATGAACGAGCGACTTGGCTCCGAGGACGATGCCGCCGAGAGGACCGGCGCGCCGCAGCAGCTCACCGCCGCGATCGATGACGTCCCAATCGACCCACGCCGGCACGCGATCGACCTCGGTGAAGAGCGCGCGAAGACCAGCGGGAGCATTCGAGACCGCGTCGATGCCGTGCTCGAGGGCGCGTGCGAGGAGCGTTGCGCCGCCTTCGCCTTGGTCCTGCAGGAAAGTCACCGCGGCGTCCCCAAGCTCGTCGACCTGGTCGAGGAACGGCACCAGTCGATCGACACGATCACCGAAGCGCGCGCGCGCGGCCTCGATCTGGACGACGCGCGAGGGGATCTTCACGGGCCTAGTATGCCGCGAAATCGACGCGCCCGCCCGGTTCTCGGCATTGCCGACCACGCGCCGCGCGCCCAAATCGAAGGGGTGTTGCGCGACGACGTCGAACGACGAATCCCCCTGCCCTACGAGCCGCCTCGTCCCGACGGCGTCACGCGTCGGCGTTGGTTCGCGCTCGGCGATCCGCAGACGAGCTTCGATCGACTCCTCGGCGTCCTCGCGGCAAACGATCTCGTGGCCGAGCACGGCCAACTGCGGCGTGACGTCGGTCTCCTCTCGATCGGCGATCACTTCGACTTCGGACCTTCCGGAGGGCCGGAAATCGGGCACGAAGGGCACCTCTTCCTTCGCTGGTTGGCGGAGCATCCACCCGATCAAGTCGTCATCCTCGCCGGCAACCACGACCTCGCGCGCGTGCAGGAGCTGGCCTGCGAGACCGAAGATTCGTTCGCCGCGGCCCGTGCGCTCGGCACCGAGATCCGTGCGCGCGGCGAAGGAGTCGAGGTCATCGGGCTGCGGGAGACCTTCGCCCGACGGCATCCCAACGTCCCCACGCCCGAGATCGCGGCGCGCGATTACTCTGGTTTTTCCGAGGCGCAGCGCACGCTCGTGCAAGAGCTGCTGATGAGCGGTCGGATGCGCCTCGGCTTCGCGGGCGTGCGTGAGGGCGCGCCGGTACTTTTCACGCATGCGGGCGTCTGCGCCGGCGATCTGGAAAAGCTCGGGCTGCCGCTCACCGCCGACGTCGTCACCATCGCGCGGGCGCTCGACGAATGGCTCGATGCGCGGGTCGCGCGGGTCGCTCCACGATGGCGCGAGAGTTTCCTCGAAGCGCTCGACCTCGCACCTCTGCACGTGATGGGAACGACGCGACGCGAAGGCGGCGGTCTTCTCTATCACCGTCCGTCGTCGCCGATGCGCAAAGGCGCCGATCTCCGTTGGGAGCTCGATGCGCACGCGCCCCGTCGCTTCGATCCGCGCACGCTGCCTCTCGGGCTCCACCAAGTGTGCGGTCACTCCGGACACAAGAAGTGCCGCACCGAGCTCGATGCGTGGGTGACGCCGCGCGCACGCGAGCGAGCCCTCGGGGGTCGGCGCACGCTCCGCACCGACGGCACCTTGGTCGAATACGATCTCGGCGTGCAGGCGGCGCGCGAAGGCGAGGCGACGCTCTGGCTCATCGACGGAGAAATCGACGCCGTGCCGGTCGAGTCTTACGAACTGCTCGCGTTCGACGGGGCGGTCGAGGCGCCGGTCGGCGCGCGTTCGGTGTGACAGCGGCCGCAGGGTGTGGCAAAGCGACCGCGGCTCGAAGCCCCGACGACGCGATTCGGCTCGAATCTCCCGGTCACCGGGATGGTCGGAATTGGCCCGCTGCTCGCAGAACACGGTAGGAGCTGGCCGGAGACTCCCTTGTCCACGACGTCGAATCCGAAGAAGAAGTCCGATCGGCCGCGAGCGCGCGGCAAAGCGCGAGGCGGGTCGCGACGTGGCTCGTGGCTGCTTCCGTTCGCGGCGCTGCTTCTCGGTAGCGGAAGCGCCTATTTCGTCCTCTCCTCGTGTGGTCGTGGCGGAGATCCTCCGCAGCCGAAGCCGGCGCAGAGTGCGGTCGCTCCTGGCGCCACCAACGAACCGGCCGGCAACGGCGCAGGCAACGGTCTGGTCGATCCGAGCGACGGCGGCGGAAACAACCTCGTCGCCATTCCGCAAGACGCGTTCATCGACGATCGCGACGATGCCAACGTCGCCGCGACCGACGGCCCGCTGCTCGGCGCCGCGCACTTCCAGACGCACATCTACGAGAAGCCCGACTACAACTCGACGCGCATCGGCTACCTGCGCGCCGGTGCCAAGGTCATCGTCCTCGGCGGCGTCGCCGGCGAAGCGGTCAAGCGCATCAAGACCTCGGGCTGCAAAGAAGGCTGGGTCGCGATCACGCCGCGCGGCTACGTCTGCCTCGACAAGGGAGGCGGCGCGCTCAACCTCGAGCAGCCGAACGTCAAGCTCGCCACCGCGCCGCCGAACTTCGACGACTTCCTCCCCTACAAATACGGCTCGGTGATTCGCAACGGCGTCCCGCTCTATCGCAAGGTGCCGACCGCCAAGGAGTGGCACGACAAGGAGCCCTGGACCAACCCCAAGCCGAAGCCGAAGAAGGAAGACAAGCCGGAAAAAAGCGACGATCCGTACGCCACGCAGGAGTCCGAAGGCGGCGACGCCGGAAGCCTGACGATGCCCGATCCGATCGCCGAAGCGATCGACGGAGGCGCGGCGGTCGACGCGGGCGCGTGGTGGGAGCGAGACGCCGGCAAGTCCGAGATTTCGCTCAAGGACACGATGGAGGCCGAAGGTCTCGTCGCTCGCCGCATGGCGCGTGGCTTCTTCATCGCCATCGATCGCACCTTCGTCTGGGCAGGGCGCACCTGGCACCGCACGACGATGGGGCTCGTCGCGCCGGCCGATCAGGTCGTCACCGTCAAACCGCCCGAGTTCAAGGGCACCGAGCTCGGCACCGACTTCCAGCTCCCCATCGCCTGGTCGTTGATAAAAGAGGCGGGAATTTACGAGTCGAAGGACAAGAAGACGTTCGGCATCAAGGACCGCTTCAAGCGCCAGACGCCGATTCGTCTCTTGGCGACGACTGCACCTGGCTACGAAGAAGTGACGACGGGCGGCATCACGTACGTGCCGACCAACGACGGTCGTTGGGTGCGCTCGAAGGACATCGCGCGGATGGACACGGTCGCGCCTCCCGCCGATCTCAAGCCCGGCGAAAAATGGATCGACGTCTCCATCAAGTCGCAGGCGCTCGTGGCCTACGAAGGTGACAAGGCCGTCTATGCGACGCTCATCTCGTCGGGACGCGATGGCACCAACGTCAAAGGCAAGTTCGCCACCGTGCAGGGCAGCTTCCGCATCCGCGAAAAGCACGTAGCAGCGACGATGGACGGCGACACCTCCGGCGAGCTCTACAGCATCGACGACGTGCCCTACATCCAATACTTCCACTCGTCGTACGCGCTCCACGGCGCCTTCTGGCACAGCGACTACGGCCGCGTCCGCAGCCACGGCTGCGTCAACCTCTCGCCCTCCGATGCCAAGCGGCTCTTCATGTGGACCGAGCCTCGCCTCCCCGAAGGCTGGCACGCGGTCTGGGCCACCGATTCGAACCCGGGCACACGCGTCATCACTCGGCCGTGAACGAAGCCCAGAAAGATCGTCGCGCCATCGCAGGTCGCGCGTCGGTCGTCGGCATCGGCACGCTGGCCTCGCGCGTCCTCGGGCTCGGCCGCGACTTGGTGCTCGCCGCCGTCTTTCCCCGCGCTGCCACCGACCTCTTCTTCGTCGCCTTCACCATTCCCAATGCGCTTCGTCAGCTGCTCGCGGAGGGCGCGCTCTCGTCGGCGTTCGTACCAGTGCTCGCGGGGATCGAAGCGAAGGACGGCAAGGCCGCGGCCGAGGCGTTCTACGCCAAGCTACGCGGGGCGATGTGGATCGTACTCATCGCCTTCACCGTCGCCGGTGTCGCCGCGGCGCCGATCCTCTGCGAGCTCTTCGCCTCCGGCTTCCACGCCAGGCCAGGAGCCTTCGAGCGCACCGTCACGCTGACGCGGGCCGTCTTTCCGTACTTGCTCTTCATGGGGCTCGCAGCGCTCGGTGCCGGCGCGCTGCAGACTCGCAAACGCTTCGCCGTCGCCGCCTTCGCGCCTGCGCTCCTCAACGTGGCGATGATCGCCGCCGCCTTCACCCTCCCGAGCGTGCTCGGCGCGCGCGGCTACGATCCGCTCCTCGCGCTCGCCATCGGCGCGCTCTTCGGCGGCTTTTTCCAGGTGATGGCGCAGGGACCGGCGCTGCGGAAGGCCGGCTTCACGGGAGGGCTCTCGCTCGACCTCCGCGATCCGGGCGTGCGCGAGGTGCTCCGCCGCATCGGGCCGATGACGCTCGGTCTCATGATCTACGAAATCGATCTCGTACTCTCGCGACGCTTCCTCTCCGAAGCCGGCGAAGGGGCGAATAGTTATTTCTATTACGCACAACGCCTCTGCGATTTTCCGCAGGGAATCTTCGCGCTCGCGCTCGCCACCGCGACGCTTCCTTCGCTGAGCGCGCTCGCCGCGAAAGGCGACAAGGTCGAGCTGGCGAAGACCGCCGCGCACGCGCTCAGGCTCTCGCTCTTCGTCGCCCTCCCCGCCACCGCGCTGCTCGTGGCGCTCGCGAGACCGGTCGTCGTCGCCACCTTCGCCCGCGGCGCCTTCGACGCCACCAGCGTCGACGGAACGACGACCGCGCTGATGGTGCAAGGTCTCGGCGTCGCAGCGGTCGCGCTCGTCCGGCAGCTGGTGCCGCTCTTCTATGCGCTCGGCGACACGAAGACGCCGGTGCTCGTCAGCGGCCTCGATCTCCTCGCCTTCATCGCCATCGCCTTGCTCACCAAGGACAAATACGGACATTTGGGCGTGTCGGCGGCGGTGAGCGGATCGTCGATGGTGCAGCTCGTGCTCCTCGCCATCGCGCTCCGAAGGCCGCTCCCGGAGTTGCGCTTGCGTATCCTCGCGAGCAGCGCGTGGAAGACCGGGCTCGCCGCCGTCCTCGCGGGCCTCGTCGCCGCCTTCGTCGCGCAGGCCGCGTTGCGTCTCCCGCGTCTTCCGTGGGGCGCTTCGTTCGTACCGGCGATCCTCGGCCTCGCTTCGTTCGCGATCGCCTTCATCATCGTCTCGCGCATCGTCGGCAACGAAGAGCAAGCGCAGCTCGCCGCGGGATTGCGACGCCGACTTCGCCGCGGGCGCCCACGAGCTTGAATGCAAGGCTGAGCGCGAGAGACCGAGGATCGAGTAGACTGACGTTCGATGTTCGGCCTCCGGGCGCCCACCGTCGTCGCCGTGGCGCTGACCGCTCTCCTCGCCCTCGCGATGCTGCTTCCATCGGCGCGACCTCTGCACGCCTCACCCTCGTCGTCGGCGGCGTTGCTCGTCACCCAAGGAAAAGAGCGCGAAGCGAGCGGTGACGAGCTCACTGCGCTCAAGCGCTATGGCGATGCGCTGGCCCTCGATCCGACCTCCGAGGCCGCGTACCTCGCGCTCGGCGCGCTGCGCGAAAAACGCGGCGAGCTCGGCGAGGCCGAGTCGGTCTACGGCACCGGCATGGTCCACGTGCCGACGTCGGTCCCGCTCGTCGCCGCGCGCGGCAAGGTCCGGCAAAGGCTCGGTCGCCTGCAGGACGCCGCCGACGATCTCGGCCACGCGCTCGCCGGCGCACCCCCGGGCAGCAACGACGTCCGCGGAATTCTCCTCTCGCTCGCCTCGGTGCGCCGGGCACTCGGTCAACCGGCGGCCGAGCTCGCCATCTGGCGGCGCATGCTCGTCCTCGCGCGCGCCGAAGGTGACGTCGATCTCGCGAAGAAGGCGGCATTGCAAGCGCACGCGCTCTCCATCTTCGTCGGCGAAGTCGATCCCGCGCTGCGTGGTCGGGAAGGTGAAGACGCCGCCGCCCGCTCGCTCGCTGCCATCGCCCGGCGCCAATAGCGCGCAGCGTTGTAAGCTGGCTCGATGAGCACGATCGCCGGGCGATTCACGGAACGCGTCGAGCGCATGAAGAAGCGCGCTCAGCTCGGCAGCATGCTCGTTCGATTCGCCAACGAAGGCGCCAAGGTGCAGCTCGAGCGACTCCTCGGCGTCGGCGAGGCGCGACGACGTCCCACCTGGAGTCGACGATTCGAGGCGCTGGTGAAGCTCCTGCGCGGCGACACCGGAAAGCTCATCGGCGTCTCGTTCCCGGAAATTCGAGCCCGAATGCGCACGCCGCCGGGCGGGAGAATTCTCGGCACCGTGCATCGCGAGGCTGCCCATCTCGCTGGCGTGGCGGCTGAGATCACCACGCCCAAGGACGTCTCGACGAAGACGACCGTCCTCTACCTTCACGGCGGCGGATACTGCGTCGGCGCGCCGCGCGCCTATCGCGACTTGGCCGCACGCTTGGCGACCTCGCTGCGCGCGCGCGTCGTCACCCTCGACTACCGCCTCGCGCCCGAGCACCCCTACCCGGCCGGGCTCGACGATGCCTGCGCGGCGTATCGCGCGCTCCTCGCGCAAGGAGTCGACCCGAAGAACGTCCTCATCGGCGGTGACTCCGCAGGTGGTGGCCTGACGTTGGCGACCCTCTTGCGATTGCGTGACGAGAAATCACCCCTGCCCGCAGGTGGAATTCTGATCTCTCCTTGGCTCGATCTCGGTGCCGCGCTGCCGAGCATTCGCAGCAACGCTGGCTTCGATTGGATCGACGAAGCGTTCCTCACTCGCTGCGCCGAGGCCTACCGCGGCGCGTTGCCGATCACCGACCCGCGCCTCCGCTCTCTCGACGCCGACCTCCACGGGCTACCGCCGCTGCTCGTTCAGGTCGGTGACGCCGAGCTCCTCCTCGACGACGCGATGACCCTCGACGAGCGCGCACGCGCATCCGGCGTCGACGTCACGCTCGAACGGTGGCCCGATCAGGTCCACGTCTTCCAAATCTTCGCCGAGGTGGTGCCCGACGGCGCACGAGCGATCGAACGCATCGCCCGCTTCGGCGAACGCGTGCTCGGTGCGAGCGCGCAGGACTCGGCGCCCTAAGCGTCGTTCGCGTCAGCCGAGCCGCGCCTGCAACGTCTGCGCAGCGGCGTTTCCGATCGACGCACGCAAGGCCGCGCCACGTAACGCCTCGGGCCGCACCTTTCGACGCATTCGAAGACCGCGTTCCACCGACTGCAGGCAGCGCGCGCGAAAGGTCGGATCGCTCTCCGCACGCGCGACCAGCTGTGCGTGGGCATGCACGACGGACGGCCCCTCGTGGGCGACGAGCAACATGTCGCAGCCGGCCTCGATCGCCGCGATCGCCACCTTCGCGACCTCCTCGGGATCGGCTCCGCCCGACGGGCTGACGCCGCGCATGCAGAGATCGTCGGAGATGGCGACGCCTTCGAAGCCGAGCTGTCCACGCAGAAGGTCGGTCATCACCGCACGCGAGAGCGTGGCCGGGCCCTCGGCGAGCGCATCGTAGACCACATGCGCGCTCATCAGCGACGCCACGCCAGCGTCGATCGCCGCGCGAAATGGCGGAAGCTCGGTCACGAAAATTCGTTCCCGCTCGTGCCGCACACGAGGGAGCGCGAGATGAGAATCGAGCTCGGTGTCTCCGTGTCCCGGGAAATGCTTGGCGCAACCGAGCACATGACGTTGGAGCCCGCGAAGATATGCGACGCCGGCGCGTGAGACCGCTTCGGGCGTGTCTGCGTAGGCGCGATCGCCGATCACCGGATTCGCCGGATTGGTCGCCACGTCCATCACCGGGGCGAAGCTCATGGAGAAGCCGAGCGCGGCGAGCTCACTGCCGGCGACGGCGCCGATCTCCTCGAGGAGCGCGAGATCGTCGCGATCGCCGAGCACCCGCGCTGCTGGCACTTGGAGCAGCGGCCGACCGAGCCTGCGCACGCGCCCTCCCTCTTGGTCGACCGATACGAGCGGAGGCAAGTCCGCGTCTGCTGCCTCTGCCACCGCGGCGTTCAGCGACGCCATCGCCTCGAGGTCGACCTCGCCCGAGGCGACGAGCGGCACGTTGCGCTTGAAGATCATGACGCCGCCCCGCTCGCCCGCCGCGAGGGAGCTGCGGAGGTCTTCGGGCAGCGTCGTCCCGTCGAAGCCGACGACGAGCAGCTGCCCACAAAGGGCCCGTAGAGAAAGATCTGTCGCCGCACGCTCCGTCGCCATCGCGCCGAGGTAGCGCACCTCACCCTCGCCGGCCAAGGTCACAGCCAAAAATACGGTCAAACGACGCGGTCGACCCCTCTACTTGGAGGGCGTGCTCCCGGCCCGATTGACGCGGCGCGGTGGGGTGCTAACTCAATGAATGACGATTCATTCGCAGGCGGGCCGTCGACCTTTTCGTCGGCGACGAGCACCCCAGATTCGCCTGTAGGAGGCTCCCTCATGTCCAAAGCCGAGACCGCGCAGAACCGCTACAAGGCCGACCTTCGCGAGATGAAGTTCCTCCTCTTCGAGCAGTTCGCCCTCGGCGAGCTCCTCGGTCAGGCCCCTTACGAGAACTGGGGCCGTGACGAGTGCTCGATGGTCATCGACGAGTGCTACAAATTCTCCTGCGAAATTCTCGGCCCGCTCAACGCGATCGGCGATCGCAACGGGTGTCGTCTCGAGGGCGGCAAGGTCTTCACCCCGCCCGGCTTCAAGGACGCTTGGAAAAAGCTCTACGAGGCGGGCTGGAAGTCGATTGCCACGTCGCCCGAGCTCGACGGACAGGGTGCGCCGCACACGGTGCAGGTGATCATCGAAGAGTTCCTCTCCGGCGCCAACGTCGCCTTCGCGATGTACCCGGGCCTCGCCTTCGGCGCTGCCGAAGTCATCCAGCACTTCGCCACGCCGGCGCAGAAAGAGCTCTGCCTCAAGCGGATGTACCACGGCACCTGGGGCGGCACGATGTGCCTCACCGAGCCGCACGCGGGCTCCGACGTCGGCGCCGCCAGCAGCACTGCCAAGAAGCTGCCCGATGGGAAGTACGCCATCAAGGGCACGAAGATCTTCATCTCCGGCGGCGATCACGACCTCGCCGAGAACATCATCCACCTCGTCCTCGCCCGCGTCGAAGGCGCGCCGGCCGGCACCAAAGGTCTCTCGCTTTTCATCGTCCCCAAGCTGCGCATCAACGCCGATGGCAGCTCGGGCGACAGCAACGACGTCAAGGTCGGCTCCATCGAGCACAAGATGGGCATCAACGGCAGCTCGACGTGCGTGCTCAACTTCGGTGAGGACGACGGCTGCATCGGCGAGCTCGTCGGCACCGTCGAGAACCACGGCATGCCGCAGATGTTCAAGATGATGAACGGCGCGCGCATCGGCGTCGGTCTCCAGAGCGTCTCCGTCGCGTCGGCGGCCTACCTCAACGCCCTCGAGTACGCGAAAGATCGCAAACAAGGTGCGAGCATCAAGCACTGGAAAGACGCCACCGCGCCGCGCGTCCCGATCATCGAGCACCCCGATGTCCGTCGCATGCTCATCGACATGAAGTCGCGCGTCGAAGGCATCCGCTCGCTCATCGTCAAGCTCACGCGTCACCAAGACGCGGTCAACGTCTACACCGGCAAGGACGACACGAAGGCCGCCTATCACCAGGGGCAGGTCGATCTCCTCGTGCCGCTCGTCAAAGCCTACGCTTCGGATCAGGCCTTCCGCATCTGCGAGACCGCGATCCAGACCTACGGCGGCGCCGGCTACACGCAGGACTACCCGGTCGAGCAATACTGCCGCGACGCCAAGATCTTCAGCGTCTACGAGGGCACCAACCACATCCAGGCGATGGACCTCGTCGGTCGCAAGCTCGGGCAGAACGGCGGCGGCAACACGCAGGCGTTCCTCAACGACATCGCGACCTTCATCGGCAAGTACGAGGGCCACGCCTTCGTCGGGCCGATGTTGAAGGAGCTGTCGGCGGCGCACGAGGCGCTCGCGGGCACGACGATGAAGCTCCTCGGCTGGTTCCAGGGGGGCAACTTGGCGATGGTGCCGCTCGCCGCCAACCGCTACCTCGAGATGATGAGCGAGGTCGCGTGCGGATGGCTCCTCCTCGAGGGCGCCCGCATCGCGCACGACGCCATCGCTGGGCTGCCTGCCGGCGCCGAGGGCGATCGTGATCGCGCCTACTACGAAGGGAAGAAGCAGAGCGCGGCGTACTTCGCGCGCAACATCCTCCCCGGCGTCAAATCCAAGGCCGAGATCCTCGGCCGCGAAGACAGCTCGCCGCTCGAGATCTCCGACGCCGCGTTCGGACCGTGATGCGCCGAGACTGACCGCTCGACATCGGGTCGAGCGCGTCGACCGGGTCGAACAAAGGCGGGGCGAGGGAAAACCCTTCGCCCCGTTTTCTTTTCGTCGTCTGCTCTGCGAGTCGCCGAGCTACTTGATGAGCGGCTTCTTCACGGAGGTGCTCGGCACCGGCGCGGGCGGGCCCTTGCCCTTGAACGTCATCTGCAGGTCGAGCTTGAGCACTTCGCCGGCCTTGATTTCGACGTCCTTCATCACCTCGGGCATGCCGATGTGCGCGATCGTCAGCTTGGCCTTGCCGACCGGAATGCCAGCGACGCGGTACTTGCCGTCGAGCGCCGTCACCACGTGGAGCGGGCTCGGCAAGACGAACACGGTCGCCGTCGGCACGTCGGGGCTCGGTGCTTCGTTGAGCAGCCAGGACATCGCGTAGGGCGCGATGTGCGTGAGCATCACCGGCACCGGGGTCATGCCCTTGAGGGCGATGCGGCGGACGACCATCTTCGCCGCCACCTGCGGCATGTACGGCACGTCGTCGTCGTTGGTGACCATCAGACGCTGACCGATGGTGAGGTCGACGACCGGCGGCTCGATGGCGCAGTCGCGGATGGTGATGCTGCGATCGTCGCGCGGCGTACGGACGTAGCCCGAGTAGCCGATCACCGCCACGAGCGCGCCTTCGAGAGCGTCCTTCGGGCCCTTGCGGTACGTCGCGCCGTGCACCGCGGCGCCGTGCGAGCACGTCGGCGGGATCTTCGGGTAGGTGGTGATGTCGGGCGGATCGCCGATGACGGTGATGGTCCCTTCGACCACGCCGGTCGGTCCGGTGTACTCGCTCTGGTTCGACGGATTGACGATCGCGCGGATCTCGTCCTCGCTCAGCGGGTACGTGTCGGAGACATCGGGCGCCGTCGCCGACGGCTTGGGAGGTGCGCTGCTCGCAGCGACGTACACACTCGGCTCTGCCGGGGTCGCTTCGGTGAGCGTGGGCGGGCCTTTGCATCCAGCCCACGCCAGCACGACGACGGACAAACTGCACGCACGCGAGAGAACCGGGAGAGGCCAGAGCGAGCCCATCATCCACCTAGCTTGGGCCGAAGAGGCCCGATCCGTCACGGAAGTGCGGCCGTCGCGGTGTCAGGCATCTTAGTCGGCACTTCGCGGACCTCGATTTTGGCGCCGAGCGACTTGCCGGCGCTCGCCGCCATCTCGAGTGCCTTGCCCGGGAGGATGCCGAAGTAGAGGACCAGCGCAGCGGCGATCGCGAGGGCGCCGTAGATGTACCCCGACTTCATCGGCGTCGCCTGCGCTGCGCCCGGAGCCGGCTCCTTCATGTAGAGGAACACGAGGACGCGCAGGTAGTAGTACGCGCCGAGGGCAGAGTTGAGGAGACCGATGATCGCGAGCCAGGTGAACCCACCGTCGACCGCGGCGCGGAAGAGGTAGAGCTTGCCGAAGAAGCCAGCGGTCGGTGGCACGCCTGCGAGCGAGATGATGAAGAGCGCGAACGGCAGCGCAGCGCCGGGATGACGACGACCGAGGCCGGCGAGATCTTCGTAGGTGACGGCTTCTTTGCCCTTCGACCCGCAGAGGATGAGCGCACCGAAGGCGCCCGCCTGCGTGACCGTGTACTGGAGCATGTAGAAGAGAAGCGCCGCGCGGCCTTCACCGGCGACGATTTCATTCCCCTGCCCCCACGCCGCCACCATGCCGACGAGCAAGTAGCCAGCGTGCGCGATGCTCGAGTAGGCGAGCATGCGTTTCACGTTCTCTTGGCGGAGCGCGATGAAGTTGGCGACGAGCATCGTCAAGACGGCCATTCCGGCGATCACCGGCGGCCAACCCGACGACCACGACGACGAAGCCTTGTCGCCGAACGCAACGAGGAGGACACGCATCATCGTGGCGACGGCAGCGGCCTTGACGACCACGCTCATGAACGCGGTCGCGGGAGTCGGCGCGCCTTGGTAGGCGTCGGGCGTCCACATGTGGAACGGCACCGCGGAGATCTTGAAGGCGAGACCGACGAGCACGAGCACCATGGCGATGACCACGGTGGCGAGGCGCGAAGGATCACGCAGGGTGCCGAACTCTCCGCTGGTGAGCGCGGTGCGGATGCCCTCGATCGAGGTCGAGCCCGTCGCGCCGTAGATGAGCGCGCCGCCGTAGAGCATGAGGGCCGCGGCGAAGGAGCCGAGCAGGAAATACTTGAGGGCGCCCTCGGCGCTGCGCGGGTTGGTGCGACGGAAGCCCGTCATGCAGTAGACGCCGAGCGACATCGTCTCGAGCCCGATGAAGAGGCTGAGGAAGTCGCCGGCCGCTGCGAGCAGCACCGCGCCGATCGCGGCGAGGATCATCAGCGCGTAGAACTCGCCGCGATCGATGTCGTGCTCGGGGAGATAACCACCGGCGAGCAGCGACGAGATGGCGCCGCCGAGACAGATGGTGGCGGTGAAGAAGAGCGTGAACTTGTCGAGGACGATGTACGGCGCGACCTTCAACATCACCGCGGCCGGTACGCCGCCCATGATCCAGAGGGCGAGCGCGAAGAGCCCGGCCGACGTGAACGTGAGGAAGCTACCGAGCGCGAGATCGCTGCGCGTCTTCGAGAACGCGTCGGCCATCATGAGGCCGAGCCCACCGAAGGTGAGGACGATGAGCGGCGAGAGAGCGAACCAGAGCGACATCACTTCGCTCCTTCCGGGGCGGCATTGGCGCCGGGCGCGGGCGCGGGCGCAGCGACTGCCGCGACCTTGGGCTCAGGTTTCGGATCGAGCACCGCTTCGTCCTTCACTTTTTCTTCTTCGAACTTCTTGCGCTCGTTGAACGACTTGACGAACGCCGAGACGCTCGGGTGCATCGGCTCGGTGAAGATGCGCGGGAAGAGACCGATGACGAAGACGAGGATGATCAGCGGCGCGAGCGCGACCACCTCACGACGCGTCAGGTCGGGCAAGCGCTTGTTCTTCGGGTTGTCGAGCGGACCGAAGAACATCTTCTGCGTCACCGTCAGCATGTACGCCGCGCCGAGGATGACGCCGATGGCGGCGCCGATCGCCTGCGAACGACCCCAGAGGCCGAGCGTCTGCTGCGAGAGGAACGTGCCGCTGATGACCAGCCACTCACCCACGAACCCGTTGGTTCCAGGCAGACCGATCGAGCTGAAGGTGATGATGACGAAGGCCGCGGCGTACATCGGCATCTGCTTGGCGAGGCCGCCGAACTCGGCGAGGTCACGCGTGTGACGACGATCGTAGATGACGCCGATGAGGAGGAAGAGCGCGCCGGTCGAGATGCCGTGGTTCACCATCTGGAGGATGGCGCCCTCCATCGACGCGCTGTTGCGCGCGAAGATGCCGAGCATGACGTAGCCGAGGTGGCTGACCGACGAGTAGGCGATGAGTCGCTTGGCGTCGGTCTGTTTCAGCGCGCAGAGAGCGCCGTACATGATGCCGCCGACCACCGCGACGCCGGCGAAGGTGGCGCCATACTCGTGCGCCGCGCGGGGAAAGAGCCCCATTGCGAAGCGGATGTAGCCGTAGCAACCGAGCTTGAGCATCACGGCCGCGAGGATCATCGAGGCGCCCGTGGGGGCCTGCGTGTGCGCGTCCGGCAACCAAGTGTGCACCGGGAACATCGGCACCTTGATGAGGAACGCGAGCGCGAACGCGAGGAAGAGCCACTTCTCGGCGCCGTAGGGGATGTGCAGGCGCGAGAGATCGTTCACGTCCCAGCTCATCTCGCCGGAGAGAGCGCGGTACTTGAAGACGATGTAGAGGATCGCGACCAGCATCAGCATGCTGCCCGCCATCGTGTAGAGGAAGAATTTGACCGCCGCGCGGATGCGATCGGCGCCGCCGAATACGCCAATCATGACGTACATGGGGACGAGCATCAGCTCCCACATGACGTAGAAGAGGAAGAGGTCGAGCGCGACGAGCGAGCCGACCATCGCCGCCTGCAACATCAAGAACGCGAAGCAGAAATCCTTCAGGCGGTTGGTGATCGATCCGTAGGAGACGAAGAGAGCGATCGGCGTAAGAACGCCCGTGAGGATGATCAGCCAGAGCGAGATTCCGTCGACGCCGACGTGGTAGCGGATGCCGAAGGGCGCGATCCAGCTCGAGGTCTCTTCGAGCCACATGCCGCTCTCCTGCGGCGTCAGCTTGAGGAGCAAAAGGCAGCCGACGAGCTCGACCGCCATGAAGGCCATCGACACGTACTGCAACGACTTGTGCGCTTGCCGCGGCGTGAAGATGATGGCGATGGCGCCGAGCACCGGGATGGCGATGAGCCACGAGAGGAGGTGCGGATACGTCGTCGCCGGCTCGGCCGGAGTCGCCGGAACGACTGTGGCGTCGGCGGGCCACATCATGACGACGAAGAGGGCGCACGCGGCGGCGGCGAGCGCAATCCAGAAGCGCTCGCTGCGAGAGTGACGCCGCGGCACGAGCGCGCCGACGGTGCCGGCCGCGAGTACCGGCCAGAACATGCGGATGGCTGCGAAAATGGCGGTCATCTGATTTTCATCCCCGGCGTCACTGCGCGCCCTTGGGACGCGGCTTGAACGGCGGAACGCCGACGGGTTTCATGGAGGAGCTCGGCGGCGGAGGCGGCGCCGGGTTGGCGATGTGCACGATCTTCTGCGCGGTGCGCCCAAAGGCGTTCTTCACCTCGAGCGTGACGTACTTCTCTTCGCCCTTCTTGAGCTGGATGGTGCGAGTGGTCGCCTTCTCGCCGGTGGTGAACGCCGGTTCCGGCGCGCCCTCGTCGATGGTCCAGCGGTACTCGTAGCCGAGGCCTGGAGCTGCCTCGAGCGTGAAGGTGTCGCCCTCTTTGTGGGTGGCGACGTTCGGATGCGGTTGTCCGAAGAAGAAGAAGATCCCGAGGAGTCCGACGGCGATGAAGGCGCCGTACACGTGGACGACGCCAGTCTGGAACGTGCGCAAGATGGCGCCGATCCCGGTGACGACCGCCGACGTGAGCTTGGCGATGATGCCGTCGACGACCCACACGTCCATCAGCGCGGCGCCGTCGGCGAGAGCATCGGTGCCGCCGATGATCGTCGCCTCGTAGGCCTCGTCGACGTACCACTTGTTGAGGGCGGCCTTGTGCAGGCCCGGATACGCGTCCATCAACGTGCCCGGCAAGTGAATGCCGCGCTCGTGGACGTACAGGTAGTACGCAGCGCCGCTTCCGACGGCGAAGGCGAGAACGCCCGGTACCATCAGCGGCCACTCGAGCGCTGCAGCACCAGCGCGCATGTGGACGAAGCCCGACAAGAGACCCGCGACGTCCTTGTGCTGCATGACGTCGCCGAAGATCGGCTCGAGCCATTTGCCGAGCGGCTCGATGTGGAGCGGCTCGGCGAGGAGGAAGCCCCCGAAGAGCGCCAGCAGTCCGAGGATCGCCACTGGAATGGCCATCGGCCAAGGAGCTTCGGCAGGTGCTTCGCCCGGCGAGTCGTCGTGACCGTGATCGTCGTGACTGTGATCGTCGTGATCGTCGCCGTGAGCTCCGTGCGCGTCGAGATGCGCCTCGGGCTCATCGACGAGCGGCTCGAGATTCTCCATCGGGTTGGCGCGCAATGCTGCTTCCGGCGCCACCTTCCACCCCTTGAATTCTCCCCAGAACGTGCGGAAGAGGAGGCGGAACATGTAGAACGCGGTCATCGTCGCCGCGAGGATTCCGACGCAGAAGAGGACCGGACCGAGCCAGTTCGGCGCCTGCCAATACTGGGCGATCCTGCGGGCGAGCATGTCGTGCTCGGGGCCGGTGAACACCTGTCGCTGCTCTTCCATCTTGCGCATCATCGCCATCGGCTCGATGACCACCGGGTTGACCACCCGGTTGACGAACACGTGATAGAGGATGCCGTCCTTCGAGAAGAAGCCGGACGTGAACGGCATGCCCGCGATGGCCAGCGTTGCTGCTCCCATCGAATAGAAGGTCCAGGGCATGTACTTGCGCAGCCCGCCCATGAACCGCATGTCCTGGCTCTTGTCGTCGTCGTGGATGCGCGCGTGCATCGCGTGGATGACGCAGCCGGCGCCGAGGAAGAGGCAGGCCTTGAAGAAGGCGTGCGTGACGACGTGGAAGAAGCCGAGGTTGAACGCGCCGACGCCGACGCCGAGGAACATGAAGCCGAGCTGGCTCACCGTGGAGTAGGCCAGCACTTTTTTGATGTCGTTCTGCACGAGCGCGATGGTCGCGGCGAAGAGCGCGGTGGCCGCGCCGACGCAGGCGATGATCGCCATCGTGAACGGCGAGTAGACGAAGAGGAAATTGAGGCGGCAGATGAGGTAGAGGCCGCTCGTGACCATCGTCGCCGCGTGGATGAGCGCGGAGACCGGCGTCGGTCCGGCCATCGCGTCGGGCAACCAGACGTAGAGCGGAATTTGCGCGCTCTTGCCGGTGCATCCGAGGAAGAGCGCGAGCGCCGCGATGGTGGCCGGGCTGAGCGAGAAGGGACCCGCCTCGCGCTGCCAGAGGATGATGCGCTCGGGTTGCCCGCCGTGGAGGACGAGCTTCTCGACGTTTTGCGCGATGCCCGACCAGTCGAGCGCGCCGCAGTAGTGCGCGATGACCAGCATTCCGCCGATCATGCCGACGTCGCCGACGCGGTTGGCGATGAACGCCTTGCGACCGGCGGAGGCGTTGGCTTCTTTGTCGAACCAGAAGCCGATGAGGAGGTAGCTGCAGGCGCCGACGCCTTCCCACCCGACGAACAGGAGGGGCATGTTGTCGGCGAGGACGAGCACCAACATCGAGAAGACGAAGAGGTTCAGGTAGGCGAAGAAGCGGTGGTAGCTCCGGTCCTTCGCCATGTAGCTGGTGCTGTAGAGGTGGATGAGCGTGCCGATGCCGGTGATGACCAGCATCATCACCGCCGAGAGCTCATCGACCGAGAATTTCACGTCGATCGAGAGGCGGCCGTCGCTCTGGCCAGTGGCCATCGACATCCATTGCCACGCCAGCCAAGCGAGCTTGCTGACTGGCTCGGCGCCACCTTTGACGCCCGTCTTCTCGAACTCTTCGTGGACGTTGTGACGGTGCTGCGAGAGCGCGAAGAACGTGAGGACGGCAGCGAAGAAGCTGACCAACATCGCGGCCATCGAGATCAGCCGGACGCCGTTTTTGCCGACGCGCTTACCGAAGACGCCGTTGAAGAAAGCACCGGCGAGGGGCGCCCCGAGGATGATCGCGAGGAGCGTGAAGTCGTCGGGTTTGAAGAGCTTGAGGAGGTCCATGGATCTCTCGGGTTGCCGTGAGGTGCTCTTCGCTCAGTTCTTGAGCAGGTCGCCTTCGTCCGAACGCACCGTCTTCCGCAAGCGGAAGAACGAGAGGACGAGGGCCAGGCCGACCGCAGCTTCCGCCGCGGCGATGGCGATGACGAAGAAGGCAAAGACGTGCCCGGTGTGGTTGTGCGGGTACGCGCGGTTGAAGGCGACGAACGTGAGGTTGATGGCGTTGAGCATCAGCTCGATGCTCATCAGCGCCACCAGCACGTTGCGCCTCACCAGGAAGCCGAAGGCGCCGATGCCGAAGATGATGCCGGCGACGACGAGGAAGGCGGGAATGGGAATCGCGTTCACGGGTGGGCCTCCGCAGTGGGCTTCGGCGCTTTGGTCTCGCCCTCGTCTGCGAG
Source organism: Deltaproteobacteria bacterium (assembly GCA_025363655.1). Lineage (GTDB taxonomy): Bacteria > Myxococcota_A > Polyangia > Polyangiales > JADJMO01 > JANYDK01. The sequence goes on along the minus strand of JANYDK010000150.1, from coordinate 2,199 downwards.
CTGCGGATCGGGCTGCTTTCCACGAGCAACGGCGACGGCTCCGACGATCGCGATCATGAGGAGGAAGCTCGAGATCTCGAAGGGCACCAGATACTCGCCGAAGAGAAGATCGCCGATCGACTCGATGCTCCCGAAGCCGCCTTGCGCGACGGGCACCCGGGCGAAGACCTTGCGCGAGAGGACGAGGATGATTTGCAGCGACACCGCGCTCGCAGCCAAGCCGCCGATCGCCCGTGCCAGGAGCCCTCGAGCATCGCGGGTCGCGGTGGCCGCCGGACCAATGAGCATGATGACGAAGAGGAAGAGGACGACGACCGCGCCGGCGTAGACGATGAGCTGAATCGCCGCGAGGAAGGGCGCGTGCAGCTGCAGGTACATCCCGGCGATGGCGACGATCGTGAAGAGCAGCGACATCGCGCCGCGAATCGGGTTCGGGAAGGCGACCGTCCCGATGGCGCCCGCGATGGCCATCGCGGCGCACACACCGAAGTAGATTCGCTCGAGCCAGAAATCCATCATCGTCTCTCCCGTTCGCGCAGTGACAATCGCCCGCAGGCGCTCAGAGGATGTTGCCGTCGTGCGAGCACTTCCCTTGAATGTGCTCGACGAACTCGTGGCGGAACTTGCGGAGGAACCCGAGCATCGGCATCGCGGCGCCGTCGCCGAACGCGCAGATGGTGTTGCCGATGATGCTCGAGGCGATGTCGGACACCGAGTCGAGCTCTTCGATCGAACCCTTGCCGTCGACGATCTTCTGGAAAATCGAGTCGATCCAGCCCATGCCTTCGCGGCATGGCGTGCACTGACCGCAGCTCTCGTGGCGGTAGAAGCGAGCTAGGTTCGAGGCAGCGCGCACCATGCAGGTGCCCTCGGCGATGACGGTGAGGCAGCAGGTGCCGAGCATCGTCCCGGCGCTGCGCATCGTGTCGACGCCCATCGGCACGTCGAAGACCGACATGCCGTTCCACTCGTGGAGCGGCGATTTCTCGTCGGGGGCGTGGAAGACGTCGTCGGGGCGGAGCACGGGGCACGACGAACCGCCGGGAATGACGGCCTTGACCTTGCGGCCCTTGGTCACGCCGCCGGCCATCTCGATGAGCTCGTTGATCGTCGGTCCGCAGGGGAGCTCGACGACGAGAGGCTTCTCGACGTGGCCATTGACGCCGTAGAGCCGCACGCCGCCGTCGTTGATTTTGTGCAGCCGCGAGAGCGCGGAGAAGGCAGCACCGCCCATCGAAAGCGCAGGCACCGCGGCGGCGATCGACTCGACGTTGTTGACGGTGCTCGGGCAACCGAACGCGCCGACCTGCGCCGGGAACGGCGGCTTCAGACGAGGCTCGCCGCGTCGACCTTCGAGCGAATTGAGGAGCGAGGTCTCTTCGCCGCAGATGTACGCGCCAGCGCCCGTGTGGACGTGGACCTCGAGCGCGTAGTCGCTGGTGCCGAACGGACGCTTGCTCAAGTAGCCCTTGGCACGCGCCTCCTTGATGGCGTCGCTCAGGCGCTTCTTCGAGAGGTGCAGCTCGTCTCGGACGTAGATGTACGCCACGTGCGCGCCGATGGCATAAGCGCCGATCATGCAGCCCTCGACGAGGCTGTGCGGATCGAGCTCCATGATGGTGCGATCTTTGTGGGTGCCCGGCTCGCCTTCGTCGGCGTTGATCACCAGGTACGCCGGCTTCGTCGGGTGCGGCCGCATGAACGACCACTTCACGCCCATCGGAAAGCCCGCGCCGCCGCGACCGCGGATGTTGGCCGCCTTCATCTCGTCGATGATCGCGGCCGGCGTCATGCCGAGGGCCTTCTTCGCCGTCTGATAGCCGCCGCTCTGCTCGTAGACGGCGAGCGTCCACGACTCGGCCTTGCCGTAGTTCTTGGTGAGGATCTTGACGGGCTCGATCATCACTTGTTCCCCCGGAGGGTCGCGCCGAGTGAGGAGAGGATCTCGTCCACTCGCTCGGTCGTGAGATTCTCGTGATAGTCCTTGTCGACCTGCATCATCGGCCCGGTGCCGCACGAGGCGAGACACTCGGCGGTGCGCAGCGTGACGGCCCCGTCTTTCGTCGTCTCACCGGCGTGAACGCCGAGGCGCTTCTCGCAGTGATGGAGGATGCTCTCGGAGCCGCGCAACGCGCAGGGCAGCGTGCGGCAGACCCAAACTTGGTGCCGGCCGACGGGTGCCTGGTTGAAGAGCGTGTA
>JANYDK010000141.1 GCA_025363655.1 Deltaproteobacteria bacterium | reverse complement strand
GCGGCGGCGGCGGTGGTGCCCGCTTCGTCGACTTCGACGAAGGCCTTGTGCAGCACCTTCGAGATGAAGAGCTTGGTGTCGCTGGTGATGCCCGAGAAGTCGGCCTTCTTCTCGTCGAAGGCGGTGGGCATTCCCATCGAGGCGAGCTTGTCGCTCAAATCACTGAAAATCGTGGCCTTCCACTTCGGGAGCGAGACGACGACGTCGGCGCTTCCGATCGCGGCGCTGAAGCCCGCGAGCTTCTTTCCATCGAGGCCGGCCTCGAGCTTTCCGAGACCATCGGCCGTCTTCGGCAACACCACCACCATCGAGGTCGCGTGGTCGTAGCCGGCGTAGTGGTAGGGCAGCGACAAGATCTGCGCGTCGGCGGTCTCGCCGTACCCGGTGACGACCTGCTGGTGCATCGTCGGCGCCTTCGTCGACTTGCCGGGAGCGAGCGTGAAGGCGTCGGTGGTGGTCGCGCCCTTCTTGAACTCGGTCACCCAGCCGCCCTTGAAGTAGATGGCGTTGACGAGGACGAGGCGCGTCGTCGCGGTGATCCCGCCCTTGGGGATGATGTCTTGGATCTTCGAGTGCGTCTGACCATCGACCCACTTGTTGATCAGCTCGCGCGCCGGCTCGGCGGCGGTCTTGAAATCGACGAGGCCGACGTCGGCGAGGAAGGAGTCGTGCGTCACCTTGGTGAACGACGGCAGGAGCTTGAGATCGTTCTGCGCGAAGAGCCGGTTGGCGACGTGCATCTCCGGATCTTTCCCGCCGCTGGCGTCGAGGCGCAGAAGGAGCGAGTGGAACGCGTCGTCGAGATTGGCCGGCGCGAGATCGAAGTGCATCGTCTTCGCCATCTCGGTCGCGGTCGCGCCCTTGGCGCCGGCGTACGTCATGGCGAGCGCGGTCGAGATGCTGGCGGGAGAGAAGAAGACGTTCTTCGTCGCGTCCTTGCCGAGTCGTCCGTAGAGATCGGTGGCGAACCCGTCGTTGCTGAGGACGAAGCCTGCGGGCAACGGCTTCATCGGCGGTTTGACGACTGGAGCCGCGCCCGGTCCAGCAAATGAAGATGACGAGGTGGCGATGACGAGGCTCCCGAGGACGAGGCCGGCGAAGACGTTTCGATTCGTGCGCATGACGAGTTCCTTCTTGTTTCTCCCCGAACGACGGGGTCACTGCAGATACTTACGGCCGTGGTCGCGAGACGATCTGCGCGATCACGCCCCCGGCTCGGTGACTCGGCCCATGAAGAGAATCGAGCCTGTTTTGTCGTCTCGAATCATGAACGCAAAGGGATGGTCGGCCTTGAAGGTCTTGGGCGGCGGCGGCACGGCGGCCGACTCGTCGTTCATCACCACCGCGGTCGCGGCGGCGGCTTCGGTGCCCTCCTCGTCGACGTCGACGAAGGCCTTGTGGACGACCTTGCTGATGTAGAGGTGCGCCTCCTTCGTCATCCCCGAGAAGTCGGCGAGCCCTTCGCTGAAGGCCATGTTCATGCCCATCTTCCTCAACGTGTCGCTCAGCTCGACGTCGTAGGTGATCTTGAACTTCGGCAGCGAGAGCGTCACTTCGTTCAGCGTCGTCGACGTCGCGTAGGTCTCGAGCTTCTTCGCGGTGAAGTCTTTCTCCAGCGCCGCGAGCCCGTCGGCCTTCTTCGGGAGGATGATCACCATCGACATCGCGTGATCGGGATCGGCGCTTTGGTAAGGGAGCGAGATGACCTGCGCGTCGCTGGTCTCGCCGTACCGCGTCTCGAGCAGCTGATGCATCGTCGGCACCTTCTTCGACTTGGCGGCGCTGAGCGCGAAGGGCTCGTCCTTGGTGTCGCCCTTCTTGAACCGCGAGGCCCAATTGCCCTTGAAATAGATGGCATTGGTGAGCACGAGCCGCGTCATCTCGTCGATCGTCCCCGGCTTGAGGAGCTCGGTGATTTTGCTGTTCGTCTTCCCTTCGACCCAGCCGTTGATCGTCAGGCGCGCGGCCTCGTTGGCCTTGAGGTAGTCGACGATGCCGAGGTCGGCGCCGTAGTCCTTCTTCGTCAGCTCGATGAACGGCGTCTCCCAGGTCATCCCCTTCTGGCCGAAGAGACGATTGGCGATGCGCAGCTCGGGGTTCTTGCCGCCGGTGGAGTCGAGGCGCGCGAGCAGAGAGTGAAACGCGTCGTGCAGATCGCTCGTGGGGAGATCGAAGTGCATCGCCTTTGCCATCTCCTTCGCGGTCGCGCCCTTGGCGCCGCCGTAGGTCATGGCGAGCGCAGTCGAAATGCTCGATGGCGAGACGAAGACGTTGCCCGGCTTCTTCCCGAGCTGCGCGTAGAGGTCGCTGGCGAAGCCGTCGTTGCTGACGACGAACGCGGCCGGGAGCGCGGTCAGCGGCTTGGCGACCGGCGCGGGCTCCTTCGGGGCGGCGCCCGCAGAGCTGGTGCAGGCAGCGAACGAGACGACAGCGAAGAGCGACTGGAACGGGCGAGCACAGCGAGCGTGGCGGGTGTGGCGAGCGTGGCGCATGAAGAGTCTCCTGTTTCGATGAAACGAAAAGCGGTGGGCGTGCCTTTCAGTACGCGCCACCGCTTTTCGCGATCTCCGCAGGAGCGGGGAATCTCCGTAAAAGCTACGTCAAACCCATAGCTTATCTATTCATGTCTCAGTGAATCGCCGCGAACGCGACCGCCGCGGCGTGGAGCGCGTACTTGGTGGCCAGCGCGGTGCGGCCCTCACGCTCGCGAACGAACGTCGCCTGCTTGGTCGAGGCCCAGAGCCACGACGTCGAGAAGAAGTTCGTCTTGTAGGTGACGCCGGGGAAGGTGCTGGTGAAGTCGGTGCGCGCCCAGTCGCCGTCCCACGTCACGTAGTCGCTCGGCGCGCGGTAGCCCGGATCGGCGCGCGGCGCGTCGAAGAGCGGCGACCAACGCTGGAGGCCGAGGATCTCGAAGTTGTCGCTCTCGCTGATCGTCCCTTGGTGGATGACGTGGAACGCGTGCGCCGGAACGCCCATGTCCTCGACCCAGTGGAGGACGACGCCGGTGTACCAATAGGCCTGCGCCTTGTCCTTCGCGGCGTACGACGCGAGCGCGCGATTCCAGATGACCTCCGGATGATTGGCCGCCCAGTTGGTGCCGGCCGCGGCGACGCGCATCTCCTCCATGAAGGGATCGCTCACCGGCAGCTCGTGCAGCTCCTGGTTGGCGCCGTCGACGAGCACCGAGCGATAGCTCTGCAGCTCGGGATACTGCGCCTTCAGCGCGTCGATGGCGTACTCGGTGAGGTACGAGTGCGTCGCGTGCGTCGGGTTGCCCTTCTGGCTGTCCCACGCGTCGCTGCGGGAGGAGGTCTGCTCGCCCGCGTCTTGGCTCTGGGCGACGCAACCGCCGCCGAGCGTGATCATGAGGATGCTGGAGAAAATGAATGAACCGACGCGCGCGTGCTCGCTCGACATGAACGGCCTCCCTCAGTTGGTGTGACGAGACTGAAACGCTAGAATTTACGGGCGAAGATCACTTCGTCGCGCAGACGGCGGCTTCGCTTCCAGTGACGGCGACGCGCTTGCTCTGCGTCCACTCCTTCGTCCACCAGGTGGAGACGAAGGTCGACGTCGTCGCGGCGTCGTCGACGAGGAAGCCGTACTCGGCGAGGTTCGCCGGGTAGAGGTTCTGCGATCCGACGTAGAAGGCGAGCTCGTCGACGACGATGACCTTGGCGTGGTTCGCGAACGGCGTGCCGTCGACCCAGCTGTCGTCGCTCGAAGGACGAAGCGCGGCGACGTGGAGGTGCTGGCAGAGCAGCGCGCGCACGTCGGTGCCGGCGGGGAAGTAGCTGGCGTGCGACTTGGCGTAGTCGACGATGTGCTGCGCGGTGTCGACCGTCGTGTAGCCGTTCGAGTAGCCGCCCGAGGCCGAGCCGAGTTCGCCGGCGATGGCGCCTTGGTTGCTGAGCACGAGGTAGACGTCGACGCCACGACCGAGCGCGCGCGAGAGGCCATCGAGGAGCGCCTGCGGCCAACTGGCGACGGCGACGCCGGCTTCTTTCACCGGTCCGAGATCTTGCTGCGAGAGGTAAATCGTCTTCTGCGCGGCGCCGATCATCGCGAGCTGGGCGTCATCCGAAGCGACGTCGCCGACCTTGCCGAGACGACCGACGGTGATGACGCGCGCGGTGCCGACCGCAGCAGCGGCGGTGCCCGAATACATCGTCGGGCAGGTGCTGGTCTTGCCGGGGAAGCTGCTCACCGACGTCGAGCCGAAGAAGCTCCACGAGTTGCAAGTGAAGTCCCAGAGCTGGTTGGCGTAGCGGTGCGTCTCGGCGACGGCGGGGCCGCGGAGGCGAATCGAGACGTCGTGCACTGGGTTCTTGTCGAGGTAGTGCTGCGTCCAGAGGTTCATGCCGCCGACGATGGCGACGTTCTCGTCGACGCTGACGATCTTCGAGTGGTTCCACGAATCGAGGTTGTAACGATAGGCGCCGACCGAGACCTTGAGCTGCGAGCTCGCGGGAAGATCGCGGGTGAGCGAGGCGAGCACGTCGCCGGTGACGACGTTCTCTCCGGGATAGTTGCCGAAGAGGAGGCGCACCTCGATCGGCTTGTTTTTGCTGGAGAGGAAGGTGATCGCGTTGCGAATCGCCGCCTCGAAGCGTCCGTCGGCGGGCGAGAGGCTGGTGATGTCGACGATGCGCTCGGCGCGGGTGATGACGTCGTAGACCTGCTCGTACATCGCGTCCGAGTGGCTGACGCAGAGGCCGCGCGCGACGTCACCGGCGTGGGCGACGGTCGATTGCACACTGGCGCAGAGGCCGCCCTGCGTGCAGTCGCTCTGCGTGGTGCAACGAAGGACCTTGAAGTCGCGATCGCAGCGCGCGTCCTTGGTCGGATCGCAGCTCGTCGAGACCGAGAGCGTCGAGACGCTCGCGCCCCAAGTGCTGGCGAGGGGCGTTTGGAGGAGCCAGCCGGCGTCGAAGGCGTTGCCCTCGGTGGCGTTCCAGGTCTTCTGCTTGCTGCTGGCGTGCGAGGCGTTCAGCGCCGCGATCACCTTCGTGCCGACGTACGAAGACGTCGTCTGCGCCGCGCTCTGCTGCGCGCTCTCTCCGTCAGCATCACCGTCGTGCCCAGCTCCAGCGACACATCCGGTCGCGAGCGAGAGGAGACAAGACGAGACGAGGCCCAACGCAGACGCCTGGCGCGCAGAGAAAGACATGGTGGTGACTCCTCGAGCGAACGGCTGATCGCGTGACGATCGCCGGAGCCCGTCACCTCGTGAGAGGCGTTGGGCAGGGGCTCGAACCCGGTGGTTGACGAAAAGAGAACCTAGCTATGCATCGACGCGAAACGACTACGAAACCAAGCGCGTTTGCCGCTTGGCGCATCGCGTTGACGGGCGCCTATCTAGCGCTCTGTGAGACCGAGTCAAGGCGACTTGGTGACGATTCACCGCGTATGTCCATCGTGCGCGCCGCGAGCATGCGAATGCGCGGCCGGTGACGCACCCGTTCAGCTGCCGAGGGCTTCCGGTCGATAGACTTGCTTGGCCTTCATGCGACTCAGCGATGCGAGTTTGTGGCGCATCGCCAAGAGCGCATCGAAGATGTCGTCGTTCGCCTTCTCCATCGTGCGTGCACGGGCGAGCACGCTGGCGACGGCTTCGGTGGCTTCGGCGGGATGCGAGAGGAGGCCGGGCAAGAGCGCCACGCCTTCGGCCGTGGGAACGACGCGCGCATCGAGGAGGCCAGGCGAGACGTCGTCATCGGCGCCTGTGGCAACTGCGCGAGGCACGAGGCCCTTCACCGTGTCGTCGGCCGGCGCCATGCGGAAGGCTGCGCCACGCACCACGCAGACGAGATCGACGCCGTCACGCGAGGCATGCACTTCGAAGAGCCCACGTTGCGCGCGTCGCAACGCCGTCAGCGCCGCCAGATGATCGCGCCCGAAGCTCGCGGGACGCGCCTCGGCGACCGCATCGAGCACCGCGGGGAGCGTGAGCACCCGATCCCACAGCGCCGCCGACCGCTCCTCGAACCACGGATCGCTCGGCGCGAACGTGCCCACCCGCTTCTCGAAAGCCCCGCGCGCAGCCGCGACCTCGGCGGCGCCGACGAAGCTCGGATCGGCGACGAAAGCGACGAGTGCGTCGTAAACGGAAGCGAGAGAAGGAGTCATTTTTGCGAGCTTGACGAGCGATCGACGAGCCAAGCGTTCACGGACGGGCGGAGGATTGCAAGCGCCTCGGCTCCGGCTGTGACACCATCGGCGGTCGCGTGGCCACCGACTCCGAGATACGCATCGGTCGCCTCATCGGCGGCAAATACAGAGTGATCCGCTGGATCGCCGATGGCGGCATGGGCTCGGTGTACGAGGCCGAGAACGAGTGGACGCAACGGCGGGTGGCCCTCAAGCTCCTCCGCGAGCCACCGAAGAAAAGTCGGCGGGAGCACAAGCTCCACGTCGCGCGCATGCTCCGCGAGGCACGCTCGGCGACGCGCATCGAGCACCCCAACGTGGTCGGCATCCTCGACATGGGGAGCGATCCGAAAGACGGTGCGCTCTATCTGGTGCAAGAGCTGCTCGACGGGAGCGATCTGAGCAAACGTCTCGATCGCGAGCCGCAGCGGCGTCTGCGCAGCGACGAGGCGCTGGCGATTCTGGTGCCGGTGATGGAGGCGCTCGAGGCGGCGCATCAGCTCGGCGTCATCCATCGCGACGTCAAGCCGAGCAACATCTTCCTCGCGCGCCAGAGCAGCGGCGCGATCATTCCCAAGCTCATCGACTTCGGGCTCGCCAAGCTCGGCAACGACACCCTCGCGGCTACCGGCGAAGGCACGGTGATCGGCACGCCGTACTACATGGCGCCCGAGCAAGCGCGCGGAGAACGCGTCGATCCTCGCGCCGACATTTGGGCGATGGGCGCGGTGCTCTTCGAGACCTTGGTCGGGCGCGTGCCCTTCGAGGCGGCGAGCATGGCGCAATTGCTCGTGCGACTCGGCACCGAAGATTCTCCGAACGTGCAGGTCGCCAACCCCGACGTGCCGACCGAGGTGGCGCGCATCGTCTCGCGCGCGATGCAGATCGATCGCGTCGCGCGCTATCCCTCGCTCACCGAGATGCTCGCCGACGTCCGACGCACGGCCGTCTATCAAGAGCGCGTCTCGGCATGGAGCTCGGGTCGCATCGGCCCCTCACGCGGACGTTTCGCACCTTTGGCTGCGCCCCCGAGCGGCCAGTATCTCGCTCTTCCCTCGCTGCCCCTCGCCGAAGACGAGCCCGAGCCGACGGCGACCTTCACAGCGATCTCGCGCGTCTGCGCGCCAACGTGCCGAAGCCGAGCACCGTGGCGAGCGTCGAGATCATCGAGATCGTGGAGGTCCCGGCGGGGCTCCCCGAGCGACTCTCGTGGCGCTCGCAAGCCGACCCTCGTTCCGAAATCCTCCCGATGCCGCAGGCGCTGCGATCGTCGTCAGGCGCGACGAAGAACGGCGCGCGTCCGCTGCGGTTCGCGGTGTACAGCGAGGAGCCCGACGTCCACGAGCTCGGCGACGTCACCGCGAAGCACCTCGCGTTCAAGAAGTTCAGCAGCTACGCCGAGCTCGTCGATGCCCTCGCCGAAGGAGACGTCGATCTCGCGTGGCTCCCACCGGTCGCGTACGTACGTGCAGCGCGGGTCGGGGCTGCGCGTCTCTTGCTCACGCTCGAACGCGACGGTCGACGATCGTACTCGGCGGCGATCGTCGCGCGTCGCGATGAAGCGAAGGATCTGGCCTATTTGTCGGGTCGCCGTGCAGCGTGGGTCGATCCCTGGTCGGCCGCCGGATACCTCGTCCCGCGCGCGATGCTCCGCGAGACCGGGATGAACCCCGACGCCCTCCTCCACGGCCAATCGTTCTACGGATCGTACGCCGCCGTCGTCGAAGCGCTCCTCGGTAAGCAGGCCGACATCGGCGCGATGCATTGCCTCCTCGACGATCGGCAACGCATCGTCCGCGACGGCTGGGGCACGCACCCCGAGCTCGTCGCCATCGCGGTCAGCGCGCAACCGATTCCGGGGGACACGATTACCGCTGCTGCGGGTGTCTCCGAATCGCGCCTACGTCGAGGCGTCGCAGCGCTCCTTCGGGTCGGAGGCACCGAACGCGGACGCTACTTGCTGCGCCGCGTCTTCGGCACCGATCGGTTCGTGGTCGGGAATCCGTCTCGGTATGCCGACCTCGATCGGGCGCTGGCCGATGATGTGCGGAGACGTGAGGGAGATTTTACAGAAGGCTAGAAGGAGAGAAGGTCGGAAGAAGGTGATTGGGGGAGGTGGGAACCTTCGGGAAGGGTTCTTGTCGGTCGGTTCGTGGCGCGACACCTGACTTTGGCGATCCTTGGGGGCACGGGCTTGATGCTCGCGGGGGTCGCGGGGTGGGCGGCGGTGCGCGGGCATGTGTCGAGTGCGGCGGCTTCGCAGGCGTCGACGACGGATGCGAGCATCGTCGCCGATCATGCTTCGCCGGCGGCCGAGAAGAAGGACGAGCCCTCGCATCCATCCTGCTTTTTGCGGGGTGAAATGGAGATGGGGGCGGCTTGGGATCTGCAGGCGAGCCGGCATGACGATGCGTCGGGGTTCGCCGTGTTCACGCACAAGACGCTGGGGCTCGAGATGCTCGAGGTGCCGAGCTATGGGCAAGGTGCCGTGCGTCTTCGCGCGCGTACCAGCACCGGGTTCGCGCTCGATGGATGGCTCGAACGCAAGGCGCTGACGTTCTCCGCACGAAAGCGCATCGAGCTCGCGGGGTCGGTGGCCTACGTGCCCCGAGGCGCGCGCCTTCGTCTCAAGGTGGGCACTGCGGACTCGGTGGTGGTGACGAGCATCTCCGAGCACATCGCGCCCATCGACGCGCTCGTTCCCTGCGAAGAGCTGGCGATGGGGCACATTTCGCAGGAGCCCGCCTCGACGTGGATCGCGCCGCCGGGCTCCACCACCGAGCTCATGCAGATCAAAAAGCATTCGTTGGGGGTGGCGCCGATCCCCGGCGGCGAGCCGACGTTCACGCTCGAAGAGGGGACTTCGCGTCTCTATCTCTCGCTCGTGCGCACGTCGGAGGGCCTCCACCTCCACTACGAAGACGGCATCGTCGTCGATGGATGGGTGCGCGAGACCGACGTCGAGTCACTGATGATGTTCGGCAGCGCGGGCATCGGCTGCGGCGGCATCGGCATCGGCTGCGGCATCGGTCGGGTGACGTATGCGCAGTCGGGGCTCGCGCGCAGGCGGATGCCCATCTACGTCGGCGAGGCGCCTTCGGGCGATCCGCGCGGCACCGTCGACGCCGGCACCGAGATGATCGTTTTGGCCGAGGAAAATGGCTTCGCGCAGGTCATCCCGCGGTGCAGCGAGATGTTGCCGAAGGGAAAGAAGAAGTTCTTCGTCGCCACCTCCGCGCTCGACCTCGGGCCCAAGGTGCGCCGCGACACGCTCGAAGTCGGGTGCAAAGACACCAAGTGACACGAGCGCACGCGCAACCTTGTTCCTTGCTCGCCATGACGATTCGGGTCACGAGTGCACTTCATGCTGAAGGCGCACTTCGACTCCACCGCGTCCTCGATCGCGCCGCGGCTGCGTGACGACGGATGCGTCCTCCTCGACGCCGCCGGGCTCCGTTCGCTGACCTCGCTCGATGTGAAGGCGCTCGAGTCGCTGCGCTCGTCGTGGTCGAGCTTGCCGCCCGACCCGCACCTGCGAGACGGCGGCAGCTATCGTCGACGTCGGCATGCTTGTTTTCTCGTTCATCCGACGCATCCAGCGCAGGCGACGCTCGAGCGCGTGCCCCCTCGCGCGCACTATCAACCCGTCGACTACAACGCACTTCACGGCGGGTTCGAGCGATGGTTCGAGCCCATCGACGCATCGGTCATCGCCTCGCCGGCCTGGTCGCAGTTGGTCGTCTCCCTCGGCGTCTCGTTCGCGGGCGCCTTCGCTGGAGCCTCAGGTCTTCGCGCCGTCAATCGTTGGCACGTCGAAGCGCACCAATTCCGCATCGATTGCGCCGGCGGCGTCGGTCGTCCCACGCCGGAGGGCGCGCACCGCGATGGCGTCGATTTCGTCGCCGTCGTCCTCGTCGAACGTCACGCCGTCAAAGGCGGTGAAACGAGGGTATTCGAAGCCGACGGACCGAACGGCATTCGCTTCACGCTGCGCGAGCCGTTCTCCGCGCTCCTCCTCGACGATGCGCGCGTGGTCCACGAGACCTCACCGATTCAACCGGAGAACCCGCAGCAGCAGGACGGCTTTCGCGACACGCTGGTGCTGACGTATCGCGCAGCCGGTTTCCAAGCGCCGACGTGAGACGCGCGTCCGGCGTGCGCCCCGGGCGGAGGCGGCGCAGTGCGTCGAAGTTTTGGGAGAGGGCCTCGCGCTAACATGCGCGCATGAAGTTTCGGTCGCTTGGTCCGCTCACGTTCCTCTTTGCCCTTACCTCTTTTGCGGTCGCTGCTCCGGCCTGCAGCTCGAAATCGGACGGCGGCGCGCAGCCCGTCTCCGACGCGGGCACCGAGACGCCGACGTATCCGCCGCTCGGTCCCGATTGCGATCCGCTGGTGCCGTCGCACTGCTCGCTCCCCTTCCCCAGCGACTTCTCCGCGGTCGACGACGCCACGTCGAAGACCGGCAAGCGCGTCGCGTTCAAGGCCGGATTTCTCCCGCTCCACAACGGTCAACCGACCGATCCGGCCGCGTTCAACGACGCCGACGGCTTCTCCGCGGGCGGCAACTTGGTGACCGATCTTCCAGGCGCGACCGCCACGGGCTTGCCGACGCAAGACGACATCGACACGTCGCTCGGCAAAGACTCGAAGACGATCGTCATCGCCTACAAGACCGGCGAGCGCGTGCCGCACTTCTCGGAGATCGACGTCTCGCCGAAGAACGACAACGGCGAGCCCATCATGATTCGTCCGGTGGTGCGCCTCGCCGATGCGACGCGCTACATCGTCGCCATCCGCAAGGTGGTCGACGACAAGGGCAACGTCCTCCCGCCATCGCCGGCGTTCGTCGCGCTTCGTGACGGCACCAAGTTCGATCACCCGTCGATCGAAGCGCGGCGCGCCAAGTACAAAGAGATCTTCGACGCCCTCGAGAAGGCCGGCATCCCCAAGGGTGAGCTGCAAATCGCCTGGGATTTCACGACTGCCAGCCGCGAGAACAACACCGCGTCGCTCCTCAAGATGCGTGACGACGCGCTCTCGATCGTCGGCGCCGATGGCCCCGAGTACACCATCGACTCGGTCGAGGAGAACCCCAACAAGCACATTCGTCGTCGTCTGCACGTCTCGATGACGGTGCCGATCTACCTCGACAAGCCGGGCCCCGGCGGCAAGCTCGTGCGCGGCCCCGATGGCCTGCCGAAGCAGAACGGCACGGCGAAATACGAGGTGCTCGTCCACATTCCGAACAGCGCCACGAAGACGCCGGGCCCGCTCCTGCAAAATGGTCACGGCCTCCTCGGCTACAAGACCGAAGGACAAGACGGCTACCTCGCGAGCATCGCCGACACCAAGAACATGGTCGCCTTCAGCGTCGACCTCGTCGGCATGGCCCACGACGACAACCCCATCGTCACCGACGCCATCGTCGGCGACATCGGCGGCTTCAAGGTGGCGATCGATCGCCAGCACCAGGGCTTGGTCAACAGCCTCCTCGCGATGCGCATGATGAAGGGTCGCTTCTGGAAGGACCCGCAGGTGCAGTTCGACGGCCACAGCGCCATCGATCCGACGCAGTGCTTCTACCGCGGCGACAGCCAAGGCGGCATCTTCGGCACCACGTACATGGCGATCACCACCGACGTCACCCGCGGTCTCCTCGGCGAGCCGGGCGCGCCGTACAGCTTGCTCCTCAACCGCAGCAAAGACTTCGGTCCCTTCTTCTTCCTCCTCGGCACCGTCTACCAAGACGCGCAAGATCTCCAAGCCGTCCTCGGCCTCGTGCAGATGATGTGGGATCGCACCGAGCCGAACGGGTATCTCCCGTACATCAGCGAGAACATGCTGCCGGGCACGCCGCACCACGACATCCTCATCCACGACGCGCTCGGCGATCAGCAAGTGACTCCCCTCGGCGCCCACCTCATCGCCCGCGCGGTGAAGGCGAAGACGCTGAACACGGCCGTGCGTCCGATCTGGGGCATCGAAGCCGTCGCCAGCCCCATCGCCTCCGGCTCCGGCATCATGGAGTTCGACTTCGGTCTTCCGGAAGCGCCGAAGACGGATACGCCGCCAACCAAGGGCGAAGACCCGCACGACGCCGTGCGCGTGCTCCAGCCCGCGATCGATCAATCCGACGTCTTCTTCCGCACCGGCCAAATCGTCCAGAAGTGCGCACCGACGAAGTGCGATCCGGGCGGGCCTGATACGCCTTAGAGAGCGGACGAGAGCTCGCCTCCCGTCACCCGTGCCGCCATCACGCTTTCTGTAACAGCGGCACCGTGACGGTGACGGTGGTTTGTCCCTTGGCGACGACGACCGTCGTGGTCCACGGCTTTCTGCCGATGGCCCTCGCCACGACCACGTGCGAGCCGGTATCGACGATCGACGTTCCCTTGGCGACGACGCCGCCATCGAGGCTCAACGTCAGGCTGATGGGGTTGCCGGGCGTGACGTCGATCTTGAGTCGGCCGAGCTGCGCCTCGAGCGCGAGGGCTCTTGCGCGGCACTCTTCGGCGCGATCGGCCTTCCCCTCCTCGACGAAACGATCGGTCGCGTCACGGTACGCAGCCCACGCCGAGGCTGCTTTTCCAGCGGATTGATACGCGCGACCGAGGTTCATCGCCACCGCGCCCATCGGGGCGATGCCGTACGCCGCGGCGAACTTCGCGGCGGCTCCCTCGTAGTTGCCCTCCTCGAAGAGCTTCACCCCCTCACTGAAGAGCGCCCGCGCAGTCGCCCGATCGGCATCGGAGATCGTGGACGAAGTGCTCGGGCTCGGACTTCCCGTCGGCGTTCCAGCGAAGGCAAGGGACGTCGGAACCAACGACACGACCAGCAACATCACGATCGGGCTGCGTACGGACATGGGCACCTCGAAGGTAGACACCGTCTAGACCGAATGCTTGGCCCCACGACGAGTCACCCGAGCGAAGGCATGCGCACCAAGTCGGTGACCCCCGGATCGACTCCCAGTTGCATGAGCAGCGTCGTCGCTTGGCCGCGGTGGTGCGTCTGGTGGTTGAACCAGTGCATCGCCCAGAGCCACTTCGGGAGGGTGCGCGTGTCGCCGTAGATGACGCTCGCGAGCGTGTAGGGCTGATCGAACGAGGCCTCGTCGACCTCGGAAAAATAAGCGCGAATCTCACCGTCGAGCTTGCGACGCTCGGCGGACATGGCGGTGAAGTCCATGAAGAGCGGCACGCCGAAGGGGGTGATGGGGCCTGCCCAGCCGAGCCATCGCACGGCCCAACCTCGATCGACCCACAGCAGGTGATCGAGGGTGAGGTGGAGGGAGGGAAAGAAGGCGCCGACGTCACGTTTGCGGACGTCGTCGGTGAGCTTCGCGGCGGCCTCGTAGAGGCGCACGTTCATCCACTCGTTGTACTCGGCGAGGAGACGGAGATGCGCAGCGAGGCCGAATTTCACGCGTCAACCACGCCACTCCTTGATGCGGGCCGCAAGGGTCGGTCCCGTGAAGCCGAGCTTGTCGGCGAGCACTTCGCCGGGCGCCGAAGCACCGAAGCGATCGAGCCCGATGGCGAGCCCGCCGTCGCCGAGGAACTGCCACCAACCTTCGGTGCGACCCGCTTCGACGCTGACGCGCTTCACGCCTGCGGGAAGGAGCGCGTCGCGATAGGCCTTCGGTTGCGCTTTGAATCGTTCGACGCACGGCACCGAGATGACGCGCGACTTGATGCCGTCCTTCGCCAAGATCGCGCACGCATCGAGGGCCGGTTGCACCTCCGAGCCCGTCGCCATGACGACGAGGTCGGGCTTGCCGCCTTCCGCCTCTTGCACGATGTACGCGCCCTTGTAGACGTCGCGCGCGGTGAAGCCTGCCGGGCGAGGGAGCGTCGGCAACTTCTGCCTGGTGAGAATGAGCACGCTCGGATGCTCGCCGTCGGGACGCTCGATGGCGTACGCCCACGCCGCCGCGGTCTCGAGCCCATCGGCCGGACGCCAGAGCGTCAGGTCGCTGATCATGCGCAAAGACCAGAGGTGCTCGATCGGTTGATGCGTCGGTCCGTCTTCGCCGACCCAGAACGAGTCGTGGGTGAAGATGAAGATCGAGGGAATCTTCGAGAGCGCGGCGAGACGAATCGGCGCGCGCATGTAGTCGGAGAAGACGAGGAAGGTGGCGCCGTACACCTGGAAGCCTCCGAAGAGGATCATCCCGTTGGTGATGGAGCCCATGGCGTGCTCGCGAATGCCGAAGTGCAGGTTTTTCCCGGCGAACGCGTCGTCGGGGAGCTCGTCGCTCGACACCTTGGCGCGCACCACGCTCGCTGCGCCCTTGATGCCCGTCTTCGTCGACGGCTCGAGATCGGCAGCGCCGCCGACGAGCCACGGACAGAGCGCGGTCGCCTTCTGGATGGCGAGGCCGCTCATGCTGCGCGACGCATCGGCCTTGGGACCGACGGCAGCGACGAGCTGATCGAGCACGTCGGCGGGAGCTTTGCGCGCCATGTGCGTTTCGAACAGCTTGGCGAGGTCGGGGTGTTTTTGCCGATAGGCCTCGAAGCGCCAATCCCACGCCTCGCGCATCTTCTTGCCCTCGGCGCCGCGCGTCTTCCACACCTCGCGCACCGCCACCGGCACGTGGAACGTCTCGTCCGGCCAGCTGAAGTTCTTGCGCATCTGCGCCATCTCGGCTTTTCCGAGCGGCGCGCCGTGGACCTCGTGGGTGCCTGATTTGGTGGGCGCGCCTTTGCCGATGACGGTGGTGGCGACAATCAACGACGGACGCGTCGTCTGCTTCCTCGCCAGCGTGAGCGCCGCACGAATCGAGTCGTGATCGTGGCCATCGATGTGCTGCACGTACCAGCCATAGGCTTCGAAGCGACGACCGACGTCTTCGCCCATCGCCACGTCGAGGTGGCCTTCGATGGTGATGCCGTTGCAGTCGTAGAAGAAGACGAGGTTGCCGAGCCCGAGGTGACCGGCGAGCGACGCGGCCTCGGCGGTGACGCCTTCCTGCATGTCACCGTCGCCGCAGATGCCATACACGTGCGCGTCGATGATGGTCTCGTCGGGTTGATTGAAGCGCGCAGCGAGCATCTTCGAAGCCAGCGCCATGCCCACCGAACTGGCGAAGCCTGCGCCGAGGGGCCCCGTCGTCATCTCGACGCCGACGGTGTGTCCGTATTCGGGATGCCCCGGCGTCTTGCTCCCCCACTGACGAAACTTCTTCAGCTCGTCGAGCGGCAGGTCGTGCCCCGAGAGGTGCAAGAGCGAATAGAGGAGCATCGACGCGTGCCCGCCCGAGAGGACGAAGCGATCGCGGTTCACCCAATCGGGGCGCGCGGGATCGAAGCGGAGGAACTCGCTCCAAAGCACGAACGCGAGATCGGCGGCGCCCATCGGCGTGCCGGGGTGACCACTCTGTGCAGCTTCGACGCCGTCGGCAGCGAGGAAACGGATGGTGTTCGCACACTGCGCGCGGAGCTCGGGCGAGATATCCATGATCGAGTGCCCCCTATGCGGTTTTTCGAGGTCCCGATGGTACGCGGGATCGGGAAGGTCGTTTCTCGCAAAATTCGCCGAGGAAAACCGGCCGCCCGTGATGGGCAAGGGTTCACTTGCATGTTGATTCGGGCATGGGCAACGCCGACCCGCTGCTCATCAAGGGCACCTCCGAGGGGTGGCCGATCTTGATTTCGAATCTCAAGTCACTCTTGGAGACCGGCGAGGTCGCGCTCGAAGTGCATCCGGGGCATTGAGATTGAGCCTCACGGCGCATCGAGCGTCGTGCGCACCTTCCGCGCCAAGGTCTGCGGCGTGATCGGCTTCTGGAGATAGGCGAATCGTGCCTCGAGCGCCCCATGTCGGACGAGGGCATCATCGGTGTAGCCCGACATGCAGAGGACCTTGATTCCCGGTCGCATGAGCAGCACACGCTTCGCCAACTCGGGGCCGCTCATCTGCGGCATGACGACGTCGGTGACGAGCAAGTCGAGGGTGGTGGCGTGAACCTCACAACATCGTAGTGCCTCGACGGCGTCACGCGCCTCGATCACCTGGTAGCCCTGCTTGCGGAGGATTTCACCAGCGACCAAGCGGATCTGGTCGTCGTCCTCGACGAGCAAGATGGTCTCGGAGCCCGCCAGCGTGATGGGAGGCGGCAGGACCGGGAGGACGTCGGCGTCTGCGTCGATCAGGGGGATGTAGACTTTGAACGACGTTCCGTGTCCTGGTTCGCTGTAGACACCGACGAATCCTCCGCACTGTTGGACGATCCCGAAGACGGTGGAGAGCCCGAGCCCGGTCCCCTTTCCCTTCTCTTTGGTCGTGAAGAAGGGTTCGAAGATGCGGGCTTGGGTGGCTCGATCCATTCCCATGCCGGTGTCGCTGACGGCGAGCCGCACATAGCGACCGGGCTTCATGCCGAGGTGCTCGTCGGCGTACCCCTCGTCGAGGATGACGTTCTCGGTCTCCATCGTCAGCTTGCCGCCCGTGGGCATGGCATCTCGCGAGTTCACCGCCAGGTTCATGATGACCTGTTCGATGTGCGAGGGATCGACGCGCACGCGACCCAGCGTGGGGGACCGCAGAGAGACGAGATCCACGTCCTCCCCGAGGATGCGCTGGAGCATTTTGTCCATGTTCGAGAGCACGTGGTTGAGGTCGAGGGTCCGCGGCTCGGTCACCTCTTGCCGACTGAAGGTGAGCAGCTGCCGAGTGATTTCTGCCGCTTGTTTTCCGGCCTTTTCGATCTCTTGCACGTCGGCGCGCATGGGATTTTCAGGCGGGAGATCGTCGATGATCATCTCGCTGTAGCTGAGGACGACCGAGAGGAGGTTGTTGAAGTCGTGGGCGACGCCGCCCGCGAGGCGCCCCACCGCCTCCATTTTCTGCGCGTGACGAAGCTGCCCTTCCGTGCGCTTCAACGCTTCCTCCGCGCGTTTCTGCGCCGAGAGGTCGACCATGAAAGCGATCGTGTGCGTATTCGGCAGCGTGGCGATGCCGACGAGGACGGCGACTCGGCTCCCGTCTTTGCGGACGTACTCTTTCTCGTGAGGATGCGCGACGCCGGTCGCCGAGAGGTCCTGGACCACGAGCTCGTTCCCCGATTCTGGTGTGGTGAGGTCGGACCACCGAATCTTTCCTTCGAGTAGGTCCTCGCGCGAGCAGGCGACGATGCCGAGAAAGGCGTCGTTGGCCTCGATGATTTGGCCGGACGCGTCGCCTACGACGATGCCGATGATGCCGGACTGCACCAGTCGCGAGAAGCGCGCTTCGCTCACGCGTAGCTCGTCGAGGGATCGCGTGAGTTGCGCCGTTCGTTCGGCGACGCGGTGCTCCAACTCGTCATGGGCTCGACGAAGGGCGGTCTCGATTCGAATTCGATCGGTGACGTCACGAATCGCCGCCGACGCGAGGACACCACCGCTCGTCTCCACGGGGCTGAGGCTGATCTCGACCGGAAACTCCGAACCGTCCTTGCGGCGTGCGAGGAGCTCGAGCCCGGCGCCCATCGCGCGCACCTTGCGACTTTCCAGGTAACCCTTCCGGGAGCGTTCGTGGGCTCCGCGCTGCCGCATCGGTATGAGGCACTCGACCGTTTCACCGATCAATTCGCCACGCGAATAGCCGAAGAGGCTCTCGGTCTGCGTATTCGTGAAGACGATGCGTCCGGCGGCGTCGACCACCACCATCGCGTCGGGAGCCGCTTCCAAGAACCCGCGAAAGAGCGCGTCGTTCTGGCTTTCGTTCGGAGAGAGCGGCGCGGCGACCGCGTCGAGCCGATGGATGATGTGCGTCACCTGACCGTCGCTCCCGAAGACCGGGCGACTCGTCGCACTCCAGAGCTTCTCGTCGGACCCATCCCCGTGGGGTCGTCGAACGTCACGCTTCCGCACCGTCACCGTGTCGGGCAGTCCGCGAGCGAGGACGCGCTCGAAGGATGCGCGGGTGGTGGCGACGGCGTCGGACTTCGGGTCGTCGGGGTCGTCGGGGAAGACCTCGAAGACCCCGCGTCCCACGATTCCCTCGCGCGTCGTTCCCGTGGCCTGCAGGTAGAGGTCGCTGGCGGCGACGATGGTCAGGTCGGCCTTCAGCACGAGATACAGCCCCGGCAAGGCCTCGAAGAAAGCGCGGAACGGTTGCTCGGCGACAGAGGGTTGGGCTTGGCCGCTCACGACCGCGACCTCGCGGACTTCGAGCTTCGGACAGCGCGTTTCTGTCGCCTGGATGCGCGATACCGAACCATTCCTCCCCCTTGCCGGTCAGATGGGACGAAACGTTATCACGGACCTCCTTTGGCTCCCGGACACTGGGATGCAGAGCCCACCGACGTGCTCGCGCCGAGGAGTGCCGAGCAGCACGACAGCTCAGAACCACAAGTCGCGCACGCAGCGGCCGTCGCTCGGGAGATCGTCGAAGGCGTCGAGCCCATCGAAGTGATCGATGGGGATGTTCGCGATCGGCCCGGGCTCGCTGAGCCGAAGGTTGACGGCACATCGTCGGCGACCTTCGGCATCGAGCCGGAGGCCGCGCCAGGCGACGACGCAGGCGCAGGTCGCGCAGAAGCGAATTTCGAGGGCGGGGTCCGCCTTGCCCTTGCGGGTGTAGATCGATGTCGGACCCGACAGCGTGATGCGCTCACCCTCGTAGTCGTAGATCCAGAGGGTGCCGTAGCGGCGGCAGAGCGTGCAGTTGCAGGCGGTGGCGGAGTCGGGTGTGCCGTCGAAGGTCCAGGAGACGAGGTTGCAGTGGCAGTTGCCCGTGAGCATGGGGGTGCATCGCGGGAGCGGTGAGAGGCGTCAAGCGGGCTCCAGCGGTTCCAAGCGAGCGCGGCGTCCTCCGATGCCGCAGCGGTGCAGCGCCCCACGATCATGCGGCTGCGGCAACGCGCGCACGCGATGCGGGCTCGGGTACTTCGCGCGCTCGGGGCACCGCCCCATCAGAGATATCCTTCGCATGCATCCCGATGGACTCCTCACCCCCCACCGCCCCCGAGCTCTCCATCGGCTTCGCCCTCGGCCTCTACACCCGCGACGACATCTCGGACTGGGTCACCCTCCAACTGCCCCACCACGAGCCCCTCCCCGCCGCCCTCCTCGACCTCACCACCCTCGCCGGCAAACACGACGTCGAAATCGAACACCACCTCCGCGACCTCGCCGGCGCCGGCGCCAACCCCGATCCCAAAACCCACGCCACCCTCACGCTCCGCACGCTCGCCCGAATGCTCCGCCGCGACCGCATCACCGCGCGCGACGCCATCGGCCAGGCAACCCGTCACGCAGAAGCCATCTCCTTCGATCTCTACGGCGAGACGATTGGACTCGAGGACGCGTACGACACCGCCGTCGCCGGCATCTACGGCTCGGTCGACGACGCGCGCCGCGACATCGAACAGTTCTTCGCGCAGCTCGCACGCGATCTCGAAAGCGTCGCCCGATGACCATCAAACCCAGCAAACCCAGCAAAACCAAACCCGGCAAAACCACGCGCCAGCCCGTCCCCGGCGGCACCGTGCACCCGCTCCCCGCCGACCTCCGCACCACTCTCCTCTCTCACCCCACTGTCCTCACCGCCTGGCTCGACATCACCCCGCTCGCGCGCAACGAATTCATCTGCTGGGTCGAGGACGCCAAACAAACCACCACCCGCGAACGACGCATCCGACGCACACGCGAAGAGCTCGAAGAAGGACAGCGCCGCCCGTGTTGCTGGCCCGGCTGCAGTCACCGCGCGCGCACTGGCAAATAGAGTCTCGAGCACTGACGACGATCGGCAATTTGAACCGTGCGCCTTTGATCAACGCACCAGCGCTTGCTGCACCAAGTGGCTGTCGACGTATTGCACCATGCGGACGATCTTGCCCTCGCGGAGCCGGTAGTGGTGTGCGAACCCCGCGCGCATGGCCTTGCCGGTCTCTTTGTAGGTGCCCGAATAGGTGCCGAAGGCGACCACCTCGTCTCCGTCGGCGACGTAGCTCCCGACCTCCGCGCGGTAGCCAATCCACTCGGTGGCGAGGCGTTGGAAGACGTTGGTGATGATGTTCTCTGGCCCGACGTAGGTGCCGGCGTAGGGGAAGCCCGCGGCCTCCACCCACACCGCGTCGGGCGCGAGCGCTGCGACCAGGTTCTTGCCGTTCTGCTCGGAAGGACCTTCGTAGGTCGCTCGAATGATTTCCAAGTTCGAGGGGCTCGAGGCCATCGCGCTCAACCCCACGCCATCTCGCCCTTGGCGACCTTCGCACCGATGTCGAGGGCGACGCCCATTCCGGCTCGTGGGTACCGTCGCTTCATCGCGGCGATGAGCGCGGCGCCGTCGGCAGCAGAGGCCAGCTCCTCCTCGAAGGCGAGCAGATAGTCGCGCGTGTAACTGATCGCCGAAGCGTCGCAGGGCGCTCCTTCGGCCAGATGGCCGGGGATCACGATCGCCGGATCGCGCGTCGCGAGCGCGTCGAGGTTCTTCCGCCAGGCCGCCCGTCCTTCGGCTCCCTTCGTATCGGCGGTCCACACGTGAACGTCCGAAAATACGAGGACGCCGCCGATCACGGCGCGGAGGGACGGCACCCACAGGTAGCGACGATTGGCGAGCCCGTCGGCGTCGACGATCTCGATCTCTTCACCGTCGATCGAGAGCGTGCGATCGCTCGAAGCGATCGGAAGGACGACGTCGGACAGCGTCCGCGGACCGTTCTCTCCCAACTTCGGGCCCCACGCGTCGAGCTTCTTCTGGACGCTAGCGTCGATCGCCGCGACGGTCTCTTTCGCCGCGATCACGCGTGCTTCGGGGAACGCATCGCGGATGGGCCGAAGCGAGAAGTAATAATCGGGGTCGCTCTGACTGACGTAGATCGTCGAGAGCTGCTTCCCCGTCGCTTGGATGGCGGCGACGACGGCGCGCCCGTCCCCGAGCGTGAAACCACCGTCCACGAGGATCGCTTCGCTCGCGCCCGTGAGGAGCACCGGAGCGCGGAAGAAGCCGCTTTCGCCGGCCGGAAAATGCTTCAACGAGATGGTCATGGGGTTTCTCCTGTCGGCTGAAATCGCCTACGTGGGAGACAGCATGACGCTCGACGCCGTTGGTCGGAAGGCCACAAATTCTCCAAGACTGTATGCTGATGGCAAACAATGCAGGTGCGGGCGATCCGAAGGTCCATGAACTTGAATCGACTCGCCTACTTCGCGGCGGTGGTCGACGCCGGCTCTTTCACGCGCGCGGCCGCGAGCCTCGGAATCACCAAGGCCGTCGTCAGCCAGCAAGTGACCAAGCTCGAGCAAGAGGTCGGTACGACGCTCCTCATTCGAACGACGCGAAGCGTCGACGCCACCGAGGCAGGCCGCTCGCTCTACGCGCGGTGCGCGGTCATCTTGCGCGAGTCCGCCGACGCCTTCGACGAGCTTGCCCAAGGAGTCGCCTCGCCACAGGGCACCCTCCGGGTCACCGCCCCTTTCGATTACGGCTCATCGGTGATCGTCCCCGTCGTGATCGAGCTCACGCGGCGATACCCGCGCATCGAGGTGGCGTTGAACCTCGGCGATCGAGTGGCCGATCCTCAGGCGAGCGATCTGGCGATTCGCGTGGGATGGCTGGCCGACTCCAGTCGTCCAACGCGGCGCATCGGGACCTTCCAGCAATGGCTCGTGTGCGCACCGGCCCTCTCGAAGGTGGTGTCACGCGTACGTCGACCGGAAGACCTCGAAGAGCTTCCCTTCATCGCCAACGGCGCGTTGCCCGAGCCGCTCGTCTGGCGATTCACGGTCGGTCCTCGCAAAGAGCGCACCGTGCGCATGCGTTCCACGATCGCCATCGACGCCACGCCGGCCGTGCACGCCGCGTTGCTCGGAGGCGCTGGAATGTCGGTGTTGCCGGACTACGTCGTCGCCGGCGACGTCGAGTCGGGCCGCCTCCTGCACGTGCGCCCCGAGTGGAAGCTACGCAGCGGCGGCATCCACGCGATGTTTCCGCCGGCCCGATTCCGACCCGCCAAGGTGAGCCGGTTCGTCGAGCTGCTCTTGGAAGCAGAGAGCGCGCGCAAGGCAGGTCGTCGGTGAACGAAAGTGCATCGATCGCTGGGTCGCCAAGACCAGTACGCCTCGGCTCGACGTCGATCGACCAAAATGCCACGGCAGAATGAGATCCGCGGCGCACAAACCGGCTTGACGGCACGTGCGCCAACTCCAAAGCTGGTCCGGTGACCTCCACCGGCGACGAGCTCAACCAGTTGCGTGAGCGCGTGCGGCAGCTCGAGCTCGAGAGCGAACGCGTTCGTGAGCACGAGGCTCCGTTCCATCACCTCGTCGAGGCGGTGACCGACTACGCGATCTTCATGCTCGACGCGTCGGGCCACGTCGCCACTTGGAACGTCGGTGCGGAGAAGACCAAGGGGTACCTCGCCAGCGAGATCGTCGGCCAGCACTTCTCCGTCTTCTACACGGCCGAAGACCGCGCCGCCGGAAAGCCCGAGAAAATCCTGGCGACGGTGCGCCGCGTGGGGCGCGTCGAGGACGAGAGCTGGCGCCTGCGCAAGGACGGGTCTCGCTTCTGGGCCAACGTGATCATCACGAGCCTGCGCGACACGAACGGAGAGATCGTCGGCTTCGCGAAGGTCACTCGCGACCTCACGGTGCGACGCAAGGCGGAGGAGGACGAGCTCGAGCGACGCGAGCTCGAGAGCGCAAACCGCGCCAAGGACGAGTTTCTCGCCGTGCTCGGCCACGAGCTGCGCAATCCGCTCGCGCCGATGCTGACGGCGGTGCACCTGATCAAGCTGCGACGCGGGGTGGGCTGCGAGCGCGAAATCGGCGTGCTCGATCGCCAGGTCGTCCACATGATGCGCCTCTTGGACGACTTGCTCGACGTGTCGCGCATCGCCGGCAATCGGCTCGACCTCGACAAGAAGCCGATGGACATCGCGACGGTCATCGCCAGCGCGGTCGACGTGTCGGCGCCGAACCTCGAGCAGAAGCGGCACCGGCTTCGCGTCGACGTGCCCACCGACTCGCTGATGGTCGACGTCGACCTCGATCGCATCACGCAGGTCTTCTCCAACGTCCTCAACAACGCTGCCAAGTACACGAACGAAGGCGGCGAAATTCGCATCCGCGCGGAGGCGAGCGGCGAGCTGGTGAGCGTGACCATCGAGGACAACGGCCTCGGAATCACGCCCGACCTGATGCCGCGAATCTTCGGGCTGTTCACCCAGGGCACGCACACCCGAGAGCGGCAGCTCGGGGGCTTCGGAGTCGGGCTCGCGGTGGCGAAGAAGCTCGTGAACGCGCACGGTGGCGACATCCGAGCCGAGAGTGTCGGCGTCGGACATGGAAGCCGGTTCATCGTCACCCTTCCGCGCTCGGCAGTCGCAGCCGCAGCCGAGGCTCCTCGTCCTCCTCATGCTCCCAGTCCTCGATCGCCGATGAACAATCCTTCCGTCACCAGTCGCCGCATCCTCGTCGTCGACGACAACCACGACGCGGCGGAGATGCTCGCCGAGTTCTTGCTGCGGCTCGGGCACGACGTCCGGCTCGCCTTCGACGGGCTCGATGCGCTGACGTTGGCGCGTGAAGTCTCGCCGCAGATCGTCCTCATGGACCTCGGACTGCCGGGGATGGACGGCTTCGAGACCGCGCGCCTCATGCGGGAGATGCCAGCGTGCGCTGCGATACCGATCATCGCCATCAGCGGCTACGCGCGAGAGAGCGACCGCCGGGACGCCCTCCGCGCAGGGTTCACCGCACACTTCGCGAAGCCGATCGACATGACGCAGTTGCGGCAAATGGTCGAGCAGGCGAGCTGACTCACCCATACCAACACTATGCAACCAAGCTCGACGGCGACGCGGATCTCGTCGAAGTCGAGAGCGGTGTGGCACGCGGCGGCGCCGACCCGCAGCATCACCCCCGACGACGCCGATAGTGCATCGCCATCGCCCCCGACTTCAGCCGGAACGTCGAAATCAGCTCCAGCCTCCGCGACCCCTCCAGCCCCTCGAACAACCTCGGCCCATGTCCGGCGATGACCGGATGCACGACGAGTCGATAGTCGTCGATGAGCCCCATTTGCTCGAGCGCGGCGGAGAGCCCGTGGCTCCCCACCAACACACCTCGCGGCGTCTGCTCCTTCAGTTGCTGAATCGCCTCCTTCAAGTCGCCCTCGACGCGGAAGGTGTTGTTCCACGGAAATTCGCTGCGTGAGCTCGACACCACGTACTTGCGCTTGGCCTCCAGCTTGCGCGCCCACTCGCGCGTCGCACGCGGCGCGTTCTCGGCGCGGGCCACCGCCGGCCAGGCCTCCTCCATCATCTCGTACGTCGTGCGCCCGAAGAGCATCGCCCCGGCGGCGTCCATCAGCTCGGTGAAGTGATCGTGCAGCTCTTCGTCCGCGATCCCCGCGCGATGATCGATGCAGCCGTCGAGCGTGACGTTGAGCGCGAAGGTCAGAAGTCCCATGGCGAGGATTCTACGAAGGATCGCGCATGAAACGCGGCGCTATCCGAAGGGCCGCGATCCGAAGTGGTAGTGGCGACTTTCGTACGAGCCCTGAGCGCTGACGAAGCTCACGAAGCGGCGAGAAACTCCTCGAGTTGCTCGAGCTGCTCGGGCATCCCCTCCGTGCTCCCGGAGGCGACGGCGGCGTCGAGTGCTTCCTTCGACGGATAGAGGTCGTGAACGACCAACGACGTCTGGCCGTTTTTCTCCTCGAACGTCACCGTGGTGATGGCTCCCGTTTCATCACCTTCGGCACCTTCGTCGTTGGTCCAGACGAGGCGCGCGTTCGGCGTCACTTCGAGGTACGTACCGAAGAACTCCATCGGCTTCGGCGCGGCGGGGTGATTGAACACCAATCGGTACTTGCCGCCGACACGGACATCCATCTCGCACGCGAGCAGGGTCATGGGCGCCGACTTCGGCACCCACCACCGGCTGAACAGCTCGGCCTTGGTCCACGCCTCGAACACGATACGAGCCGGCCCATTGACGGTTCGCGTGACGACCAACTCACGATCGGACTTTCGTTCCACCGTCGCGCGCTTCTTCATCGGGGTGGGCTCAGTTTCTTTTCTTGCGTCCATCGACTCGCTCCTTCTCTTTCCGTTTCAACTCCTCGACGACTTCATCCAACGCCTCGAAGCGCGCCTCCCAGAGCTGGCGGTAGCGCTCCATCCACGCCGCCTCTTCCTCGAGTCGACGCAGCCCGAGCCGGCAGGTGCGCACGCGACCGATCTTCTCGGTCGTCACGAGCCCCGCCTGCTCCAGCACGCCGACGTGCTTCTTCATGCCCGTGAGGGTCATGTGGAACTTGTCGGCGAGCTCGGTGATCGAAGCATCCCCACGCCCGAGCTGCTCGAGCACGCCACGCCGCGTGGCATCGGAGATCGCGGAGAACGAGGCGTCGAGGCGCGGTTGCAGATACTGAACCATACGGTTCAGTATCTAACGCATGAAAGAGTGACGTGCAAGGCGCACGTGCAGGAGCGTCCGTTGGCCAACGCTAGAGGAGCGAAACCGAGCGAAGCCCGGCGGAGCATCACCTGCGCCTCAACGCTCCCGGCGTGACGCCAACGAGCCTTCGCATGTGCCGCGTGAGGTGTCCTTGGCTGCTGAAGCCGACGCCTGCGGCAGCTTCGCCGAGGGTCGCGCCGCCGAGGATGCGACGGATCGCCTCGTTCACACGTTCGCGCACGACGTAGGCGTGGGGTGGCAGTCCCGTGGACTCGCGAAACGAGCGGCAGAAGTGAAAGGCGCTCAGGTTCGCCAGCTTCGCGAGATCGGCGAGCGCGATTGGATCGGCGAGCGAGGTGCGCACGTACTCGACGACGTTCGCCAGCGTGCGAGGTGCCAACCGGCCGCTTGGCTGGCGCGATCGAACGACTCGGCCGCGGCCGTATTCGCGGACGAGGTGCGTGGCCATCGCCAACGCCACGGCTTCTCCGAAGAGCCGTCCGTTCGAGAGGCCACCCTCGAGCTCCGTCACCAGCGCGAACGCGAAGTGCTCGAGCATGACGTCGCGACGACTGAACGCGCCGACGATCTCGGCCTGCGCCAGATCGACCTCGATTCCAGCCGCTGCGTCGCGGAGGAGCGCGGGCTCGAGCTCGATCGAGACGAGCGCGGTAGACCCATCCCACTGCACGCGTCGTCGCTCGCCGAGCGCCGTCAACGTCACGTCACCGCGACGGTGCGGACCCTGTTGCGTTCGACCGTCTTGCCACTCCCAAATCCGATGAGGCGCGCCGGTGTGCACGGCCACGCGA
The DNA here is from genome assembly GCA_025363655.1 of Deltaproteobacteria bacterium. Classification (GTDB taxonomy): domain Bacteria; phylum Myxococcota_A; class Polyangia; order Polyangiales; family JADJMO01; genus JANYDK01. The sequence continues at coordinate 5,442 of JANYDK010000141.1, read as the reverse complement.
TAGGCAGCGCACTCGTCTTCTTCGTAGGCTCCGGGAGTCCCCGAAAGGAGCGCCACGCGCGCGCCGCGATACACGCCGCGGCTCGAGCGAAGGACGTGAAGCGGAGTCGTCGTGGTCATGTCGTCGGAGGTCGCGGGATGCGCTGCGCCGGATCGTAAAAATAGCGCTCCGCGACGATGCGGTCACCCTCCCAGGTTTGATAGGCGAGTTCCTCCATCGCGATCTCGCTCCCGTCCGGCAGCGTCATCCCCACGTCCCAATGAATGGCGACGTGGTCGCCGTCGACCGCGAACGAGACCGCGCGCATGCGATGAAATCGCACCCGGGAGAGCGCCTTCGTCTCATTGTCGACTTGCGCCTGCCGCCCGACGCGTGGCGTCTCCTGATTCTCCCGCGCAGTCATGTGCTCGGCGTAGAAGAGGGGAATGAACTCGAGGAATTCGTAGCGTTGGACGGCGGAGATGAAGTCGAGGACGCGCTCGCGGGTGGGCATCCGGCGAGTGTGGGGGCCGGGGAGCGTGAGAGCGATCACGTTCTTGCGGTCGATAGAGGGCGCGTGTCGCTACGTCACTGGATTTTCTCTGGGTGCTGCCCCGTCGGGAGCGAGAAGAAGAAGGTCGAGCCGACGCCGACCTCGCTCTCGCACCAGATGTTGCCGCCGTGCAGCACCACGAAGCCCCTGGCGATGGCCAGGCCGAGGCCCGTTCCTTTCGAGGCGGTGTCAGGCGCCTGCCAGTAGCGATTGAAGAGGAACGGCAGCCGCTCCTTCGGGATGCCCGGACCCTCATCGGTCACCGCGAACGTGCACTCTTGCGGCGTGCACGTCGCCCGCAGCGTGATGGTTCCGCCTTCGCGGGTGAACTTGATGGCGTTGCCGAGGACGTTCGCGAAGACCTGCAGCACCCGCGCGCGATCACAGAGAATCGTACCGCCGTCGGAGGGGTCGACCCGGACGGCGATCGAGCGCTGCTCCGCGAGCGGCGCCGCCTGCTCGAGTGCCTCGAGAAGCAGCGGGTCGACGAGGTGGGGAGACATCTCCAAGTGGAACTCACCGGCGCGGATGCGCCCGAGGTCGAGCAGGTCGCGGATGAGGCGGTCCATCGTGAGGGTGGCGCGTTGCATGCGCGCCACGTGCTTCTTGAGCTCCGGCCCCTTGCCGGTGAGGTCCGGAGCGTCGAGCGCGAGAGAGAGAAGCTCCGCGCTGCCGTGGATCACGTTGAGTGGATTTTTGAGATCGTGCGAGACGAACGCGAGCAACTCGTCACGAGCCCCCGTCGCCTCCTCGGCGAGCCGAAGGGCGTTGTTGACCTCGAGCATGCTCTTTTCCATGAACTCGACCGCGGCGTCCGCGATCCCCACATGGAGGAACTGCGCGAGCGGGTCGAAATCCTCGTTCGCGAGGGCGCCCTCGGACTCCCGCACGACGTCGAAGATGACCTGACGGAAGAGGCCATATTCGAGAACGATGCTCTTGAGGTCGTACCCGACGTACCAGCGTTGCTCACCGTGCTGTTTCGCCGCCTTCGACGAGTCGACCTGGTCGGCCAGGCCCTCGCGCAGGACGGCGACGATCTCCACGAGATAGCGGTGAAGATGGTCGGCCACATCCTCGTGCGACAGCGACCTCGGAGGCAGCTCGTGCGCACGCACCGCCCCGACGAACCGTTCGATGATCAGTTTGGAATGTCGCTCGATGACGCTGTGGAGAGGGACTCTCATGGGCTGTGCCCGGTGATGATACTCGGCTTTCGCTGGCGATACGCGCGGGGCCACGTCCGCGCGGCTGGACGCAAGGCGACGATACGATGCGCGAGGCCGGAGATCCCGGCCCAGCGACACCTTGACATCGGTGCGTCGCATCGTATAACTGAATCGTTATAGAACCATACGGTCATGCAATGAAACTTTCTGCCAGCCTCGACGCGACGTTTGCAGCTCTCTCCGATCCCACCCGGCGCGCCATCCTCGCGCGGCTCGCCAAGGGCGACGCCTCCGTGAGCGAGCTCGCAGAACCTTTCGACATCAGCCAGCCAGCCATCTCCAGGCACCTCAAGGTGCTCGAACGCGCCGGTCTCATCACGCGCGAAGCCGACGCGCAACGCCGCCTGAGCCGCCTTCAGGCGAAGCCGCTCGGGGTCGCGAGCGAGTGGCTCGAGCGCTACCGCGCCATCTGGGAAGGCAACTTCCAGCGCCTCGATGCACTCCTCGACGAGCTGCAGAGAAAAACCAAACCCGCACCGAAAAAGAAAGGAGCGAGGTGATGGAAGCGAAACCCTCGACCCTCGCAGTGACGACGCCATCCGACACCGAGCTGTCGCTCACCCGCGTCTTTCATGCGCCGCGCAACCTCGACGCACCTCTCGACGCACCTCTCGCCACCGGGAGCGAGCGATGATCACCCTCTACAATTTCGCGCGCGGGGCGCGAGGCGTTCGTCTCTTCTGGCTCTGTGAAGAGATGGGGCTCGCCTACCGCGTCGAGACGCTGACGTTTCCGGTCAACGCCGCCTACCGCGCCCTTCATCCGCTCGGGTCGGTGCCGTTCCTCGTCGACGGCGAGGTCGAGATGTCGGAGTCGATCGCCATCATGCTCTACCTCGCGGAGAAGTACGGCCCGACCCCGCTCCTTCCCGGCAAGGACGATCCGGCGTTGCCGCGCGTCTTGCAAATGACGATGTTCGGCGAAGCGACCATCGGCGCTCCGATGAATGCGCTGCTCGGCGCGAAGTTCGTCGCCCCGGAGGCCGACAAGCGCAACTGGTCGGTGCGCATGATCGAAGGCCGGCTGACGGAGGCCGTCGCGCACGTCGACGCGCTGCTCGGCGACGCCGAGTTTCTCGCGGGCGGCCGGCTCACGCTCGCCGACATCTCCGTCAGCACCGCCCTCGGCATGTGGCGGGGAGCGCTGGGGAAGACGCTCTCGCCGAGGCTGGCGGCGTATCAGGATCGCCTGCACGCGCTCGCGTCTCACGAGCGTGCGATGGTGCAGGCGGGCTGAACGGTGATCGAGACGCGTCGTGCTGTCAGGTCGTGCCTTGGAACGTGTCCTCGGAGCCTACGGGCTGAGGCTCGTGAAGAACTGCGTCGTCAGAATGTTGCGCGAATTTCTCGCTCTCTCGCGCGCTGCCAGCGCGTGAGCTAGGGTCACTCGCGATGTCCTCCGTCCGGCTTCGCAACAACGTCCAAGTGGCCGGAACGGGACCAGCGACGGTCTTCTTCGCGCACGGGTTTGGTTGCGACCAAAACATGTGGCGGCTGCTTCAGCCTGCCTACGCAACGCGTTTCCGGACGGTACTGTTCGACCTCGTCGGCAGCGGCGGCTCGGATCTCTCCGCCTACGACTCGAAGAAGTACGCGTCGCTTCGTGGATACGCCGACGACGTGCTCGAGGTGGTCGAGGAGTTCGGCGAGGGTCCTGCGATTTTCATCGGGCACTCCGTGAGCGCCATGATCGGGTTGCTTGCAGACCTCACGCACCGCGCGAAGGGAAATGGCTTCGCCGCGCAGGTCATGATCGGCCCCTCGCCCAGCTACATCAACGACGGCAATTACGTCGGCGGCTTCTCTCGCGAGGACATCGACGAGCTTCTCGAAACGCTCGAGGGCAACTACCTGGGCTGGGCGAGCAACATGGCGCCCGCCATCATGGGAGCGCCCGACCAACCGGCGCTCGCCTTGGAGCTGAAGAACAGCTTCTGCCGGACCGACCCGGAGATCGCGAAGCAGTTCGCGCGCGTCACCTTCCTCACGGACCTCCGCGCAGAGCTCCCTCCCCTGACGACGCCGACCTTGATCGTACAGTGCGACGACGACCTCATCGCGCCCGTGTCCGTAGGGCAGTACATGCAGCGCGTGATGCCGCGCGCGAAGCTCGCCATCGTGAAGAACGTGGGACACTGCCCGCAGCTGAGCGCGCCGAGCGATTGTTCACGCGAGATCGACATCTTCCTCGCCGAGCTGTCGATCTCGACGAGCTGACCCGAGGGACCGATGACCCAGCATCCGCGCGGGTTCGACGAGGCGCTCGCCGTACTGGACGTCCTTCCATGCGGAGTGTTGCAGACGACCGCCGACGGAACGATCCGTCGCGTCAACCGAACGTTCTCCATTTGGGTCGGACGTTCACCCGAGGCGCTCGTCGGCACGCGTCTTCAAGACCTGCTGACGATGGGCGGACGAATCTTCCATCACACGCACTGGGCCCCCCTCCTCTCGATGCAGGGCTCCGTGTCGGAGGTGAAGTTCGACGTCGTCGCGGCGGACGGCACGAAGGTTCCGATGGTCGTCGACGCCATCCGCCGGGAGGAGCAAGGCACGATCGTTCACGAGATCTCCGCGTACGTCGCGCGTGACCGCGATCAGTACGAGCGCGAGCTTGTCCGATCACGAAAGCGCCTCGAGGAGCTGGTCGCCGAGGCCACGCGCCTCCAGGCCGAGGCGAACGACCGTGCGCTGTTCGCAGAACAGATGATGGGCATCGTCAGCCACGATCTGCGCAACCCACTCTCCGTCGTCGCGATGGGCGCGAACCTCCTCACGAGCGAAGATCTGAGCTCGAGCCAGCAGCGGAGTGTTGCCCGCATCGCCCGCGCATCGGATCGTGCGAACCGCCTCATCAGCGACCTCCTCGATTTCACGCAGGCACGTCTCCGCGGCGGGCTCGCCATCGTGAAGGAAGAGATCGACGTGCACGCCACCGTCGGCGAAGCGGTCGAAGAGCTCGCCGAGATCCATCCCGCGCGAACGCTCGATCATGTGCGCTCCGGTGACGGGGCCTGCTGCGGCGATCCGAACCGAATCGCGCAACTCATCGGCAACCTCGTCTCGAACGCGGTGGCCTATGGCGAGCCTCAGACGCCGGTGACCGTCACGACCACGACCGACGCGTCTGGGGCGTCGATCACCGTTCACAACGGCGGCATCCCCATTCCGCCTTCGGTCCACGCGACCATCTTCGATCCGATGACACGTGCGACGAGCCAGGGCAGTTCGCGCAGAAGCGTCGGCCTTGGCCTCTTCATCGTGCAAGAGATCGCCAAAGCGCACGCGGGGCGCGCGTGGGTCGAGTCGACCGCGGAACGGGGGACGACGTTCCACGTGACCATTCCGCACACGCGAGGAGCGCCGAACGCGCCGAACCCTTCCTAGCTGAGACCTCGAAACTGCTGAGCCGCGGGATACCTCGACCTCCAACTCGTGCTTGTTCTCCCCGGGTGACCTCGCTCGCGGCCCGACTCCGTCGAAGTGTCTGCAGCCACTTTTCGAGCTCGTGCTCGATCGACGTCGCCTTGAAGATGATTTCTCGAGCTCGGGCGACACGTCGGCGGCGACCGTGCTCGGCTGGGCACCTCGCCCGACGTCGGTTTGCCCGAACGCTTGCCCGAAACGAAAAACGGGACCGTGCGCGAAGCACGATCCCGTTTTCCTTCTTAGTTGCGCGGGG
>JANYDK010000116.1 GCA_025363655.1 Deltaproteobacteria bacterium | reverse complement strand
GCCAAGAGCACCACAAGGTCGCCGACTACAAGCAGATCCTCGGCTTCTTCGCGCAGTCGAAGGGCTGGCCCTGTGATCCCGGCGACGCCAACGACGTACACGACGCGAAGACGACCAAGGCGCTGAAGGAGTTCCAAAAGGCGTACAACGCTTCGGGCCCGGGCTCGACGCGTGCCGATCCGGTCGCCGAAGACGGCCTCCTCGGCAAACAGACTTGGGGTGCGTTCTTCGAGTGCTACGAAGACGAGCTGGCCGACGAGCTGGGAGTCGACGTCAGTGCCCTACCTTCGTTCCGCAGCGGCCTCCCTTTTCTCATCCCCGACGTCTTCGTCGGCTGTGGAGAGAACTGGCCCAAGGAGGCTGAGAACGTCGACGACTATCGCAGTCAGACCAATCGGCGAGTCGAGATCCTCTACTTCTATCCCGGCGAGGAGCCTGACCTCGCCTGCCACCCAGGCCCGAAGGGCTCGAAACCCGAGGCGTGCGAGCTCTACGACAAGACCCAGTTCCGGCGTCGCATTCTCCCGACCATGCCGTCGGCGAAGGAGTGGAAGGCGACGTGGGACGAGCCCACGGTCGGAATGGGCGAGACGCGGCAAGCGATCCTCGATGCGCCTGGCCTGCCAGACGGCGAGACCATGGAATTCGAAATCGCCCAGGTCGGCTTCGACGTCGTCGGAAAAGGCACCGCGGCCTCACGAGGCGAACGTGCGGTCCTCGACTGGGACGACTGGGAATTCAGTGACTCGTACGTCGACGCTGGTGGCATCACGTCGAGCGCGGCCTTCGCGAAGGTCCAGTTCACCTTCGTCGTGCGCGGCGCCGAGCGCGAGACGAAGAACGTCGATCCGGTGACCTACGCCGACCGCGTGCACATGCAGCTCGCCATCGACACTGGCGAGATCCTGAAGCACCAGCCCTACGATCTGGTGACGCCGTGGGGCACGCGCTCGGGGACGACCGACGATGCCGGCGTGCTGGACGAGCTCGACCTGGCGCCGGGCGGGGCCAGCGTGATCATGCGACGACGAACGCTCGTCCACCTCGGCGAGCTCGACGAGGGTTGGGACGACGACTGAGGTTGCGCGCGGCGCCTATTTTCACCGCGTCCGACCGGGCGCGCGGAGACCGAAATGCCTGTCACTGTGGCCCTCAAGTTCGTCGAAAAGATCGACCCGGGAAACAAACTCCGTTTCCAGTTCGACGTCTTCGACAGCCTCGATCCGAACGCTCCGAGCACGGTGCCCACCGCCCCCACGCTCATGCTGATCCGCTTCAGGCCCAACAAGAAGGGCGGCGTGAACCCGGTGACCGCAGCCATGTTCGTCACGCAGCCTGACGACCACGGCGGCTTCAAGAACATCGCGGGGAGCGACAAGGCCAAGGACGTGACGTTCCAGCCACCAGGTACGCCCGAGGTGGGTCCGAGTCGCGTGCGGTGGAGGGTCTTCCTCGAGGTGGCCGCGGGGAGCGGAGCGCTTGCCGTCAAGAAGAACGGCGCAGACATCACGCCGCCCATCCAGCTCGGCGTGCAGGCCGCCCAGGTCAACACCACCAAGCCGTCGCAACAGACGATGGGCGGACCCGGCTTTCCGCGGCTCTCCGTGGGCATCAACGCGACTCCGCAGAACGAGCCCGTCGCCCCGCCGGGGCCGCTCGACCTCGGCAACCTCGCGGCCATCAAGTACGTCAGCGACTACGTCGTCACGCGACTGCGAACACCGCGATTCAAGAAGGGCTCGGGCAACCGCCCCGACGCCCTCTGGGAGCTGTGGGACGCGGAAAAAGCGCCGCTCGGGCAGATCCCGCAGACGCTCCCGAGCAACAACAAGCCGGGCGCTGCGCAGGAGCTCTGGGCACGACAGATCTCCGAGATGCTCTTGCTGAGTCTCTATGGCGGCCCCGGAGTCCTCCACCTCTTCGACGGCAAGGGCGACACGGAGCTGCTCGGGGACGTGTTCGGCGGCCGCGGTTCCAACAAGTGCTATCCGCTCACCTTCGCGTGCCAGCATCTATCGGCGGCCGGTATCGCCAGCCGCGGCGAGGCGCTCCTCCGCGGCAAGACCTACGGCCTCGTCAACGCGGGTCACTCGACGGCTTCGACGGTGACGAACATGGGCGGCGCGTGGATCGTCGGCAACCCGACGCCGATCGTCGCTCCCAATCTCTCGCCTGCGTCGGCGCTGACACCCGATCAAGGCGCGCATGACGCGCCCCTCATCTTCGACATCACCGCCAAGAAGCTCGGTGGCTGCACTTTCGAACCACCTGCCGTGTTCGTGTTCGCCAACCGCGCCGTCAAGGCAGCGAGCCTCAAGCTCGTACCGAAGAACGCCGCCGACCCGAACAGCCCGAAGGTCAAGCAAGGCATCGAGGTCGCGGGCGGGCGCGAGATGGAATGGAAGGCGGGAGAGCTCGTCGCCGATTGGACGATTGCCAAGAACGATCCCGGGTTTCTCGCCGACAACACGGCGCTGGCTCACATCGGCTTCGTCCTGCGCGTCGATCCGGCCACCAAGAAATACCAGACGTTCGATACCGGCGGCCTCGGCGGCTCCAGCGCGCCGCAGTCGCTCTTTCCGACGACCGACCCGTTCCACGGTGGAAACTTCGACTACGCCGCGGTGACCACCGTGAAGGGTGGCGATCCCTACCGTGGCTGCGGCGCCTTTCCGCCGATGAGCGACAGCGACGCCGACGCGCTGGAAAAGCAAGTCGAGAACACCCTGAAGCAGGTTCGGCCGCTGGGGTTCGCGCGGCTGTTTCTCGTCGCTCGTGGTGCATCGATCACGATGCGCTCGCTGGCGACGTTGAAATCGAGCGGGCTCCTCATCTACGTCTCACCCGTCGTGCGCATGTGGGCTGAAGATGACGACATGCTGGTCACCAGCAAGAACGTCGGCAACGCGGACGACAACAAGGCCGCAGCGGCCGAGGACAAGGACCGACAGAACTTCTCCATCGCACGCTATCTTTGGTCTCTCCGGATGTTCCCCGGCCGGGACGCGGTCGAGCCGATGTGGTTCATCTACGGTGCCCGAGGCGCTCTCGCACGGACGATGATGAAAGCGAATCGGAGCGACCGAATTGCAAAGCTCGCGGCGGACACCGTCGCCACGATCAAGAAGAAACCCGAGCGCTTCCTCGACAAGAAGACCAAGGCGGTCGACGCCTCCAAGGTCCTCGCCGAGTTCTCCCTGCTCACGCACATTCTCACCGGCAACGCCGATGGCACGGTGAGCGTGAAGTTCAAGTTCAACGCCAAGGAGACGAAGCTTCCACCGGCGCTCCACCTTGCGGAACGCCCCTCCTGGGACGGCTCCGTCGTCCTGCGCCCCGATGAGACGTTTCTCCAGGGCAGCGCCAAACCCAGTGGATTCGCCAACTATCTGACCCAACCCTGAGGACGAGATGGCCACTTCTGGAAGCAACCAGACCCCACCAACGACCACCAGCGCGACCGGCCTTCCCGGAAAGATCGGGGACTACCTGCGGATGATCATCGCCGGCGAAACCGGCGACGGTGGCCTACGCCGTCGATCCCACGATCCCGACATGCAGTATCCGGAATTGACGGGCAGTCCGATGATGGCGCCCGCGCCGCTGAAGGCCGGACAGACCGTGCCCGATCAGGTCCCCGTGGTCGACGTGATTTCGCTCGAAGCAGCCCTGGTTTCGGGAACCGACACCGACGTGGCGATTCGTTTCCTCTTCGCCAACCACTATCCGTTCGGTGCCTTGGCGACGAACGCGCCGGAATGCGTGACGGTGGCTTCCGATCCGCGCTACGCCCTCCTCGTGCAACGGTGCCTCGAGCTCGTGAATGCTCGATTCACCGACGAGCTCGCGGCTGCGACCGTGCAGGTCGACATCGAGGAGATGCCGTTCTCCGACATCGACGCAGCGCTCTCCGGTCATTGATGCTGCCGATGGACCCGGAGGGCAGCCCTCCGCTACCATCCCTGAACGCTCGAGCCTGTTCGTGCGTTCCTCCCGCGTGCCCTCCCCTCACTCCACACGCGCCCGCGCCGCTCCTCCCGGAGGTGGCTTCCTCGGCGAGCCGAACCCGCTCCTCGTGCGCGAGCTGCGTCAGGCTCTGCGACTGCCGCGCCTGCCCTGGACCATCACCGCCGCCGTCGCGCTGATCGGCCTCGGGATGCTCACCATCGGGAGCCTGCAGGTCACGCAGGGCAAGATGGCGCAGCTCGGGTCGTATCTCTTTCAGGGGTTCGTCTCGATCGTCCTGCTCTACGTGTGCCTCGTCGGCCCCGCGACCGCCGCCGGTGCAATCGCGCTCGAACGCGAAGGAAAGACGCTCGAGCCGCTCCTCCTCACGTCGCTCGCACCCAAAGACATCGCGCGCGGGAAGTTCCTCGCCGCCTTCGCCACCCTCGGCGTGCAGGTGGTGGCGCTCCTTCCACTGGCGGCCATTCCGTTTCTCTTCGGCGGCGTCACGGCCGGCGAGCTCTGCGTCGTCGCCGTCGTCATCACCGCCGTCGCTGCCGTCTCGGTGGCCTTCGGGCTCGCCATCGCCTCGCGCACGCAGACGCTCCGTGGCGCGCTCGCGGTCTCGATCATCCTCCCTGCCGCCGGCGCACCGCTGCTCTTCGGCCTCGTCACCGCCGTCGGCGAGACCGTCGCCTCCAGTCGCTGGCCGCTCGTCACCAGCGGGCCCATCTGGTGGTCGACGGCGTACACCACCGTGCCGTTCGGGCTCGACTACGTCGTCTGGCTCCTGGTCTGGCCGCTCCTCCTCCTCGGCCTTCCGTTTTGGCTCTTTTCAGCGCTCAGCGCGGCCAACCTCTCCGGCGTCAACGACGACCGCTCGAGCGGCGTGAAGCGTTGGTTCCTCGGCGCCAGCCTCCTCCTCTCTGGTGCGGTCTTCGTCACCTGCTTCCGTGTCGATCTCGACAAGGCCTCCGTCTGCGCGTTCCTCGCCGAGATCTTCACCTTCATCCTGCTCGTCTTCATGGCGGTCACCCTCACCGCCGATCCGCTCGGCCCGACGCGACTCGTGCGCGCGCGTTGGAAGCGTCTCCGAACCTCGGCGTTCTCGCGCATGCTCGGCCCCGGCATCATCCGCGGCGCCATCCTCCAAATCGTCCTCGCCGCGGTGATCCTCGGCGCTTGCTACGCGGGCGGCGTCCTCGGCTCTTCACCGGGTGCGCTTCGCGACAAGCTCGGCATCGCGTCGACGTCACGCACGCCGCTCTCCGCCATCCCCGGCGCGCTCGCCAACGGCGCTATCTACGTCCTTCTTTTCCAGGTCTTCCTCGTCGGCCTCTCGGCGTTCCTCCGCTCCCGCAAGCGCGGCGGAGAGAACGTCGCCTTCGCGCGTGCAGCGACGTTGGCGGCAGCGGTCGTCATCACCATCGTGCCCTGGATCGTGGCGACGATCGTCAACTCGTTCTCCAGCACCAGCAGCAACGCTCCGCCGCTGGTCGCCGCACCGAGCCCGGCCTTCGCTGCCTATGCGTTTCTTCAAGCCCAGCGTGGCACCGACGTGATGTCGGTCACCGTCGCATCGTTGTCGGCGTCGATGGCCTGGGGCGCGCTCGGTCTCGTGCTCCTCGGCATCGCCTGGGAGCGTTCCCGACGCACGGTCGCCGACGTCGAGCAGTTGCAGAAGCGCACCGAGGCCAAGCTCGATCGCGAAGCCGAGGAAGAGCCCGACGAGGAGGAGGACGAGGAACCCACCGCCGCTCCGCCGCCCCCGCCTCCGCTGCCTCGCACTGCTGCTGCCGAGATCTCGGAGAAGACCGCGGCATCCGACCCCGACGACGAACCCGACGTCATCCCGCCGCCACCACCCCTCCCGCGCGGGATGAAGCCGAGTGACGAGGGCGACTCGGATCCGAAGAAATGAGCGGCGATTCCAGCGCCGCCGAGGACGAGGAGCTCGGGACCCTCGCCGAAGACGACGACGGCGGTGAGCTCCTCAGCGCGGGAGAGCTCTCCGAGCTCGATCGACTTCGACGACACTTGGCGCTCCGTACCGCCAGCGATGGACAAGGCTCGCGCGCCTCGCGTCGTCGCGGTCAATCCCCCGAGTTCGTCGATCACCGCGGCTACTCACCCGGCGACGACTTGCGTCACCTCGACTGGAACGTCCTCGCGCGCAGCGACCAGACGGTGATCAAACGTTATCGCGCCGAAGAAGAAGCCGCGGTGCGCATCCTCGTCGACGTCTCGACGTCGATGATCGTCGGCGTCCCCTCCAAGCTCGCCCTCGCCCGCCGCATCGCCGCCGCCATCGGCTACGTCGCCCTCGCCGACGGCGAACGCGCGCAAATCGCCGCCATGTCGACGAAGGGCCTCGAGCTCACCCCGCCCAAGCGCGGCCGCGGACAATTCGGAAGCGTGCGGCAGAGACTGCAACGCATGGCGGCCGACGAGCCGAGCGACGGCAAGCCGTTCTCTCCCGACTCGCTGATGGCCGAGCTCCTCCGCCGCTGCGCTCGTCCGGGCGTGCTCGTCGTCGTCACCGATGCGCTCGCGCCCAACGGCGACGTCGCCGCCTGGCCTCGCGCCGTCGCCAGATCACGCGCCAGCGGCCACGACGTGCGCTTCGTCCAAGTCCTCGCCCCTGAAGATCTCGATCCGCCGTGGGATGGCGATCTCGAGTTGGTCGACGCCGAATCTGGTGCCAGCGTCGACGTCACCTTCGACGCGGAGGCACGCGCCGCCTACGCCGCGCGCCTCGAAGCGATCGTCGGCGGCCTGCGCGAAGGATGTCGCCGCGCCAAGGCCACCTACGTTCGTGCACGGAGCGACGAAGCCGTGCTCCCGGTCATCCGACGCCTCGCTGGCGGCGCGCTCGATTGACAAAACGCCTATACTGGCGAGCTTCTCGTTTCGCCAAAGGTTGCTTCGCAACTTTGGCCGCTTCGGTCAATCTCGCTTCCGCTCGGTTGCCGAAGCATCTCTCGACGCACCGTGCCATCCAGGAGAATACCGGCGGGACCCGCCACGTCTCTCCTACGAACACTGCGGAGGCCCACATGTCGACTCGTAAGCCCTTCTTCGCGCTCACCCTCGCTGCTCTCGCGTTCGTCGCCTGTACGAAGAAGGAATCCGTCGAACCTCTGCCCCCGCCTCCCCCGCCACCCCCGCCCGCGCCGGTGGTGTGTGCCCCGATCGGCGTCTGGGATCTCGACGGCCCGAATGGCGGCAAAGATCAGGTCGAAATCACCCAGGGCGAGACGAAAGACGTCTTCATCGTCAAGCACAAGAACATCGGGAACGCGCCCGGCATCGGCACGCTCGGCACCTCCGAGTTCAAGGTCGACATGTCGAAGTCGACCCTCGGCCTCTACTCCTGCAAGATCAACGACGACTGCAAGACCATGTCGTGCAACTTCGCCGGCGCTCCGGCGGTGATGACGAAGCCGTGAGGACGAAGTCCTGATGCATCGCAGGCAGTGAGCCAGGCCGTGCCGAATCGCGCGGCACGGCCCGTGCAGAATCGGTCGGTATGCGCACCGTACCGACGCTCCTCATCGCTGCCACGCTGCTCACTGCCACGAGCTCGGCGATGGCCGAGACTGCACCAGGGCGCTACGACGCTGCGTGCGACGATCCGACCTTTGCGCCGCACACGGGCGCCGTCGTTCCGGCCAACACGCCCGGATATCCCTTCCAAGTGAAGTACGGCGAGTACGGCTTCGCGATCCGGCATTCCTCGTTCGAGCTGGTCGACACGCACGTCGACGTCGATCCGAGCACGATCGGAGGACAGCTCCTCTTGCCGCTCGCGCCGCTCACCGAGGGCTCGTACGCGTTGCACTTCAACTCGCCGTGCAATCCCTCGTACATGAGCAGCGATCACTCGCAGGCGCGCGTCTTCACCATCGGACCCGCGCAGCCGCTGCCGACCAAGGCCGGCACACTCACGCTGGTCGGTGACACCTTCACCGAGTCGGCCGAGTGGTGCTCCGACGTGCGGGCCACGCGCAAGATTCGGATCGACATCGATCCTCTCCTCGTGCCGTTCCTCGCGACGACGAAGGTCTCGTTGTCGGAGCGGGGCATGATCCGCACCGACTACGGCAATTTTCCCGGGACCACGTCGACGATCACGCTCGCGGCCTCGTGCGAGCATTCGTACATGGGCGGTCCGCCGACGACGAACCTCACGCTCGGAGCGTACCTCGCGGGCGTTGCAGATCTCGAATCGACCTCGTTGGCCGTTCCCTTCCTCTGCGATCCGGACGCGATTGCGAAGTGCAAAAAGGGCGTGCCGACGCCCGCCGACAGCGGACCGCCGTACCCCGGCGACTCGGGTCGAACCACTGAGCTCCCTGGGAACACCCTCGGGGACGACGATTCAGGATCGTCGTCCAAGTCCTCCTCGGGCTGCTCGCTTCACGACGCTGCCGATGCGACGTCCACGGGTGCGACGACCTTCGTTCTCGGCGCCGCGCTCACGGTGCTCCAGCTGGCTCGCTCACGTCGACGTCGAGCGGCGTGAGAATCGGCCTCGCCATCGACAGTGATTTGCTGAAGAGAACGCCCTGCGCGGGATCGGCGAAGACCTCGGCGAAATCGTCCGGCGTCATCGCGCGCGAGAGCCTCTCGGCGAAGGTCTCGCGAAGGAGCCGCTGGTAGTAGTCGACGTCGTAGTCGCGTCCGTCGGTGCGTTCTTCGTCGCGCGCGTCCTCGTCGTCTTCGGCCAAGAGCGCCGCGCGTCCGCCGCCCGCGCGATAGACGCGAATCTTCTCGCCGACCTTCCATTCGGTGCGCCCGGCGGCGAGCATCGCTTCGTAGGTGAGCTCGCGACGACCGGCAGCGAAGTACTCGTCCTTGCTCTTGGTGATTCGAACCCGCGCGGTGACCTCGAGCGTCGCGACTTTGCGATCGCGGAGGGCGAGCGCGGTGTCGACGTACAGCTGCCGCACCGCCACCAGATCGCCGGCGAGGAGCGGCACCACCGCTTGCTCGAGAAAGGCGACGCCGTAGCGCTCGGCGCGGCTCGAACGAAAGGCGACGCCACGGAGCCGGACCCGCCCATCGTACGACTGCAGCACGTAGTTCTTCGGCTCGTGCGAGAGCATCGCGGCGTAGCGTCCGTCGTATTCGAGGCGCACCAGCGGAGGCAGCAGCGCTGCGACCTCGGCGACGACGCGCCGCTCGTCGACCTCGGTGAACGATTCCGGCACCGAAAAATAGACGCCATCGGTGTCGCCCTCGAGCAAGGTGACGCCCCGCGCGGCGAGCTCGCGACAGATGAGAGAGAGCACTCCGCGACCACGACGCGTCACCTCGTTGGCCGCGTGCACGTCGGAGAAACGCGTCAACCCCGCCGCGCCGAGGTACCCGTACGCGGAGTTGACGACCAGCTTCATCGCCGCCGACAGCGCCTCTTGCGTGTGCTGCTCGCTGCTGCCAACCGTCGCTTGCTTCGCCTTCGCCTTCGCCGCAAGCCGCAGCTCGACGAGCCGATCGACCAGAAAGAGCAGGGCTCCGAGCCGATCGCGCTGTGGACCGATGGAATACGCGCGCATCAACGAGGGATAGAGGCTGGCGACGTCTGCCTTGACGATGCGATGCGCGACGCCGGTGGCGAAGAGGTGCAGCGCCGCCCCCTGGTGCGTGGTCCCATCGCCGAGCTCGCGCGTCGGCAACGCGGCACCGCGCCGAAGATAGGCACGCACGAGCAAAGGATCGATCACCCCGGTCGCCGGACCCGCATCGGCGAGACGCTCGTACCGACGCGGCACCATCTGCGCGAGGGCGAAGGCAGCGCCGCCGAGGAGCCGCGCGAGACCGGCTGCCTCTTCGACGTCGGCCTCGGCGTAACGTCGCACCCGCGCTGGATCGCGGAGGAAGACCTCGTGGACGCGCGCACCAGGGATGAGCTCACGCGGCTGACCATCGAGCCCGCTGAGCCCGAAGTGCCGCGCCACCGCCTTGAGCCCGTGCCCCGGGAGATCGCGCGCGGAGAAATCGTGGCGACGAACGGCGTCGAGCGTGTCGATGAGCTCGCGTCCAGGCATCGTGTAGCGCACGCCGCCGCGCGCCGTGCGCCGTTCGCGGAGCGACGTTCCGCCGAGTCGCGCCAGCGTCAGCGGCACCCCCAGCACCTTCGCCCGATGCACGAGGAAGGGAAGATCGAAGCCATGGAGGTTGTG
Organism: Deltaproteobacteria bacterium; assembly: GCA_025363655.1. Taxonomy (GTDB): domain Bacteria; phylum Myxococcota_A; class Polyangia; order Polyangiales; family JADJMO01; genus JANYDK01. The sequence continues at coordinate 120,646 of JANYDK010000116.1, read as the reverse complement.
GTTCTCGATCACGTCGGGATCGAGCTCGACCACGCGACGAATCACCCGCACGAGCAGCGAGCGCTCCCCTTCGTCACCATCGACCGTGATTTCATGGGTCTCCGTGATGCCGGCGGGCGTCCGCAAGGCGACGAGGAAGATGCGATGCCTGACGGGATCGAGGCCGGTGGTCTCGAGATCGATCTGCATCCGGCGGAGCGAGTCGAGCGTGAGCCCGCGGAAGAAAGTACGACCCGAGGCCGCGAGGTACTGCTCTTCGGGCGGCAACGAGAGCGCCGAGTCGCCGCCGAGCTGACGCAGATCACGAATCTCCTGACCGAGTCGACGACTGGCGCCGGTGAGGACCGCGCGCATCAGCTCGCGACCATCGCTCGCGCGCACGAGATGGCGCAACGCGTGCGAGCCGCGGAGCTCGCGATGGGTCACGTGTCCTGGCGGAATCTCACGCTCTCGCGGCTTTTCGGGGCGCAGTCGTTCTCCGAGATGCGCCAGGTCGGCGAGCGACGTCAAGAGCATCCACGGCCGAAAACGAGCCTCTTCGCGCACGAGCTCGCCGGTCTCGGGGAGGCGACGCCAGATGAAGACGTGACCCTCGCGCTCGGCCCACACCGAGACGATCCCCGGGGTCTTGTCCCAGCCGAAGAGCCACTCGTCGCGCGCGTCTTCGGTCATCTATCTCTCGACCGACATCGGCGCAGGCATCGGCGAAAGCATCAGCGAAGGCATCGGCGTACGCGGGTGAGCGCTCGCGGTCCAGGCGGCAACGGATGTGCAGCGGCGGGACTCGGAGGGCCGTGCTAGGAGGACATTCGTGCGTTTCACGTCACTCTCGCTCGGAGCCTTCGTCGCCCTCACCGGCTGCGCCTACGACGTCGACGGCTTCCGCGCTGCCGACGACGCCGCCGCCCGCGATGACACCACCGTTCTCGACTCCGGAGTGGGTACCGACACCGGCGTGGGCACCGACAGCGGCGTGGGCACCGATTCGACGGTCTCCGATTCGGCCAAGCCCGACACCGCAGTCGCTCCCGACACGGCGGTCTCCGCGGACACGGGCACCGACGCGGGCGATCCGATCGCGGCGACGTGCAAGGCCAAGGGCAGCACCTCGGGTTGCCTCGTCTGCTGCGGCGACGGCTACACCAAGGGACGCGCCGCGGTCGTCAAACACGCCAACACGTGCTTCTGCGGCGCGACGGTGTGCGCGACCCCGTGCGACAAGACCTACTGCAAACCGGGCGCTCCGAAATCACCCGACGACACCTGCTCGCAGTGCCTCCGCGACGCCCTCGCCGGTGCCTGCAGCTCCGACGTCAGCGCCGCCTCGGCCGAAGAGCCACAGGTGACGCCGTACATCAGCTGCGCCACCGGCTGTAAGGACTAGGTCTCTTTCGCAGACTCTGCGCGCGCTAGACCGGGTCTTTCCTGCGGAGGATGATCATCATCATGATCAGCGTGAACTGCGTCATCGTGCCGAGCACGGCGAACGGGATCCACTGCTGAGAGAACTCGGTGAAGCCCCACGCGCCCTCGAAGGGGAAGTTTCCGTTGACCGAGTTGGCGCCTTGTTTGGCGGCTATTTCGGCCTTGGCGCAGACGAATTGGAGCTTGTCGCCGTTGTCCTTGAGGAAGAGCTGCTCGAGGAGCGCGGCCGCGTTCGGATCGGCCAGCTCCTTCGATTTCGGCAGGGTGAAGAGCCACCCGCTCTCACTCGCGTTGAGGAGACGCTCGGGGGTGATCGAGCCCTCGAAGCCCCAGCGCGCGGGGACCGCCCACATCGGGTACTCGAGGATTTGATTGGTGGTCATCGGCACCAGCGTGCCGCCGAGGACGACCTGCGGGATGAGCGCGATCGGCGTCAGGGCCATCGCCGCCTCGCTCGAGCCGACGACCGACGACAGCAAGAGCCCGAGCGCGACGGCGTCCATCGCGGTGAGCGTGAGGATGCCGAGCTGCTGGAAGAAGACGTCGGGATGCCCGTCGGTGAGGCCGTGGAAGCCGAGGATCGGCGAGACGATGCCGAGCAGCATCGCGCACTGCACGACGCAGATGATGCTGAGGAGGATGTACTTCGAGAGCACGTAGTTGCTGAGCCGCAGGTTGACCATGCGCTCGCGGAGATAGATGGCGCGCTCGCTGACGATCTCGCGCGCCGCGTTCGAGGTCCCGAACCAGACGGCGGAGACGACGACGAAGAAGAGCGAGTTGGCCGCGTCGCGGACGTCGTGCCCTTTGAGGAAGTCGCTGGCGTCGCCGCCGTCTTCCCCGCCCTTGCCGGCGATGCTCTTCAGCCCTTGGAGCGCGGCGATGCACCATGGAGGCGTCGACGGCTTCTGTGGACCGAAGACGACGCAGAGGAGCGCGCCGATGATCGGGGCCTGCAAGAGCATGATCGCGGTGCCCGCACGGTCGCGCACTTTGACCTTGAAATAACGGGAGATCAGGAGCCCGAGCTGCCGGAAGAAGGGCGGGGAGCCGCGATGGAAGGTGCCCGTCTTGTGCCCCTCCGCCGCGCCGATGGTGCGCGCGCCCGAGTACATCTTGGCGAAGATGGCGTTGTTCTGCGCGAAGAACTCTTCCTTCCACTGCTTGGCCGCGGCGAGCCGGCCCGTGGCGCGCTGCACGTTCGGATCACGCGTGCGCATCTCGTCGAGCACCTTGCGCTCGCGGAGATTGAGCATGTCGAACATGTCGCGCGGGTTGTCGATGTTGTTCGGCTTCCCTTGCGTCTCCAGGAAGTGTCCGAAGAACTTGTAGGAGTCGCGCGCGGTCGGACCGAAGTACATCGGCACGCCGCCGTAGCCCATGACGAGCGCGAGGTTGAACTTCTCGTACTCGTCTTTGGCTGGCTGGTGGATGGTGACGATGATCGTCTTGCCCGTCTTCTTCGCCAGATCGCTGAGCAGGAGAATGAGCGCGGTGGTGTCGTCGGCAGCGAGACCGGAGGTCGGCTCGTCGAGGAACATGATGATCGGATCGGTCACCAGCTCGAGCGCGATGTTGACGCGCTTGCGCTGTCCGCCGGAGAGGACCTTCTTCTCGGGCTTGCCGATTTGCAGGTTCTGCACCGCCTCGAGGCCGAGATCTTTCAGCGTCTGCTCGACGCGCTGATCGATTTCCTCCTCGCTCATGTCGGGCGGAAGCCGGAACTTCGCCGAGTAGCGAACCGCTTCCCACACCGTCAATTCGGGGTGGACGATGTCGTCCTGCGGCACGTAGCCGATGGAGCCGCGGAGCAAGTCGTAGATCTCGTAGAGATCTTCGCCGTTGATGCGCACCTGTCCGCTCGTCGGCGCTTGGTAGCCGTTGAGGGTCATGAGCAGCGTCGTCTTACCGGCGCCCGACGGACCCATGAGGGCGATGAGGTCGCCGGGGAGGGCCTTGAAGCTGACGCTGTCGAGCAGCACCTTCTGCGCGCCGGGGTTGTCGCGATCGGGGACCTCGAGATAGAGGTTCCACGCTTCGATCGAGCAGGTCGGCTTGCCGGCCCAGGCGTTGGCGTCGACCTCGACGATGGCCTCGACCTTCTGCCCGGCGATCTGGATCACCAGCGGCATCGGGCCGATGTAGACCTTCTCGCCATTCGACACTTCGGCGCGTTGGCCGGAGGGAATGCGGGCGCCGCGCACGTAGGTGCCGTTCGCGCTGCCCTTGTCCATCAGGTAGAGCTTGCCGTCGGCCTCCCGCACGAGCGCCGCGTGCTTGCTCGACACCTGCGCGTGCTGGACGACGATCTGGTTGTCGGGCGTGCGGCCGATGTTGATCATCGCCAAGCCGCCACCGAAGACGGCCTCGCCGATCATCGTGCGGGCCTTGCCGCTCGAGCGAGGCAGGTCGGTGCCACCGGGTGCGCCTGGCATCGGCGGCATCGCCACCGCCGGCGCTGCCATCGGCATCGGCATCGGCATCGGCATCGGCGCTTGCGCAGCCGCGGGGAGCGAGCCTCCGCCGAAGTTGGGCGCCGCTTGCACGAGCGGCTGCAACGAGCCGAGCGACAACGTCACCGGACCGAGCTGGAGGATTCCCGAGGCATCGAGGGGCATCGCCTGGTTCGGCGGAATGCGATTTCCCCCGATGTACGTGCCGGATTTCGAATCGTGATCGGTGACCGTGCGGGAGCTGAAATCGATGGTCGCGTGCAGGCCCGACACGGCAGGGTGCGAGACGGCGACGTTGACCCGCGTCGGCTCGCGGCCGAGCGAGATGCGCCCCGGCTGCGGCGGCGCCGAACCGTTGATGAGGAGCAAGAGCCCGACGAGCGGGTGATTGAGCGGGACCTGCACCTGTCCGGCGGTGAGCGGCGCGGCGTGCTGAATCGGCGTCGCCGACTGCGGCGCCAGCTGCATGCCAGCGTGCGAGCTTCCGCCCGGCGTACCGAGATCGGTGACGACGAGCGCGTTGCCCTGCATCGACAGCATCAAGTGCTGCGCGCCGACACCGGGGCCTTGGAGGACGATGTCGCAATTCGGTGCGCTGCCGACGATGAGCTGCGCCTTGCCAATTCCGGGGATCATGCGTGCTCCGTGACCTGTGACGCTTATTCGTCGGGGTGCGGTGAGGGGATGGGCGGCAGCGTCGGCTTCGGCGTCGGTTCGAGCGCCGTCGACGAGGTGGTCGGGTCGACCTTCTGCGTGTCGGTCGAAGTCGGCTTCGGCGAGGGCGATGGACCTGGCCCCGGAGGCTGCTTCTTCGTCGAGCTCGTCGTCGAAGGATCGGGCGGAGGATCGTCGACGACTGCGGGCTTCGGCTTCGAGCTCTTCGCCGTCTTGGTCGGCTCGGCGGAGGGCTCGTCGTCGAGCACGGGCTTCGGCGGCTCACTCGACGTCGGCGTCTTGCCGTGGATCGCGAGCACGTAGTACGCAGCAGCCGCGCCCGCGAGGAGCACCACGACCACCAGGATGATCCAACCGAAGCCGCCACGGCGACGCTGGTTGTGGCCGGAGTCTTCGGCCGGCGTGAAGGTGGGAATTCCCGGCGACGCAGCGGGCGGCGGCGGCGGCGTGAACTGCGGCACCATCGCGGCCGGCGGCGCCATCGGCGTCATTCCCTGCTGCGGACCCGATGGCGGAATCGGCTGCTGAGGCTGGTGCACGTCGGGAGGAACGGCCGACATGTCCATCGTCGCGGTGGCAGCTGCGATGGCGAGGATCGGCGAAGCGACCGGCGTCGCCGAACGACTCGCGCTCGTCGGCGTCGGCGCGAGGAAGGGACCGCCGCCCGGAAAACGAACGATCGCGACGGTGATGTTGTCGTGCCCACCGCGCGCGTTCGCGAGGTCGACCATCCGCTGCGCGGCCTCGGGCGCCGACGGCCAGGGCGCGAGGATTTGCACGATGTCCTGCTGTCCGATTTCGTCGGAGAGCCCGTCGGAGCAGAGAATGAAGGTGTCGCCGGCGCCGAAGGGGAACGGCTGCGGCCGGACCTCGACCTCGACCTCGGGCTTCATGCCGAGCGCGTTGGTGATTTGGTTGGCGCTCGGATGACTCGCCGCCTCTTCCGGCGTGAGCATGTTGGCGTCGACGAGACGCTGGACGAGCGAGTGATCTTTGGTGACTTGGTAGAGCTGCTGCTGCGTCAGCAAGTAGACGCGCGAGTCACCGACGTGCGCGACCTCGGTGCCGCCGGGATGCGTGAGGATGGCGACGCAGGTCGAGCCCATGCCCTTGAGCTCGGGCATCGTCGTGTGTCGACCATGCACCTGGCGATTCGCCTCTCGCACGGCCTCGGCGAGGATTTGCGCCGGCGGGCCCTGTCCGGCGTTGTCGACGACGTGGAAGATGGTCTCGACGGCGATGTTCGAAGCTTCTTTGCCGCCGACGTGGCCGCCCATGCCGTCGCAGACGACGACGAGGTGACCATGACGTGTCGCGCGAGCGAGCGCGCAGTCTTCGTTGACCTGCTTCTCCGGCATGCGCCCGGAATCAGTGGCGATGGCCACCTCGAGCGCAGGGAGCTGCGTCCCGAGCGCGACCTGGGTCGCCACCTCTGCACGGGGATCACTCGCCGACATCGGCAAGGCTCCGGAAGGTCTCGTTCACGGGATCGAGCATCGAGGGCGTCCCATGGTACCCAGGGTGGCCGGCGTCCGCACGCTCATTGCGCGCAAAACCTCGCATCGGCTTCGGCTCACGTCTCATGGCGCACGGTAAATTCGGCTGGACCGAATTTGAGTTGGCTGCCCCCGGGCACCGGCGTCCAAACGCCGGGCGAGACACGATTGCCGTTGACGAAGGTGCCATTGTGCGAACGGTCGTCGCGCACGTAGAGGGTGCCGGCCTCGAGCTTGAGGGTCGCGTGCACGCCGGAGACGCGCGGCTCACCGAGCGCGATCGAGCAGAGGGTGCCGTCACGGCCAGCGCGACTCTCGATGCCCGGAAGAATGCGAAAGGTGCCTTCCTTTCCCATCAGCGACACGGCCTGCTGAGGCTGCGCTCCCTGCGCTCCCGGCGCGTACGGTTGCGGCTCGAGGAGCGCGGTCACCGGCTTCTTGCCACCGGCCGCGCGCTCGGCGGCCTCGGGCGAGACGTGACCCGTGAGACCGAAGCCCGCGCCTCCTTGAATGGGAGAGATGGCCACGCCGTGGGCGTCGACGAGCGTGCCGCAAAATGCGCACTGCGCGGAGCCACCGGGAGGAATCATCACCTGCTTGCGACACGCCGGATTGGGACACGTCGTCGGAAACGAGGTCGCGCCCTTCTGTTGCGCGTGCAGACCGGGGCGCGGCGCGGCGAGCTCGGCGGCGGGGAGCGAGCCGCCGATTTGCGGGACGTTCGCCGGCGGAACGGTGACGTTGGCTTGCCCTGCAGCGTACGAGGGCGGCGGCATCGAAGCCGGCTTCTGCGGCATCGGCGGCACTTGCACAGGCGGCGGCACCCACTGCGTCTGCACCGGCGGCGCCGGTGAGCTCGGCATCTGCGTTGGCATCTGCACCGGCATCGGCATCTGCACCGGCATCGGCAACGGCGCAGCTGCCGTCTGCGCGGCGGACGGCGGATACGGCTGCGGCTGCGGCTGCGCGACTGCGTGCATGAAGGCAGTGCCTCCGCCAACGGCGGGTGGCGGAGAAAAAGGCACGATCGCGGTGCCACCGATGCCGCCGATGCCGGAGGCAGGAGCGGTCTGCGCGAAGCCCGGCGAGGGGACCATCGCCGTCGGCGGAGGAGAGAACCCCACCGCCGGCGCCATCGCGGTCATCGGCGCGCTGCCGACGGGAGCCATCGGCGGCAATGGCGGCGCGGGTCCCGGCGGCGGACGCGAGAGAAGCGGGGCAGCTATCGGCCCTGGAGGTTGCCCGGGCATCGGCCCGGGCGCGGGTGCGCCACCACGACGACGCTTGCTGCTGCGTCCATTTCCACCACCGCCGCTGCGCGCGAGGATGGCGATGAGGAGGATGAGCACCACGCCGCCGCCGATCGCGCCGACGATGAGCAGCTTGTTGACCGGCGCCTTCACCGCCTTGAGCTGGAAGACACCTTTCTGATCGAGCGTGCTGACGCGCTTCGCCTTGTTGTCGAAGACGACGACGTTGAGGAAGAAGGAGTCCTTGCCGTCGGGAAAGAGCGCCGGCGTGTTGGGCACGCGGAAGTGGCCGGCGTTGGGCGTGACGCTGAGCGTCTCGGCCTTCTGTCCCTTGGCCTGCAGGTTCTGGAGGAGCGAAGCGCCCTTCTTGCCGGTCTTGTCGGCGACGGCCTTCTTCACCTCCGGCGCGTCGGCCTCGGTGAGGAAATACGCCTCGGCCTGACCCGCGTTGGCGCCCCAGCAGAAGTTGCCGAAGACGTCGAACTCGACGCCGATTTGCAGCGGCTTGGAGGCGGCGGCGGCCTCCGTCTTCTTCTTGTCGACGTCGAGCACCCACTTCGCGAAGTTGTACGCGATGCCGATTTTTTCCCACTTCGCCGGGGCGATCTTCGACTTGGTGTCGGTGAACGCCATCGTGAAGGTCTGCTGCGTCGAGGGCGCGAGGCAGCTCGCCTGCGCGCTCACGTAGTACATGTTGTCGAAGCGGTTCCGGATGATGCGCGCGATCTTCGCGCCCTTGCCGGTCTCGCCCGCTTGGATGACGTCGAAGTATCCGCCAACCTCGGGGGTCGCGAGGTTCGACATCCACTGGAACGCGCTCTCGGTCTTCACCTCGTCGATGTTGCCGAGGCCGCCAGTGAGCTTGGGATCGGGGAACCAGAGCGTGGTCACCGGGAGCGGCAGGCGCGTGAAGTCCGTGAGCGAGCCGAGGTCGTTTCCTTTGACGAGCTTGTCGTGGAGGACCTTCGCTTCGGCGGGCGCGCCGAGACCGGTGGCGCTGGTGTCGCCGCCGTCCGAGAGAATGACGATGCTCTGGAGGATGGGCAGCGAGTCTTCGTTGCCCTCGACGCCTTTGTCGAAGAGCTCTTGGAAGCCGCCGAGAGCCTCTTTTTCGATGCGCCCGATGAGGCCGTCGACCTTGCCGGCCGAAGGGAACGACTTCGGGATCGAACGAATGAGCGTGATCGCCTTGGCCTTGCTCCCGGAGCTGAGCCAATTGGTGTGCGCGCGGACGCCCTTGTCGTCCATGATGCGGACCATCACGGCGTCGTTGGCGCCCATCGACTTGATGATCTGCTCGGCGGCGTCTTGCTCTTCGCTCCAACGACTGACGTCGACCGAGGAAGAGGCGTCGAGGAGGATGAGCCAGGCGATGCCAGCGTTGGCCGCGGTCGCGTCCTTGAAGGCGACCGCGTCGAGCACCTCCATCGGGTACTCTTCTTCGCCGACCTTCGCGAGGATGGTCGCATTCTCTTTCGGGAACTCGAACTGCTTGTAATAGCCGTCCTTCTCGATTTTCGCCGACATGCAGGAGAGCGCAGCCGCGGTCGGCTTGATCCCCGCACCTCCCGAGAAGCAGCCTTCCTGGAAGCTCGAGATCGGCGTCGGGGTGCCGAGCTCGACGAGCATGGGAACGCTGGGCGTCCCCTTCTTCTCGTCGGCCTGCGGCTCCGAATCGATGCGGATGAAGCTCGAGATCATGTTCTCGGCGTGCGCGTTCCGCGGCGCCAACGTCGTCGCGCCGAGCGCGAGAAGCATCCCCACGCCAAGGGGGCCTACGCGACGTTCCAACCTGCTCCGAGCTTCCATCATCGTCTCATCCTCCGAACGACCAACCCGCTGCCAACGTCGCGCTTCACTCACCCGAATCACTCACCCGACAGGCCGGGCCCGCTGACAACGTACGGTACGACGACCACGACAGTCTCGAAACTGCCGAATCGTACCCTGTCCCCGTGCTTCAGCGGCGCCCTCGCCCCGCCGAGGAGGGCCCGGCCATTGACGAAAGTGCCGTTTTTCGAGCCGCGGTCCTCGATGCCCAGCACATTCGGTTCGACGGTGATGACCGCCTGCTCATTCGAGACGGTGATGTCCGCCAGGCCGATGTCGAGGTCGGGGCGGGCTCCCGCGCGACCGACGAGGTTGGCCCCGAGGCCGAGCGGCCAATAGGCGCCGAGGGGCTCGTACTGGAAGGAGACGAGGAACGCGCCGAGTGGCTTTTTTTGCCGCGCGATCGTGTGCGCAGACATCACCGGGGCCATCGCGTCGGCGACGGTCTTGGCCGCACGGGACTGTGGGGCCTCGAGGCTGGGAAGGGAGGCGATGGGGAAATTGCCCGAGGACGAAGGCGTGCTCAAAGCCGGCGGCGGCGTCGATTTACGGGCCGCCTCGTGGAGCTCGGGCATCGAGGAGATGCGCGCGACGTCGGTGCGACCGAACGTCTTCTTGCCGCCGGGCGCGTCGAGGTTGGGCGGCGGCGGCGTGCTACGAATGGCCGTCTTTTTCGGCCCTCCACCGCTCTCGAGGGTCTGGCTTGCGAGCGCCAAGGCCTGCGCCACGTCCTTCGGCAGCGGCGCCGACCCGGTCGTCGCTTCCGGCGACAGCTGGGCCTCGGGCGCCTCGGGAACGATCCACGCGCCGCACTCCCCGCAAAAACGCGCCGTCGTCAGCACGGGAGCTCGGCAGCGGGCGCAGAACGTCACGGCCGCGCAGCATATCGCGATCGCTCGGTGGTCGCTCCAAAGGCGAAGGGAAACCGAGGATGGTACGTTTCCTCGCACGGTGGCACGGTGAGCGACGAACTCAGCCAGCGATGCATGTCCTGCGGACGCACGTCCGCGCAGGGCTATCGCTCGTGTCCCTGGTGCGGCGTACCTCTGCCGACGGCGGTGCACCCGATCGGAATGACCGGTCAGGGCTCGCAAATCGACTTCGGCTGGGCGCTCGCAGTCCTCGGGCCGATCCTCGGCGAAGGTGGGATGGGCGTCGTCCATCACGGTTGGTTGCACCCGCGGGGAGGGGCCGGCGTACAGCCGCCGCTCGAGGCCGCGATCAAGATCCTCCACCCGACGTTCTCGCAGCAAGGTCGCATCCGCGATCTCTTCACCAACGAAGCGCGCATTCTCGCGGCGCTCGATCACCCCAACGTCGTCCGCTTCTACGGCCTCGCCGACGTCGGCGGCACGAGCGCGATCGCGATGGAGTTCGTCAAGGGCGAGACCCTCGGCTCGCTCATCGAGCGCAAAGGACACGAAGCCGACGCGCGCCGCCACGTCAGCCCCGGCGTGCGCATCCTCCCTTGTCTTCCCTTCGATCGCGCGTGGCACTATTTCCAACAAGTGCTCGGTGCGCTCGGCGCGTGTCACGTGCTCGGCGTCGTCCACCGCGACGTCAAACCGGACAACGTCCTCCTCCGCACCGACGGCGTCGCCAAGCTCACCGACTTCGGCATCGCGCGCATCCCCGCGAGCGTCGCCGCCGCCACCGGGAACCTCATCGCCGGCACCGTCGCGTACATGAGCCCCGAGCAAATCCAAGGCAAGCCGCCGCTCGACGCACGCAGCGATCTCTACAGCTCGGCGGTGATGCTCTTCGAGATGCTCACGGGTCGGCTCCCCTTCCCGGTCGAAGATCGGAGCGACTGGCTCGTCGCCTGCGATCACGTCCAGACGCCCGCGCCGAAGCTGCGCACGCTCTTGCCGCAGGCGCCCATCGAGCTCGAGATGCTCCTCGCGCGCGCGCTCGAAAAGAGCCCCGATCAGCGCTTTCCGACGGCCGTCGAGTTCGGCGACAGCTTCCGCATCGGGCTCGGCATCCACACCGATCGAGGCTGGCAAGCGCAGCAGCAGTTGGCGGTGCAAGCCAAGCGCGTCGCCACCGCGGTGAAGCTCGGCAAGCCGCTCGAAAACGACGAGCTCCGCCGCGCTCGCCTCGCCGTGTCGGCCGCGTACGTCGCGCAGCGCTGAAGACGCGACACGCTGACGACAAAAATGCGAAGGCCCCCTCGCATTGCTGCGAAAGGGCCCTCTGGCGAAGCTGCTCGCTCAGCCCGCGTCGGCAGCGTCGGTGGCGACGTCGGCCGTGCCGGCGTCGGCGTCGGACGCTGCGTCGGTGCCAGTGTCGCCCGCGTCGGTGCCGGCGTCGGAGACCGGGCAAGGCGGCGAGGAGCAGGTGTCCTTGGCGTGCGTCCAGACGGCGTTGTCACGACAAGCGCCGCGGTAGAACTCGAGGAGACCAGCCTGCATCTTGGGGACGTCCGGAGCGCCGCTTGCGCCCGACGGGCTGAAGAGTTCGTCGACGATGCACGAGTCGAAGCTGCCTCCGCTGAAGCAGCTGTCGGCCTTGCCGGCCGCCTTGTCGTAGCAAACGCCCTTGGCGACGACCGTTCCACCGCGCGCACGCTCCTTGTTCGCGCACTCTTGGAACTCGCTGGTCTTGCCGTCGGAGCTGGTGCCAGCGCTCGTGTTGCAGCCCGTGCAGACGGCGTCGTCGCAGGCGAACATGCACTTCCAAGCCGTCTGGCAGTCGGGGTCGAAGGTCTGGTAGAGGCACTTGTCGCGATCGGCGTAGATCTTCCCAGGGATGACCGATTCGGCGATCGCCCAGGTGGCGACACAGGTGTTGCACGCAGGGTGCGCGGTCTTCCAGGCGTCACAGCCGCTGGCGATGCTGAACTTGGTGCCGACGCACGCGGTGACCATCGCTTGGAGGTCGGCCTCGGTGCAGGTCGTGCCCGGCGTTCCCTTGTCGCTCGCGGTGATGGCGGGGCAGGCGAAGGTGCTCGGAAGCGCCTTGTCGCAGGTGAGGGGCGCCGTGTCCTTCGGCGTCGTGTCCTTCGGGTTGGTGTCCGTCGGAGGGGGCGTCGTGTCGACGCCGGTGCCAGTGTCGTCGACTCCCGTGCCGGTGTCGGCCGGGGAGTCACCGCCGCTGGAGCTGCTGCAGCCCACGAAGCCGGTGGCGAGCGCGGCGACGCCGCCGAACAAAGCGAAGAAGGAGAGGGCGTGAAGCGTCTTCATGCCCGACGTGGTACGCCCACCGCGGCCCGAGTGCAATTCGGTGAGCGCGATCGGTGCAGCGAAATCCGAACGATTCGCGCGGCACTTTGCCGCATCTCACGACCCGCACCGTCCACGTCGAACTCCGAGCCCACGTGCCCCCGCCCCTCCACGCGTACGTTCACTTCCCGTGGTGCCTGGAAAAGTGCCCGTATTGCGACTTCGTCTCCTTCAAGACGGAGCGTGCGGCCATCGATCACGCCGGGTACGCCGACGCTGTCATTCGTGAAATCCACCTCCGCACCGCCGCGGGCGAGCCCTTCGGAGGACATGAGCTGACGACGGTCTTCCTCGGCGGCGGCACTCCTTCTCTATGGGAGCCCTCGGCGATCGCGCGCGTGCTCGAGGCGCTTCTCGCCGCCTTCCCGCACGCAGCGAGCGGCGTCGAGATCACCGCCGAGTGCAACCCGACCTCGCTCGACGAAGCGCGGGCGCGCGATCTCGTCGCTGCCGGCGTCAATCGTCTGTCCGTGGGCGTGCAGTCGCTCGACGCGAAACAGCTGAAATTTCTCGGTCGATTGCACGACATCGAGGGCGCGCGAACGAGCCTGCAGGCGGCACTCCGATCGGGTGCGCGGGTCTCCGCCGATCTCATCTTCGGGCTCCCCGATCAGAGCCCCGAGGAGGCTGCGCGACACGCTGGCGAGCTCGCCGACGAAGGGCTCGAGCACCTCTCTGCGTACGCGCTCACCATCGAGCCGGGCACACGCTTCGGCGAGCTCTCCCGTCGAGGCAAGCTCCCGATCGCCCCCGAGGACGCCACCTGCGACGCCTTCCTCGCCATCGAGGCGACGCTGGGCGCGCGCGGCCTTCGTCACTACGAGGTCTCCAACTACGCACGCCCGGGCTGCGAGGCGCGTCACAACCTCGGCTACTGGCACGGCGCGGCCTACGTCGGGCTCGGCTGCGCGGCCTATGGATTCGGCTTCGACGAGGGCTCGCCGCGCCGAGGCGTCCGCTATCGCGACGATCCCGATCCCGCACGCTACGTCGAGGCGACGAGACACTCACTCGCCGAGGTCACCGTCACCCGCGAGCCGCTCGACGCCGAGACGCTCCTTCGCGAACGCATCATGCTCGGACTGCGCCTCGCCGATGGCCTCGACCTCGGCGCGCAAGCACGTGAGCTGGGCCTCGCCCGCGAAGACGTCTTCACCGCCGAGCGCACCCGAGAAGTCGAGAAGTTGGTGCGTGAAGGCACCCTCGAGCGCGAGGGCGACGTGGTGCGCATCCCCCCGGCGCGGCGTCTCGCGACCGACGGCGTCGCCGCCCGACTCTTCTGACCTCGAGAGTCAGCGCGATCAGCGAGAGCGACGCAGCGGGTGATCGCGATCGGTGGACGCGGGCGCGTCGATCGAGGCCACGCGTTCGGCGCCCACGGGGACGATGAAGCCCGCAGTCACCTCGATGTCACCACGAATGCCGGCGGCGCGGAGGGCCGGCTCGATGACCTCGTGGGTGGTGCTCTTCACGCCCGGGCAACCGCCGCAGGCCCCCGCGAGGTGGAGCTTCACCACATTGGCCGAGGTGGGGACGAGGTAGAGAATGCCCCCATCAGCCTCGACCAGCGGTGCGAGAACGTCGCGGAGCGTGCGCTGGAGCGGCTCGGGAACCTCGGGCACCGGATCCAGGACGGTATCACAGGTGGGGGACTTCCAGCGTCTCCTCCTAATGAAGTGACGAGGGCTGCGAATTTCGCGAGCTCTGGCGTAGGATGGGCTTTACGCCCTCGCGATCACAGCGGTACCCTCCACCTGGGGACATTCGTGGCTCGATATCGCCTGCGGCTGCTGCTTCAGGAGTTCGACGTACCGCCTGGAGAGACGGTCCTCGGGCGAAGCCCTGAGTGCCACATCACCATCGACGACCCACTCGTCTCGCGCGAGCACGCCAAAGTGCTGCACATGGGCGACCGGGTGATTCTCCGCGACCTCGGCAGCCGCAACGGCTCGAAAATCAATGGCGATCCGCTGCACGGCGAGATCGAGCTGAAAGACGGCGACCGTATCCGCATCGGCAACCAAGAGATTCTCTTCACCCGCGTGGTGGCGCCGAATCGGCCGGGGAGACCGACCGGGAGCCTGCGGCATTGCTCGAGCTGTCGCGCGCCATACCTCGCCGAGGCGCCGAGTTGCCCCCACTGCGGCTTCGTCCCCGGGGCCGAAGACACGCTGAGCGGGCGAAAAATCGCGCTCGATCGGCAGAGTTGGTCGCTCCAGCTCCAGCTCGAGCTCCTCGAGAAGGCGCTCTCCGTCGGTCGCATGCAGGAGGCCGATCGGGCCCTCAAGTCGATCGACGAACAAATCGAGAAGCGCCTCGACGCCAAGGGCGAGATCGATCCGCAGCAGCTCAACGCCGCGTGCGCCGGCGCGATCAAGCTCTCGTCGACGCGCGGTGACGGCCTCTGGGTGGCGTGGATCTTCGGGACGCTCACCCACGCGATCAAGCTCCCGCTCCCGACGTTGGTGGCGATGCTGGCGCAGCTCCCGCCGATCATCCTCGACGACGTCGGCACCCAACTCGATCAATACGTCGGCTTCCTCGGCACGCACGCCGGCACGCTCGGTCCTCACGAGGCGGAGGTGATTCGTGCGCTGACGTCGCTCCGTGACGAGGTCCAGGCACGGCGAGCGCGCGCGCCCCAAGGTCGGGGCTGACGTTCGATGCGCTTCCGGCTCCGCTACCTCAAGCACGACTTGGAGCTCTTCCCCGGGACGTTCGTCATCGGGCGCTCCGCCGATTGCCAGCTCTCGCTCGACGATCCTCTCGTATCGAGGAGGCACGCCCTCCTCTTGGTCGGTGACGACGACGTCTTCGTCGAGGACGCGGGCTCTCGCAACGGCGTGCTCGTCAACGGGCAGCGCATCGGCGCGCGCACGCGTCTCGCAGAGGGCGATCGCGTCACCATCGGCGCGCAAGAGATGACCCTCTCCGCGCTCAGCGAAATCGAGACACCGCGTCGCACCTGGAACAGCAAGGAGCCGAGCCCTGGCGGTCCAGTGACGATGGTCTCGGTGCCCGTCGCCGCCAAGAGCGGTCCGCCCGATCCGCCGATCGTGACGCCGATGGCTTCGCCGGCGATCAGCGTCGCGCAAGAAGAGATGACCATCGATCGCCCGCGGCGCGGCGAAGCGTTGCGTCTCCTCGGGGGCGTCGCCGACAAAGCCCTCGCGCTCGGCAACCCCGAGAGCGCCGAACGTCTCCTCCGCAATGGTCTCGAAGAGCTCCTGACGGATCTCAAATCGGGCAAAGACGCCGCGCCCGAGTCGATCGACCTCGCGGCGCGCTTTTCCGCGCGTCTCGCGTCGGGCACCGGCAAGGGCTCGTGGGGCGACTACACGCTCCAACTCTATGCCTTGCGTGGCGCCCTTCCGCCGGCCTCGATCGTCGACGAGCTCTATGTCGCCGCCCGCAAGATGCGTGGCTTCGATCTCAACGCGTTTCGCGTGTACCTCGTCGACCAGCGCAAACGCGCGGCCGATTTGACGCCGACCGAGCGGTTCGTGCTGCAACGCCTCGACGGCCTCGAGCGACTGATCGCGACGCGCTGACCTTCTGAGAATGGCGATCGAGATGTAGGATGGCCCATGGGCCGCGTCCGTCGTTTCGTCGTTCCCCTCGCGCTCGTCGGCACGTCGTTCGTCGCCGGCATGTTCGTCGGCCCTCCCCGCGAGGCGCGCGGCGAGAAGCGTGACGAGACGCCGCACGCGGTCCTCGAGCAGCTCGCGCGCGTGCTCGTGCAAATCGAGAATCGGTACGTCGATCCGGTCGAGCGCCAGCGGCTGCTCGAGGGCGCGATCAAGGGCATGGTCGCCGAGCTCGATCCACACTCTGAGTACTTCCCGCCCAAGGACTACACCGAGTTCAACGACGAAACGGCGGGGAAATTCGGCGGTGTCGGCATCGAGTTCGACGCCAGCGGCGAGTTCCTTCGCGTCGTCCAACCGATCGAAGGAGGCCCCGCCGAAGAGGCCGGCATCAAGATCGGCGACGAGGTGGTGGCGGTCGACGGCAAGGACGCGAAGAACATCGGCCTCGAGAAATCGCTGCGCATCATTCGCGGCGAGCCGGGCACCAAAATCGAGCTGACGATTCGTCGTCCGAGCGAAGGCGGCAAGCTCTACCGCGTGCCACTGACGCGTCGTGAGATCCACGTGAACAGCGTCGACTGGGACGCGCTCCCTGGTGGCATCGGTTGGATTCGCATTCGCGCCTTCCAAGAGAAGACCCACGGCGAGCTCGTCGATGCCATCGTCAAGCTCAAGGCCAAGGCCGGGAAACTGACGGGCGTGGTCCTCGACATGCGCCGCGATCCAGGTGGTCTCGTCGATCAAGCGGTCGAGGTCGCGGACGAGCTGCTGGAGTCCGGCATCATCTTCTCCACGCGTGGGCAGAACGGCACCATCGTCGAGGTGACGAAGGCGACGCCCGGTGGCGCGCTCACCGACGTGCCGATGGTGCTCCTCGTCGATGAAGGCACCGCGTCGGCGGCCGAGCTCGTCGCCGGAGCCCTTCAGGACAACAAGCGCGCGCTCGTCGTCGGCCTGACGACGTTCGGAAAGGGCATCGTCCAGACGCTCATCGAGCTCGGCGGCGGCGCCGGCATGAAGCTGACGACCGCGCGCTATTACTCGCCGAGCGGCCGTTCGATTCAATGGCAGGGCATCGTCCCCGACGTGCCGACCGATCCGGCGCGTCCGATCGGATACGGCATCCCCTTCAAGGAGCGGGACTATCCGAACGCGATTCCGCCGGATGGTCCGATCAAGGCGAGCACCGGCCCGAAGCTGCCGACGTTGGCGTCCGCATCGGCCTCCGCTTCGACCTCGCCCTCGACGAGCGCGTCCGGTGCGTCTTCGTCGACGCCTCCGAAGCCGGCGTTCACGTTGGGCCACAAGCCGGAGTACGACAAGGACTTCCAGTTGAAGGCCGCGTTCGAGGTGCTCGCCGGAGTGATCGCGCAGAAGAAGTGAGCGGGCGCGGGTCGTCCCGATTCGCCGAAGATCGAGTACCCTGCCGCGCGTGCTCACCGCCGACGTTCGCTTCGAAGGCTGGACCCCCATCGATTGGGGCCGTTTTTTGGCGCTGTGGAAGGTCGAGCAGCGGCCCAAGCTCGACGCCGACGAGCAGGCGCCGCGCGGTGGGTTGGTCGTCGTCCACGATGGCGGGCGCGTGCGCAAGGCGTTGCACACGGCCACCGGGCGCATCGATCCTTCGACCATTTCCTATCCGCGGCCTCTGGCTGAGCTGGCGGCCGAGACGCACGCAAGTTGGGTCTGGGCGTTTCATACGGGCGCGCTCGAAGAGCTGATGGAGCGATGGGGTGCGCGTGTTCGTCGCGGGGACGACGCGCTCTCGCAGGCCCTCCTCTTCTTCGGTGCCTTCCGCGAGCTGCTCGGTGAAGGAGCGATCGACAGTTGGCCGAGGCGACTGCGCAACGTCCCGGTGCCGACGCGTGCCGTCGCCGATCGCGCCATCGACGCGCTGGTGCCTGCCGGAAAGTGCGTGCTCGTCGCGCTCTATGGCGAACCAGGTGCGCCGAGCGGCGCCGCAGCTGGTGAGCTGTGGACCGCGATCGTGCTCCGACGCTCGCGCGATCCGGTCGCCCGCTTCGACGTCATCGCCGGCCCCTCCGAGCTGAGGCGCGAAATGGGCCTGATTTCAGGCGAATTTCGTCGCGACTATCGCCACCTCGTCGAAGCGGTCGAGAGCATCTACGCGCCGGTCGCCTTCGGAGTGCACGCCGAGGTCGACGTCTTCCGTCGGCTCATCACCTCGGCCCAGCCCGGGGATTGGGCGCGCGCGGTGGCCCTTCGCGACATCGTCGTGAGCCCCTTGCCGGGCGTCCTCGCGCTCCCCCTCGGCGTCGACGCGACGCGCGGAGTGGTCCAGTTCGCGACTCGTCTGGCGCGCCAAGCCGATCGACTCGGCATCGTCCAACCGCTCTTGCGCGCGGTGGGAGACCGACTGCCCGAGCTGCCGCCGACGACGCGCGCTTCCCCCGGATTCGACGCCCTCGAAGTGCTGCGACGGCTGCTCAATCGCTAGAGAGTCGAGAGGAACACGGTTGCTCCGTGGTTTTTCTCGATCTCGAGACACACGCTGGCACAATGCTCCTGCGCATGGTTCTTGCGAAGCCGCAGGATCATGGCGACTTTCCGCACTTCCCTCGCTGCGCTCCCGCTCTTCTCTCTCCTTTCGCTCACGATCCTCGGGTTCGGAGCCGGATGTGGAGGGAGTGTCGCCGGCGATCATGGCGACTCGGGAGCCGACACCGGAACGCCGGGCGTCGATACGGGCGACCCTCCCCTTTACGACACTGGGATCTATCCCCCGCCGCCCTACGACAGCGGATTTCCCCCTCCGGCCGATGGTGGCGGTCGCGTCTGCTCGCGCAGCAACGATCACGTCGACATCAGCATGACCGGCTCCCACACCGGCACGTGCTCGGGGACGGGCCCGACGCCGCGCGGAACGACGAGCTTCGACGGTCGCGTGGTCGCCATCGTCGACGACACCACGGTGCAAATCGACACCTGCCCGCCGACCGCCGACTGCGTCGCGATCATCACCACGCTCTCGATCAAGGCGCCGGGCCTCAGCCTCTTCGGCGCGGTCATCAAGGGCTCGCTCGTCCACGTCGACGTCACCTTCCTCCGCGACTGGACTTGCACGAGCAGCGTCGTCATGACCAGCCTCTCGGATTGGGACGGCGAGAAGAACCCCGTCGACGTCGGCGGCCGGCTCTACGTCGCCGCGGTCGACGGCATGACGAGCATTCCTGGCGTCGCCTTCACGGTCGCCGAGGTCTCCAACGGGTGCCTTCCCGGCGTCCCGAGCTGCGGCGGCGGCCGGACTCCGGACCTCTATGCGCTGCGCTTCACCTCGTCGACGGCCAACACGGTGGTGCCGATGGGCGAGACGACCTACGGATTCTCGGCCGGCAGCCAGCCTCTGCAAGTGCGGAATCTCCGGTCTTTCTACGAAGGCGCGTGCGACGCCTATTGGGATTTCGCCTGGTGGGCGGCGCCGGGGTTTTTGCCGGATTGATTCGGTTCGAGGGCGGCCGTGACCGCGCCGTGACCCCTCTCCCCGGGTCGTGCTAGAAGGCCCCCCCTCCCATGCTCGACCTGTTCCGCAAGCGCGGCGTGATGTCGGTCGTCTACGGCGGCCTGATGGGCGCCGTGATCGTCGTCTTCATCATCCAATTCCGGCCAGGCGCCGGTAGCCCCCTCGGTGGCCTCACCAAGAAGTGCGCCGCCAAGGTGCGTGGCTCGTGCATCGAGGAGAAGGACTGGCGCGCGCAGACCTTCCTCATTCGCGGGCAATACGAAGGCGCGTCGATCGACGGGAAGTCGACGATGGACTCGCTCATCGAGCGCGAGCTGCTCGTGCAAGAGGCCGCGCGCCTCGGCATCCGCGTCTCCGACGACGACGTGATGCAGGAGCTCATCCGCAACAAGGTGCACATCCACCTGCCGATGGCGATGAGACCCCTCGGCCGCAAATACGAGATCAACGACCTCGGCTTCCGCTGGACGCAGTTCGGCACCAAAGAGAAGCCCTTCGATCAAGACATCTTCAAGAAGGTCGTCACCGGGATGACCGGGCAGACCGAGGACGAGTTCCTCGACTCGCAGAAGCAGGAAATCCTCGCGCAGCGCGTGCTCGATCTGGTCGCCGAGCGCGTGCGCATCAGCGACGCCGAGGTGTGGGAGCAGTACGCCAACGAGAAGTCGACCTCGACCATTCGCTACGTGCGCTTCTCACCCGAGTATTTCGGCGAGTTCTTCGTCTCGACGAAGGATCAAGAGTCGGTGCAGAAGTGGGCGAACGACCACGCCGCCGACGTCGACGCGAAGGACAAGGCCGCGCCACAGGCGCAGGAGAAGCGCCTCATCCACGCGCGCCACATCTTCCTCGAGGTGAAGAAGGACGCGAAGCCGGAGGAGAAGGACGCCGTCAAGAAGAAGGCGGAAGACCTCCTCGCGCGCATCAAGGGCGGCGAAGATCTGGGCAAGCTCGCGAAAGAGTCGAGCGCCGATCCGACCACCAAAGACAAGAACGGCGACATGGGCTGGGTCTCGGGCTACGAGATGCCCGCGCAGTTCGGCGACGCGCTCGGCAAGGGCAAGGTCGGCGACACCGCGATGGTCGAGCTCGAGAGCGGCTACGAGGTCTACGAAGTCCTCGGTCGCATGGATGGCCGCGTCGCCGTCGCCTATCCCCTCTACGTCACCGCCAAGGGTGAAGAGCTCGCCAAGAGCGCGAGCGACAAGCTCACCGAGGCCCTCAAAGGGAAGGTCCCCGTGGTCCTCGACGACGCCCTCAAGGCGAAAATCGAGGAGGCGAAGAAGTCGGGGAAGAACGACGCCGACGCCACCGCGCAGGTCCTCGACGACGAGACCCGCGCACGCATGAGCAAGGCGCTCGACGACATCCTCGCCGCCATGGCGCCGCCCGCGCCGGTGGTGAAGGACGTCAAAAAAGACGAGAAAAAAGACGAAAAGAAGGACGAGAAGAAGGACGCCACCCCGGTCCTGCCTCCTCCTCCTCCCTGGCAAATCGACGAAAACCGCCCGCGGGTCGACGAGTCGACGCCGTTCAATGCGGTCGGCTCGCCGGTCATTCGTCTGATGGATCAGCAGTCGATCGTCACCGCCGCGAAGAAGCTGACCAAGGAAGCCCCGCTCAGCGTCGCGCCGGTCAAGGCCGACGGCGATCTCTTCGTCCTCGCGCTCAAAGATCGTCACGAGGCGACCAAGGAAGAGTTCAACAAAGAGCGCGCGATCTACCTCGGCTCGATGTTGCAGAAGAAGCGCGAGGACGCGATGGTCAACTACGTCGCCGCCCTTCGCGACGGGCTCGGCAAGGAGCTGACGATCCTCCCGCAGTACATCGTCGATCCGAAAAAGGCTGGAAAAGACGGCCAACCGGCCCTCCCCGTCGACGACCAGGATCTCCCCTGAGCGCGCGTCGATTGCGTCGGAAGGGTGAGCCCGCGGCAAAGCCTCGGTCGTCCCTTTCGCTGCCTTCGACCCTCCATACGCTGGACAACGGGCTCCGCATCGTCGTCGTGCCGCAGGAGGCGCTCCACCGCGCCACGGTCGGGCTCTTCGTCGGCGTCGGCTCGCGCTTCGAGACCCGCGAGACCAACGGCATCTCGCACTTCCTCGAGCACATGCTCTATCGCGGGACCGCCAAGCATCCCTCGGCGCACCTGCAGAACTACGCCTTCGAGCGCCTCGGCGGCACGCTCTACGCGGCGACCGCCGCCGATCACACGTACGTCGGCGTCAACGTCCCGCCCGACTCGCTCCGCGAGAGCCTGCAGCTCCTCGGCGAGGTCGTGCGTGGCCCGCGACTCGGTGAAATCGAGCTGGAAAAGCGCATCGTCCGCGAAGAGATCATGGAAGACCTCGACGAGGACGGGCGGCAAATCGAGCCCGACAACGTCACCCGCGCGGTCGCCTTCCGCGATCACCCGCTGGGGTTTCCCATCACCGGCCCGCTCGAGGCGCTCGATCGCTTCGACGACGCGATGCTGCGCACGCACCTCAAACGCTATTGGGTCGCCCGCAACATGGTGCTCGCGGTCGCTGGCGCCTGCGATGAAGACGAAGTGCTCGCGACCGCGAAGAAGGCGTTCGGCGCCGTCGCGTCGGGCGAGAAGCGCGCACCCTTGCCCTTTTCGCCCGAGCAACACGGCGTTCGCCGCAAGCACGTGCCCTCGCCCGGCAGCCAAACCGATTTGCGCATCTCGTTCCTCACGCCGGGTGAGAAGCACGCGATGGCGCCGGCGATCGACCTGCTCCTCCGCGTCCTCGACGACGGGATGTCGACGCGTCTCTATCACCGCCTCTGCGACGACGGCGGCCTCGTCTACGACACGCACGCCGAGTGGGAGGTGTTCGCCGACTGCGGCATCCTCGACGTCACCGGCGAGGTGCAGCACGAGCGCTTGCCCGAGGTCGTGAAGACGATCTTGCAGACCCTCGCCGAGCTCGCGACCGTCGGGCCGACCAAGCAAGAGATCGAGAAGGCGCGCGCTCGTCATCGCTGGGGCGTCTCGGCCTCGCTCGACGTCGCCGAAGATTTGCTCAGCCTGCTCGGCGGAGCTGTTTTTCACGACCGCCCGCGATCGCTCGAGACGCACGCGGCGAAGTTCGATTCGCTCTCCGTGAAGGACGTGCAGGCCGCCGCGAAGGAAGTCTTTCGCCGCGATCGCATGCAATTCGTGACGGTGGGCACGCTGCGAGACTCGGTGCGCGAGAAGGTGCTCGACGCGGTGAAAGAGTTCGGTCGTTAGCTCTCCCTCGGACCTCGCGCCTCGTCGACTTCCCTGAATCACCCCGAGCTGGGATGATGGCCTCCGTGTCGACGCTCGCGCAGCTGATTCCCGGAACCATCTTCGCGCAGGACTTCCGGGTGGTCCGCCCGCTCAGCGAAGGCGGCATGGGCGCCATCTACGTCGTCGAGCAGCTCAGCACCGGGGCGCAGCGGGCGCTGAAGTTGATGCATCCGCAGCTGGTCGGTGACCCGGCGCTGCGACAACGGTTCGCGCAAGAAGCACGCGTCGGTGCGAGCCTGCGGAGCGATCACGTCGTGCAAATCGTCGGCGCCGGGGTCGACGCGCCGACGGGGCTTCCGTGGCTGGCGATGGAGCTCCTCGAGGGGCGCGATCTGGCGGCGTACGTCGTCGAACGCGGCCATGTCGACATGGCGACGACACGCGACGTCTTCGCGCAGCTTTGTCACGCGCTCGCCGCGGCGCATGCGGCGAACATCGTCCATCGCGACCTCAAGCCGGAGAACGTGTTCCTCGCCGACGCACGACGCGCGGGGGTTCCCTTCACGGTCAAGGTGCTCGACTTCGGCATCGCCAAGCTCGTCGCCGACGTACAGACGCATCACACGCAGGCGATTGGTTCGCCGCTGTGGATGGCGCCCGAGCAGACGGAAGCTGGCGGCGACATTCGGCCTGCGACCGACGTCTGGGCGCTCGGCTTGATCGCCTTTCGGCTGCTGACGGGGCGGTTTTATTGGCAAGGGGCGAACATCCCCGGCACGTCGGCGGTCGCGCTGATGCGTGAAATCGTCTTCGAGCCGCTCGTGCCTGCGTCGCACCGCGCGCGTGAGTTGGCCGCGGCCGAGCGTCTCCCCGCTGGATTCGACGCTTGGTTCGCGCGCTGCGTCGATCGCGACGTTCGAGCGCGACATCCGGACGCGGCCGTCGCCTGGCGTGAGCTGTCGCCCCTCCTCGGCGCCGACCTCAGCGGCGTGCCGACGAACGCCGTCGTCTCGGCGATCCCCGAGCCGAAGAATCCGTATGCCGCGGCGCCGATGGCCGCGACGATGCCCGCTCCCAACGCGCCCTACACTCCCTACGCTCCGAATGCATACCCGGGTTATGCACCCATGAGCCCGCTGGTCGCGATGCGTGTGGCGCCGGCGAGGAGCAACGCGGTGCTCCCCATCGTCCTCGTCGTGATGTTGCTCGGAGCGGGAGGCGCGTTTTTCGCGATGCGCGGTGGCGCGGCGAGCGACTCGAAGAGCAGTCTCGAGGAGACGACCAAGACGCCGGAGCCGAAGACGCCGAAGCACCAGAAGGCCGAGGCGACCTCCGAACCTTCGATCAGCCCCGATCCACAACAGAGCAGCGCCGGAAGCGGATTCGGCGCTGGCGGCGGACTCGGCGGGCTCGGCAACGGGACTGGGATCGGCAGCGGGAAGAAGCCCGCGAAGCCCGTCGAAACGGCGACCGGAAGCCAGGGTCACTTGGCCCAAGAAGAGATCCGCAAGGTCATGCGCGCGAACCAATCGCGGTTCCGCACCTGCTACGAAGCGGGATTGAAGAAGGATCCGACGTTGAGCGGAAACGTGCCCCTCCACTTCGTCATCGACACCACGGGAGCGGTCGAGAGCGCCTCGGCGAGCGGCGGAACACTCACCGATCCCACGGTTTTGTCCTGCATCGTCACCGTCTGCAAATCGCTCGTATTCGCAGCACCGGACGGCGGCAAAGTGCAGGTCAGCTACCCGATGACCTTCCAGGCCAGCTGACTCAGACGCTCGCCTCGGCGCCGCCTTCCAAGTCGAGCCCACCGAGCGACGCGCGCGGAATCCAAACGTCGGCAGCCTGCGCTCCGACGAGCGCGATCTCCCAACCGAGCGCCGCGCTGGCTCCGCTCGCCACCGCGTGCAACGTCACGCCTGCTGCCGGCGCGCTCGTCGCGTGATCGAACGTCGCGAGCGAGATCGCCGCGCCCATCTCGGTGTCATCGATCGCCCGCACGACGTCGAGGGCGAGCGCGAAGTTGCCATCGGCGAGCTTGGCGTCCATCGCCCCATCCTCGATCGCCTGCGATTTGACGCCCAAATCGTGCGCGAGGATCTCGGCCGCGGCGACGAGCATCGGCATGTTGGCGCGCGCGAGAATCGTCGTGTTCGGTCCGACGCTCGGCGCGCTGCGGGCCAATCCACCGGCGTTGGTCGGCGCGACGAGACCACGACGGAGGAGGCCCAAGTGGGCGAGGCGATCGGAGGGGAGCCACTCGACGACGCCGAGCGCGCCGCCTCCGTGTTGCAGCTCGGGCGCCTCGTTGCCGACGCGGAGGCCGAGATAGGCGAGCGGTCCCAAATCGATGGTCCGTGCGCCGGGGCGCGAGTCGAAGAGCCCGTCGCCGAGCCAGGCCAAATCGGTGTCGCCGTCCTCGAACGCGCGAAGCGACGCGCGCAAATCGATCGGCCCTTCGAGCTCGAAGCGTTGGATGCGATTGGGAAAGATTCCCGGCACCGGCAAGCCCCAGACGTTGCGTCGATGAAGACGGAGGAGGCGCACCGGATCGATCGTTCCGTCGATCGAGCCCGCCGGACCGCGCTCTTCGACCGCGAAATCGTAGACGCCCGTCGGATCCATCCGCCGCGGCTCCATGCGCGCGATGCCGGCCATCGGCGTCGCCAGCTTGCGCATCAGACCGTCGATGTCGCCGACGAAGGGGAAGAGCACGCCGTGCTGACCGTCGATGCGGGGCACCGGCACGTCACGCAAGAGAAGACGCGCGCCACCGCTTCGGGCACGCGCGATCGACGCGACGACGTCGCTCGGCCGAATGTACGGCGCGAGATCGACGCGCACGCCGGGCTTCTTCTCCTTCGGCGCGCCCATCGCCAACTTGGGCTCGATGTAGCCGTCGATGGCGCGCACGTAGAGCGGCGGAAAGAGCGTGAGACCGACGAGCGCGGCGACGAGATCGTTGGCCGCGTAGGGATCGGGCGAGTGCACCGGCCATGGCCACGCGAGGCGCAGCGGCGGCGGCGGCGGTGGCGTCTTCGGCTTCGGCTTCTGGCCGGGCTTGGGGAGCGGCAGCGGCAGTCCTGCTGGCAGCGCACCGGCACTGCGTGAGAACGCGAGCGCGGCGCACGTCGCGCAGGCGCCGAGGAAACCCCGCCGACCGAGGTGTCGATGCTCGTCTTCGCGCGCGCTCATGGATCCTTCTTCGCCCAGGGATCCTCGGCCGGCGCTTCCTTCGGCATCGCCACCGTCTCGCCCGGCACCGCCACGTTGACGCCAGGATCGGGCTCTGGGAGCGGCGCGACCTCCGTCGGATCGGTGCCCTGCAAGAACACCTCGTCGATGGCGTCGGTCTGACCTTCGTAGGGGAGCTTGCCGCTCTTCGGATCGATTTTCACGTTGACCACGCCTTGCGGGCGAGGAAAGTCGACCTTCGGCTTGCCGTTGGTCGCCACCTTCATGAAGGACACCCATGCTGGAAGCGCGGTGCGTCCACCGAACTCGCCGGCGCCGAGCCCTTTGCCGTCGTCGTATCCGACCCACGAGACGGCCACGATGTCGGTGTCGAAGCCGGCGAACCAAGTGTCCTTCGAATCGTTGGAGGTGCCTGTTTTTCCGGCGATCGGACGACCGAGGACCTTGGCGCCGGCGCCGGTGCCGTGATCGACGACCGAGGTCATCATGCTCGTCAGCACGTAGGCCTCGGCCTCGCCCATCGCCCGCGCGCTCGGCCGTTTTCCGGCGAGGGGAATCTCGACGCCGTCGGGACCAGTGAGACGCGTGATGATCGTCGGCTCTTCGAAGAGACCGCCCGAGGCGATCGACGAATACGCCGTCGCCAGCTCGAGCGGCGAGACCTCGTAGGCGCCGAGCGCGATCGCGAGATCGGGCTTGAGCGGGCTGGAGATGCCGAGCGGCCGCGCGAAGTCGATCACGGTTTGCGGCCCGATTTGCTGGGTGACGCGCACCGCCACGAGGTTGATCGAGTTGGCGAGCGCCTCGCGCAGGCGCACGGGCTCGTCCTTGAACCAGGGCTCGTAGTTCTTCGGGTGGTAGCCGCCGAAGTCGGCTGCGGTGGCGTCGAAGAGCGTCGCCGGCGTCACCTTGCGAGAGGCGAGCGCGGCGCCATAGACGAACGGCTTGAAGGTCGAGCCCGGCTGACGCCTCGACTGCAGCGCGCGATCGAACCCGCCGACAGCCGCCTCGACGTTGCCGATGATCGCGACCACGTGCCGCGTGCGTACGTCGATGGCAACGAACGCCGCTTCCGGACCGAGCTCGAGACGAAGCGGAACTTTGATCTTCGGATCGATGACCGCGAGGAGGCTGCTCGCCGAAGGTGCAGGCGGCGGAGCAGAAGGCTGCGCCGACGGTTTTGCATTGGTTTTTGCGCCCGTTTTCATCGCCTCCAGCGGCGGAGGCGGCGGGCCACAATCGGTGCCGGTCGGCGGCGGCGCGAGGAGCGAGACGCGCAGATGCGTCCCCTTCGGCGCCCACTGCGACGGCGAGATGTCGGTCGGATCGTAGCGGTCTTTGACCTCGAGCTTGACCACGCCGTGGACGCAGCCGACTTCGACGTCGAGCGTGCGCGCGATGTCGTCGTGACCGGTGACGTTGCCGACGTAGACGTTGCCCTTGCCGAAGATCGGCGTCCCGAAGAAGAGCTTCTCCTGCGGCGGCAGCTTCTTCTTCTTGATCGGCTTCTTCTTGCCGTTCTTGTCGAGCTCTTCTGCCGGCCCTTCGTGGTAGTCGGGGAAGGGACCGAGGAGCTTCCAGCGCTTGTCGTAGGCGGCGGTACCTTCACGAACGGCGTTGCGCGCGGCGAGCTGGAGGTTCTTGTCGATCGACGTCTGCACGGTGAAGCCGCCGATGCGCGCCTTCTCTTCGCCGACCGCGTCACGGATGGTCTTGCGCACGTACTCGACGACCTCGGGTGCGAGGGCGTTCTCGGCCTCGACGGTGGGCGCGAGCTTCACCTGCTCGACCATCGCCGCGTCGTATTGCGACTGCGTGCAGAAGCCCTTGGCGAGCAGCTGACCGAGCACGTAATTGCGACGCTTGAGGGCCGCCGCCAGGTCGTTGCGTGGGTTGTAGGCGTTGGGCGCGGCCGGCACGCCTGCGAGGAGCGCGGCCTCGGCGATGGAGAGGTCTTTCGCCGGCTTGCCGAAGTAGCCGAGCGCCGCCTCCTCGATGCCGTAGCGACCGCTGCCGAAGTAGATGTGATTGAGATAGAGCTCGAGGATCTCGTCCTTCGTCAGCTCTTGCTCGATGCGCCGCGCGAGGAGCGCCTCCCGAATTTTTCGCATGTACGTGCGCTCGGGCGTGAGCAGCAGGTTCTTCACCACCTGCTGCGTGATCGTCGAGGCGCCTTGCTTCGTGTCCTTGTGTCGAAGGTTGACCCAGAGCGCGCGGATGATGCCGAGGTAGTCGAGCCCGTGGTGCTCGTAGAAGCCGGCGTCTTCGGCCGCGAGCACGGCGAGCTTCACGTGCGCCGGCAGCTCTTCGATCTTGATGAGCGTGCGTCTCTCGGTGAAGAGCTCGGCGAGCACCGTCCCATCGGCGGCGAGGACGCGCGTCACCTGCGGTGGTCGATACCCGCGGCGCAACTCGGCGACCGACGGGAGGCCCGCTTCGATGCGCTTGATGATGACCGCGAGCGCGATGACCCCAGCGGCCACCAGCACGATGATCGCGACGAGCACCCGTCGCACCCAGCGCATCACCACCCGACGGCGAGCTCGGCGTTTCTTGGCCACGAGATCGGTCGGCGGGATCGGCGGCTGCTCGCCAGTCGGTGTCGTCGCCGGAGCCGGCAACTCACGCTTCGTCTTCCCGCTCTTGTCGGCCTTTTCGAGCTTCGTGCTCTTGTCGCTCTTCCCGGTGGGCACGAGCGGATCGCGCTCGGTGTCAGGGGCGCGCGGTGACGACGGACCCTTGGGCACGTTCTCTTCGTAGCGCGCGCTTTGGCGTGAGGCGAGGCGCACGGCTCTCGAACAACGCCGGGCACGAGACCCGCCATTCCGACCGGCTCGCCGCAGGAACGTCCTAGCGAAAAATCGGCCTATTTTCGCCGATTTCAAACCGCAGGACGCCGCAACCGCTCTTCCACCAAGGCGATCAGCTCGTCGATGGCGAACGGCTTGTCGACGCAAACTCGCCCCCGCTCCGCCTGCTCGGCGAGGAACGCACTCGACCGCGCCGTCGAGCTCCCGCCGGTCATGAACACGATGCGCGGAGCGAGTGCCGGAAACCGCAGCTCGATCTCCCGCGTCAGCTCGATTCCACCGACGTCGGGCATGAGCAAGTCACACAGCACGACGTCGAACGGCGCCGAGGTCTCGAGCAAGGCCAACGCCTCCCGCCCCCCATTCGCCGTGACGACGTCGTGATGAGAGAAGAGCCCACGAAGCACTGCGGTGATGGCCCGCTCGTCATCGACGATGAGGAGACGCCCGCGCGGTACCGCGCCTGCGCCTGCGCCTGCGCCCGCACCCGCACCCGCACCCGCACCCGCACCCGCACCCGCACCCGCGCCTGCGCCTGCGCCTGCGCTCGCGCCCGCACCTGCACTAGCCACCGGCAACCGCACCGTCACACGCGTCCCCTTCCCCACCTCACTCGCAATGTCGATCGTCCCTCCCTGTGTCGTCACCAACATGTGCGAAATCGACAACCCGAGCCCCGTGCCGCTGCCATCCGTCTTCGTGGTGAAGAACGGGTCGAACACGTGCTCCAAATCCGCGGGAGAGATGCCGCTGCCGTCGTCTTCGACCACCACCTCGACGAACGGCGGCACGTGCGTGGTGCCGACGCGGATGGTGTGCGCGTCAGGACGCCCTTCGGGGCAGGCGTGGGCGGCGTTGATGAGGAGGTTGACGAACACCTGCGCGGTGCGCGCCTCGTTCACGAGGACGAGCGGCACTGCGGAAAATGAGCGCGAAATGCGCGCGCGAGGGCGCACCTCGGCGTCGGTCATGCGTAGGCTGGTCTCGAGAATGCGGGTGACGTCCAGCGGCGCGCGCTCTTCGCCTTGACGCGACGAGAGGAGGCGCAGATCGCGGACGATGTCGCGCACGCGGAGGGCTCCTTCGAGCACCTGTTCGAGCATCGGCACCACGTCGCCCGACGGAATGCCCCCTTGCAAGCGCGAGAGCGCGAGCTGCGCGTTGGCGATCATGTAGGCGAGCGGGTTGTTGATCTCGTGACCGACACCGGCGGCGAGCTGCCCGAGCGCGGCCAGGCGATCGGTCGCCACCAACTTGCGCTCGAGGCGCCTCTGCTCGGTGATGTCTTGTGCCCATGTCAGGAGCGCAGGCCGTCCGTCGAAGAGCGTCGGCACCGTGCTCGTGCGGACGATCGTCTCGCGTCCGTCGGCGTGCCGCACGACTTGCTCGAGCGGCGTCGGTGGCCTGCCCATCGCCGCTTGCTCCAGACGCGCGGCGATGAGCTGGCGACGATCGGGTGGGACGAGCTCGGCGACCGTGCGACCGACGATCGACTCGTGCCATCCGGAGAGCTCGCCCCAACGTCGATTGGACCAGACGACGCGACCGTCGCGATGGACGAGCACGCCCTCGGAGGCGGAGTCGAGTTGGCGGCGCACGCTCTCTTCACGCGCGCGGGTCTCGGTGACGTCGGTCATCGAGGTGACGACCGAGGTCGGCGGGCCACCTTCGATGCTGAGCACCGGGTGCGCGTTGACGGTCACCCAGATCTCGCGGCCCTCGGGATTGCGCATGCAATAGAGCGCGTCCCGCACTGGTTTTCCCGTACGAAGCGCGACGCTCGCGGGGATGTCCTCGAAGGCGACGGTAGAGCCGTCTTCACGCGTGATGCTCCAGTCGGAGCCTCGCCATCGCCGCTCGCGCGCGTCCTTGTCGGAGAGCCCGAGGATGCGACGCGCAGCCGCGTTGATCGCCTCGACCTCGCGATCGGCGCGTTGGACGACCACGCCCTCGGTGAGCGATTCGACGATCGACGCCGCGCGAGCGTTGGCCTCGCGAAGCTCCAGGAGCGCGTTGGCGAAGCGTCGTCTTCGTACCGCCGCTTGCTCGAAGATCTGCACGCGCACTTCGGTGAGGGTCGGATCGGCGGAGAGGAGCACGTGCACGCCGGCGGCATGGAACGCTTCGAGCTCGCCGGGCGTAGGCGGAGTCTCTCCGAAGAGCGAGATGAGCGGACCAGAGTCGTCGGGACCGGACAGACGACGACAGATCGAGCGCACCGACTCGAGCCCCTCTTCGACGTCGACGAAGGCGATGCCGACGTCGGCGACGTGCTTCTCGAGGCCCTCGTACGGAGGATGCGCGAAGACGAGGTGGTGCCCGCGCCGACGCAGCACTTCCTCCATCGACCCGTGCGGGCGATCTTCTCGCGTGACGATCAGCGTCTTCGTGAGCGACTTCATCGGCGATCGCAGAGACATGTACCATGCGAGGCGATGCATCCCCACGCGCAGCTCATCGAGCGATTCTACCGCGCTTTCGCCGTGCGCGACGCCGAGGCGATGGTCGCGTGCTACGCGCCCGACGTCCGCTTCTCCGACGCGGTGTTCGTCGATCTCTCCGCGAGCGAGGCGCGCGCGATGTGGCGGATGCTCGCCGCGCGCGCGAAGGATCTCCGCATCGAGCCGTCTGGCATCGAGGCCGACGAACGCGGCGGCAGCGCCCATTGGGATGCCTTCTACACGTTCTCGGCGACCGGTCGCTCGGTCGAGAACAACGTCGACGCGCGCTTCGCGTTCAAGGACGGACTCATCGTCGATCACGTCGACACGTTCGACCTCTGGCGTTGGTCACGCCAAGCGCTCGGCCTGTCTGGCCTCGTCCTCGGCTGGTCTCCGATGTTGCGAAAGAAGATTCGCAAGAATGCGCGCGCCGGTCTCGCCACCTACATGCGCGAGAACCCTGAAAAATAGGCGCCTTCGCGCCCGCCAGCCTACTTCTTGAAGGCGACGATGAAGCCGATCGCCGCGAGGCCGACGCCGAGGAGGAAGGCGAGGATCACGACCGTCATCGGCACGCCACGCTTCGGCGGCGGCATCGACGTGACGACCGGCGCGGAGGCCGGCTGCATTCCGCTCGCACGCGCCGGAGGCATGTTCATCGACGGAGCGGGCACCGAGTGCGGCGCGACGTTGGCCGGCGTCACCGCGATGCCGACGGCGCGCTGGAGGGCGGCGGCGAACTCGGACGCTTGCTGGTAACGATCCTCGCGGTTCTTCGCCAACGCCTTGGCGATGACGGCGTCGAGCTCGCTCGGGAAACTCTTCCCCGGCACGCGCTGCGAGAGCGGAATCGGCTCCTTCTGCACGTGGAGCTGGATGTACTCCATCGGGCTCTTGGCATCGAAGGGGAGCTTGCCGGTGAGCACTTCGTACAAGATGACGGCGAGCGAATAGATGTCGCTGCGCGCGTCGAGCGTCTTGCCCTGCGCCTGCTCGGGCGACATGAACTCGGGCGTACCGAAGACCATGCCCTCTTGCGTGAGGATCATCGAGCCCGGTCGCATCTCGCGCTCGGTGACCTTGGCGAGGCCGAAATCGAGCACTTTGACGTAGTCTTTGATGCCTCCCTGCTTGTTGCAGAGGAAGATGTTCTCGGGCTTCAAGTCGCGGTGGATGATGCCTTGCTCGTGCGCTTCCTGCAGCGCGAGGCACGCCTGCACCAGCACCGGAATCGCGCGATCGGTCGGCAGCGGACCTTCGGAGCGCACCGTCTGATTGAGGTTCTTCCCCTCGAGATACTCCATGACGATGTAGAGGAGCCCGTCGGCCTCGTCTTCACCGTAGAGCAGCACCTTCACCGTGTTCGGGTGCGTGAGGTGGCTCATCGCCGCCGCCTCGCGATGGAAGCGCGAGACGAGATCTTTTCGATTGGCCAGCTTGGCGTGGAGGATTTTCACCGCCACCTTGCTGTTCATCGACGGCTGCGACGCCTCGTAGACGGCGCCCATGCCACCCGTGCCGATTTTCCGGATGATTCGGAATTGGCCGTTGAGGAGATCTCGGCCGAGCAGGGGATCGGGGGCTCTCATCCTGTGGAGTCTCGTGGGTATCACGTGCGCTTGAGCGCGACCACCCGTGCATAGACCTCTCGTCGACCGCGGCCGCTCCAGGCAGCGACGATGTCTGCGGCCTCTTTGGCTCGGTGCCCCTTGGACAATTCCACGAGAATTCTCGCGTCGATGGCCTCGTCGTCGTGCGTGACCGCGTCACGCGGAGGTGCGGCACCGAGTACCACGGTGACCTCGCCGAGGAGCGCGTCGTCGAGCGAAGCCGCCAGCTCGGAAAGGGTGCCGCGGATCATCTCTTCGTGGAGTTTCGTGAGCTCGCGGCCGACGGCGACGAGGCGCGTGGGGGCTCGCTCGGCCAAGTCGCGGAGCGTGTCGCGCGTCCGGTTGCCGGCCTCGAAGAAGACGACCGGCTCGTCGGTCTCGACGATGCGCGCGAGGGCTTCGGTGCGATCGCCGCCGCTCCTCGGCAGAAAGCCGACGAAGCGAAACCCGTTGCCGGCGAGGCCCGAGGATGCAAGCGCACAGAGCACCGCGCTCGCACCGGGAATGGCGATGACCTTGCCCCCCTTCGCGAGGACCGCGCGCACCAGCTCGGCGCCTGGATCGTTGACCAGCGGCGTCCCGGCATCTGAGACCAAGGCGAGCTCGCGCCCGTCTGCGACCTCTTGCGCGATGCGCTCGATGGTCTCGTCACCCGCGTGCGCGTTGAGCGTGCGCAGCGGCTTGTGGAGACCGAGGTGCGAGAGCAGGTTGCGCGTCCGGCGCGTGTCCTCGGCGAGCACGGCCTCGACGGACGCGAGCGTTTTTTGCGCCCGAATCGTCAAGTCGTCGAGGTTGCCGATCGGCGTGGCGACGACGTAGAGCGCCATCGCTCAGTGCTGCGCGGCTTCCTCGAGCTCGTGGCGCAAGTGGACCCGCAGCTTGCCGACGAGGCGCGCTTCGAGCTGCCGCACGCGCTCGCGCGAGACGCCGAAACGATCGCCGAGCTCTTGCAACGTCAGCGGCTCGTCACGCGCGGTGAGGCGGAGATCGAAGATTTCGAGGTCTTTGCCCTTGAGCGTCTGACGGAAGGTCTCGAGCTTGCCGCGGAGGGCGCTCTGCAGCTCGGCGTCGGCGAGCATGACGTCGGCCGCTTCGCCGGCGCTGGGGAGCAAATCGACACGCGCGGTGGGCTTTCCATCGTTGTCGCCGACCGGCGCATCGAGCGACGTTTCGCTCGCGCCGAGGCGCACGTCCATGTCGGCAACCTCTTTTTCGTCGACGTTGAGCCGCTCGGCGATGGCTTTGGCCGTCGGATCGATGCCCATCGCCAAGAGGCGCTGCTTCTCTTTGTTGAGGTTGAAGAAGAGCTTTCGCTGGGCCTGCGTGGTGCCGAGCTTCACCATGCGCCAGTTGTTGAGGATGTAGCGGAGGATGTACGCGCGAATCCACCACGCGGCGTACGACGAGAGCTTCACCCCGCGCGTCGGGTCGAACTTCTTCACGGCCTGCATGAGGCCGACGTTGCCCTCTTGCACCAGGTCCATGATGTTCTTGTAGGCGCGCCGGTATTCGTAGGCGATTTTCACCACCAGGCGAAGGTTCGACGTCACCAGCGTGTGCGCTGCGCGGACGTTGCCGGTGCCGAAATAGTCGGTGGCGAGCGCGGTCTCCTGCTCGGGCGTGAGCAGCGGGTGACGCTGGACCTCGCGCAGGTAGGCCTGCATCGGGTCGTAGCGGGAGAGCGCGACCTCTTTCGAGTCGGGATCTTCTGCGTAGCCGACGACCTTCTTGCGACGGGGCGCTTCTTCGCCGTCTTCGTCGACGAGGGCCTCTTCTTCCGTCGTTTCGTCGTCGTCGAAGCCGGCGGCGGCGGGTGCGGCGTCTTCGTCGGGCGCGTCGGCATCGACCACTTCGGCATCGACCTCGGTCGTCTCGTCGTCGCCCGCGCCAGCCTCTTGCTCGTCGTCGTTGGGCGGCGGAGCGCCCGTGTCCTTGCCGCGCTTGGGCCTCCGCCCAGCCTCGGTGGAGGTACTCTTCGCCGGAGCGACCGATTCGCGCGTGCGCTTGGAAGCCATTCGTTCAGTGGGGAGCGCGTCGAGGATACCAGGCTCCGCGGCGGCGAGGACGGCAGCGTGTGTCTCTCGCGGCGCGGGGTCAACCCTGGGGCGGCGAAGCGGGAGACCGCGCGAGACGGGAGGCGACGAATGCACCGATGACCGAGATGCCGGCCGCGACCAAGAGGTCACGGAGATGCGTCTGGGCAAGAAGAACCGCGACGACCGCGAGGGAGGGGATCACCGGCCAGAGGTCACGCGCCGCGAGCCCATGCGCGCGACGACGGGCGAGGACCCCGAGTGAAAGCGCAGCTCCGGCGTATTGCGTGAGGACGGCGACGCTCGAGAGATCGACGAGCACCGAGAGCGACCCGAGCGCGGCCAAGGGCGCGACCAACGCCGCGCTGGCGACGATCGACGGCACATGCACCGGACGGGCTTCTCCCGGTCGCACCACCGCCGTCAGGTACCGCGGCGTCATCGCGTGCATGCCGACGACGATGCCGAGCGTCGAAGCGACGACGCCCGCGCCGACGAGCTTCGCCAACGTGCCTCCTCCGAGCGCACGCGCGGCAGCGACGATCGGTTCGGCGGTGGTCGACAGCGCAGGGAGCGCCCGCGCACATCCGAGGTGGATCACCGCGTAGAGGACCCCGGCCCCGAGCAGCGAGGCGACGGTCGCGCGTGGCACCGTGCGCTCGGGATCCCGCGCTTGACCCGCCGGCAGCGGAACGATCTCGAAACCTTGAAGCGCGAAGAGCACCGCCAGGAGCGCGCCCCCGAGCGACGCCGGCGACGCGTGATCATACCTATTTTCATGCGTGATTACGTTCGCCGCGACGGCCCCGAGCGCGCCGACGGCGACGAGCGGGAGGAGCTTCAGCGCCGTCAGCAACGTCCACGCCCACGCCGACAGCTGCAAGCCACGCAGGTTGACGAGGACGAAGGCGACGACGAGCGCGACGGCGACGACGCCGATGGGAATGCGATTCGAAGTCGCGCGCGCGACGATCTCCGCGAGCGCGCGCGTGACCGCCGACGTCGAGAAGAGCGCGCTCACCCAGATGAGCACTCCGACGCCGCGCGCGACGCGTGGGCCGAAGGCTCGCTCTGCATAGAGCGTCGGGCCTCCATCGTGTGGCAGCGCGCGCGCCAGTCGCGCATAGACGAAGGCGATCGGCAGACAACCGAGCGCGATCGCGAGATAGACGAGCGCACCCGCCGTCCCCGGAACGGCCGCCGCAACCGTGGTGGGCGCGAGGAAGATTCCGACGCCGACGATGCCGTTGATGCCGAGCGCCACCAGCGCGACGAGACCGAGCGGCGGCCGCTGCGGCTCGGTGCCCATGCCGCTAGCGAACGTCTTTTTTCGCGTATTTCGCTTCGAGCTTGTCGGCGGTGTGGGCGACGGCGAGGAGCGGGAGCTCGAACTCGTCCTCGTCCATCGTGTCGAGCGCGGCGCGGTACGAGAGGACGTACCGTCCTTCGCCGTCGAGCGCGAGCGCTCCGATCGTCATTCCATCATTGGCGCGCAGTGCTTCTTCGGCGGCGAGCTCGCTCTTCTCGCAGACGACCGAGCGGAACTCGATCCAGTCTTTGTCGAAGGCCTCGTGGTGGACGAGGCGCACGCGCTGGCTGCGGTCACCGGCGAATTTGAACTCGAGGGTGAGCGCTTCTTCACCGTCTTCGAGGGTCGTGTAGTTGGCCTTCGCATAGGCGCGGATCTCGGCGAAGCTGGGCATCGGCCGAGGATGGCACGGCTTTCTCGCCCTGCCAAAGCCTTCCCAGCGCCTTTCATTTCGCCAAAGGTTGCTTCGCAACTTTGGCCGCTTCGGTCAATCTCGCTCCGCTCGGTTGCCGAAGCTACTCGACGAGCACGCCCGGCGCGGGATACTTCGCGCACACGGCCTCGACTTCGCGACGAACCGCTTCGAGGTTCGCCTCGTCGTCGTGCTTGGTGACGACGCGCTTCATCCACTCGGCGATTTGCACCATTTCGGTGGTGCCCATGCCACGCGACGTGGCCCCCGGCGTGCCGAGACGGATGCCCGAGGGATCGAACGGCTTGCGCGGATCGAAGGGCACCGAGTTGTAGTTGAGGACGAGCCCCGCGCGATCGAGCGCGCGCGCGGCGATCTTCCCCGACACGTTCAGCGGCGTGAGGTCGGCGAGGATGAGGTGGTTGTCGGTGCCGCCGGTGACGAGCGAGAAGCCGCGCTCCGAGAGCGCAGCGGCGAGCGCCTTCGCGTTCTCGACGATGGCGTGCGCGTAGGTCTTGAACGACGGTTGCAGCGCTTCATGCGCGGCGACGGCGATGGCCGCGGTCGTGTGGTTGTGCGGACCGCCCTGCAGGCCGGGAAATACGGCCTTGTCGATGGCCGCGGCGTGGACCTTCTTCGCCATGATCATGCCGCCGCGCGGACCACGCAGCGTCTTGTGCGTCGTCGTCGTCACCACGTCGGCGATGCCGATCGGGCTCGGGTGCGCGCCGCCCGCGACGAGCCCGGCGATGTGCGCGATGTCGGCGACGAGGATGGCGCCCACCTCGTCGGCGATCGAGCGGAACGCGGGAAAATCCCAGGTGCGCGCGTAAGCGGTGCCGCCGCAGAAGATCAGCTTCGGCTGGTGCTCTTTGGCGAGCTTGCGAACCTCGTCGAGATCGATGCGTTGATCCTCACGACGCACGCCGTACGCGGCGCTCTTGAAATAGCTGCCGGTGATCGACACGCCCCAGCCGTGCGTCAGGTGACCACCCGCCGGCAGCGCGAGGCCCATCACCGTGTCGCCGGGCTTGAGGAAGGCGAAGTAGACGGCGAGGTTCGCCGGGCTCCCGCTGTAGGGCTGCACGTTGCAGTGCTCGGCACCGAAGAGCTTCATCATCCGGTTGCGCGCGAGCTCTTCGACCGGGTCGACGATTTGCTGACCTTCGTAGTAGCGCTTGTGCGGATAGCCCTCCGAGTACTTGTTGCCGAGCACGCTGCCGGTCGCCTCCTGCACCGCGCGAGAAGCGTAGTTCTCGCTGGGAATCAGGCGAATCGTCCGCGCTTCGAGCGCGTTGGCGTCGCGGATGAGGTGAGCGATTTCCGGGTCGACTGCAGCGAGAGAGGGCTCCGTCCAGGGCATGTCGAGCGGAGTAGGAGCGACGGCGCGGGAGGGCAATCGAACCCTCGGACGACCGAGCGAGGCAGACGAATGAATCGCAGCGACGCCGACGCAACTCAGTAAGCACGAAGGCGATTGCCCAAGATGCGAACTACATTCACGGCCTTCACTGAATTCACGGCGATCGCCGCGCTCGCGAGCGTGCTC
The DNA here is from genome assembly GCA_025363655.1 of Deltaproteobacteria bacterium. Taxonomy (GTDB): domain Bacteria; phylum Myxococcota_A; class Polyangia; order Polyangiales; family JADJMO01; genus JANYDK01. The sequence goes on along the minus strand of JANYDK010000116.1, from coordinate 82,640 downwards.
TCGGCTTGCGCTGGCGCACCCGAACCGAAGGCCGCGCATGTCGATCCCGACGAGCCCACCAACTGCGTCGGAGGCCTTTGCGTGCGTCCCGATCACGTGGTCGCGCGCAAGCTCCCGGACGGCAACAAGACGCGCTGTCTTCTCATGGCTTGGGATGGAAGCCTGCTGCCGCCGACCGCGAAGGTCGGCGTCGTCGACGACTCGCCCGCGCGACCAGGCGTCTTCGCCGCGATCGACATGCCCTCGCTTCGGGAGGGCAATTACCCAGTCGCCCCCGATCCCGCGCTCGGTGCGCCCGGCTCGGCGGCGGTCTTCGCGGTGCGCGTGAACCCAGCGGCGCAGTTCGCCGACCAACGCATCGCCGACGGCGGCAGCGTCTCGGTGGCGAAGACGGTGGACGGCGCGCACATCGTCATCGTCGAATCGATCTGGAGCGACGGACACCGCGACAGCGCGACGTTCGTCCTTCCGAAAGTCTTCGACGGCTGCAGATACTGAGCAGCGGTTTGCAGTGAGCGCGTGAAGCGAGCTACTTGGCGGCGTCGCCGGTGCGCGTGGCGGTGACGGCGAAGCGAGCTTGGCAGGGCATGACGGCGAAGATCGGCGTCGGGTTGTCGGCGTTGGCCTGGCCGACGACGTCGCGACAATCGCTCCCTGCCTGCACCGAATACGAATAGGTGAGCGTGCCGGTGAACGTCTGCTTGCCGGTCACCGAGTCGGGGGCGCCGGCGAATTTGCCGGCAAAATCGTCGGTTCGCACGATCGTGCAGGCGCCGACGCCCTTCGCTTTTTCGACGTCGTGAACCAACGTCGGCGTCGAGTTGCTGAAGGTGATGTTGCCGAGATCATCGATGGTGCCGACGAGCGGATCGGCGCCGCTCATCCAATAGCCGGTCGTCTTGTCGCGACGCATCGTCACCGAAAACGTCCACGGCTTGGGCGCAGAGGCGATGACCTCGGCGCAACTCGACGTCGTGTCGGCGGTGGCACTGAGCGCATAGACGCCGATCCCCGCGCCCGGATCGTGCGGGTCTTTGTTGCCGAGGATGCTCGAGCAACCGAAGAGGGCGACGGTCAGCCCGACCCGCGAGTAGTACGAGACGCGCGAAACGAGTCGGAGCTTGGCGAGCATTCTCTCGGCCATAGCCACCTCATGCATTCGGGGCCAAGAAACCCGGGGTATAGTGTTCGCCGTGCGCTTCTCTGCCTACGACGTCCGACTCGCGTTGCGCACGCTCGGGCTCTCGATCTTGGCGACGTCGGTGGTGTGGCTCATCGCCTTCGTCACCGACGAGCGCGGCGTCGCGACCCCAGGCACCGGAGGTCGTTCGATCGGCGTCCTTCCGCTCGTGCCCATCGCGGCCGCGATCGCCGTCGCCATCACCTTGGCCCCGGCGCGCACCGCGGGTGAGCTTCGTGCGCTCTCGGCGCTCGGGGTCTCTCCCCTTCGTGCCCGTCTCTCGCCGATCGCGGCCGCCGGCTTTCTCTCCCTCGCCGCTGCGATTGGCCTATTTTCGCCGAAGATCGACGTCAGCCCGCTCTTCCCGCCGCCGGCGATCGCGAGCGACATGCGGGTGGTGAAGGCGCCCTCGGGGGCCGTCGCCTTCGTCTCCGATCGCGACGGCATCATCTTCGGCGACGACGGCGTCCTCGGTTTGCTCGCGATCTCGCCCAGCGCTCCTGGACCGATGGGCACACCCGAACGCGCGCGCGCTGCCGCTGCGCTGACCGTCGCCCTCGCCGGACTCGCGCTGTCCCTCTGGATCGCCTCGCCCTTGCGGCGACGCCCGATGCGCACGCTCCTCACCGCTGCGATCTACGGCGGCGCACAAATCGCGGCCTTCCAGAGCGCCGGCGCGCACGCCATCCCTGCGCTCGCCACTGCTCTACCTGCGCTCGTCTTACTCGTCGTCGCGCTCCTCGAGCACCGCACGGCCGCCTCGCTCGCGCGAGAAGAAGCCTGGATGTGAACCGGCTAGGATGCGACCTCCATGGAAACGGGACCGAAGTCGATCGAGCGTGGGCCGTCGCAGTGGGTGATTCTCGTGCACGGCGGCGCGGGGGACATCGACGTCTCGCGTGTGCCGGTCCACGCCGCCGGTTGCCTCGCCGCTGCCGAGCTCGGCGCCAAGGTGCTACGCGAAGGTGGCTCGGCGCTCGACGCAGTCGAAGCCTCGGTGCGCGCGCTCGAGGACGATCCGATCTTCAACTCCGGCACCGGCGCGTGCCTGACCGAAGACGGCGACATCGAGCTCGACGCTTCGATCATGGAGGGCACGTCGCTCCGCGGCGGGGGCGTCGCCGTCCTCCCGCCCTTCAAGAACCCCATCGCCATCGCCCGCGCGGTGCTCGAAGACGGAAGACACGTCCTCTACGCGGGCGCGGGCGCCGCACGATTTGCCGAGGAAAAAGGCTTCATTCGAAGCACGCTGGAGGCGATGCGCACCGAGGCGGCACTCGAACGTTGGCAGGCGGTGCGCGAACATCGCGCCGAAGGCAACTGGGCAGGCGGCACCGTCGGCGCGGTCGCCCGCGATTCGCTTGGACATGTCGCCGCCGCGACCAGCACCGGCGGCGCGATGGGCAAGCACGCCGGACGCATCGGCGACTCACCGATCCTCGGCGCCGGCACCTACGCCGACGACTTGCTCGGCGCTGTCTCCGCCACCGGCAAGGGCGAGTCGTTCATCCGCACCACCTTCGCCGTCCGTCTCGCCGAAGGTCTCGCGCGCTTGCGACGCACCGGCGGCCTCGGCCCCGCTGCGCTCGCGCTCCTCGGCGAGCTGCAACGTCGCGTCGGCGGTGAAGGCGGCACCATCGTCGTCGATGCCGACGGTCGGGCCGCCGCCGCCCACAACACCAAGACGATGGGCTACGCCCTGGTGCGCGCCGCGGGCAATGAGAACGAAGAAGAGCGACTCTCGGGCGCATAGCTCGCACAACTTCAATTCCAGCCATTTTCAGGCTATCGAGCCGCGTGCGCTACGACGTCGTCACGCTGTTCCCCGAGCTCTTCGATCGCTTCGTCGCGATCAGCTTCGTCGGGCGCGCCGTCGAACGGGGCATTGCCTCGTTCCATTTCCAATCGCCTCGCGACTTCGGCCTCGGCAAGCACAAGGCGGTCGACGACACGCCGTACGGCGGCGGCTCGGGGATGGTGATGCGCGTCGATTGTCTCGTCGCTTCGTTCGATGCCCTCGACGCGCGCGCTGCAGAGTCCGGTGAGCCGCGGGCGCGACGCATCTTGCTGACGCCGCAAGGCCAACGCTTCGATCAGAAGACGGCCGCGCGCCTCGCCGCCGAGCCCGCCTTGATGCTCATTTGTGGCCGCTACGAGGGCTTCGACGAGCGCGTGCGTGCCTATGTCGACGAAGAGCTCTCGCTCGGCGACTTCGTGCTCACCGGCGGCGAAATTCCGACGATGGCCATCGTCGAGGCGACGGTGCGTCTGCTCCCCGGCGTCCTCGGCAACGAGGCGTCCACCGAAGAGGAGTCGCACAGCACTGCCACCGACGGCCTCCTCGAGTACCCGCACTACACGCGTCCGCTCGAGTATCGCGGCGCCAAGGTGCCCGACGTGCTCTCGAGCGGACACCACGCCGAGATCGCGAAGTGGCGACGCGCCGAGGCGATCGAACGCACGCGCACCCGTCGCCCCGATCTCCCACTGCCGCCGCCGCCCCTTCCGAAGAAGTCGCGGAGGAAGCCCCCGACGGGTTGACGAGATGGCCAAATCGACGAAAGGCACCAAAAACAAGGGCTGTGACGATTCATCGTGCCTCCACGTGAACGCGCCCAAGCTCGACGATCGCCAGGCGCCGCTCGACGTCTTGGAGGTCGACGAAGACGACGAGACCCTCTCACTCGAAGGTCGTCGCATCGTCGGGGTCGAGCGACGCGATCTCGAGGCGCCGATCTCGACGCTCATCGATTGCTCGTTCCAGCGCTGCGATCTCGCCAACATCGGCTGGAAGGGGTCACGGCTACAGCGCGTCGCCTTCGTCGATTGTCGCCTGGTGGGCGTCGATTTCACCGAAGAGGCCTCTCTCGAAGACGTCACCTTCACCGGCTGCACCCTCGACATGGCGACGTTCGACACGGCGTCGCTGCGTCGCGTCGTCTTCACCAACTGTCGCCTCGACGGCGCGGCCTTCGGCGGCACCAAGCTCGAGGGCGTCGCCTTCCCCGAGAGCGATCTCGCGCGCTGTGACCTGTCGGGCGCGCGAGGCGAAGGTGGCCCTGGCGCAATCGATCTCCGCGACGCGCTCCTCGCCGGTGCTTCGTTCGACGCGCGTCTCCTTCGCGTCTTGACGATTCATCCGGAAGACGCCGCCACCATCGTCGCCGCGCTCGGCGTCACCGTCGCCGGCGGCCGCGCACGCACGAGCTGCAAAAGCTGACCCTCGAAGAGAGCGCGTGAGGCGGCCTAGCCGCGCAACGACGAGACGAGATCGGCGAGGCCGACTTCGACATCGACGGTGGGCGCGAAGCCGAGCTCTTTCCGCGCGGCCGAGACGTCGGCGAGCGAATCGCGGATGTCACCGACCCGCGCCGCGGCGTACGTCGGCACGAGCTCGCGACCGACGATGCGCCCGAGCATACGCAAGAGATCGTTGAGCGTCGTCCGCCTTCCCATCGCCACGTTGTAGATGCGCCCGGAGACGTTCTTCGTCGTCGCCGCCAGCCAGTTGGCCTCGACGACGTTGCGCACGTCGATGAAATCGCGCGACTGCTCACCGTCGCCGTACACCGTGATCGGCTTTCCCGAGAGCGCGCGATCGGCGAAGACGCTGATGACGCCAGAGTATGCCGACGTCGGATCTTGCCGAACGCCGAAGACGTTGAAGTAGCGGAGGGCCACCGTCTCGACGCCGTACACCTTGCTCCACGTGCGCAAATACGCCTCGCCGGCGAGCTTCTCGACGCCGTAAGGAGTGATCGGCTCCGGGGCCATCGCCTCGTGCTTGGGGAGCGTCGGCTCCTCGCCGTAGACCGCCGCCGACGACGCGAAGACCACGCGCCGGACCCGATGTTTGCGCGCGGCCATGAGCACGTTGAGCGTGCCCTGGATGTTGACGTCGTGCGTCTCCTGCGGATGCTCGACCGAGTAAGGAACCGAGACCACCGCCGCTTCGTGGAAGACGAGGTCGCATCCTTCGACGGCAGCATCGACCGCAGCGGCGTCGCGCACGTCGGCCTCGCGGAAGTCGACGTCGCGGATGTGCGCGAGGTTCGCCCGCTTGCCCGACGACAAGTTGTCGAGGACGCGCACCGCGTAGCCCTCGGCCGCGAGCCGCACGCCGAGATGGGAGCCGATGAACCCACTGCCGCCAGTGACGAGCGCGCGCATGCCCTAGAGGGATAGCGCGCCGCCCCGGGAGGCGCCATTTCCCCGAAAAACAACGCTCGTTGCGTTTTTATTACGCGTGTTATAATCACTTCGTCGCCAGGGCTTTTCCCCTTTGGCGCGGAGGTCGTGATGACGGACGTCGACGTCGTGGTGATTGGTTCGGGCGCCGGTGGTCTCGCGGCAGCGGTGGCGCTCGCGCGCGCAGGGCAGAAGGTCCTCGTCCTCGAACAGCACTACCTCCCCGGCGGCTGGTGTCACACGTTCAGCCTCGGCGGCTATCGCTTCAGCCCCGGCGTCCACTACGTCGGCGAGCTCGCCCCCGGCGGTCGCATGCGCGAGATGTACGAAGGCCTCGGCGTCGCCGGCGACCTCGTCTTCGGCGAGCTCAACCCGGGCGGCTTCGATCACGTCACCGTCGGCGACACCAAGTTCGACTTCCCGCGTGGTCGCCAAGCCTTGGAAGATCGCCTCGTCTCGGCCTTCCCGCACGAGCGCGCCGGCATCGGCGGCTACTTGAAGGTGATCGATCGCCTCGCCCGCGAGCTCAACGATTTGATGTCGATCGACTCCATCGGCGACGTCGTGAAGATCCCCTTCAAGGCGCCAACGGTCGCGCGTTGGGGCATGCGCTCCGTCGCCTCGCTGCTCGAGCACCACATCTCCGATCCGAAGCTGCGCGCGGTGCTCGCTTCCCAAGCCGGCGATCACGGTCTCCCACCGTCGATGGCTCCCGCTGCCATCCACGGCGCCGTCACCGCGCACTACTACGAGGGTGGCTACTATCCGAAGGGCGGCGGCGGAGCGATCCCGCGCGCCTTCATCCGCGCGCTCCGCAAGGCCGGTGGCGACATCAAGGTGCGCACCAGCGTTTCGCGCATCCTCATCGAAGACGGCCGCGCCATCGGCGTGCGTCTCGCCGACGGCACCGAGATCCGCGCCAAGCACGTCATCAGCAACGCCGACCCCGAGATCACCTACCGCCGCCTCGTCGGCATGGAGCACCTCGGCGCAGCGACCAAGATTCGCCTCGCCCGCGCCAAGTGGTCGACCTCGGCGCTCAGCCTCTTCCTCGCCGTCGACATGGATCTCCGCGCCGCCGGCCTCGATTCGGGCAACTACTGGCACTACGGCAACGGCGACGTCGAAGGCGCCTACCGCAAGGGCATGACCGCATGGACCCCCGACTCGCCCATCGAGTCGCTCTTCGCCACCGTGACCACGCTGAAGGACCCGACCAAGGGCTACGGCAGCGTGCACACGATGGAGTCGTTCACGTTCATCTCCTACGACGCCTTCCGCAAGTGGTCCGACACCAACTACGGTCAGCGCCCCGAGAGCTACGAGGCGATGAAGCGGCACCTCAAGGACAAGATGATCAAGGCCCTCGGCCAGGTCGTCCCCGACATCGAGAAGCACGTCGTCTTCTCCGATCTCGGCACCCCGCTGAGCAACCTCCACTACTGCGCATCGACGGAAGGCAACCTCTACGGCACCGAGAAATCGGCGCTCCAAGTGGGGCCCTTCGGCTTCCCGATCAAAGGGGAAATCAAGGGGCTTTGGCTCTGCGGCGCGAGCACGCTCAGCCACGGCGTGATGGGCGCGCACATCTCCGGCCTCGCCGTCGCCAAGGGCATCACCCGCGCGAAGAAGATGACCGATCTCTTCCGCAACGACGGCGGCTCGATCGCCATCTATCCTTGCGACATGCCGTCGGCGTGGCCCCGCTCGCTCCAGCGCCGCGATGGGCAAGTGAAGAAGGACGACAACGACACGCTCGCGGCGGAGGCCCTTGCCTCCTGAAACCCTGCGCGATTTGCGGCGCGGCCAAATCATCGCGGCCGCGCGTCGTCTCGTCGCCAGCGACGGGCTCGACGCCCTCACCATCGCCGCGCTCGAGAGCGAGCTCGGCTACTCACGCGGGGTCATCACCTATCACTTCGCCGGCAAGGACGAGATCGTCGCCGAGGTCTTCCGCAGCGTCATCGCCGAAATCGACGAGTCGGTGCGTGTCGAGGTGATGGCCGGCGCCACCTTCGAGGAGAAAGTGTGCGCCGTCGTCCGCGCCAACGTCCGCGGCTTCACCGAGTCGGTCGAGGCCGGGCGCGTGCTCCTCTCGTTCTGGGGCCGCCTCGGCGCCGATCCGAAGACGCGCGCGCTCAACGCCTCGCTCTACGCCAAGTACCGCAGCCGCGCCGGTCGACTGATCGAAGCGGGCCGCGCCGAGGGCATCTTCGTCGACATCGACCCGAGCGCGATGGCCGCATTCTTGGTGGGAATCGTCCTCGGCATCGCCACGCAGCAACTGTTCGATCCCGGCTCGATCGACGTGAACGAGACGACGGAAGAGGCCTGTCGCACGCTGATGGCGCGACTCACCCCCCGGCGAACGCAATCGGCGAAAAAAAGGCCTCGCGGCCGCGTCGGAGCGCAGTAGCGCCCAGCCATCTCCCATCCTGCCGCGATGGGAATTCTCGACGAGCGCCGCTGCTTGCACCGGCAAGATGTCCCCACCCGCGACTGCTCGCATTCCTCGTCGATGGCGAGTCGCATCGGCGCTGCTTCCGAGCGTCGTCGTCGCTTCGCTCTTCGCGCTCGCGTCGCCCGGCTGCAACATCCACGTCTGCGACATCGGCGCGCAGCGCTGCAACGGCGACGAGCTGCAAATCTGCGCGGAGATGCCGGCCCCCAACCGCAACGTCGACAACACGACGTGGCGCCACCAAGACAATTGCGCGGTCGCTTGCGTCACCGAGCCGAGCACCGGTCGCGGAGGCTGCCGGACCAGCCCTGTTCCCGTCCCCGAGTGTGCACACGCGCGCATCGCCTGCGTTCATGGCGCGGTCGTCTACTGCGACGGCAGCGGCTATCCCTTCGGTGACGTGCCTTGCGCCTCCGGTCAGACTTGCCTCGACACCCCCGAGTGCGGCGCGATGTGCGTCGTCGGCGGCGCGCACGACCCGAGTTGCACGGCGACCACGTCGACCACCTGCGAAGGCGTCGCCGGCACGATGGTCGGTTGCAAGTGCGGCTATCGCATCTCCACCGGCATCGACTGCGGCCCCGGGCTCTGCCAAACCACCGTCACGAGCGGCCAGTCGACGGCGTTCTGCAGCCTCTCCGTGACACGCGAACCCGCATGCCGCCTGGGCGTCACCGACGTCGTCTGCAAGGGCTCGACGCTGATCGAATGCAACAACGGCTTCGAGATCCACCGCACCGAGTGTCCGGGCGCCTGCCATGCCTATGGCGGCGTCGGCGCGTGCAATTGAAACGGCCGCTGCTAGTTCGCGCTCGCCGGCTGCGATCGCGTCATGCGCGAGGTCGGCGCCTCGTAGTCGGTCCGCGCCATCTTCGCGCCCTCGATCATGAGCCCCGCAATCGCTCCGAACGCCGCCGACCAGGCGCGCGCGATGGGCTCGCTCCATTGGTCGCCCGCCGCCTCGGCCAGCGCAGCCAGCAGGCACTCGCCGACCCAGCCGTACATCTCGTCGCGAACGCCATAGCCGAAGTGCTTTGCGCCCATGGCGACGAGGGTCTCGCGCAGCCACGGCGCGTCGTCGACGTGATCGAGGACGGCAACGAGCGCGCCGGTGAGCATCTTCTCCTGTCGCGCGCGTCCATCGGGACTGGCAGGAAACATCGGACGAACCTCGGGGTATCGCTCGAAGAAGATTTCGTAGAAGCGGGCGATGACGTGCGGCGAGCGCGTGGTGACGAGCTCGAAACTGCTGCGGAGGAGGTCGACGTCGAGCATGGGTGGGTGTCTCCGAGTTCGGGTGTGCCGAGCCCTAGTTCACGTCACGTGCCATGCTCGAAGCGTGGAGAAGTCCGCGGATTTTTCGGCCCCGCGCCTCCGAACGCCGTTCGCGCACGCTCGTCGACCGTGCGCGCACGCGAGGGCCAGCGTCGGCCTCAGGGCGTCGTCATCGCCGCGACGATGAGGCCGTACGCGTCGCGCCAGGCCTTTTCGGCCTCGGGTGTCCACTGCGAGCCGCAGGCTTCTCGGAGCGTGACGATCAGCGCCTCGCCGACCCAGTCGTACATCTCGTCGCGCACCCCGTACACGCGATGCGACGCCGCCGTGGCGCGAATCTCCGCCGCCATGCGCTCGGGCTCGTGCGCCGAGTCGACGATCGCGCACAGCTTTTGCGCGAACATCTTCTGCTGCGCCCCGGCGCTGTTGCGGTGGAACATCGGCCGCACCTCGGGGTGCGCACTGAAGAGGACCTCGTAGAAACGCGCGGGAAATCCCTCGCCCGCGAGCGCGAGCTCCAGCGTTTCGCGTAACAGCCGTTCGTCGAGACTCACGATGCGCCCCCCGTCTCCTCCGGCCCCGCCGACAGCCCGTGCTTCTTCAGCAGTCGAATCAGTACGTAGCGATTCTTCAGGCCGAGCAACTTCGCCATCTTCGTCGGACTGCGGCCATGATCGGCAAGCGCGCGGACCAAGTCCTCGCGGGTGACCTCGGCGGTCTCCGATGCCGACTCGGCCGAGTCGCGAAGCTCGGCTTCGACAGCAGGAGTCATGCCGATGTAGTCGTGCTCGGCCGTCTCGATGGCCAGCCATAGGAGACGCTCGAGCTCGCGGACGTGGTGCGTGAAGGGATGGCGCAACAGCCGAGAAATCAAGGTCGGTTCGAGCCGCGGCTCGGCGAGAGCACCGGCACGACGTTCGAAGAAACGCTCGGCCACGAAGCGGCTGCCGCGCGCCATGGTCTGGAGGAGATGGCCCGCGATGAGCGGAATGTCCTCGCGACGCTCCATCAGCCCGACGAGGTTCACGCGATGCACGAAGCGCGCGAGCAAGTCGTGTTTGAGCGCATCGACGGGGCGGTTGGTCGCCGCGACGAGCTTGAACGACGACTTGCGCGGCCGCGACTCGCCGAGGCGCTGATGTTCGCCGTCGTCGTCGAGAGCGCGGAGGAGATGCACCTGGCAGCGCTCCGGGAGCTCGGCGATTTCATCGAGAAAAAGCGTGCCCCCGTGCGCTTCACCGATCAGGCCGGGCCGCTCCGGCATGCCGACGTTGGGGTAATTCTTGGTGTTGCCGAAGAGCTCGGCGTCGATCAGCGATTCGGGCAACGTCGCCGCGTTGCGAGCGATGAGCGGGCCCGGGCGGCGCGCCGAGAGGCCGTGGATGCTGCGTGCGGCCAGCTCTTTTCCCGCGCCGCTGTCGCCCAAGAGAAGCACGTGACGCTCGGTCGAGGCGGCGAACGCATAGGCGGCGCGCATCTTCCACGCGGCCTCACTCTCGCCGACGAGCCCGAACGCGTCCGGGCTGGCGAAGGGAAAGGCCGGCGTCATCGAGGTGGCTCCCGACATCTCGGGCGTGCGCATGGCCACGAAGAAGGTGGCTGCGTTGTGCACCTCGACGACGTCACCTTCTTGGGCCACGCCCTCGGCCAGCGCGCGCCCGTTGATGCGAAGCTGAGCGCGCCCCAGCTGGCGCACGCGTAGGCCCTCACGCACGGGCTCGACGGCGAGGTGCACGCGCGAGAGCCGCGAGTTGGTGAAGGGCGGCCGAGGCGCCGACTCGCCAGGTCTGGCCCGCACGAACACGGCGCGCGGCGAAGGATCGTCGCCGGAGGGGCCACCTCGCCCGAGGCAGAGAGCCCCGCGACAGACGGCGACCTCACCGATTCGATCGGGCTCGTCGAGCGACCAGGCGAGCACGAGCGCCAGGTCACGCCGCGAATCGCCGCGCCGCGCCGCACGGTCCCACGGAAGACCGAGCTCGGAGTCGTCGGCGTTCGACTCGTTCGACTCGTTCGTCACTGGGCCGGAGCGTAGCTCTCACGCCGTTCGGCCGTCGAGACCGACGTCGAGCGTGCGCAAGCGTGCGCAGGCGTGCGCGAAGGCGTGCGCGAACGACGAACGGTCTGGCCGGCGACGCGAATGGGGCCGCCAGCGCACGGAAATCACTGGCATGGATGATGCGAAGTCGACCCGATGTGAACGGCGCGATGCGATCCCACGTGACGAGCGCTCGAGCGACCACGATGCGCGTGGGCTCCGCCTTCGACCACGTCTTCGATCACGAAGGCTGCCTCGTCGGACGCCTCGTCGGCGGCGACTTCCGCATCCTCGCCCCGCTCGGTCAGGGCGGCATGGGATCGGTATGGCTCGCCGAGCAGGTCAGTGTCGGACGCCGACGCGCCCTCAAGCTGATGCGCCGCGACCTGGCGAGGAACGCCGGCCTTCGTGAGCGCTTCGTCCGAGAGGCGAAGATCGGCGCACTCATCGACAGCGGTCACGTCGTCGAGGTGATCGCTGCCGGCGTCGACGAAGCCCTCGAGCTGCCGTGGTTGGCGATGGAGCACCTCGACGGCGAAGATCTCGGCGCGCTGCTCGATCGCCGCCACCGTCTCTCCTTCGAGGAATGCGTCACCATCCTCCGTCCGCTCGCGCACGCCCTCTCGGCCGCACACGCCGCGGGAGTCGTCCACTGCGATCTCAAGCCCGAGAACGTCTTCCTCGCGCGTCCTCGGCGGAGCAGCGACGAGCGCTTCGACGTCAAGCTCCTCGACTTCGGCATCGCGGCCCTCCGCGGAGATCGGTTTCCGGAAGCGAGCCCGACCACCGCCATCGGCACGCCGCTCTACATGGCACCCGAGCAAGCCGACGCGACGGCGGCGATCACGCCCGGCATCGACGTCTGGGCCATCGGCCTCCTCGTCTATCGCATGCTCACCGGCAGCCATTTCTGGCGCGCCAGCCAGGGCGCGCGGCGATCGTTCTTCGACCTCATTCGCGAGATCCTCCTCGAGCCGATCTCGCTCGCCTCCGACCGAGCTGCCGAGGGCGGCGCGTCGATGCTCCTTCCGAGCCGCTTCGACGCTTGGTTCGTCCGCTGTCTCGAACGCGATCCGACCCTTCGCTTCGGCGACGCCGGCGAGGCTTTCGAGGCGCTCTTCCGTCTCCTCGAGCCGGCACGTGTGGTCGAGCTCGTCAGCGAGCCGATCGCAGTCGAAACGCGTTGCTCGAAGCTATTTCGCGGCCCCGTTCGTCAACGCGATGTACGGCCGGCAGGGTTGACCACGCAGCGACGGACACGCCGGCAGCGGCGTCGACGAGACCACGCCATCGAGCACCGGCAAGACCACGCTCGAGAGCTGCGTCGCGTTGGTGCCGATGGTGTGCACCGCCGCCCCGGGGAACGTCTTCAGCGCGAAGCGCCACTCGGCGCGGCTGTCACCTGGCGTGTCGACCGAGATACGGATGCGCGAGCCCTTGCGGAAGACGTGCGCGAAGCCGGCGATGGGAATGCGCGCCGTCGTCCATTCGCCTGGCACCAGCTGGGCGACGTCTTTCTGCAGGTACGTCGGCGACGGCCAATTCTCCGTCGAGTCGTCGCCGAGCTTGCGGAAGCTCGCGCGCAGCCAACCGCTCTGCACGTACATCTCCTGCCCGTCGGGCCGCACCTCGCTGAGGTTCACCTCGAGGTCGGCGTCGTCGACGTTCGACTTGAGCGCGACGTCGACGCTGCCGGTGCCCATCATCACCAGATCGGCGTCGAGCGGCGCGCTGACGAAGGCGACCGCGTGCCCGTCGAGGAGCTGCTTCCAGTCGTACTTCGGCAGCTTGTCCCAGACGTTGCCACCCGGCGCGAGGATGCCGCGCTCACCGGCGTCCGGATCGAGTTGGAACGAAGTGGCGGCGGTCGCGTCGGTCGGCGCCGCGGACCCGAGCGTGCCGTCAGGCTGGAAAAACCAGCGTTTCGGCTTCATCTCCGTCGCCGGAAACTTGTCGAACTTCATCTCGAATGTGCCCTCGGGCGCGCCCGGATCGGTCCCTCCACCGTTCTCGAAGATCACCCGTAGCGGCTTCTCGGCGTCGTAGGCGGCGCGCGCCTCTTCGTAGGTCGCGAACGACGCGAAGCGATCGGGCGGCAGGAGCAAGTTGGCGTGGAAGGTCTTGTCGAAGAGCTGCGGCACGATGTTGCGCAGCGTCGGGTTCACCTTCGGCACCTTGAGCGCCACGTGCAAATCGAGGAACTGCTGCCACTCGATGAGCACCTGCGGCGCGAACGCATCGGGGTGCACGCCGTTGTAGACGGTGAAGCGCACCAGCGGCGACTTGAGAAACCGATTGAGCAGCGTCGTGAAGAAGGGCCCGGTCTGCTCGTCCTGGAAAGCCCCCGCGAGGAACACCGGCACCGTGATCTTGTCGACGAACGTCGTCGGGTTGAGCGGATCGTATTTCGCCGGGTCGTACCACTTGGCCGCGCGCGCATCGGAGACGATGTCGAGCCGCTGCCCATGAAGGAGCTGGTTTTCCTTGCAGATCGTGTCGCCGCCGTCGACCTGCTTCTGCTCCCAGCCTTGGCCATAGGGCTTGGCCTTGTCGAGCACCTGCGTGATCCAGGTGGTGGCGAAGCCGTCGTTGAGGATGCCGCCAGGAAGCATCGTCGTCGCCGAGTTGCCGATCACCGAGAGCGGCGCGATCGCAGCAAGCCCCGGCGGATTCTGCGCGGCGACGAACAGCTGCGTGATGCCCGGGTACGAGAGCCCGACCATGCCGACTTTGTTGTGAAGGACCCACGGCTGCGAGGCGACGGCCTCGATGACGTCGTAGCCATCGAGCAGCTGCATCGTCTCGAAGTAGTCGTACGCGCCGCCCGAACACCCGGTGCCGCGCATGTTCACGCTCACCGTGGCGTAGCCGATGAGCCCGGCGATGAGCCCACCCGGATCGTTCGGGGCATCGCAGAGTGTGGCGATCTGCTTGCAGAGGTTGCCGTATTCGCCGCCGTTGATCGGACCGCCCGGCTTCGACGGATCGTAGCCGGAGTAGTCGACGACCGTCGGATAGGGGCCCTTCTCGATCGGCCCCGGCAGCGTCACGTAGATCGAGAGGAGCGTCCCATCACGCGTCTTCAGATATCCCGAACCAGGCAAGAGCACCTGACCGGAGTAGAAGCTCGGATCCTTCGTGCTCCCGGCGATCGTCATCACCGTCAGCGCACGTGACTGCCCGGTCGCGTTCTTCGTCGCCCGCACGACGTAGCCGGAGCCCGCCGGCACCTTGCGGAACATGAGGCTGCCGAGCTCGTCGGTGGTCCCCGACATCACGAGCTTGCCCGACGCGTCGTACACCCCGAGCTCGGTGCTCGGCGGCGCGTGCGTCACGTGCAGTTGCTCGACGCTCTCTCGAACCTTGAACGGCTCGACGTCTTCGACAGCCGTCGACTTGCAGGAAGAGAGGGCGAGGAAGGAAGTGAGGGCGACCCCGAGAAGGATGCGTGATTTCACGCGCGCATCTTCGCACAACTGAAACGCGTTGCAGTCCAGTTACGTCGAGGACCGAATGCGGCTTCGACGTCTTTTTTCGACGCAGTGCGTTCGAGCGACGCGTTGGGACGAAAACGAGGAGCTACTCGTTTCGCTCGGTTGCCGCAGGCTACTTGCCCAGCGCTTCGGCTCTGTTCACGATGCGCGGCGTGAGGAAGATGACGAGCTCGGTGCGGGTGTCGCTCGCCTTTCGACGCTGGAAGAGCACGCCGATGATGGGGATCGACCCGAAGAAGGGGATCTGGTCGATGCTCTTGCCGGTGTTGCGCGTGTAGATGCCGCCGATGACCACCGTCGAGCCGTCCTGCACCAGGAGGTCGGTTTCCGCCTGACGCTTGAGGATGGTCGGATCACCACGGGCCGACGTCTGGTTGAAGTCGGGCTCGTCGCGGTTGATCTTGACGTGCATCGCGATGCTGCCGTCGGCGGTGACGTGCGGCTTCACGACCAGCGCGAGCTTCGCTTCCTGGAAGGTGGTCTGCACGCCTTGGGCGCTGATCTGCGAGAAGGGAATCAACGTTCCCTGGCTGATCGAGGCCTCGCGGTTGTCGAGCGTGAGGATGCGCGGGCTCGAGATGATGCGGAGGAGGCCGTTGGTCTCGGCCGCCGACAGACGCACGTTCAAGTTGAGGACGCTGTCGATCGACCCGAGGGTCAAGCCGAGCGCACCGCCTTGCCCGGTACCGACGGTCGCCGGCAGGTTGACCGCGAAGTTCGGGTTGGGCACCGAGTTGGCGAAGGGCGAGAGACCGCCGGTCGGCGTGATCTGATCGCTGGCGCCGCCGATGAGCCCGACCTTGCTCGGGAACGCGAGCCCCGTCGGGTTGCCCGTCGCCGAGCTGAACGTCGCGTCGCCGCCCCACTGGATACCGACGTCGCGGAGGTAGCGGCTCGTCGCTTCGACGATGCGCGCTTCGATGAGCACCTCGGGCGTCTGCGTGTCGAGCGAGTGCACCAGCGCTTCGATCTGATCGAGGTTGCCGGCGACGTCGCGGACGATGAGCACGTTGGTGCGCTCGTCGACGTTGAGCGTTCCCCGCGGCGACTTCAAATCGGCTGCTTTTTCCGCGATGTCGCTCGCCTTGGCGTAGCTCACCGGGATGAGGCGCGTCTCGATCGGCGCCAGCTCGAGGTCCTGCTTCTTCTTCGCGATCGCCATCTCGCGCTCTTTCTCGAGCGCGTCTGCCTTGGCCACGCGAATCAGGTTGCCCTGACGAACCATGCCGAGGGCCTTCGCCTGGAGCACGACGTCGAGCGCCTGATCCCAGGGCACGTTCTTCATCTTGATGGTGATCGACCCGGTGACGTCGTCGGCGGTGACGATGTTCACCTTCCCCACGTCCGCGAGCAGACGGAGGATGTTGTGGACGTCGGCGTCCTTGAAATCGAGGTCGATCTTGCGACCGCTGTACTTGCCCGCGGCCATCGGGACGTTGCTGACGAAGGAGCTCGCGGCGGAGTCGTTCTCCGACTCTTCGACGAGCGATTTCTCGACCGCGATCGTCTTCGACTTCCCGAGCCCTTCGTTGACCTTCGCCATGTCGGTGCCGACCTTGGCGAAGCTCCAGACGAGCACGTGCGAGCCGTCGATCTTCGACTCGATCTTGACGTCGGTCGAGGTGTCGACGTTGCGCTCGACCTCGATGACGACGCGCCCGTCCTTGCGGAACGTCGAGACCGACTTGAGGAGACCTTTGAAGGCCGCGACGTCGAGCGTGCGCTCGAGATCGTCGGGGAGGTTCGCGGAGGTGAGCTCGAGGCGGCTCTTGCTGCTGTTGGCCGGCGCGGTGGCGAAGGTGCAAGGCGCGGTCAGCTTGACCATCACGCGATCGACATTCGAATCGTGCCCGAAGGTCACGTCGGTGATCTGCGCGCCCTTGGCCTTGGCGGCGATGACGGCATCGGCGCTGTCGACCGGGGTCAGCCACACGCGAAGCGTCGTCCCGTCGACGCGCACTCGATAGGTCGCGTCCTTGGTGAGCGCGATGGAGACGCGGGTGAGCGAGCTTCCCCCGGTCTTCGCCACCTGCGTCAGGACGCCGCCGACGACCCCCGTCTTGTCGGTGATCGCCAAGACGGCCGAGTCGACGTCGGCGTCGCTCACGTCGACGATGACTCGACCTTGATCGATGCGCGAGGTGTACGTCGGCACCGCGGTGCCTACGACCTCCACTTCGGTCACGCCGCCCTTCACCTTCGGAGCACCGACCGCGTCGGCGGCGGTGTCGTCGAGGAGGTGCACCTGCACCTTCTTCACGTGATTGACCTTCGCGGCGTCGGCGGTCGCGGGCGCGGCCCCGATGGTCCCCGCGAGGAGAGCCGCCAGGGCGGTGACCAATGCTTCCGGTCGTCGTGAGAGGGACATGAGAGCGACTCCTCAGTGAATACAGATAACGTAGTTATGCTTTGGACGGCACGTCGACGAAACCGCCTGATTCTCAGGCTCTAATACTGTCCGACCTACACCTACATGGCCCATTCGAGACTGGCCAAAAAGCGTGCTGCCCGTTTCGGAGCTAGGTCTTCTCCGCGTCGTTGTGGAGGAGGATCTCGCGGTACGTCGGCGCGATCTCCGGATGCAGACTGTCCTCGCGAACGAGGATGACGCTGTCGTCTTTGATGCGATCGATCTTCCAGTAGAGCGGGTAGCTGCTGGTGGCCGAGGGGCCGATGCGGACCATCTCGCCCTTGCCGACGTGCATGCCACGCGTGACGACCCAACCCTTGCCGGCAGGATCGACGAACATCGCGCGCACGCCATCGCCGGCGTTGACCACGGCGACCAGCTTCAGCTCGTCGACCGTGTATTTCTCGAGGATGACCGTGTACTGCGGCGCCGCGACGCTGGCGGCGACGGGCGCGAACATCTTCGAGTAGTTGTGGAACGGATCGCGGCTGCCATCGCTCTCGGTGAAGTCACCGTCGTTGAAGACCGGCGCGGGGAGCGCCGAGTGGGCGCTCGAGGCAGACGCCTTGGTCGGGCCGGCAGGAGCACCACCACTGGCCGCACCGCCAGCGTTGCCCGACGGCTGCGGACCGTCGGAGGCAGCGCAACCGATGAAGGCGGAGAGGACGACGACGACCGCAGCGACGGCGACGCGCTCGCGCTTCACGGGCTTCATTTCGGGCCTCCTTCCGGCGGCGGCGGCTGCCCGGGCTGTCCAGGCGCGCCCGAGGCCGAGCCAGCGGGCTTCGGTGCGTTGGCATGGAACGTGGTCGTCAAGCACTTGGCGAAGAGGACGTTCTCGTCCTGACCTTCGGCGAGCTTTTCACCAGGCTTGTAGAGCGTGGTGAGCTCGATGTTCTCGACGTTGATGATGCGGTCGACGCGACCGACGCCGGCGAAGAACTTCGCCAACTGATGGAAGCGTCCAGCCACCTCGAGACGCACCGGGACGCGCGTGAAGAACGGCTGCGCCTGCTCATCGGCGGGCGAGACCACCTTCACCTTGAGCCCCGCGACCTCCGACTGCTGGTTGACGGTGGCGAGGAAGCTGCCGATCTCGCTCGTCTCCGGCAGCACCTTGTTGAGCGCGCGCGCCTTCGTCTTCTTCTTTTCGAGCTCGATCGAGTCTTTGGTGAACGCGTTGTAGGCGTTGTCCGCGGCCTGCTGCTCGGTCTGCAGCTGCCCCTCGCGCTGGACCGCTTGGTCGATGGCGCTCGTCAGGTCGGAGTAGAAGAAGAAGTAATAGACGCCGGCGACGAGGGCGCAGAAGAGGAGGCCGACGCCGAGCTTGGCGCCAGAGCCGATCGATTTTTTCGCGGTTGCGGTGGGAGCGGCCATCTCAGTACCTCACCTTTGCGCGCATATCGAAGGCGATCGTCGTCTGACCGAGGGCGGCGCCGCTCGAGTCCTTCTCGGTCCTCTCCTCGGTCTTCACCAGCTTCACTTCCGTGAAGTAGCGCGAGACGGAGAGGCGCCGGAGGAACTCGGAGACGTCGTCGTTGGTCTTGCCGATGCCCGAGATCGAGACGTTGCGATCGAGCTCCTTGAAGCCGATGAGCCAGAGCCGATGTGGATCCCAACGCTCCGAAGGGAGCGCGGTCGGGTTGTCGCTGCGGAGCTTCTCGTAGACCTCGGGATCGACGGTCGGCATCTTCCCCGGCGTGAGCACGCGCGAGAGCTCGAGGAGCATCGCCGTCGGACCGGTGCGGCCAGCCTGCAGCTTGGCGATGGCGTCCTCGCGCTGCTGGAACTCGCCGAGCTGCTTCTTGACCGCCTCGTGATTGGCGACCTTGCCCTTCTTGTCGTTGATGCCCTTCTCGACGTCGGCGTTCTTCGTCGTCTGGGCGTCGAGCACGCTCTTCTTCTGCGCGTGGACGACGACGAGACCGACGACCTCGGCGACGAAGAGGATGGCGACGGCATATGCCCAGAGGTTGCTTCCCTCGCGCTTCGCCTCTCGGCGGCGAGGGAGGAGGTTGATGCGAATCATGACCGCTTCTCCCGGTCTTTCCGCAGCGCGAGGCCGAGCGCCACCGCCAGCTGCTCACCACGCGCGAGCGCGAGCTCACCGTTGATGCCACCCTCGACCGTGACCTTGCTCATCGGATTGAAGCGCTCGACGGGGACGCGCGCGCGGCGCTCGATGGCCTGCGAGAGGCTCGGCAACGCCGCACCGCCACCTGCGATGTAGATGCGACTGATTTCCGACTCGCCGCTGGTGGCGAGGAAGAAGTCGAGGCTGCGCTGGATTTCCCCTGCGAGCCCGTCGGCCACTTGCGCGAGCACCTGCTGCACCTGCGCGGGGACCGGCTCGGTGCCGGTGCCGCCGACCTTGTACGCCTCGGCCTGCTCGCGCGAGACGCCGAGTTGCTTCTGGATCTCTTCGGTGAAGGCGTTGCCTCCGTTGGCGATGTCGCGCGTGAACGCGGAGACGCCCTTGGAGACGATGTTGAGCGAGGTGAGGGACGCACCGACGTTGAGGAGCGCGACGGTGGTCTCACCGGGGAGGCCGTAGGTGGCCTCGAAGATGTTCTGCAGGCAGAACGCATCGATGTCGACGCAGAGAGGCTTCAGCTTCGCCTCGCGCGCGAGCGCTGCGTAGTCGTCGATCTCGTCGCGCTTGGCGGCGACGAGGAGCAGATCCATCTGCCCCGCCTCGGGACGACGACGAAGGACCTCGTAGTCGATCTGCACGTCCTTGATGTCGAAGGGGATGTGCTGCTCTGCCTCCCACTGGATTTGCTCGTCGAGCTCGTCCTGGGTCATCAGCGGGACGCTGATTTTACGAATGATGACGCTTTGGCCGCTCACCCCGAGGGCGACGTCCTTGGTCTTCACTCCCGCGTCACGGAAGGCCTTCGCCAGCGCCTCGACGACGGCGCTCGAGTTCATCACGTGACCATCGATGATGGTCTGCGGCGGCAACGGCTCGTAGCCGAGCTTCACCAAGCTCAGCCCCTTCCGCGTCTCTTTCAGCTGGCAGACCTTGATGGCGCTCGACCCGATGTCGACACCAACGAGGTTCTTCCCATCGGCCATGTCCGCTGCGCTCCCTCTCCGTCACCCGACACACGCGACCAAGCTGGCGACGGGACGAAGCCGTCGGTCTCGATCGTTCACCCGCGATCATGACATCGCTCCCGAGGACCGGCCAAAATTCGCGACCTCGGTGCCTCGGCCGGCCGACCGCGAGTTGCACCCCTCCCTCCCCTCTCGTACATCTCCCCCTCCCGCTCGCCCGACGTCCGGCGAGCGCCCGAGAGACTCGCATGTCGAAGTTATGCCGAGGGTTCCTCGCCCTCTGCCTCGCGCTCGCGCCCGCCCTCGCCGTCGCGTCGTTCTCCGACGAAGTGGCCGCCGACACCAAGACGCACGTCGTCGCCAAGGGTCAGTCGGTCGACGACGTCGCCAAGAAATACGGCGTCAGTGCCAAGGCGCTCCTCTCGGCGAACAAGCTGAAGGACGGCGCCTCGCTCAAGCCTGGGCAGAAGCTGGTCATCCCGCCGAAGGGCGCAGGAAAAACCGCCAAGGCCGACACCTTCGAGCAGAAGCCGAAGAAGAAGGGCCAAGTGAAGCTCGTCCGCTTCGGCAGCAAAGAGACGCAAATCATCCAGGTGACCGACAAGAAGGGGAAGCTGATGCCCGGCGTCCTCCCACGCTTCGCGCGAATGATGCGCTTCGGCCCCCTCAACATCGAGCACAAGATCGATCCCAAGCTGGTGCTCAACATCGCCGCCGTCTCCGATCACTTCGGAGGGCGCCCCATCGAAATCATCAGCGGATTCCGGCCGAAGACGCCGACGCAGTACACGCCGCACTCGAACCACAACGTCGGCAAGGCGATGGACATGCGCATCGGCGGCGTCCCCAACGAGGTCCTGCGCGACTACTGCCGAACCTTCAAGCTCACCGGCGTCGGCTACTACCCGAACTCGCTCTTCGTCCACTTCGACGTCCGCAAGCAATCGACGTTCTGGGTCGATCTCTCGAAGCCGGGCGAAGCGCCGAAGTACGTCGGCAAGGCGACCGACATCGACGAGGGCGTCGACGACACGTCCATCGAGCAGCTTCAGCTCGATGAGTCTTCTTCCGCTTCTCCCTCGTCGAGCCTCGCTCCCAGCACTTGGTCATCCCCGCTCCCGCCCCTGCCCACGCCCGAACCGGCGACCTCTGGCTCGGCGAAATAGCGATGCAGCCGCATGGCCGAATTGGGTCATTCGTGACCCGATGAGGTAACTATTACCCCGATCCGCATCAAGAATCAGAGCCTGAATTGGGTCAATTAATACCCACCTCGGATTCGATCTTTATGTAAATTCAAGCAGTTGGCATCGTGGCCCGCAGCTCGCATGAGACGAGCTCACCCGATGCTTACCAGCACGCCGCTCCTTGCGACTCCCAGCGCCGACGAGGTCAGTCGTCACATGCTGCTGGTGAAGCAGGTGGTCGCCCGCTTCCTTCGTCGGCTGCCGGCCAACGTCCTCCGTGACGACCTCCTCGCCGCCGGCGTCTTCGGGCTCATCGATTCCCTGCGGAAGAACGGCGGCGACCAAGGGCCGACCTTCGAGGCCTACGCGCGCATCCGCATCCGCGGCGCCATCCTCGACGAGCTGCGCACGCAGGACTGGCTCTCGCGACGCGCGCGCTGGGCGGTGAGCGACAAGGTCGAGGCCGGTGAAGGCGCACCGATGGCGCTGATCGGGCTCGACGACGTCGACGCCAACAGCGCCCTCGTCGACGAAGAGGCCGACGACGCCGAAGCACAGATGGTCAGCGAGGAGGACATGAAGCACCTCCGCGACGCCGTCGAACGACTCCCGCCGCGCGAGGCGACCATCGTCCGCATGCACTACTTCCATGGCGCTCGCTTCAAGGAGATCGGCGCCGCCCTCGGCGTCAGCGAGCCGCGGATTTCCCAGCTTCATACCCGCGCGATGGGTCAGCTGCGGAAGATTCTCGCCGATGCGGCCTAGGCTGGGCTGTCTCCACGCCGGTGGCGTCGCGTCGGCTTGCTGACGGTTGCACCCGCTCGCTGACTGAAGGCAAAAATGAGAAAGCGCGCGCTGCCCTTTCGGGAGCGCGCGCTTACTTTTGCAGTTCGGTCAGTTCGCGGCGGCGGCTTCGTGGCCGCAGCCCGGACCGTGGACGTGCTCGCCACCCTCGGCCTCTTCGAACACGACCTCGATGCCGAGCTTCTTGAAAAGCCCGGAGAGCGCCTTGGTCGTCGTGGCTACGCCTGCGTTCATGCGGCGGTCGAGCGTCTTCGTGAGGAACGGCCAGAAGCCGAGCTTGTCGATCGAGCGAAGGTCGCGCGTCGTCACGTTGAGACGGACGAAGCGGCTGAGCTCAGGCACCCAGAGCCGACGGCTCTGAACGTTGAGGCGCTGCCAGCGCTTGGTCTTGATGTTCGAGTGCGAGACGTTCTGCGCTCGAACCTTGTGTTTCCCGGTGAGATCGCTGCGCGCCATGGGCGTGCTCCTTCGGAACGGCTGGTGAGAAAGGGGGCGGAACCCTACGTGGAGCCCGCCGTCTTGTCAAGCAGCTCTGTAGGGGCCCGGCGACGGCCGGGGATGTGACTGTCTAGACCATCATCGGAGCGACAGTCAGCCGTCGACTACACCCCGAGAAACAGCCGGTGCGCGAAGTTGCGCTCGAGGCGCGCGCGCAGGACCTTGTCGGCGGCCGTCTCGACGTCGTACTCGACGCGCTTGAACTCGAAGCGGCGCGTGGTCGTGTCGAAGACCGTGTAGCTCGCGCGGTTGTCGTAGTCGCGGGGCTGGCCGACCGAGCCGACGCTGATGATGTACTTCCTGTCGCCGCCGAGCGTGAGGTCGACGGCCGGAAGCTCTTCGACCTCGGTCGTGGTGAGCGCAAACACCTTGCAAAGGTGCGAGTGCCCGATGACCGTGAGGTTGCCGAGCTCTTCGAAGATGGGGAGACACTCGCGCGCCTGCTCGGGCGCGAAGATGTACTCGAACTCCTCGAAGCGGACCGGCGAGCCGTGGCAGAGATCGACGCCGAATTCGTCGAGCTTCTCGCGGTACGGCAGGCCCTTCAGCCACGCCATGTTCTCGCTCGTGAGCATCGCCGCGTGCGTGTCGAGCGCGTGGCGCGCTGCCTCGTAGTAGTACGAGTAGTCCATACGGCCGGCGACGGCGGCGTCGTGGTTGCCGAGGATGGTCAGGCGCGCGAGACGACGGATGATGTCGACGCACTCGTTGGGCGAGCCGCCGTACCCGACGCTGTCGCCGAGGCAATAGAAGATGTCGATGCGCTCTTTCTTGTACGCCTCGAGGACGGCGGAAAGCGCCTCGTAGTTGGCGTGGACGTCGGAGAAAATCCCAAGGCGCATCTACGAATGGCCAAGGCTAATGCTGTCTGCCTCACGGAGCTAGTGTCACGAGCATCGGAGGCGACGAATGTCGAGAACGAGGCAATTTCCCATGCCGCGCGAGGGCTCCGGCGGTTGCAGTCGGCACGCGCATCGGGATAAGAGCGTCAGCGATGAGCGAAGAGGGCAACGGGCAGCGTGAGATCGAGACCGACGAAGCGCCGGCCGAAGTGCTCGAGTTGGCGGAGGCTTGCGTCGAGTACGTCGAGCGCGAGCTGAAGATTCGCCTCGATTACACGCCGGAGACGCTTCCGCTGCTCGATCATTGGCTGACCCAGAGGCGCGGCCAACTGGGCACCGCGAAGGACGAGGTCGTCGCGCTCGCGGCCGGGCCGGCGGGGGCTTACCTCGGCGAGGTCGCGCGTCGCATCCTCCCGCTCCGTTGGTTCGCGCCGACCGGCGAATATCGGCGTTTTCGTCTCGAGCTGCGCGACGTCTTCCTGTCGATGAACCCGATCGGCGCCGCCGTCGAGGTGCTGCTCCAGCAAGACGCCGAGGGCTGGGGGGCGGCGCTTCGTCTCTTGCCGCAGGACGAGCCACGCGCGCACGCCGTGCTCGAGAACATCGGCGAAATCGAGGAAGACGAGTACTACACGCTCTCCTCGCGGCTCGAGACGATGGAGCTGATCGCCGACTCGATCGTCCGCGCACACGCCGCCGACACCACGCAGCGCACCTACGACGCGAGCGACTACGGACCTTTGCGTGCCGAAGGAATCGCCGATGCGATCGGTGGCGGGAGCGGCGGGAGCGGCGTCGTCCATTGAGTCGACGTGCTCTTGCCGGGCACCTCGACTTGAATCGTTCGTTCCACCACCTCATAGGTCGGCGTGCGCCACTCGACGAGATAGCTACCGGTGCGTAACCGGAGCGAGGCCGGCACACCTCCGCCGAGGAGCACGAGGGGGACGCCGTCGACGAGCACCATCCGCGGCAGCGGCGTCGACGAGACGAGCTCGAGCGTCGCGGGCTCGCCGCGCACGCGAAGGGCGAGCAGCGCCTCGTCCCCGCCGAACACCCGCGGCGTCGGCGGCGCGAGCAGCGAAGCCTTGTTCGCGAGGACGGCGAACACAGGGGGAAACGCCACGTCGGCGCGCGGCACCGACTCTTCCTTGAGCGACGTCGCCTCGAGCGAGAGCCCGCCGCCCGACGCGTAGTCGAGCTCGACATGGATGGGGATGCGGGCCGGGTCGCACGGTTCGCCACCGAGCACGCGATCGGCCACCAAGAGCTCGAGGAGCATGCGACAGAGCGGCTCTCCCGCACCTTCGATGCCCGTCGGCGTCGGCGCGGCATCGAGCACGCGCGCGTCGAAGGCCGCGGGCTTGGGCGGCACCGGCGCGTCGAGTTGCTCGAGCATCATCGTCCCGTACGAGGTGACGACGGTGGTACGCGACGTCGGACGACCAAGCCGCACTCCCGGCGTCTCACGCGTGACCCTCGCGGTCGAGAGCGGCAAGACGTCGTTGCGCCCTTCGTTGAAGTACGCGCGCATCGCGCCGGCCGGCACCACGCGATACGAAGGCGCGGCACTCGACGAGACGTGCAGCAACCCGGCGAGGCCGACCACCGCGCGGAGCTCACCTCGCCCATGGAAGAGACCGACGGGACCTTGCATGCGCATCCGCGCGCGTCCGTCGGCGAGCGTGACCAACAACTCGTCGATCGGCAAGGCAGCGTAGGCGCTCATCGCCGCACCGAGCTCGGTCGGGGGCGAGACGATCGGCCGCGGCCTCAGCGAGAAGACGAGCTCCATCGCCCAGGTGTCGCCTTCGACGCCGTGCGTGTCGGGAGGGAGCGGCGCATCGAGCGCGATCGGCGAGAGCGCGCTCGGCGTGAGCTTGTCGCCGAGATCAGGGGGGAGAGCCGCTTCGGTCGTCGGCCTGGGCGTGGTGTTGCCGCCCGCGAGCGGTGAAGCCTTCGAGGTCGCGCCGCTTCCTGGATCGTCCCGTCGCCCCGGACAACCCGAAACGATCGCCGCGGACAGAACGAGACCGAGCGAAGCGAGAGCGAACGGACGGCCACCAAAGGAGCGAGGCCATCTTTGGCGAAATGAGAACGCCTTCTGCATCGTGGCCCGCAATCACCTAGCGCTCGTGGCGCGACGACGCTACGTCCATCGCATGGCGGCGAGCGTTCGCGCAGGTTACTTCGGACCCTTCGGCGGACGCTTCGTCGCCGAGACGCTGGTGCCTGCGCTCGAGGAGCTCGAAGCAGCCGCGCGCGACGTCATGACGACGAGCCCGTTCCAAGAGCGATTCCACGCACTCCTGCGCGACTACGTCGGACGCCCGACCCCGCTCGGACACGCCGAGCGCCTCCGCGCCGCCATCGATTCGTCGGGCGAGCGTCTCGGCGCGCTCCTGCTCAAGCGCGAAGATCTGTGTCACACCGGTGCGCACAAGATCAACAACGCGCTCGGGCAAGTGCTCCTCGCGAAGGAGATGGGCAAGACGCGGATCATCGCCGAGACGGGCGCCGGACAACACGGCGTCGCCACCGCGACCGCGTGCGCGGTGCTCGGTCTGCCCTGCGAGGTCTACATGGGCGAGCTCGACGTCGCCCGCCAAGCGCCGAACGTCTCGCGCATGAAGCTGCTCGGCGCGCGGGTGATCCCGGTGTCGTCGGGCTCGCGCACGCTCAAGGACGCGATGAACGAAGCGATGCGCGACTGGGTCACCAACGTCGCGCACACCTATTACTGCGTCGGCTCGGCCGCGGGACCGCATCCCTATCCTTCGTTGGTTCGCGATCTGCAGTCGGTGATCGGCAACGAGGCGAAGCAGCAGTCGATGCGCGCGCTCGGTCGGTTGCCCGATGCGGTGGTCGCCTGCGTCGGCGGAGGGTCCAACGCCATCGGCGCCTTCGCACCCTTCATCGACGACGCGAGCGTCGCGCTCTTCGGAGTCGAAGCGGCTGGAGAGGGAGTCGCCACTGGCAAGCACGCGGCGACGATCACCGCCGGTCGCATCGGCGTCCTCCATGGCTCCAAGAGCTACCTGCTCTGCGACGACGACGGACAAATCATCGAGCCGCACTCGATCAGCGCCGGCCTCGACTATCCCGGCGTCGGACCGCAGCACGCCGAGCTCGCGCGCAGCGGTCGCGCGACCTACGTCTCGGCGACCGACGACGAGGCGCTGGCCGCAGTTCGCGAGGTCGCCAGCCTCGAAGGCATCATCATCGCACTCGAGACGGCCCACGCCTTCGCCGCGCTCCGCGGAGTCGTCGATCGCCTCGTGAAGGCCGGCCGAAAACGTTCTGCCGTCGTCGTCTGCGTCTCCGGACGCGGCGACAAAGATCTGGCGACGCTCATCGACCGCCTCGGCCTCGGAGGCGTCTCGTGAGCGCGCGCCTCGACGCCGTCTTCGCACGCACTCGAAAAGAAGGGCGACCGGCAATCATAGCGTATCTATGCATCGGCGATCCCGACGTCGCGGCTTCGCTGGTCATCGCCCGCGCGCTCCTCGAGGCCGGCGCCGACGCCCTCGAGCTCGGCGCGCCCTTCAGCGATCCCACCGCCGATGGTCCCGTGATCGCCCGCGCCTCGACCCGCGCCATCGCCGCCGGCGGCTCGCTCCGCGCCACCCTCGAGGTCGGACGCGTGCTGCGTCAGACGAGCGAGGCGCCGCTGATCCTCTTCGGCTACGCCAACCCCATCGTCGTCCGCGGCGAGCGCACGGTCGTCGCCGAGGCCGCGAACGCGGGCATCGACGCCATGCTCGTCGTCGATTTGCCGCCGGAAGAGGGCGAAGATCTCCGCTCTGCGGCGCGCGAGCACGCCGTCGACGTCATCCCGCTCCTGACGCCGACCAGCGCGCCCTCGCGGGTCGAGGCGGCGCGCAAGGTCGCGAGCGGCTTCGTCTATTACGTGAGCATGACTGGCGTCACCGGCAGCGTCGCCGCGCACGATCCCTTCGACGCCGCTGCTTCTGCCGCCGAGCGCCTGCGCGCCGAGCTGAAGCTGCCGGTGGTCATCGGTTTCGGCATCGATGATGCGGCAAAGGCGAAGCGCGCATACGGCGGAGGTCGCGCCGACGGCATCGTCGTCGGCAGCGCAATCGTCAAAGCGGTCGAATCGGCCGACAAAAACGTCACGGCCGCCGCCGAGAGGGCAGCGGCCGTGATTCGCGCGATCCGCGGCTGAGATATTTCAGTTCGCTCGATCTCGCTAGCGCTCGATCGCCGAAGCTTACTTCGCGAGGCCCTTCAGCTTGTCGCCGAGGTCTTTGCCGGGCTTGATGACGCCGGGGATGTCGCCGGCGCCTTCGAGCGCGGTGACGACCTCGCCGATGCCCTGCCTGGTGTAGCCGAGCGCCTGCGCGCGCACGGGGCAGGCCTTCAGCCAGTCGCTGCCCAGGATCGCCGAGACGTAGTTCTTCTCGCCACCGACGAAGTCGCCCTTGGTGCCGTCGGCCCAGACGTCGAGCTGCGCGCTCTTGGCGTTCAGCTTCGGAGCCTTGGGGTCTTTCAGGTCGACCTTCGTCTTGAGGTCGAGCGCCTCGCCGAAGTCGACGAGCGACGCGACGGTGAGCGGCACGTCCTTGCTCGGTTTCTCCAGCGTCACGCCCCACTTCGACTGCTTGGCGGGGATGCTGAACGCCTTCACCTGCGCGTTGGCGTTCTCGAGGGCGTTGCCCTTCGTGAGGCCGACCGCGAGCTGATCGATGTAGTAGACGCTGCTCGCCCAGCCGACGATCTTCAGCGCGTTGTCGGGGCCGATGTAGGCGAGGTCGATGCTCTGGAGATCGGCGGCGGAGAAGCCGCTCTTCCAGTTCTTCAGCGCGTCGATGGTCTCTTGCTTGACGCCGTCGTTGTCGACCTCGCTCTGCGCTTGCTTGAGCGTGGCGAGGAGCGCCTCGAGGCTGGCGGTGGTCTTCACCACCTTGGCCTGGAGGTCCTTGACGTCGCCTGTCGCCTTGCCCTTGCGGCCGCGATCAGAGGAGCCGGAGCCGACGAGGAAGCCGATGCCGGCGCCGACGAGGAGGACCACGCCGACGATGGCGAAGAAGACGCCCCGCTTGCTGGCGTGACCGGCGACGCCCTCGGGCTGGGCAGCCTCGACGACGACGATTTGCTGCTGTTGCGGCGAGGAGCCGCCTTCCATCTTGGCAGCGCCGAGAGGATCGTTCGGGTCGACCGAGACCTTCGGCGGCTGGGTGCGACGCCCGAGCAAATCGGGCGGCGGGGCGGGGACCGCGCCCGGCGGAGGCGGGATGGCTCCACCGCCGGTCGACGGCGAGAGGCCTTTCACCGTCTTCGACGGGATGCGCGTCTTCAGGTCGATCTTGGGCTTCTTCCGCTCCTCGGCCATCGCGCTCCTGACGTGCCCGACGGGTGAGACGACCCTCGGGCGTTGCTGCTGGGCTCGCGGGAAAACGAGCCGATCGTCTCCTAGCCGCTTTGGTTGCACGCTGTCAATCACGAGCGACGACCCATCACCGCGACGCACCGCGAGCGCACGAGCGGTGGGCGATACATAGGCAATCAATGTGTCTCGACCTTCGCCGAGGACGAGCTGCTGCTATCGTCGATCTTCGCTCGTCGAGAGCGCCCCGAATGCCAGCCGCCTCGTTCGACACCCAGACACTGACGAGCTTTGACGGGACGCCCATCGCCTTCCACACCGTGGGGCCGCGCGACGCACCGACCATCATCCTCGCCAACGGGCTCGGCGGTACCTACGCGGCGTGGCGTCATCAGGTGGCGTACCTCGAGCCTCGCTATCGCTTCGTCACCTGGGATTACCGCGGCCTCTACGCCTCCGGTCGCCCGCGCGATCCCGGCGCGTTCTCCGTCGATCACCAGGTGCGCGACCTCTTCGCCGTCCTCGAGGCGACGTCGGTCGAGAGCGCGGTGTTGATGGGTTGGAGCATGGGCGTGCAGGTGTCGCTGGAGGCGATTCGCCGACGTCCGCAGCTCGGACGCGCCCTCGTCCTCATCAACGGCACCTTCGGCAAACCCTTCTCCACGCTCCCTCTCGGCCGACTCGCCGAGCGCTTGGTGCCCAAGGTGCTCGAGCTCCTGCGCAAATACCACGGCGTTTCGAGCGCAGCGCTTCGTCAGGTGTCGACCTGGCCCGAGACCATCGCCTGGATGAAGCGCGCCGGAATGGTCGCCGAGACCATCGACGAGGACGTCTTCGCCGAGGTCGTCGCCGCCTTCGGGACGATGGACATGGACGCCTACTACCGCACGCTCCACGCCCTCGGCGACCACGACGCCCACGACGTCTTGCCGACGATCACCGCGCCGACGCTGGTCATCACCGGCGACAAAGATCGAATGACCCCGCCAAAGACGGCCAAACGCATCGTCGACAAGATCCCCGGCGCCGAAATGCTCATGGTCCGCGGCGGCACC
Organism: Deltaproteobacteria bacterium; assembly: GCA_025363655.1. Lineage (GTDB taxonomy): Bacteria > Myxococcota_A > Polyangia > Polyangiales > JADJMO01 > JANYDK01. The sequence continues at coordinate 52,801 of JANYDK010000116.1, read as the reverse complement.
CACTACACGGCGGTGGAGTTTCCCGAACTGGTGAACCTCCGGGTCGAGCGATTCTTGCGGGAGCGCAATATATAGAGGCTGGGGCGATTAATTTGGCGCCAGTGTCCTACATGTGGTTACACTAGCCCCATGACCGACTCGGAGCGCCGTTCAGCCCCCCGTCAGCGCGTCGACCTCCTCTTCAACAAATACATCGATGGAATGCCGCACGTGTGCCGCACCATCGACGTATCCGAAGGTGGTCTCCTTCTCGAGCGCGTCTCCGAGCCGGAGATCGACCGCGAATTCTACCCGGTAGAAATCGGCCTCATGGAGGCCTCGGGCGATCGTCCGCCGGAGCGCGTCTGGCTCTGGGCTCGCCAAGTCTGGACCGACGGCACCCGCCAGGCCCTCCGCTTCATCGGCGTCGAAGATCGCGACCTCCGCAAGCTCAACCGCCTGCTCGAGCGCGCCGGATATCTCGAGGAAGCCGCCGCCATCTAGCCGTCGAGACCTGCGCGCGCTACGTCTCGCGCGTGTCCCGCGTGTCCGCCCGCGTCCTCGTCGTCGACAACTACGACTCGTTCACGTTCAACCTCGTCCAATATCTCGGCGAGCTGGGCGCGCGTTGCGAGGTCGTGCGCAACGATGAAATCACGGTCGACGCCATCGAAGCATCGCCGCCGGACAAGCTGCTCCTCTCTCCTGGGCCCTGCACGCCGAACGAGGCCGGCATCTGTCTCGAGGCGATCACGCGTCTCGCCGGCAAGCTGCCGATCTTCGGCGTATGCCTCGGTCATCAGTCGATCGGGCAGGCCTTCGGCGGGAAGATCGTCCGCGCCCCGAAGCTGATGCACGGCAAGACGTCGATGATCGCCCACGAGGGCAAGGGCGTCTTCGCCGGCCTTCCGGCGCCGATGATCGCGACACGCTACCACTCGCTGGTCATCGAGCCGACGTCGTTGCCGTCGGTGCTCGAGGTGACCGCAGTGACCGATGACGGCGTCGGCTCGCCGACGATCATGGGCGTGCGCCATCGCGCCTTCGACGTCGAAGGCGTGCAATTCCATCCCGAGTCGATTCTCACCGCCGACGGCAAGCGACTGCTCGGCAACTGGCTCTCGCGATAAGCTCGCCGCATGGCCCGCGGTCGCATCCTCATCGTCGACGACGAAGCGAACGCGCGGGCGGCGCTCTCGGAGATTCTCCGCGACGAGGGCTTCGAGACCGAGACCGCCGCCGATGGCTTCAAGGCGCTCGGCAAGGTGGAAGACTTCCACCCCGAGGTGATCCTCACCGATTTGAAGATGCCAGGCCTCGATGGCATCGGGCTGATGGAGAAGGCGAAGGCGGCGGCGCCCGATGCGGTCGTCATCGTCATGACCGCGTACGGCACCATCAACAGCGCGGTCGACGCCGTCAAACGCGGCGCCGAGAATTACCTGACGAAGCCACTCGACGACGCCGATGTGCTCGTGGCGCTGGTGGCGAAGGGTGTCGAGAAGGCGCGGCTCCTGCAAGAGATGAGGCGGCTCCGCGATCGGCTCCGGGAACGCAACGTCTTCGGCCATATCGTCGGCGAGCACCCGGCGATGAAGCAGCTGCTCGAGACGGTGATGCAGGTCGCTCCTTCGCGCGCGAGCGTGCTCATCCTCGGCGAGAGCGGCACCGGCAAGGAGCTGGTCGCCGAAGCGGTGCATCATCACTCACCGCGCGAGGGAAAGCCGTTCGTGCGGCTGAACTGCGCCGCGCTCGCCGAATCGCTCCTCGAGAGCGAGCTCTTCGGGCACGAGCGTGGCGCGTTCACCGGAGCCATCGGACGACGCGAAGGACGCTTCAAACAAGCCGACGGCGGCACGCTCTTCCTCGACGAGGTGAGCGAGATTCCGCTCTCGTTGCAGGTGAAGCTCCTTCGCTTCCTCCAGACCCGTGAGTTCGAACGTGTCGGCGGCAACGAGACCTTGAAGGTCGACGTGCGCGTCCTCGCGGCCACCAACCGCGATCTCGGCCAGCACATCAAAGACGGGAAATTCCGAGAAGATCTCTTCTACCGACTCAACGTCGTCACCCTCGAGATCCCTGCGCTCCGCGAGCGTGCCTCCGACGTCCCGGCGCTCGCCAGCTTCTTCCTCAAGAAGTACGCAGGTGAGAACGGCAAATCGATCGACGAGATCGATCCCGCGGCGCTCGACGCGCTCATGCGCTACCGCTGGCCGGGAAACGTCCGCGAGCTGGAGAACGCGATCGAGCGCGCGGTCGTGCTCGGGAACGGGCCGAAGGTCGAAGCGAAGCACCTTCCGGCGGTGGTCGTGCCCCAGGCCGAAGGCGCAGGCGCTCCGGCGATCCCCGGCGCCACCATCTACGATCTCGAGCGTTGGGCGATCCTCAAGACCCTCGAGGCGATGTCCGGCTCGACCTCGCGGGCGGCGACCGTGCTCGGCATTTCCGCGCGGAAAATTCAGTACAAGTTGCACGAGTACCAGACGGGCCGACGCGTGCGCGAACGCGACGAGGACGACGCCGGCGAAGGGGGCGCGAAGTGAGCAGCGTCATCGAGATCGACAAGCTTCACGTCACGTATCGCGTCGGGTTCTTCCGCAAAGTGGTGCAGGCGGTGCGCGGCATCTCCTTCGCCGTCGAAGAAGGAGAGATCGTCGGCCTCATCGGACCGAACGGCTCGGGAAAGACGAGCACGCTGAAGGTGCTCCTCGGGCTCGTCCGTGCGACCGACGGCGCGGCGCGCATCCGCGGCATCGATTCGAAGCAGCCGAAGTCACGCGCCGAGCTCGGGTTCCTCCCCGAGAATCCCTATGTCTATCCGTATCTGACGCCGCGCGAGTTCGTCGATTTGTGCGGACGGCTCTCGGGGCTCGATGCTGCGACCCGCGAGAAGCGAGTGCCCGCGGTGCTCGAACGCGCGGGAATCGCCTTCGCCGCCGATCGGCCCGTTCGTCGACTGTCGAAGGGCATGTTGCAACGCACCGGGCTCGCCGCCGCGCTCGTCGCCGAGCCGTCGCTGCTGGTGCTCGACGAACCGATGAGCGGCCTCGATCCGCTCGGTCGTCGCGAGGTGCGCGATCTGATCTTCGAGGAGAAGCGCCGCGGCCGCACGGTGCTCTTCTCGTCGCACGTGCTCTCCGACATCGAGGCGCTGTGCGATCGGGTGGTCATCCTCCGCAAGGGCGAGCTCGTCACGCAAGGCACCGTGCGCGATTTGGTGAAGCGCTCGGCGACGCTCACCGAGCTGACGTTGCGCAACCTGCCAGCCGACGCGCGCCAAGAGGTCATCGGCACCTCGACCGTGCTGCGCGAGCTCGGCGAAGAGTTGGTGCTCGAGGTCTCGGGCGACACGCCGCTGGCGACGACGATGACCAAGGCGCTCGCCGCCGGCGCCAAGGTGACGTCCGCCGTGCCGCGCAAGGACAGCCTCGAAGACTTGTTCGTGCGCAATGCTCTGCACGAAGACACGCCCGACGCCGCGAAGAATTGACCCGCTTCTACCCGGACAAAATGGGTCATTTCGCTGACGTGCGCCCGCACCTTGGCGCTCTCGCGCGAATGTCCTAGGGTTCGCGCCCCCTCCGCCGACCCCCGCATGGGGATCGAGGCTACATGTCCACCGAGAATTCGAATCCGACGCCGGAAGCGCAGCCTGAGATTGCTGCGGCACCGAGCGTCCCCTCGCAAGAAACCACGGCCCCCAACGTCGAAGCTGCTCCGGCAGCCGAGGCAACCGAGACGACCGCGTCGCCCGAAGGTGGAGGCGCAGCCGCGCCCGCCGCCGTGGGTGAAGCTGGCGAAGCGCCGAAGAAGAAGCGCCGCCGTCGTCGTCGTCGCAAGAAGGCGGGCGATCCGAACGCGCCGAAGGTCGAGGGCGCGCCGGGCGAGGCCGCCGCTGCCGAGGGTTCCGAGGCTGGCGAAGCCGACGATGGAGCCGAAGGCGACGAAGAAGGCGACGAAAAGGCCGACGACGGCGAAGCTGCGCCCGCAGCCGAAGGCGAAGCTGCGCCTGGCGCCGAAGCTGGCGAGAAAAAGGCGAAGAAGCCGCAGCAAGGCCAGCAGCCTGGGCCGGGCAAGAAGGCGAAGAAGAGGCCCGCCGGTCCGCCGCGCGAGAAGCCGCCGTTCGGCGCTGGCGAAGAGGTCGTCGGCAAGATCATCAACGTGATGGACGAAGCGCTGATGATCGACGTCAGCGGCAAGGCGCTCGGCATCTTCGATCGCAGCGAAGCACCGACGAGCGAGGTCTTCACCGAGGGTGAGCGCTTCATCGGCAAGGTCGCCAACGACGGTGCGCGCGGCGGTCTCGTCGTGCTCACGCGCGATCTCAACCGCTGGCAGCTCGCCCGCACCGAGGTCGAGCAGGCGTTCAAGGACAAGCAGCCCGTCGCCGGGCTCATCACCGGCGTCATCAAGGGCGGTGTCGAGGTCGACGTTCGCGGTCTCCGCGGCTTCGCACCGGCTTCGCACGTCGATCTGCGCCTCGGCGCCGATCTCCACTACCTCATCGGGCAACGCGTGCCCTTCGAAGTGGTGCAGTTCGCCAAGCGCGGTCGCGAGTTCGTCCTCTCACGCAAGGGCGCGCTCGAAGAGGCCGCGAGGGCGGTCCGCGGCGAAGTCATCGGCAAGCTGCCGGTCGGCGAGGTCGTCAAAGGCGTGGTCCGATCGGTCACCCAGTTCGGCGCCTTCGTCGACGTCGGTGGCGTCGACGGTCTCGTACACATGACCGAGGCGTCCCACGTGGTCGCGCCGCTGAACCAGATCTTCAAGGTCGGCGACGAGATCGAAGTGAAGATCCTCCGCGTCGACGAGAAGGGCAAAGTCTGGCTCTCGCGCAAGGCCGTCGAGAAGGATCCGTGGGAGGGCGCCGCCGAGCGCTACGCCCGTGGAACCCTCCACAAGGCGAAGGTCGTGCGGCTCCAACCGTTCGGCGCCTTCATCGAGCTCGAACCGGGCATCGACGGGCTGATGCACATCAGCGACATGCCGTCGACGAAGCGGCTGGCGCACCCGAGCGAGGTGATGAAGGTCGGCGACGAGCTCGAGGTGGTCGTCGCCCAGAACGACATCGAGAAGCACAAAATCGGCCTCCAAATGGCGCCGAAAGAGGGCGAAGTGCCGCTGCAGCGAGAGCGCGAGCAGCAAGGCGAGCGTGAACGCCCGCCGCCGCGCCTCGCGATGCACGGAGCGGTCAAGGTCATCGTCGAAGCGCAAGAGCTCACGGGGCTCGTCGTGCAAATCGTCGGACAGACGGGCCGCAACGCCAAGGGCTACATCACCGCGATGGCGACCGGCACGCCCAAGGGCACCGATCTCCGCCGCGTCTTTCCGGTCGGCAAAGAGCTCGACGCCAAGATCATCGAGATGGGGCCGCGAGGCATCAAGCTGTCGATCAGCGCCCTCGCGAAGGATCAAGAGCGTCAGTCGTTCCGGCAGTACCAGAACCAGGTGAAGCAGACGGCGAAGTTCGGCACCTTCGGCGATCTCCTCGCGAAGAAGGGCATCACCAAATAGCTGGTGCGGCCGAGATGATTCTCGCTCGTCTCTCGCTGCTCGTCGTCGCGATCGCCACGGTCGCGACGACGGCCGCATGCGGGAACAAGCCTTCGCTCGGGCAGCCGCAAATCGGTTCGCGCGCCGAGCGCAAAGCAGCGCTCGTGCCGACGAAGGACGGGCCGTTGCGCAACGTGCGCTACCTCGGTTGCGACGTGCGCTTCGAGAGCCTCCCCGAGGGCACCGAGATCAAGATCGAGTGGCGCCTCAAGGGACAGTCGGGTGACTGGAAGACGAGCCGGCGCGAGACGGTGAACGGCAACGGCAACGGGACGCTGCGCGCCGATCTCGCGACCGACGCCACGCTCATCGACACTGGCACGTGGGAGTGCAATTTCCACGCGTTCGTCAAAGGCGGCGTGAAGACGGGAGACGTCGACGTCTCGGCGCAAGTGGACGTCGTCCGCGACATCGAGGACGAGTGAGATAGAGTCTCCGGGTGTCGAGCCTTCCCCATCGCCTTCGCCTCCTCGAGCTGCTCGGTCAGAGCAGTCGCCCACTGCACCTCGCCGAAATCGGCGGTCGCCTCGGCGTCCAAGAGCACCTGCACGGCGCCCTCGCGGCCATGCTCGACGACCTCGTGCTCAACGGAGCGGCGCGCGCGTTCCCCGGAAATAAGTACCGCATCGCCGGCGATGTCGCGGTGGTCGACGACGTGCGGGGTGGCTCGCGTCCGACGCGCGAGAGGCAGGGCGTCCTGACGATGAACCCGCGCGGCTTCGGCTTCGTCACCAGTCCCGGCACCGGCGAGCAAGACGTCTTCATCTCGCCCGAGATGCTCGGCGGCGCGCTCCACGGCGATACGGTGACGGTGCGCGTCGCGCGCGTCGGCCATCGCGGGCCCGAGGGGGAAATCGTCGGGGTGACCAAGCGAGGCACGACGCGCGTCCCCGGAACGCTGCGACGCCGCGGAAAATCAGTGTGGCTCGAGCCCGACGACGCGCGCATGCGCGGACCGATCACCATCGCGCCGAAGCAAGGGGAGATCCCCGGCAACGACGGCGACGCGGTGGTCGTGAAGGTGACGCGCTTTCCCACGCTCGCCGACGAGCATCCCGAAGGAGACATCTACGCAGTGCTCGGTCGGCCAGGTGAGCCGAAGGTCGAGGTCGCGAAGATCCTCGCCCGCGAAGAGATCGACGAGTCGTTCCCCTTCGCGGTCGTCGAAGAGGCGCGCGCCTATGGCGATCACGTCACCGAGGCCCAACTCGAAGGACGCGAAGATCTCCGCGCCATTCCGCTCACCACCATCGATCCCGTCGACGCGCGCGATCACGACGACGCGGTCTTCGTCCGGCGAGGCGCCGAGCAAGACGGCGAGGACACGGCCTACGTCGCGTGGATCGCCATCGCCGACGTCTCCGCCTACGTGCGGCCAGGCACCGCGCTCGACAAGGAAGCGCAGCGTCGGGGCTGCTCGGTCTATCTCCCCGATCGCGCGATTCCGATGCTTCCGCGCGAGCTCTCGACCGATCTCTGCTCGCTCGTCGCCGACAAAGATCGCCTCTGCCTCGCGGTCGAGGTGAGGCTCGATGCCACCGGCGCGCAGCTCGGCCACCGGTTCGTGCAAGGCGTGATGCGAAACCGCGCCAAGCTCGCCTACGAAGACGTCGGTCGCGCGCTCGGTTGGGTCGAAGGCGAGGCCTCGGCAGCGGCGAAGGCGCTTCTTCCCGATCTGCAAATCGCCGCCGAAGCCGCGGGGCTCCTACGCGGCATGCGCATGCGTCGCGGCGCGCTCGACTTCGATCTCCCCGAGGCCAAGGTCGTCCTCGACGCGCAAGGTGCCTGCATCGACGTCGTCCGCTCGCGCGCCAACCCGGGCGTGAAGCGCGCCTACAACCTCATCGAAGAGCTGATGCTCCTCGCCAACGAGGTCGTCGCCGAAGATCTCGCCGGTCGCACGGTCCCGACGGTCTATCGAGTGCACGGAATTCCCGACGAAGAGCGGCTCGATCGCTTCGCCACGTTGGCCCAGGCGCTCGGCCTCGGGTTCAAGGTCGACGACGCGCGCGATCCGAAATCGCTCGGTAAATTCCTCAAGACCATCGCTGCCCACCCGCAGGTGCACGTCCTCAATTCGCTGCTCTTGCGGGCGATGAAGCAAGCGACCTACGACGTCGTCAACATCGGTCACTTCGGCCTCGCGTCGAAGGCGTACCTGCACTTCACCTCGCCGATTCGCCGCTATCCCGACCTCGTCGTGCATCGCGCGGTGCATCACCTCTGCGGCGGTGGCAAGGCACCGAACGACGAGCGTTCGCTGGAGGCGCTCCGTGAAGCTGCCCTCGCTGCCTCCACCGCCGAGCGCAAGGCGATGGACGTCGAGCGCGAGGTGGTCGATCTCCACCGCGCACTTCTGATGCGCAGCCACATCGGCGAGCAGCTCGAGGGCACCGTCACCTCGCTCGTCGGCTCGGGCGTCTTCGTCGCCATGGATTCGCCTTACGTCGACGTCCTCGTGAAGCTCGAGTCGCTCGGCGATGAGCCCTACGTCATCGAAGACGACGGACTTTCCGCGATCGGCAAGCGCTCGGGCGATGTCGTGCGCCTGGGCGATCGCATGATGGTGCGCATCGACGACGTCTCGATCACCCGCCGCTCGGTCTACGGGGTGCGCGTGCGCGAAGCCGGCGCCAGCCGTAGTCGCGGTCGGGAGGGTGAGCTCGCCCGTGGAAAGGGCACCGGCAATCGCGATCCGCAGGGAAAAAAGCACGCTGCCGCGCTCTCCCGCAAGGCCGATCAGAAGAAGCAGAACGCCGCCGGCAAGTCGAAGAAGAAGGGCAAGCGTCGCTGAGCGAAGGGCTCGCACCCAAGTCTCGCCGAACGCGAGCGGAAGCCGTGATCAAGCTCGATTTCCCCGGTTCCTCGTGCGTGCGGGTAAACGGGTGGTCGATGTATGCTCGGCGTCGGTGAGCCCGACCCCGCCTCCGCCGCCGAGCCGTCCTGGCTCCCGCAAGGTGCGGGCGTACACGCAAGGTCAACGCTTCGGCGACTACGTGCTCGAAGAGCGCATCGCGATCGGCGGCACCGCCGAGGTCTACCTCGCGCGACCGACGAGCGGAGTGAGGCCAGCCCCGCACCTCGTCATCAAGCGCCTCTTGGCGACGCTCCTCGAAGAGCCCCTCGCGCGTACGATGTTCGCCGACGAAGCGGCGATACACCAACGCTTCGTCCATCCCAACATCGTCACTTGCTACGGCGCCGGCGCAGCCGAGGGCGAGCCCTACCTGGCGATGGAGTTGGTGCAGGGCGCCGATTTGCATCGCGTGCTCCGCCTCGTCCAAGCGCGCAAGAGACCGGTCACTGCGCCGCTCGCGACCCACATCGCACGGGAAATGCTCGCGGCGTTGGCCGCCGTGCACGAGGGCTGCGACGAGCGCGGACACGTCATCGGCATCGTCCACCGCGACGTCAGCCCGTCGAACATCTACCTCTCGACGTCAGGCGACGTGAAGCTCGGCGATTTCGGCATCGCCGGGTCCGAGTCCGGTGGACGTCGCAACGCCGGTGGCACCGCTTTGCGCGGCAAGTTCGCCTACCTCTCTCCTGAGCAGGTCGCGTCCGAGCCCGTCGACCATCGCTCCGATCTCTTCGCGGTCGCCAACGTGCTCGCCGAGATGTTGCTGGGAAGGCCTCTTTTTCCGGGCTCCGGACAACTCGCGGTGCTGCTCGCCATCCGCGACGCGCGCCTCGATTTGCTCGACGACGCAGGGGACGCGATCCCGACCCCGCTCGTCACCATCCTCAAGCGTGCCCTCGCGAGGTCACCTTCGGCACGGTATCCAGATGCGCGCGCGTTCTCCGAGGCACTCGCCAGTTTCTCCTGGCACGATCGCGCCGCTGCCCGCCGCGAGGTGGCGCAGCTCGTCCGTTGGGCGCGCGAGAGCTCGCTCGAGATGCGTGCGCTCGGCCAACATCCGTCGTCGCCGAATCGTCCGCTCGTCACCGAGAAGCCGCCGCCGACGTTCCCCGACGAGGCGCAGGCGACGCCGATTCGCGCGGTGCCGCAGCGTCCAAAGCCGAAGCTCCGGCTCGATCCATCGCTTCTCGACTCGCTCACCGTTCGGGAGGTCGAGCCGCGCCCTTCGCAAGAAGATTTGGCGGTCACCGCTCCCTTCGCGCCGCCGCCTTCGCAGGTGCGCACGACCGATGGGCGACTGCTCGGCCCCTACCCTTATGCCAAGCTGATGGAGTTGATCACCACCGGCCGCATCGATGCCGACGACGAGATCGATTTCATGGGCGCCGGGTGGGTCCCGCTCCGCGACATCGACGAGCTCGCCCGGCACGTCGCCCCGCGAAGCACCACGACCCGGCAAATCCAGGGTCCGGGCGCTCCCGACTGGGTCGGTGCGGTCGCCGAGAGATACGATCCGGACATCGGCGGCGCCATCGATCCCGGCATCGCCACCGCGCTCGGCTTCGTCGCCTCACGCGAGGGAACGGGCGTGCTCATCGCCACGCAGCCGGGCGGCAAACGCAAAGAGATCTACCTCAAGGGCGGTCGGCTCCATCACGTCGCCTCGAGCGAGGCCGCCGAGATGATCGGCGAATACCTCGTCGGCCGCGGGCTCATCGACCGAACCGATCTCGACTTCGCCCTCGCCGTGCTTCCGCGATTCGGGGGTCATCTGGGCGAGGCGCTGACCGGGCTCGGGCTCCTCCCCGCCGTCGTCGTCTTCAAGGCCATCCGCGAGCAAGGCCGCGACAAGGTGCTCGACGTCTTCCGTTGGAGCGAAGGTGATCTCGCCTTCTACAAGGGCGCGGAGCCGGCGCACGTCGACTTCCCGCTCGATCTCGGCGTCGGTCCCGTCGTCGAGGCCGGCGTCGCTTCGATGCTCGACGACGCCGCCGCCACCGCACGCTATCGTCCGTGGATCGATCGCCGCGTCCTCGCCAACGCCGTCGCCCCCTCGCTCCGTGACGCCGGTTGGTCGCCCGCTGCCCTGCGCGCCTTCGAGCTCGCCCACTCCCCGATCACCGTGCGTGCGCTCCTCCGTGCGGTCAACGCCGAGGTCGAGAGCCCGCACCAAGCCGCGCGAATCGTCGAGTCGCTGCGGGTGGTGAAGATGATCGACTGGACCTCCTGAATTCGCGAACGATCTCCCTCGCCGCGTCCTCTGGTGTTGTCGCAAGAGCGACAAACTCCTAGCCTGCGACGACCATGGACGAAGGCGGCGTCGGCCCCGATCCGCGACTGCTCGAGAAATTCGGGCGACGATTCACCGCCGGCGAGGTCCTCTTCCGCGAGGGCGAAGCGGGACAGGAGGCCTTCCTCCTCCAGGAGGGCCGCGTCCGACTCCTGAAGAAGGTACGCACCGTCGAGCGTTCGCTGATGGTGCTGAAGCCCGGCGATCTCTTCGGCGAGTCCGCGTTGGTGACCGGTGCGATGCGCTCGTCGACCGCCATCGCCCTCACCGACGGCGTCGCCCTCGCCCTCGCCGAAGGCACCTTCCGCGCGCTCCTCCAGAACAACGCCGCCATCGCCGCTCGCGTCCTCCAACAGCTGGTGCGTCGCCTGCGCGATCTCGAAGATCAAATCGAGTTCATGATGATCCGCGACACCCAGTCGAAGGTCGTCTCCGCGCTCCTCAAGCTCTGCGCCGGACGCAGCAGCAACGGCATTCCCGTCTCGCCGATGGACCTCTCCTCGCGCGTCGGCCTCGACATCGACACCGTCAAGCGCACCGTCCAGCAGCTCCGCGACGGCGACTACATCCGCATCCACGACGAGAAGCTCGACATCCCCGACGTCGAGGCCCTGAAGAAGCTTTATGCGCTGCTGGGAGTGAAGGACGAGCTCAAGGGCGAACCGGCCCCCAGCTGAGGCCACAAGTCCATCTCTGCTGAACTTCTACTCACTGGTTACATGTCCAGGGTCAAAGTAGCGAACCCATTGTGGAAAACTTGGCCGTTGACCTCATCGGAGGCGTGGGCTACTCCCGGGACCCCACTCATCGGTTTCTCCCCGATGGGCCACGGTCTGCATGGAGTCACCCGCCCCCACCTCGACGCGACGGTTCGCCCGTCTCGCCCCCTCCCCCACCACGGTCGGGGCGAGGCTGCGGCAAGAGCGCGAGCTGCATGGCATGTCGCTCGAAGAGGTGGCCCGCGCGACGCGGATTCCCGTGCAATCCCTCGAACGCATCGAGGCCGAGCGCTTCGACGATCTCCCTGGTGAGGTCTTCGTCCGTGGCTTCATCCGCGCCTTCGCCAAGGCGGTCGACCTCGACGCCGACGAAGTGCTCGCGAGCTACGGCTCCGCTCGCCGCGTTCCGCACGTCGCGCCGATGCCGGTGACCCCAGGCATCACCTCGCGCGATGGTCGTCGCGTCGGCATCGCCATCGCCTTCGTCCTCCTCCTCGTGCTCTGCACGATGGCGCTCAGCTTCGTCCTCAAGCCGCGTGGCCGCGATCTCCCCCCGGAGATCTCCAGCCGCGACGTCGGCGCAGTCATCCACCTCGGCTGAGAAGCTTCGGCGAGATTGACTTGGCGCGCCCGAGTGGCCCTGCCGATCGGGCCTTCGTGCTACGCACTGCGCCCTATGGCGAGGCCGATTTGATCGTGACGATGTTCACCGAGCGTGAGGGGGTCGTGCCCGCCATCGCCAAGCGCGCGCGTGCTTCGACGCCGAAACGTCGGCTATTCCTCGAGCCGTTCCACACGCTCGCCGTCGAGCTGACGAGCGGCCGCGGAGAGCTCTCGTCGCTCCGTTCGGCGATCATCGACGTCGCGCGGCCTCATCTGCTCGACAGCGCCTCACACCTCGACGCGGGAGGAATGGCCTGCCGTTGGATTCGCGCGCTCTCGCCGCCTCGAGTCGCCGAACCAGAGGTATTCGCCGCGCTCGAAGAGCTCCTCGACGGCCTCGAACGCGAGACCGCGCCCACGACGACGGAAGCGATCACGCGAGCGACGACTACAGAAGGTCGGTTGGTCGTCTTCGGGCTCGAGCTGCTCGATGTGCTCGGGTACGGGCTCGCCTTCGATGCTTGTGCGCGATGCTCGAAGCCGCGGCCTTCGGGCAAGCCGGCGTTCGTCAGCGCCGAAGGTGGAGGCGTCGTCTGCGAAGCCTGCAGGCCTGGCGTTCCTTCGGACAATCGACCGCTCCCCGGCGCGGTGCTCGATCAGCTGCAACATCGGGCCAACGCAGCCACGCTTTCGATCGAACACGCGGCGCAGCTCCTCGCGGTGGTGCGCGATGCCATCGACCGCCGCGCGCGGGCGATCGGCAGCAAAAAAGGCGTCCGATGAGGGCGCGCGCGAGACCGGCCGACGTCGTCGTCTTCGGCGAGGCGATTTGGGATCTCTTCCCGCGGCGCCCAGGCGAGTCGCTCGCCCATCGCACCCTCGACGTGCGACACCCCGGTGGCGCGCCAGCCAACGTCGCCCGCACGCTCGCGAGGCTCGGCGTCCGGGTCAACATCGTCACCGCCGTCGGCGACGATCCACTCGGCGAGGGCCTGATCGACGAGCTCGCCGAAGCGGGTGTCGGCGTCGCCGACGTCGTTCGGCTTTCGGCGCGCACCGGCGTCACCTTCGTCGACGTCGCCAAGGACGGCGCGCGGCGATTTCTCTTCTACCGGCATCCGAGCGCCGACATGTTGCTCGCCCCGGAGATGCTCACGCGCGAGACGTTCGCGGCCTCGTGGCTCCACGTCGGGAGCTCGACCTTGGCGCGGGCCCCTTCGCGTTTCGCCACCCTCGCCGCCATCGCCCACGCAAGGGCCGCCGGTGCGTCGATCTCGCAAGACGTCAATGCCCGACGTCATTTGTGGAGCTCCCCCGACGAGCTCCGCACGCTCATTCTCCCGATCACGCTCGAGGCCGACTTCGTCAAAGCGAGCGAAGAAGATCTCGAACTGCTGGGATTCACGCCCGACGAGGCCGGCGCGCGCGAGCTCCACGAACGTCGCGGCGGGAGGGCCACCATCCTCACCCTCGCCGATCGCGGCGCCGTAGGTTTTCTCGGGCCTACCGTGATCCACGTGACCACCTCCCATCCACGCGTGGTCGACGTCACCGGCGCCGGCGACGCGTTCATGGCGGGTGCGCTCTCGACCTGGATCCGCGCGAAGAAGCGTGACGTCGCGACGCTCGACGGAGCGCTTCGCCTCGGTTGCCGCCTCGGAACCCGCGTCGTCACCCGCCTCGGGGCGACGGCGGCTCTGCATACGATGACGCGCGAGACCTCCAGCTCCAGCTCCAGCTCCAAGAAGACGACCAAACCGAAGAAGGCGAGCTCGCGATGATCGACCGTCGTCATGCACCCACCGCGGTGCGCTCCCCCTACCGGGCGCTGGTCACCGAGATCGATTGGGCGGACGGCCACGTCGGGAAATACCCGCACGAAGTCCTTCGCGGATATTGCCCGTGCGCCGGATGCCAGGGCCACTCGGCCGAGATCAAGTTCGTGGGCGGCGGCGACACTTCGATCAAGACCATCGAGCCCGTCGGCGACTATGCGCTCTCGTTCGAGTGGGGCGACGGACACGCCACCGGCATCTACACATTTCGCTATTTGCGCTCGCTCTGTCGATGCGACGAGTGCGTGCCGCCAGCAGAGAAAGATGCGCGACCTGTGCTTCCGCGATCGTGACTACATCTTCTCGGCGGCGCGCTTGGCGCAGGAGAGATCGCCGAGCTGCACGCACGCGGCCTTGAGCAGCTTGGCGTCACCCGACGAGATGGCTCCCGCGTTGAGGCGCGGCAAGAGAATGTTCCTCACGCAGTCGTAGTCGGCGTTCTTCCAGGCCGTGCTGTAATCACCCTTGTAACTAGGGCAATTTCCCACCGTCGCGGTGACGGCGGCGGTGGCGGTCGGCTTGGCGGTGGTCGTCGCGGTCGCCGTCGGCTTGGCGGTGGTCGTCGCGGTGGCGGTGGTCGTCGGCTTGGTCGTCGGGACCGTAGTGGTGGTCGTCGGCTTGGTCGTCGGAACCGTGGCGGTGGTGGTCGTCGTCGGCTTGGTCGTCGGGGCCGTCGTCGTCGGCTCGGGCGGAGCGGTGTCGGCGACCGGCTGCGACGTCGTGTCGGGGGGCGCCGGCGTGTCGACGAGGAGACTCTTCGCCTTCGTCTTCGTGCCCTCGTCGACGCCGGTGGCGAGGATTTCGGCGACGCCCGCCTTCTTCACGGCGGGATCGGCGTCTTGCAGCTGCTCGATGCGCTTCTTCGCCCACGCCGACTCGATGCGCGACCACTCGGGCGTGCCATTGGCGGCGGGGACGAGCTTCGCTTCGGCGTAGGCCGCGATCGGATCGCCGGCGTCGAGCTTGGCGAGGGCCTTCGCGAGCGGCTCGTCCTTCGAAGCCGTCGGAGGCGGCGCGTTCGACGTCGTGCTGCTGGTGCTTGGGCTCGTGTGATCGTCGGAGCTGGAGCGCGCGAGGATGATGCCGCCCGCGGCCGCGCCGGCGATGAGCAGGAGGACGACGATCCACGTGCCTGCTCCGCCGCGACGACGCGCCTTGGCATTGCGCTGCTCGATTTCGCGGGCGGCGGCCTGCGCGGCAGCGTCGAAGACGAAGGTGTGTCCGGCGGCCACGTACTTCAGCTGCACGTCGCCGAGCTCGACGTGATCGCCCGGCGAGAGAAGCGCGCGCTTCACCTCTTGGCCGTTGACGCGCATGCCGTTGGCGGAGTCGAGATCGACCGCCTCGAACTGCTTCTCGTTGTCGGAGCCCTGCGCGTGGAGCTCGCAATGATGACGCGAGACGGAGCTGTGGTTGACGCGGACGTCGACGTCGTCACCGCGACCGATGACCGTCTTCGGACGATCGAGCGAGAACTCTTTGCCGGCGCTGTCGGTCGTGAGGAGGACGAGCCGGTGCGGGATTTTCTCGGCCGCACGGGCGAGCGAGGGCGGGCGAGAGCTCGCGGCCTTGCCGACGAGGGGAACGGGGACCGCCCGCGCAGGCGCGTCTTCGTTGTGCGCCTCGATGCGGTAGTCGCCGATGATGACGAGATCGCCCGTCTGCAACGGGACCGGCTCGGCGACGCGATGGCCGTTGACGAAGACGCCGTTGTAGCTGCCGAGATCTTCGAGGACGTAGCCCTCGCCGTTCTTCTTCAGGCGGGCGTGGCTACGCGAGATGTTCCGCTCGGTGAGGCGGATGGTCTGACCCTCGTTGCGCCCGAGCGTGTACTCGTCACGCACGAGAGGGACGACGGTCTTTTGCCCTTCGTCGTCCTCGATCGTGAGCTTCCAGATAGCCATGGCTGGGCTTCCGCTCACGCGGCGTGAGCAATCATAGCGCCGAGGGGGGTGGCCACCAAAGAACGCACCTTGGAGGGATGCCTTCGGCAATACGAACGGCGTGCCGAGAAGCGACCGGGAAACAGCAGCCTACCTACGCCGAGGGCCGCGATGAAAGCGGATTCGTTCGCTCGGTCCAGCCGGCCTTGGATTTGTCGACTCTCAAAAGGCGAGTTGGCCGAAGAGCAGGCCGCCGACCGGAGCTCCCGACCCATCTGGCCGCTTCAAGGGCCGAAAAGAGACCTGCACCGGCGGAGGCTGGGGGGGAGGTGGTGGGGAGGCCTGGAGCGGCGCCATCGCGACGTTCGGGCTCGAACGCCCGAATTGGACCCAGCCGATCGGTGTCAGTATCGCGCCGGCGACCAGCGAGACGACCGAAAGGGTCGCGCCGGTGCTCCAATCGGTGCGACAGCCGACCTGCCCTTCGTTGCAATGCGTCTCGTGGATGAGGGACGCGAAGAGTCCGATGAAGCCGCCGATGAAGAGCGCCGAGCCGCCGATGCCCATGATGAGGCCCGACTCTTTGTCGGCCTTGGTGCGGGGCTCGACGAAGGCGCGCGAAGGACCGAAGACCTCGATGGTCCGCCGCCCCGATCGCGTCTCCTCCGTTTCGGTGACGGATAGCCTGTATTTTCCGGGTCGAACGTAGACGAGACAGTCGCCTCCACAGTGCGCGAGCGGAGGTGCGTTGCGTTCGTCGAGCGAGAGCTCGTACTGCAGACCGGGCGCGCCGCCTTGCACCACCAGCGGCACGAAGCCGGGGGGTGGCGGGGCGACCTGCGCATGCGCAACCGACGGACCTGAGGGGACGTTCGCGAAGGGCGAGGCCAGGGCGACGACGAGGAGGGTGGGGACGACGCGCATCGCTGCATATTATGACGCCGAATCCGCTACCGTGCGTGCGTCATGAAGCGCGTGCTCGTCGTCGACGATCTCACCCCCGTCGCTGCTTACGCGGCGCTGCGTGCCCAGGCGGCGCGTGGTCCCTCCTACCTCCTCGAGAGCGCGATCGGCGGCGAGCGATGGGGGCGGTACTCGATCGTCGGGGCATTTCCGCGGCGCGCGATCGCGCTCGATCTGCTCGCCGGTGGGGAAGTATTGCGCCTCTCGATCCTCGAACCGGGGACCGGCCGCGTGCTCGAGACCCACGAAGGAAAGCCGCGCGACGCGATGGCGCTTCTCCGTGCGCACGTCGCGGTGCCGAAGGACGAAGACGGGCTCGAGAGGCCGCGCGTCGTCGGCGCGGCAGTCGGCTACGTCGCCTACGACTTGGTGCACGCGCTCGAGCCGGTGCCGGCGTGGCCTGGTGAGCGTCGGCTCGCGCTCCTCCTCGAAGGCGCGACCAACGTCATCTTCGACGGCCTGACGCAGACCGTGACCATTCACGGCGACGACGTGGCGACGATCGACGAAGTCGAAGCGACGCTCGCGCGCGAACGGGTGCGATTGCCGATCTTCTCGCCTCCACACCGAAACCTCCGCCCTCCGCTCGAGACGGCGCTCGACGACGAGGCCTACGCGCGCGTGGTGCGGCGTGCGCAGGAGTACATCGTCGCCGGCGACATCTTCCAGGTCGTCCTCGCGCGCGCGTTCCGTACGCCTCGGGGACGGACCGATCCCTTCGACGTCTATCGCGCGCTGCGGGTGCTCAACCCTTCGCCGTATCTCTATTTCCTCGATTTTTCCGGCCTCGCGAGCGGTGACGCGCCAACCGCGATCGCCGGCGCTTCGCCCGAGACCTTGGTGCGCCTCGAAGAAGGAACGGTGACGCTTCGTCCGCTCGCCGGCACGAGGCCGCGAGGAGTCGACGACGCGAGCGATCGCGCGCTCGAGGCCGAGCTGCTGGTCGATCCGAAGGAGCTCGCCGAGCACGTGATGTTGGTCGATCTCGGGCGCAACGACATCGGGCGCATCGCCGCCATCGGCAGCGTCAAGGTCCCGGTGCAGATGGCGATCGAGCGCTATTCGCACGTCATGCACATCGTCAGCGAGGTGCAGGGCAAGCTCGCCGAAGGGCGTGACGCTTGGGACGTGCTCGCCGCCACGTTCCCCGCGGGCACGCTCTCCGGTGCGCCGAAGGTGCGAGCGATGCAAATCATCCGCGAGCTCGAGGCGGCTCCGCGTGGCGTCTACGGAGGAGCCATCGGTTACGTTGGAAGAACGCACCAGCGCGACACGATGGATCTCGCGATCGCCATCCGCACCCTCGTCGCCTACCAAGACCACTTCGAGGTCGAAGCCGGCGCCGGAATCGTCGAGGCGAGCGAGCCTTTCCTCGAGGCAGCCGAGACGAGGCACAAGGCAGGCGCCGCGCTCTCGGCCGTCGTCGCCGCCGAGGCCCTCGGCGCCCTCCGCCTGCGCTGACCCTTCGCGAAGGCAAATTCCCGCATAAATACAGGTGCGCCGATGTGCGCGACGCGAAGACCACGATCGTATTCCCTAACGTGACCGGCGGAAGGTACGCTCGTCACTCCCGGCGTGAGCGCTCGCTCCGGCCAGGGCTGCAGCGGTTCATCAGGAAGCAAGGAGCGCGCGTCGCCGATGGAGGCATCGAAACAAGCGCAGTCGGGCCATGGGCGGGCAGCCGCGCCGGCCGACGCGTTACTCGGTAAGGTCGTCGCAGGCCGATACCGTCTTGAGGCTCGGCTCGGTGAAGGAGGCATGGGCGTCGTCTATCGCGCTCGTCACGTCCTCATCGATCGGGTCGTCGCACTAAAGCTGATTCGCCCTGATTTGCGTGGCGAAACGCATCTTCGGGCGTGGATGCTGCGAGAGGCGCGCGCCGCCAACCGCGTCGATCACGCGCACATCATCGACATCCACGACATCGGCGAGACCGAGGACGGCGAGCTCTACCTCGTCATGGAGTACCTCGTCGGCAGCTCGCTCTCGAGCGAGGTGGCGAAGGGCGCGATGGCCCTCGCGCGCGGCGTCGACATCCTCGAGCAGATGTGCGCGGCGCTCGCTCGTGCGCACGACCTCGGCGTCGTCCACCGCGATCTCAAGAGCGACAACATCCTCCTCACGGTCCGCGGGGGTCGCAAAGACTTCGTCAAGATCCTCGATTTCGGCCTCGCCGCGCTCGCCCGTGACCCGCGCCTCGCTCCCAAGGGGGCGGTCTTCGGGACGCCCGAGTACATGTCGCCCGAGCAGGCGCGCGGGGAAGACGCCGGTCCGCAGAGCGATCTCTACGCGCTCGGCATCCTCTTCTTCGAGATGCTCACCGGACAGCTTCCTTTCCGATCGAGCGATCGCGACACGCTGCTCGAGATGCAGCGCACCGCACCGCCGCCGCGTCCGCGCCAGCTCAAGCCCGACGTCTCGCAGCAAGCGGAGGCGATCTGCCTCCGGCTCCTCGAGAAGGACATCCGCAAGCGCTACCAAGACGCCCACCATCTCCAAGAAGAGCTGAAGGCGCTGCAGCGCTCGCTGCCTTCGCAGCAGTGGGACGTCTCCGGTCACGCCGACGCCGCGCCGCAAGCCCCGCCGCCGCCGCCGCCGGCTCAAGGCGATGGCGTCATCGAGTGGGCGAATCGCGCGTCGCTCTTCGCTCGCATGGTCGCGCGCGTGTATCCCGCCGGCAACGCGCCGCCCGAGATCCTCAACGCGCTCGAACAGACGTGGATTCTCGCGGCGCGCGCCTCGCGTCTCGAGGGTGAGGTCGCCTCGCAGAACCGCAAGATCGAAGCGCTCGAGCGTCGCGGTCGCGCGCTTCGTGCGGAAATCGGTCGTAAGGTCGAAGAGCTGGCGCACGA
The DNA here is from genome assembly GCA_025363655.1 of Deltaproteobacteria bacterium. Taxonomy (GTDB): domain Bacteria; phylum Myxococcota_A; class Polyangia; order Polyangiales; family JADJMO01; genus JANYDK01. The sequence continues at coordinate 33,267 of JANYDK010000116.1, read as the reverse complement.
AGAGTCGCGCGTCCTCCGTGAGGCGACGGCCGAGCACGAAGAGGCGACACGTCTTCGTGAGCAAGCCATCACCTCCGAGCGCGCCGCCGATGCCGCGCGCAAGCAAGCCGACGCCGCCGAGCGCACACCTGGCCAAGCGATGCGCGCGTTCTACGAGCGTGCGGGCGCGGCGCTGGCGACGATGGAGCTCCGCCGCGAGCAGCTCCGTGAGTGCGAGGCACGCGCCGGACAGCGAGAGACTGCCGCCCGCGATCTGCGCAAGCAAATCGAAGATCTTCGCGGGCAGCTCGGTCGCTACGCCGAGGCGCTCGAGGAAGATCTCGCCTCCGGTCGCGAGCGTGTCGCCGCGCGCGTGCGAGAGGGCCTCGCCTTCGAGAAGTCCTACACCGAGGTGACCTCGACGTTGATGACGCACCTGAAGGGGAAGGCCGAGTGCCGCGACCTCTTCCAGGAGCTCCTCGACAGTCACCACTCCTCGGTGGGACATCCGGGCGTCCAGCCGCCGCGCACCGATCTCAGCCGCAACCCGCAGTGACTGGAAGGCGACCAAGCGAAGCGAGATCGACCGGTCGCCGCCTCTGGGCGCTCTTCATCACCGCGCTGACGCTGTTCGTGATCGTCACGAGCAGCGCAGTCGCGCACGCCGAAGCGCCGCTTCGTTGGGGCGCCGACGCGGAAGGTGGGGCGCCCTACATCTTCGAGGATCCGAAGGAGCCGACGAAGACGATGGGCTTCGAGGTCGACATCGCGCGCGCGCTTTCGACCGAGCTCGGCCGCGAGGTGCAGTTCACGCAGTACGACTACAAGAGCCTCCTCCCCGGCCTCGATCGCGGCGACATCGATCTCGCCATGAACGGCATCGAGATCACCCCCGAACGCCGGGAAAAAGTGCTCTTTTCCAGGCCGTACTACGTCTACTCGCTGCAGCTCGTGACCCGCGCCGGCGATGGACGTTTCACCACGCTCGACGCTTGCAAGGCCGCTGGATGTGTCGTCGCGACGCTGGAGGAGACCGCCGCCGAGCGGCTGCTCGATACGCAGGGAGTGAACAAGAAAATCTACGACGGCCAAGTCGAACCCTATACCGACCTCGAGCTCGGGCGCGTCGACGCGGTGCTCCTCGATTTGCCGATCGCCATCTACTACGCCAAGACCAACCCCAAGCTTCAGCTCGTCGGTCAGCCCTTCGGCAAGGGCTACTACGCGATCGCCCTGCGAAAAGGGCAAGAAGCACTGGTCGCCAAGCTCGACGCGGCGATCGACACGCTCCTCGAGCGAGGCGCGCTGGAGAAGATCTACCGCGAGTGGAACATCTGGACCGAGGATCAGCGCGAGCTCGTGGGCGCCAAAGCGACCGACGTCGTCGCCGAAGCGCACAAGCAGTGGACGCTGCGAAAGTACCTGCCGCTCCTGCTCTCGGGCGCGCTCCTCACCATTGAAATTTCGTTCGCCGGAATGACGCTGGCGATCTTGATCGGGCTGCCGCTCTCGCTGATGCGTCTCTACGGACCGAGCTGGGCACGCGCCCTCGCAGCGACGTACGTCGAATTTTTCCGCGGCATTCCCGTGCTCTTGCTCTTGTACTTCCTCTACTACGGCATGCCGGGCATCGCCGAGGTCTACCACCTCCCGGTCTCGCTCCGCCTCTCTCCGATCCAAGCGTCGATCCTCGGCTTCGGTCTCAACTACGCGGCGTACGAGGCCGAGATTTATCGCGCCGGCATCGGATCGATTCCGCAAGGGCAGTGGGACGCGGCGGCCTGTCTCGGCATGTCACGCGCGCTCACCTTTCGTCGGATCATCCTCCCGCAAGCGGTGCGCGTGGTGCTGCCGCCGATGACCAACGACTTCGTGGCGCTCTTCAAGGACACCAGCGTCGTCAGCGTCATCGCCGTCGTCGAGCTCTCGAAGCAGTATCAAATCCTCTCGAAATCCAGCATGAAATACCTGGAAATCGGGGCTGCGACGGCCGCGCTCTATCTCGTCATGTCGGTGCCGCTCGGATATTTCTCCAGGCGGCTCGAGAAGAAGTGGGGGCACGCGTGAGCGTGACGAGCGAGAGCGAAAACGCATACCTCGTCGACGTACGCAACGTGTGCAAGCGCTTCGGCGATCGCGTGATCCTCGATGGCGTCTCCCTCGCCGTCGCCAAGGGCGAGACCGTCGCGCTCATCGGACCGAGCGGGGGCGGCAAGTCGACGCTCCTCCGTTGCATCAATGGGCTGGTCTCGTTCCAAGAGGGCGAGATCCACGTCGGCGAACATCGGCTGATGCCCAACGCACCGAGCGCCGACACCGCCGAGAAGCGCGCCGCGCGGGCCATCGTCGGGATGATTTTTCAAGATTTTCAGCTCTTTCCGCACCTCTCGGCGATCGCCAACGTCATCGAAGCGCCGGTGCACGTGCGCGGCCTTTCGGTCGAAGAGGCGCGGGTGATCGGGAAGAAGCTGCTCGAGCGCGTCGGGCTCGGGCATCGGCTCGAAGCACATCCGCAACAGCTCTCCGGCGGCGAGAAGCAACGCGTCGCCATCGCCCGCGCGCTGGCGATGGAACCGAAGGCGCTGCTCTGCGACGAAATCACCAGCGCGCTCGATCCCGAGCTCCGCGGCGAGGTGCTCGACACGCTCGAGGACCTGAAGAAAGAGGGCCTCACGCTCTTGATGGTGACGCACGAAATCGGCTTCGCCCGCCGCGCCGCCGATCGCGTGGCGCTGCTCGCCGGCGGCAAGATCATCGAAATCGGCACGCCAGAAAACGTGCTCGGCGCACCGACCCATCCGCGCACCAAACAGTTCTTGGAGCGCGTGCACTGAGAATTCTGTCGTTTTGACAGTCTCATCCCCGGCCGTCGCCGGGGTCCTGCTACTTGCTCGGGAGGCGCGCTTCGAGGAAGGCCTTGAGCTTCACCAGCGTCTTCTCGTCGCGGGTGAAGGACGGCGCAGCGTACCCCTTGGCGAAGCCGTGAACGTCGGCGATGAACTCTTTGCGCACGTCCGGCTTGTCGAGGATCTCGTCGACGGTGCGACCCCGCGCAGCGCCCTTGCCGAGCTCGCGCACGTAGGCGGCGAGACGGGAGAAGTCGTCGCCGAGGAAGGCTTCGACGATCGCGACCTCGTCGGCGAGACGGGTGAGCGTTCCCTTGAGATCCGCGGCCTTCGCGCCATCGATGGCGAGCGCATCGCGGGACGCCACCCGGAGAACGAACGCATCGTCGAGGTAGCCGATGTCGTCGATGCCATCGGGCACGAGGTCGAGCGACTTGAAGAGGTAGGTCAGCCCACCGGCGACGGGGCGACGGGCCGCGGCCGGCGTCGACTCGGCGGTGATGAGGCCCGAGAGCGCCAACGCGTCGTCGGCGAGAGCACGGAGCCAGCTGGGGAACGCCTCGAAATAGCGGAGGTTGTCGTCGGACATCGTCAGGGGAGAGTCACCCGACCTCGTCTTGGATTCAAGGGGTGAAAGCGGGCTTCGCCAGGCCCGAGGCAAAAACCTCGGTCCTGAGTGAAACCATCGGCCATCTCGCGCCAGGTACCTGCAAGCAGTCCTCGCCGATCACATCACGCCCGTCCCATCACATCTCGCGAACAGGAGCTCGCATGCGCACCTCGCACTTCGCCAAAGCCGCTTCCCTCTCCGTCGTCGTCGTTCTCGGGTCCTTCGCCTGCGGGACGGCTCGCACGGCAGCGAGTCCGGCGCCGAGCACCGCGTCCGCGGAGGTGCGCGCGCTCGAGTTCGTGGTCGGCGACTTCACCTGGAGCGACGCCGATTGGTCCGACGCACCTGGTGCCGCGTCGAGCAAATCCGATGGCTCCCTTCGCTGCACGTGGAACGCGTCGGGCGCCGGCGTCGACTGCGCCGAAGAAGCGTCGGTCGACGGCGACAAGCGAAACACTCGGCTCGCCATCCGCTGGGACGAGAGCGCGAAGCTCTATCGACTCGCGGTCGACGGTCAGAACGGGAAGAGCGTCGCGGCGACGGGGACACTCCGCGACGGGCGCCTCGTCTTCACCACCCTCGACGGGAGCGGCCGCATCACGCTCGAGCGCCACGACGAGGGACTGCGCATGCTCGCCGAGTCGTGCCAGAAGGGAACTTGTCAGGTGCTCTCGAAGCTCGAGCTCGAGCATCCCTTCGTCGCGCCGCCCAACGATCGGAATGCATGATCGGGCGAGCCTCCGACGACAAAAATGAAAGACGAGAGCCTCCGAAAGGGGAGCTCTCGTCTTTTCGTTCGTCGCGAAATCCCCGACAATTGCCGGGGAATCGTGATCAGCTGGCGGCGACGGGGACGGGGACGACGCAGACCTTCTGCTTCTGCTTCGTCTTCCACTCGAACTTCACGACGCCGTCGACGAGGGCGAAGACCGTGTAGTCCTTGCCGAGCGCCGCGCCTTTGCCGGCGTGGAACGTCGCGCCGACCTGGCGGACGATGATGCTGCCTGCGGTGACGACTTCGCCGCCGAAGACCTTGATGCCCCGGCGCTGCGAGTTTGAATCGCGACCGTTGCGGGAAGAGCCCTGACCTTTTTTGTGCGCCATGGTGCTGTCTCGTCTCTCAGGCGTTGACGCCGGTGATCTTCAGCTCGGTGTACGGCTGACGGTGACCGTTCTTGCGGCGGTAGTTCTTCCGGCGGCGGAACTTGAAGACGATGATCTTCTTGTCGCGGCCTTGGGCGATGATCTCCGCGTTGACCTTGGCGCCGCTCACGAGGGGCGTGCCGACCTTGACGTTGTCGCCACCGACGAGGAGAACCTTGTCGAACGTGACGGCCGCGCCGACGTCGCCGGCGAGCTTCTCCACGCGAAGCACGTCGCCCTGGGCGACTCGGTACTGCTTTCCACCCGTCTGGATGACCGCGAACATGATGACCTCTTGGAACTCTGGCGCGCGGGAAAGCGGCCAGGTGGGTTTGGGGGGGGGCGCACTCTAGGCGAAGAAGCCGATCCGTGCAACCCCGAGTCGCGAAAACGCAATTCTCAGCGCGATTTCTCGCTCGATTTCCCCTCAGCGACGACGGCGACGAAGACCGAGGCCGACGAGCGCGAGCACGGGGATGGCCACCCAGGGCTGCGGACGCGGCGGCGGATCGGTGCTGACGGTGCATCCGCCCTTGGCGGGCGTGCTCGTGGTGTCGTCGCCGAGCCCGGAATCATCTCCCGTCGTAGCGTCTTCGGTGGCGACGCCGGTGTCGACGGGCGGGGGCGGCGCACTCGCCGGTGCGCAGTAACCGCTGTTGCAGTCGAAGCCCGTGGGGCACGGCGCCGAAGCGCTGCACGCCTGCGAGCAGATCTGTTTGCCGTCGACGCCGATGCAGATCCCCGACTTGCAATCGGCCGGCGTGGCGCACGTGGCACCGAGCGCGCCGGCCGGAGGAGGCGGAGGCGGCGCAGTGTCGGCGACCGGACCGGCGTCGACGGGAGGAGGTGGAGGAGGGGTCGCCGTCACCCACGGCGGCGCGGCATATCCACCGTCGGTCGCCGCTGCGACGCCGTGCTTCTGCAACCACGCGAGGTGCGTGTCGACGCGCGTGTAGATGCCTTCGGTGCAACCGGGCGAGCCGGTGGAAGCGTCAGGACCGTCGCCGCGAGAGAGGGCGCCGAGGATGGTCTTCGTCGCCGGATCGTAGATCGGTCCGCCCGAGTCGCCGCCGCAGACGCGACCGCTGACCAAGATGTCTTGGTCGGTGACGTCGGTGATGATCGCCGACGCGAGCTGCATTCGATAGCCGACCGTCTTGCAGCCACCGCCGGTGCTGGTGGGCGGATCTTGGCAGCCGAAGCCGATCGCTTGGTACGGATAGCGAAGCGGCTTGGTGAGCGACGGCGAGACGTAGCTCGTCGGATAGGCCGTCCCGCGGTTGAGCTCGAGAAGCGCGAGATCGTTGCCGCAGAGCCCGCACGAGGGGCCGGTGCTTCCGCCGGTGCAGGTCACGTCGTCGACGTAGAAGACCGACTTCACCGACCAACTGCCGCCACCACTGGCGTACAGGTACTGATTGGTGGTGACGCGGAAAGAGCTCGCCGAGTAGTTGGTGATGACCTTGTTCTTGGTCGCCCCTGCGGCCGAGCAGTCCATCACCTCGGGCACCTGGCTCACGCAGTGACGTGCGGTGAGCACGAGGTTCGGCGCGATCAGCGAGCCGCTGCAGATCGACGAGCCGCCGATGTCGATGCCGACGACGAAGGTGTCGGCCGTGTCTTTGGTCCCTCCGATGATCGGCGCGGCCGACGCCTTGACGGGCTCACCGTCGGTCGGCTTGGCCTGACCGCAGCTGGCGAGACTGGCGAGGGTGGGAGCGAAGAGAGCGGCGACGGCAAGCAAGCGCCAAGAGCGCATGACGTTCATGGGATCGTGGAAGTGTAGTCGGTGCGCGCGCTCGAACCAGTCGACATCGCGTGCTGCAGCGCGCCGTTTCCGACTTCGGCGCATTTCTCCAACAGCACACAGTGCGAGCATGTGCGCGACGCACCTCGATTCGCGCGCGAGGTGGCACTAGAGTCGTGCGCATGCCCCCGCTCCGGCTGGCTTTCAGCCCCGACGCCGACGATTTGTTCATGTTCTGGCCGCTCCTCTCGGGGAAGGTCGACGCTGGTGGAATCGAGTTCGTGCACGAGCGCGTGGAGACCGAAGCGCTCAACGCGCGCAGCGAGGCCGCCGATGCGCCCGACGTCTGCGCGGTGTCGATCGCTCAGCTCCCCGCCATCGCCGATCGCTACTTGCTCCTTCCGCACGGCGGCTCCGTCGGTCGCGGCTACGGGCCAGTGGTGGTGGCGAAGAAGCCGATGACGCTCGAGGAGCTCGCCGGCAAACGGGTCGCCATTCCTGGTGCGCGCACCACTGCTTATCTCGTGCTCCGCATCCTCGTCGCGCCGCACGGCACCTTCGAGCCGGTGCCGATCGCCATCACTCCCTTCGCGCGCGTCTTCGAAGCGCTCGATCACGGCGAGGTCGACGCTGCGCTCCTCATCCACGAAGGACGTCTCACGTACGAAGACGATCCGAGCCTCCATCGCGTCGTCGAGCTCGGCGAAGCGTGGCGCGCGCTCACCGGGGACCCACTCCCGCTCGGAGGCAACGTCATTCGTCGCGCGCTCGGTGAAGACGTCGTTCGTCGCGTTTCGCAAGCGTGCCGCGCTTCGATCGAGTGGTCGCTCGCGCATCGCGAAGAAGTCATCGACGCGATCATCGCGAGCGGGGCGCGTGACGAAGCGAAGGTGACGCGCGCGCGGCTCGATCGTTACCTCGGAATGTACGCCAACGCCGACAGCGCGGGCTACGATGCCGGCGTCGTCCGCAGCATCCATGCGCTCCTCGCCCGCGGCGCCGATCACGGATGGGTCGCGAGAGCGAACATCGAGCTCGCTCCCTGAGTGAGGTCTCGGGTCATCACCTCGCTTTTTCCAGGTCCAATCGTCGTACGACGTACTACTCTCAGCGGCGGATCGGCCTTCGGTCGTTCACGTTTCGAGTCGATCGTCAGGAGAACCTCGATGAAGAAGATCCTCGCCGTAGCCGTTGCGCTCGCGTCCGCCAGCGTGGTCGCGCCCGCCGCCGCGCAGACCGACCTCTCGCCCTTCGGAACCCAAGGTCAGCTCGCAATCAGCGCGCAGGGCGGAGTTCGCCTCTTCGATGCCGAAGGAGCCGACACGCAGGTCGGCCTCACGCCCTTCCTCGGATGGGAGTTCCGCAAGTCGACGCAGCCCGACCTCAACAACAACGGTCGCTACAACAGCTTCAAGAACAGCGCGTTCTACATCAACCCGGGCGCCGACTACTTCGTCATCGATCACCTCTCGATCGGCGGCGAGGTCCTCTTCGCCTCGACCGGCTTCTCGACGACGAGGCACGCACCTGGCGCGGGGGACACCACCGACACCATCAGCGGCACGCATTGGGGAATCATGCCGCGCGTCGGCTACGACATCCCGCTGAGCTCCCTCTTCTCGTTCTGGCCGCGCGGAGGCATCGGCTTCCAGACCTCGAGCTTCTCCGGCGGCGGTGGGGCCGATACGTCGAACACGCTCTGGTACTTCTTCATCGACGCCCCCTTCCTCGTCCATCCGATCGAACACTTCTTCATCGGAGCGGGTCCGGGCGTGACGGTTTCGCTCAGCCACACGGTGAAAAATGGCAACGTCTCGGTCGACGGGAATTCGTACCTCGACTTCCGCCTTCTCACTGCGGTCATCGGCGGCTATCTCTAGGCGGGTGCGGTCGTGCTAAACGCCTGGCCGTAGAAGTTCTTTGAAGCGAGCGGGGGCTCGGCCGTCGAACGACCGAGCCCTACCCTGCTCGCTCGCGCGTATTGCATAAGGAGGCTATTGATATGTCGCACGCTCGCATCCTGGTGGCTGCTTCGGTGTCGTCGCTGGTGCTGCTCTCGGCAGGCATGGCCTCCGCGCAGCTCGCCCCGGCTCCCGCTCCGGCCCCTGCTCCTGCCCCAGTCGCTACCGCCGGCGTCGGCGTGCAGGCCCCTGGTGGTGCGCTCGATGCGACGCCGGTCACCAACCCGGACATCGGCGATCCGGGCGCCTTCGTCATCGACCAGGTCAGCGGCTTCCGCGGGCGCGTCGGCGGCGGCGTGCAGTATTACGGCCCCGTCGGCCTCGCCTACAACAACTTCTCCACGACGCTGGCGCCGCAAATCACGCTCTCGTCGACGAACCCCAACATCACGACGACCGAGACCACCATCAAGTCGTACTCGATCTGGCTCGCCCCCAGCCTCGACTACTTCTTCATTCAGAACGTCTCCGTCGGCGGCCTCTTCGCGGTCGACACCAGCTTCGGCTCGGCCGAGTCGAAGACCAACACGCAGACGTTCTCGGCCGCGACGGTCAGCAACAGCAGCTCGAGCACCAAGGGCGACCTCCCGACGGTGACCTCGTTCACGCTCATCCCGCGCGTCGGCTACCTTTTGCGCATCAACGATCGCCTCTCGTTCTGGCCGCGCCTCGGCGTCGGTTACTTCTACGGTAGCAACGCCAACGTCGCCGCGCAGACCAGCGCCGACGGCAAGACGACGCAGAACATCACCACCAACACCAACGTGAAGGGGATGATCCTGCAGCTCGACGTCGGCCTCATCTACCAGATCACCGACAACGTCTTCTTCCGCGTCGCGCCGTCGGTCACCTTCTCGAACCAAGGCTCCGGCAAGGTCGAGTACACCGCCAGCAGCGGAACGCTCCCCGCCGACAAGCAGAACGGGTCGGGCGACGGCTCGGTCTTCCAGTTCGAGATCAGCTCCGGCTTCGGCGCGAACTTCTCGCTCTAGAAACAGCGCCCAAAAACATGGCGGATCTCAAGCGCGTCTCCCCGGTGGAGGCCAAGCAGCTCGTCGACGAGGGGTACGTCTACGTCGACGTTCGCTCGGTGCCCGAATTCGAGGCCGAGCATCCGACGGGAGCGCGCAACGTTCCGCTCATGCACATGGGACCGGGAGGGATGACGCCCAACGGCGAGTTCCTCTCGGTGATGGAGGCGCGCTTCCCCAAGGACGCGAAGATCGTCGTCGGCTGCAAAGCGGGCGGTCGTTCGCTTCGCGCCGCGCAGCTGCTCATCTCGCACGGCTACGGCAACGTCGTCGATCAGCGCGCGGGGTTCGATGCCGCGCGCGATCCCTTCGGCCAAGTCACCGAACAGGGCTGGAAGGCCGCGGGGCTTCCGGTCGAGAGCGGTGACGGCGGCGACGGCGCGTTCGCCAAGCTGAAGTGAGAAGACGCCGGACAGTCTCGTTTCGCCGAAGATTGCTTCGCAACTTCGGCCGTCCGGTCGATCTCGCTTCGCTCGGTCGCCGGACAGTCGGCTACTTCTCTTCGACGATCTTGTTCTCGAGCTTGCCGAGCTCGGCGATTTCGAGCGTGATCACGTCGCCGGGCAAGAGCCATTGGTTGTCGGTGATCTTCGAACCGTTGAGCTCGAGGAAGCAGCCGGTGCCGCAGGTGCCCGAGCCGATGACGTCGCCCGGATGGAGCGTGACGCCGTAGCTGGCGCGCTCGAGGATCTGCGCGAAGGTCCAGTCCATGTCCTTGACGTTGCCTTCGGAGACCTGCTTGCCGTTGACGTGGGCGGTCATGCGGAGGTCGTACTTGTTGCCGTGCGGCGTCGGGACGACGTGCGACGCGAGCTCGTCGAGGGTGACGAGGTAGGGCCCGAGCCCGGTCGCGAAGTCTTTGCCTTTCGCGGGGCCGAGCGAGAGCTTCATCTCCTCCATCTGCAGCACGCGCGCGGAGAAGTCGTTCATGATCATGAGGCCGAAGACGTGCGCGTCGGCGTCTTTCGCCGCGAGGTTGCGCCCTTGCCGGCCCACCACAATCGCCGCTTCGAGCTCGAAATCGAGCTTCTCCAGGTGCAGCGGCATCACCGCCAGATCACCGGGGCCGACGACCGCTTGGTGGTTCGTGAAGTAGAAGACGGGGAACTGATCGAACTCCGGGATCATGTCGAGGCCGCGGTTCTTGCGCGCGGTCTGCACGTGCTGACGAAAGGCGTAGCCGTCGCGCATCGAGGGCGGACGGGGGATGGGCGCGAGGAGCTTGGCGCCGGCGAGCGGCTTCGTCAGCGGCTGACCGTCGACGTGGGCGACGAGGTCGTTCTTCTCGGCGCGCGCAATCGCCTGCTTCAGCTTCGGGAGCACGACGTCTTGATGGGCGATGAGCCCGAGCATGTCGGCGCCGTGCGTGGCCGCGATGGTCGCCTCGGTCGCAGCCGCGTCACCGGCCTCGCGGGCGAGCGCCACCAGCGCACACGTGACGTCGAGGATCACGCTGCCGACGACCACACCATGACGCGGATGACCGTTCTCGAGCGAGGTGACGAGCTTCATGGGGCTTCGGTAGCGGTGTGTACGGCCGGGGCCAAGCCTCTCGAAAGACGCTTCTTGCATTTCTGGAGCAGTTCCGACTGAATGGTCATTCAGTTTTGGACCGGAGGACCGCGATGACGATCTCGTTCGAGCCGACCGAAGAGCAGCGCCTGATGCGCGACACCGTGGCGCAGTTCGGCGCCGAGAAGCTGCGACCGCGCCTACGAGAGACGGAAGCAGCGCGTGATCTCGCGGCCGATTTGCGGAGCGGGCTCGCCGAGCTCGGCATCGGCGCGCTGTGGACCCCGGAGGCCCACGGCGGCGCGGGGACGAGCGTGCGCACCGCGGTGCTCATCGAAGAGGAGCTGGGCTTCTCCGACGCCGGCGCTGCCTTCGCGCTCCCCGGTCCGAACACCCTCGCGCATGCGCTCGTCGAGTTGGGCGACGAGGCGCAGCAGACGAAACATTTTGCACCGTTCGCGCAAGATCCGTCGCGCGTCGGCGCCGTCGCCTTCAGCGAAGGACGAGGGCTCGCGCGTCCCGGTTTCGCCGCCACGGCCAAGCGCGAGGGCGCGAGTTGGATCCTCGAGGGCGAGAAGAAGTTCGTGCTCAACGCGGGTCGCGCCGGCACCTACGTCGTCTTCGCGCAGACCGACGAGGCGAAGGGATGGAACGGCATCGGCGCGTTCGTCGTCGACGCGGCGGCGAAGGGCTTTTCGGTGGTGCGTCGTCACCAGACCGTGGGGCTCGATGCAGCGGCGTTCGGCGACGTGAAGCTGGAAGGCGTGCGCGTCGAAGAGTCCGATCGACTCGCCGGCGGGGACGATTTCGACGCTGCGCTGCGACGCTTCTTCGCGCGCCAATCGCTGCAGGTGGCGGCGCGAGCGGTGGGCGTGGCACGCGCAGGCTACGAGCTCGCGCGTGCCTATGCCGACGAGCGCAAGGCCTTCGGCAAACCGATCGCGCACTTCCAGGCGATCGCCTTCCTCATCGCCGATCGCCTGATGGACGTGGACGGCGCACGCGGTCTCGTCTGGCGCGCGGCTTGGACGCTCGACGGCGCTGGCAGCGATCACTGGAAAAAGAAGCACAAAGGCGACACCGAGCTGCTCCTGCGATGCGCCGAGTCGGTCGCCGAGGCGACGGAGGTGGCGGTGCGCTGTGGCGACGACTGCATCCAGGTGCACGGCGGCGCTGGCTTCGTCCGCGACTTCATCGCCGAGAAGCTCTTCCGCGACGCCAAGCAGATGGCGCTCTGCACTTCCTCGGCGACGACGAGCGATCAGCTCTTCGCCGCCCTCGCCCTCGGCGCCCCGCTCGATCCCGCGATCGTGCTCCCGGTGCCGGAAATTCAGCCTGTTTTCATCTGAGCCACATCCGAGCCAGGAGAGAGTCCGATGGAATTCGAGCTCAGCAAGAAGCAGCAGGAGCTGAGGGACAACCTCAATCAGCTCGGGCGATTCGTCATTCGGCCGATGAGCTTGCAGATGGATCGCGAGCACCAGGTGCCGGCGACGTTCCTCCAGCAGTTCGTCTCGATGGCCAACAGCATGCGCAGCGACGACGATCTCGCGGCGGCGTTCGGCGAAGGGAAGAAGGAGCCGCCGTCGCTCGACAAGCCGTCGTTCACGAACCGCACCTCGCTCATCGGCGCCGAAGAGCTCGCCTGGGCCGACGCCTCGGTCTTGCTCTGTTTGCCGGGTCCGGGGCTCGGTGGTCCGCCGATTCGCGCCACCGGCACCGCGGAGCAGAAGCAGAAATACTTCGGGATGATCCACGACGCCGACAAGCGCGGCGAGCTCGCGTGGGGCGCGTATGGGCTCACCGAGCCGAGCGCCGGGAGCGACGTCAGCGGTATTCAGAGCACCTGTCGCAAGGACGGCAAGCACTGGGTGATCAACGGTCGCAAGTGCTACATCACCAACGGCGCGCGCGCGCTCTGGGTGGTGATCTTCGCCTCGGTCGACTTGAACAAGGGCCGCGCCGGACATCGTGCGTTCGTCGTCGAGAAGGGCACGACGGGGTTTTCGGTCGGGAAAATCGAGGACAAACTCGGTCTTCGCGCCTCCGAGACGGCCGAGCTGGTCCTCGAAGATTGTCGCGTGCCCGAAGAAAATCTGCTCGGCGGCGAGGACGCGTACCTCACGAAGAGCACCGGCTTCCAGACGGCGATGAAGACGTTCGATGCGACGCGGCCGCTCGTCGCGTCGATGGCCCTCGGCATCGGTCGCGCGGCCTACGAGCACGCCCGCGACGCGGTGAAGGACCGCTACATGATCGGTCGTCCGATCGCGCGCTACCACGCGCTCGTCGAGCGGCTGGCGAAGATGCACCGAAGGCTCGAGGCGGCGCGCATGCTCACCTATCGCGCGGCGTACATGGCCGACGTCGGACAACCGAACGCCAAGGAGGCCTCGATGTCGAAGGCGGCGGCGGCGCAGGCGGCGGTGAAGGCTTGCGTCGAGGCGATCGAGATCTGCGGCGCCGAAGGGACCATCTCCAAGGAGGACGCGCTCCTCGAGAAGTGGTTCCGCGACATCAAGGTCTACGACATCTTCGAGGGCACCGGCCAGGTGCAGCGCGTCGTCATCAGCAAGCGTATTTTCAGCGATTTGAAGTCGTTCTGACCGACCTTCGCGCGCCCTCTGGTAGAACGTCTTCGTGCGACGCGCGCTGACCGTGCTCGCGGCCCTCCTCGGGTCGCTCTCGATTTCCGCTTGTTTCCTCGGGAAATACGAGGTCGTGCGCGTCTATCACGGCAAGCCGCGCACCGAGCGGTTCGTCTCCGAAGAGGCCTACGCCGCGTCGCTCGAGGCTTCCATCGCCGAACAGTCGGGCGATTGGTCGGGAGCGGTGGCGGCGCTTCGGCGGGCACGTTCGGAAGATCCCGGCGCGCCCGATCTCGGCGCACGTCTCGGGCTCGCGCTCTGTCGGCTCGGCGAGATGGACGACGCGACCAAGACGTTCGCCGATGTCCTGATGCAGCCCGAGCAGCGCGAGCGCGCGTTCACTGCACGCGGTGATTGTGCTCAATTTCGAGGCGAGTTCGCGGCAGCTCGGGCCGACTACCTGCGCGCGATCGAGGCCGATGCCGACGCCACGCTCCCGAGCGTGCGCCTCGCCGAGCTCGACGTGCGCGAGGGACATTTCGCGGAAGCGACCGTGCGACTCGAGGAGGTCGTGCTTCGTTCACCGACGTCGGCGCACGCGTGGTCGGTGCTCGCAGAGGCGCGATGCAAGCGCGGCGATCTGGCCGGCGCGGTGACGGCGGCGCTCGCGGCGGGCCGGCTCGACGACCTCGAAGGCAAGCGAGCTCGCGCCGCGGTGCTCCCCATCGCCGAGTCGTCGGCGGTCATCGCCTACGTCTTCGCGATGCGTGCGCTGACGCCGATCGAGGCGCCGCGGCCCATCGACGACCCGAGCTGTGCCTCCCTCGTGACCTTGCTCGAGAAGCTCGCGCATCACGGCACGAACGAAGAAATCGTCTCATTTTCTCGCACCGTTCGCGCTACCTGTCCCATCGCCGAGTCGGCCGCGGCGACCCTCGAAATCGAGTCCACTTGGACGCCGGCGCGCTCCGAAGAGTTGGAGAAGCTCGCCGCTGCCTCGAGCTCGACGCGCGTGCGCATGCTCGGCGAAAGGCTCGCGCTGCGGCGACGCACTGTCGACGAGCTGCTGGGCAAAGGCGCGCTCCCTCGCGTGGTCGATGGTGACACGCTGGCGCTCGACCTCTCCGTATCGGCGCTTCGCAAGTTGCGAGCGAGCCCCAAGGACGAAGCCGCGCTGGCGATGCTCGCGGCAGCACGCGAGCTGGCACCGATCGAGCCGACGGTCCAACGCCTCGCCGCCGAGGCCGCGCGCATCGTCGGCCGTGACAAAAGCGATCCGTGGCGTCTTCGAGCATGCACGCTCGCGGCTACCGAGGTCGAGCGCGCGGCCTGCGCAGGCTGACGGACGCGAATCGCCTGCGAAACGAGCTAAACGGCGCGCGCCACGGCTTCGACGCTCTCTTCGAGGATGCCGAGGAGCGTCCGCAAATCGTCGAGCGGAATGTTGAGCGCGGGGGCGACGTAGACGACGTTGCCGAGTGGCCGGAGGTAAGCGCCCCGCGTGCGCGCCTCTTGGAAGACGCGCCAGCCGATGCCCGCCGTGTAGCCGGAGGTCGAGTCGCGCAAATCGGCCGCGCCGATCGAGCCGATGGCCCGCACGTCGCGAACGAGGCGACTGGTGATGGCGCCGTCGCGAAGCCTCGCGAAGGCGGCCTCGATGAGCGCGTGCCTCTCGGCGACACCGGCGACGATCGGCTCTTCGCGGTAAATGGCGAGGACTTCGCGCGCGATCGCCGCGCCAAGCGGGTTGCCGCAGAACGAGTGACCGTAGAGGAACGAGCGACTGCGACCGCCGGAGAAGGCCTCGAGCAGTGAGCGACAGGCGACCGTCGCGGCCATCGGGAGGACGCCGCCGGTGAAACCTTTGGCGACGCAGACGATGTCGGGCACGATCTCCGCGAGCTCGAAGGCCCACATCACGCCGAGACGGCCGTAGCCGGTGAAGACCTCGTCGACGATCATCGTCACGTCGTATTTCGTGCACAAATCACGGACGGCGCGGAGATACGCGGGGGCGTAGACGCGCATGCCCGAGGCGCCTTGGACGATGGGCTCGAGGACGACGCCGGCGAGGGTCTCGTGCTCGCGCTCGATGAGCTCGGCGATGGCGTCGAAGGCTTCGCCCCACGCCGGTGCGCAGGCGACGTCGTCACCGGCGGGAGAGGGCACGTGCACGCAGTCGAAGACGACGCCGCCGAAGGGGCGACGGAAGACCTCGACCCCGCCGAGGCTGGTGGCGCCGATGGTCTCGCCGTGAAAGGCGCCGTCGAGCGCGACGAAGCGCGTCTTCTTCGGCTTGCCCGTTTGATGATGCGCTTGCACCGCCATCTTCACCGCCGCCTCGATCGCGGTCGAGCCGTCGTCGGAGAAGAAGACCTGATCGAGCGAGGGCGGCATCACCGCCGCGAGCTCGCGCGCACAGAGCGCGGCCGCTTCGTGAACGACCCCCGCGAGCGAGACGTGACAGAGCTTTCGTGCCTGTTTTTCCAGGGCTGCGATGAGGCGAGGGTGATTGTGCCCGAGCGTCGAGACCCACCACGAGCCGTTGCCGTCGAGGAGCCGTCGACCATCGGCGAGCAAGAGGTGCGGCCCCAAAGCGCCGGCGACGACGATCGCGTCGTGCGTCTCGCGCCACTCGTCCATCGGGGTGTAGGGATGCCAGACGTGGGCGCGATCGGCGGCGAGGATTTCCTTCACGCGGGCGTCGTCGAGGAGCGCGCTCATGACGAGACCTCCGTCCCGACGCGGAGGCCGAGCACGATGCGATCGAGGAGCGCGTCGGCGATGGCCAGCTTGGTGCCACGCAGCTCCGTCGCCGAGGTCTCGTCGACGAACGAGACCACGTCGTCGTCACCCCCGAAGCCATGCGCGGCGAGGTTCCCGACCACCAAATCGACCTTTTTTTCTCGGAGCTTCTTCCGTGCGTAGGCTTCGAGCCCCTCGGTCTCGACCGCGAAGCCGACGAGGATTGGCCGGAGTCTCTCGCCACGAGTGGCGCCGATTTCGGCGAGCAGATCGGGGTTCTTCAACAGCTCGATGCTGAGACGTCCATCGCCGTCGGCGCTCTTCTTCTGCTTCGATTCGGCGACCACGGTCGGGCGATGATCGGCGACCGCGGCGGCCATCACCAAGGCGTCGGCACCACCGAGGTCTTCGCCGAGGGCGAGGGCGAGCGCCCGTTGCATGTCGCGCGCGCTCCGCACGTCGACGCGTTCGACACCCGGCGGCGTCGCGAGGTGCACCGGACCGGTGACGAGGGTGACTCTGGCGCCTCGCTTGGCAGCCGCAGCGGCGACGGAGAAGCCCATTTTTCCAGTCGATCGGTTGCCGATGAAGCGCACCGGATCGAGATCTTCGACGGTCGGTCCAGCAGTGACGACGAGGTGCCGATCGGCGAGATCGCGTCGTGGTCTCAGGGCGGCG
This sequence comes from Deltaproteobacteria bacterium, assembly GCA_025363655.1. Classification (GTDB taxonomy): domain Bacteria; phylum Myxococcota_A; class Polyangia; order Polyangiales; family JADJMO01; genus JANYDK01. The sequence continues at coordinate 16,427 of JANYDK010000116.1, read as the reverse complement.
GCGATGGCGGAGACGATGTCTTCCGGCTCGGCCATGCGACCGACGCCGACGTCACCATTGGCAACGGCGCCGTGTACGGGACCGAGGAAGATCACGCGTCCATCGGCGCCGAGCGTCGCCACGTTGCGCATCGTCGCCGGGTGCGCCCACATCCGCGGGTGCATCGCCGGCGCGACGACGAGGGGCGTTCGTGCGACGAGGGCGAGCGCCGCCACCAAATCGTCGGCACGCCCCTCGGCCATCCGCGCGAGCACGTCGGCGGTGGCGGGCACGATCGCGATCGCATCGGCTTGATCGGCCAAGGCGACGTGCGCCTCCCCGGGAAATTTCGGGTCCCACATGTCGTCGAGGACCGGCCGCCCGCAGATGCCGCTGAGCGTGACCTTGCCGACGAAGCGAGCGCCCGAACGCGTGACCACCGGTTGCACCGCAGCGCCGCGCTGAAGGAGTAGCCGCGCGACCACCACCGCCTTGTAGGCAGCGATGCCGCCGGTGACGCAGAGGACGACGGTCTTGCCATCGAGCCGCGGAGGCGAGTCCGACATGTAACGGATGCTGGTCGCGGCAGAGGCACGACGCAACGGCCCGGCGAGCGCGCAAAGTAGCGGAGCAATCTCTGGCTTTATGAGTACTCTCGACCGATGGCGGAAACGTTGTCGTTCGACCAAGCAGGTCTGCCGGCGCCGGTGCAACGCATCCTCGCGCCGGCGACGCCGCAGCCGATGCGGATGATGGCGGCCAAGGGCGCCGCGCCCGGTCTTCGTCCGGAGATGCTGCTGACGGTCGTCGTCCTCTTCGCACGTGGAGGGCTCGCGCACGTCGAACAGGTCGTCGCCGAGACCGCGCGCGCGACGCTGGCCAAGCTCCCGCCTCCGCTGATCAACGGCGCGCTCGCCTCGCCTGATCTTCCCGCCAACGTGCTGACCGTCGTTGCCGAGCTCTATGTCGACGACGTCGGCATCGTCGAAAAAATCGTCATGCACCCGGCGGTGCCGATGGATGCCATCAGCTACCTCGCCAAGCACGGCAACGAGCCGGTGACCGAGCTGGTGGCGGTCAACGAGGAGCGTCTGCTCCAGCATCCGACGATCATCGAAGCGCTCTACATGAACAAGCGGACGCGCATGTCGACCGCCGACCGCGTGCTCGACCTCGCCGTGCGCAACGGGAAAATACTGGGAATTCCCGCCTTTCGTGAGGCAGCCGAGGCCATCGTCGACGAGCTCATCCTCGCGCCCGACGCCGAGCCGTCGCCCGACGACATTCTCTTCCGCGAGGCGCAAGAGGCCGCCGACGCCATCGACGCGGAGCCCGGCGCCGCGCTCTCGATCGTCAAAGAAGACGACGAAGGCAAAGAGGTCCTCGATGAACGAGCCCTCCCCCTCGACCAACGCATCCGCAACATGACGGTGTCGCAGAAGATCCGCACCGCCATGCTCGGCAATGCCTCGTCTCGCACGCTCCTCGTGCGCGACAAGAACCGCCTCGTCGCGCAAGCCGTCATCCGCAGTCCCCTCATCCAGGAGACCGAGGTCGCCAACTTCGCCGCCAGCCGCGCCGTCAGCGAAGACGTCCTCCGCCTCATCGGCAACAACGGTGAGTTCACGAAATCGCACCAGATCAAATTCAACCTGGTGGGCAATCCGAAGACGCCGATCTCGATCTCGCTCCGCCTGCTTCCGCACATGCGTCAGGACGAGCTGAAGAAGCTGGCGAAATCGAAGAACGTCTCCGCCCAGGTCGCCAAGCTGGCGCGCCAAGAGCTCGACAAGAAGAAGCCGAAGTAGCTTCGGCAACCGAGCGAAGCGCGACTGACCGAAGCGACCTAGAATTTGTTGGCGAACGAGAGCATCGCGAAGCGATCGTTCGTCTCGCGCAGGCGCCGGGTGAGCATCCGCACGACGTTCCACAGCACCTCGTAGGCGAGGTCCTTGTGGACGAAGAGGAGATCTTCGAAGGCATCGCGGTGGATCGCGAGGAGGACGGCACGCTCGTGGACCCGAGCCGTCGCCGAGCGCACCGAGTCGTCGAGCAGGGCCATCTCGCCGAAGACCTCGCCGGGACCGACGATGGCGAGCGCCTCTTCGCCCATCCCCTGCACTTCGCGCGTGATGCGCACGCGACCTTCGACGATGACGTAGAGCTTCTCGCCGACGTCGCCGTGCTTGAAAATGACGGTGCCGACCGCGTGCGACTCTTCGATCGCCACTTGCGCGACCAACTTCAGCGCCTCGGCGCGCAGGCCCGCGAAGAGCTGAATCTTCGCGATTTGCTCCTCCCGATCCACGGACGGCTCGGGGGAGGCGGTGGGCGACGCGACCATCGAGCCGCGAGGTTACCCGAAAACCCACCCCTGGGGGGTTGTCAGTCCGGCGACCGAGCGGGCGAGATCGACCGGACGACCAAGCTGCGCAGCAATCTTTGGCGACACGCAAAGACGCACACGGGCTCCGTATCGGCCAGGTGACGAGCGTCGCATCCGGAGGCCTCTGCTTGCGAAGCGAATCGACCGAAAAAACCAGCGGATTTTGGCGCTTCGACGATTTACGACGCACGGCGTAAAATGTGCTTCGTCGAGCCGGAGACATGCAGTGGCATTCGTCGCGTTTCGCTCTCGTGGCGGTCCTCTCGGCAGGCGCGTTCGCGTGCTCGCTGCCGACGGGTGGCCTCGGCGTGGCCGACCGCGGTGAAACCAGTGTGACCGACGCTGCCCCAGCCTCGAGCGCGGAGACTTCGGTGACGACGCCCGAGGACGATGCCGGGATGGAGAGTGACGTCACGACCGACACGGCGATCGAGCTCGGCCTCGACGCGAGCCGTGACGCAGTGACGGCCGTCGGAGAATCGGGCGGGAGCGACGGGACCGATGGGACCGACGCGCTCGATGGGACGAGCGATCACGGCGACGGCGAGTGCACCCCGATTGGCGACGAGCTGATGGTGAACGGCGACTTCGAGCTCCCGGCAATCGGTCGCGACAGCACCAAGTATTCGAACGATGGCGCGTTTCTCCCGGGATTTACGCTCCACGCGGTCGGCGCTTGGAACCGATTCTGGATCGAGAATGGCGCGCCGGGCGGCGTCACTCATCCACGTCACCTCGATGGCGTGCAAGCGATCTGTCTCAACGCCGATGGCACCGCCGACGACTACGTCGAACAGCGCTTTCCTACCGTCGTCGGCGCGCGTTACCGATTGCGCTTCGCGCTCACCGACGAGAAAAATGCCGGTCCATCGACGACCGCCGTGCGCGTCGAGGTCGCGGCTGCCGTGCGTACGTTCGATCGTAAGTCGGACGACGGCTGGCAGACGAAGACGATGACCTTCGTCGCGCTCGGCGACAGCACGCTGCTGCGCATCGTCGACACCACGCCCGGCTCGGCGTGGGATCACAGCCCCTTCATCGACGCGGTGTCGATTCGTACCTGCGAATAGTCAGGGACCGACGTAAGGCGCGCCGAGCTCGGCGAGCGCTGCCCGTGCTTCTCCACGCGCCGGATCGCTGCCGCCGACGGACTTCTCGAGGTACGTGCGGTACGCCTTCTTCGCTTCTTCCTTGTCGGTGTAGCGAACCGACTCGCCGAGATAGAAGTACGCCTTCGGCAACCAACTCGGCGCCGGGTCCTTGCTCGACGCCTGCGCCACGCACTCTTTGATTTCGGCCGCCGCCTTCGTCGTCGCCGCTTGGTGGTAATAGATGTCGGCGATTTGGTAGCGCCACCAAGGCGATTGCGGGTTGCGCGGATCGCCGTCGATCGCCTTGCGGAACTCACCGATCGAATCGGTCTCCTGGCCGAGTGACTTCATGCTGAAGGCGATGGTCGCGTGGGCGGCGTAGATCGACGGATTCTGCTTGAGCGCGATCGTCGCGGTGTCGATGGCGTCCTTGAACATGCCCTTTCGCGCGAGAATTTCCCCGCGAAGCCAGTAGGCCTCGGATTTCGACTTGTCGAGCTCGAGCGTGCGATTGATCTCGAGCTCGGCGTCGTCGAAGCGCTGCGCCTCCTCGAGGGCCCAGCCGAAATAGAGATGGTAGTTGGCGTTGGAGTCGCTCTTCTCGACGGCCTGCTTGAGGAACACGACCGCGTCCGTCACCGCACCGCGATTGAGGAGCGCGCGCCCGAGGTAGTGACGCGTCTCGGTGATGCAGAAGTCCGGCGAGGTCGATCCGGTCGGGCACTTGTCGAGCACGTCGCGCAACGTCTGCTCGGCGTCGGGATTGTTCGACTCGACCATCGCGATGCCGACGTTGAGCTTGACGTCGATGTCGTTGGGCGCCGCATCGAGCGCGCCTTGGTAGCGCTTGAGCGCCTCGGCGAGCTGATTGGTGTGCAGGTAATAAAAGCCCATTTCGAGCGCGAGATTCGGGTACTTCGGGTCTTTCTTTTCGACCTGATCGAGCACCGACTTGCCGTCTTCGAGTCCCTTCGGCCCGGTGCGAAGGAGGGCGCGCCCCTTCTCGAAGAGGGCCTCCAAGTTCTCGGGCTGGATGGTGAGGGCTTGCTCGTACTCGGCGAGCGCGTCCTCGTACTTCGACTGCGAGTACTTGAGCTGACCGACCGCGAGGTGGAGCTTGTCGCTCGGAGGCACGGCCTTCAGGGCCTGCGCCAGCGTGCTCGCCGCGTCTTCCGTGCGACCGACCTTGGCCTGCAACTTGGCGAGCGCGATGTACGCCTTCGGCTCGCTCGGCTGCGCCTTGATCGCGCCCTCGTAGATTTTCATCGCCTCGCCCGGCTTGTCCGGCGAGAGCTTCTCTTCCGCCTGACCGAGCCAGAAGCCAATTTCGCCGGCAAATTTCGGGTCTTTCAGCGGCGAGAGGACGCTCTTCGCCTCGGCGGGAATCTCTTGCTTCAGCTTCGCGCGCGCGACGCCGATCTTCGCTTGCGTCAGCTCGGGCATCGCCTGCGACGCGGCGTTGAAGTGGGCAATCGCCGAGGCGTACTGACCAGCCGCCATGTCGACTTCACCGAGGCCGAGCTGCGCCAGCGGCGTCGGCAAACCCTTCGCCGCCGCCACCGCCGCCTCGAAGGCCGCGCGCGCGTCGGTGACTCGACCCCGCTCGAGGAGCAGGTTGCCGCGCAGCGTGCCGGCGTCGACGAGATCTTGCGGGGAGGCGGTGCCGGCGATGTCGGGCTTCTTCAGCTCGTCGAGCCAGCGCAGCGCCTCTTTTTCGTCCTTCGCCTGATCCCACGCATAGCGCGCGAGGAGCAGTCGCGACGAGACGTTCTTCGGGAACTTCTTCGCGAGATCGACGGCCTCTTTCTTCGCCTTTTCGTAGTCGGCGGAGAGGTCGTAGGCGCGCATCAGACCGGTGCGCGTGCGCGCCGAGTCCTCGGCGGCCTTCGCCTGCGTCCATGCAGCGACCGCTTCCTTCCCTTTCTTCTCGCGGAGCTCCAGCTCGCCGAGGGTGACCGTCGCTTCGATCTTGAACTCACCCGAGACGAGGCTCTGCAACGTCGCCCGCGCGCTCCCCGGCTGACCGGCGACGACGTCGCGCGTCGCTTCGGCGAGCTTCTTGGCGGGGACGTCGAGCGCGACTCGCTCGAGGAGGCGTCGCCCCTTGGCGTCGAGCGTGGCGTCCTTCCCGAAGCGCAATTGCTGGGCGAAATTGGCGTAGGCCGCGAAGGCGAGGAGCGGCGCGTAGCGCGGAGCACCGTCGACGTCTTGATCGAGCGTGCGCACCGCCTCGGCCGCCTTGGTCCCGATGTCCTCACCGAAGGCCTGCCGCGTCCGCGTGATCGCGGTCGTGGTGGTGCTCGCGTATTTCTCGCCGTTGAGCCGATCGACGACGTCGTTGCGGAAGAACGCGCCGTGCTTGGTGAACTCGAGCCCCGCGCCGGCGAGCGCCGCGATCGCGAAGAAGCCGAGCACGTAGCGCCCGATGCGAGAGGGCTTCTTCGGCTTGGCCTCGTCGGCCGTCGTCGCGGTGCGTGGCCTCGGCAACGGCGCCTCGCCGAAACCGCGTGAATCCGGGGAAAATTCGCTGCCGGCGCCGCTGCCACCGGCTTGCGGGATGGCGCCGAACTCCATGTCGTCCTCGCCCGCCGGGCTACCGCCGCCGAGGTCGACTTCGCCGAAGCCCATGTTCGATTTGTCGGCACCACGCGCCGGTTCGCCCAGCCCCGCGAGCGGATCGGCGTCGAAGCCGCCGTGATCACCGCCGCTCCTCGTCGATGCGCCAGACGACGCGCCGAAGTCGGGGCCCGGTGAGCCGAGATCGAGCTCGCCGAAGCCCATCCCCGAGCTCGTCGACGAGGCCGGCTTCGCAGGAGGAGCTTCGAAGTCGAGCTCGCCGAAGCCATGCGGCGTGCCCGCACGGAGTCCGAGATCGGGCGCGGAACCTTGATCGGGAGGGGGCGGTCCCGAAGGGCCGGGGAGCTCGAGCTCGCCGAAGCCTCCCGGCGCGGGAATGCTCTGGTGCGATTGCGATTGCGATGGAAACGCCGCACCGACCGCCGTCTGCGCGGTGCCGAGACCTTCGAAGGATCCGCTCGGATTGGCCGCGCGCGGCGTCATCGAGGCGCCGCCTCCCGCGACGGCCGGAAGGTGCGCGGTCGGCGCAGCGACCGTCGGAAGATCGATGATGCCTGGTCTCCCCATGCCCGTCTGCGCGCTCGGCGACATCGGCATCGGCAAGCCCGGACCTTGAATCGTCGGTGACGGAAGCCCTGCCGTCTGCAACGCGGGGAGCCCGGCGCTCTGCACCTCGGGCAATCCGACGCCAGCGACGTCCGGGAGATCGAGCTCGCCGAAGGCATCATGACCACGACGCGCGGGAAGATCGGCTCCACTCGACACCGACGGAAGATCGATGTCGCCGAAGTCGACGGCCTTGGGCGCTTGCGGACGCGGCGGCGGCCCCGGCCGTCCACGGGTCGCCGGAAGATCGACGCCCGGTCCACGCGTCGCGGGAAGATCGGCCACGCCGAGACCACGCGGCGCAGGCAAATCGGCCCCATGACTCGCCGCACGTGGCGAAGGCAGATCGGCGCCACGAGTCGCTGGCAAATCGCCGAACGCATCACCGCCGCGCGGAGCCTTCGGAAGCGGCAAATCAGCACCGGGCGTCGGCTTGCGAGTGGCGGCAGGCGCGGCCCTCGCGACCGGGCTGGGGAGCTCCAGATCGTCGAACGACTCTTTCTTCGCGGGCGGCGCGTTGCGCGGGGCCGGCAAATCGTCGCCCAGATCGGCGGGCGGCGCCGGCACTTCGTTGCCACGCATCGCCGGAAAATCGTCGACCGAGGTGGTCGGCGTCGTCGGCCCCGCGACCTTGGGAAGAAACGCACCGAGGCCGACTTGAGTCCCCTTCAGGGCCGCGCGTCCCACAGCCGCCGTCGCTGGCGCGGTCGGTGCTGCCGGTGCTGCGGGCGTCGGCGGCGCGGGTACTGGCCTCGCTTGCGGAGCCGCCGGTGCCGTCGCCTTCGCGGTCGGCGCGCGCACCGGCACGGGGAGATCGAGCTCGAGATCGTCCGGTGGAGGAGCGGGCGCTGCGGGCTTTGGCGGCGCCGCGATCGGTTTGTTGGCGAAGCTCGGAACCGACGGCGCTCCCGGCAGCGCACCGGGCGCACCCGCGAAGGCGATCGTCGCCGCCGGCCTCCGACCACCGATCGGCGCCGTGCGCGCCTGCGGAACTGCGGGGAGATCGAGGTCGAGATCGGACGGCGGCGGCGACGGCGGCGGCGGCGCAGCTTCGGCGTCAGAGGGCTTCTTGATGACGAAGGTCTTCGCGCACTTCGGACAGCGGACACGCAAGCCTGCGGCGGGAATGCGGCGCTCGTCGATCGTATACGGCGCCTTGCACGACTCGCACTCGACCTTGACCGGCATGCTTCGCTCCCGAAAAGCGCGGCGCGGAAGACCCGAGCGCGCGGCGCAAACACTGCTGGGAGCAGGCTATCACGCGTCGCTCGAGGTGGCCGAGCACACGACAAGAGCGACGGACTTCGGCGACCGAGCGGCTTTGGCGAAACGAGAAGCCTCTTCAGCCACCGCCGACGAAGTGGACGATCTCCAGGAGATCGTCCTCCGAGAGTGTGGTCGAGGCGTGCTGTGCGCGGGGCACCACCTCGCGGTTTCGCTCGACGGCGACGGGGCCTTGATCGAGCCCGAGGTGCGCCACGAGCCCGGCGACCGTCAGGCCCGCTGGCACGTCGATGGTTTCGCCGTTGACCGAGAGACGCATCGCGACGCTCCTAGCCGCGCCGCGTCCTCACGTCACTCCACCACGCGCTTCGCGTGCCCTTGGTCGTCGAAGATCGTCAGCGTCGCTTCCCCAATCTCGACCCGAATCGCCTCGTTGACCTCGGCCTTCTCGGGCGGCGCCGAGACCTTCGGTGCTTGGTCGTCGACCACCGCGCAGGCGGTCATGGTCGTGAGCAAGGAAGCGACGGTGGCGACAGTGGCGACGAAGAGGGTGGGCAAGGACATCATGGGCTCCGTGGGCGACGAACCAGGCGCTTCGTAGTCCTACTGGAAAATTCTGCAATAGCTGGACCGCCGACGTGGGCTCGGAAAGGTGCCAAATGAGGGAAATGGGACGGAAATTCGTCATGAAGTCGAGACACGGGTGTCGCATGGATGGAACCGCGGCAGCTCGGCTAGCCCGGGTGACGCGGATGGTCGGGCGAGGGTCGTTCGTTGAGTGGGAGTGAGTGAAGACATCCCGTCGAAGCGGGGGGCGGGAGAGCGTTGGCTGACAAGTGGAGCGCTTGGTGCGAACCTGCTAACGCTCCGCCGGGGCGACCCATTGGCGACGACCTATCCTCCTCGAGCGCTTCGATCCGGCGACAAAGCCGATGAAACGACGGGCGGCGGTCCGCGGTTCGTGGCGCGGTTGCGGCTGGCGACGACGGCGTTGAAGGCGGCGCCGGTGGCGGCGATCGTCGCGCTGGTCGTCCATGGTCGCTCGCCGATTGCGGTGGCGACGACGACGGATCCGCAAATCGCGGTGACGCGGGCGATGGCGCTCGAAGGGCTGCACGCGGAGCCGGACGACGTCGTCTGGATCGACACGCCGAGCGGGCTCCTCGGAACGCTCAAGGGCTCGACCCGCGCCGTCGTGCGTGCGTCGTCGTCGGACGAAGCGAACCACGACGTCTATCTCGTACGCGCGCGTCGCTCTCCCGAAGGACGCGTCGTCTCCGTCGAGTCGATTCATCAACTGACGAAGACCACCGACGTCGACGAGACGCGACCGATCGCGCTCGGCGAATGGATCGCGTTCGCCACCTGGCAGCCGGCGACGAGCGTCTACACCGGCGTCGAGCTCTACGATCTCTCGGGAGAAGATCAGCGCCTCATCGCCGAATGGAAGAAATTCCAGAAGGTGCAGAACGCGATCACCAACCTCCAGCAGACGGGCAGCATCAAGGGCGTGCGGCGTCGACGATATGCGCTCGATCCGACGCCGGCGACGGTGTCGATGGTGTGGAACGGATCGCTCCTCGACGTCGACGCCGGTGGGCACGCGATCGTCATCGATCACGACGTCGACGAGCTCGTCGACGGCAAGCTCTACGCGCGCTTCGAGCACGTGGTGAAGGGCAAGCCGGGCGACTTCATCACCTGGACCGTCGATCGCGTGCGCGCCATTCCCTGGATCGGACCGCACACCATCGAGTTCCTCGAATACAACGCGTTCAAGATGCGCGACTACCTGAAGCGCCACTTCTCCGACTGGTTCGGCGAGGATGTCGCGCAAGAGGTGAAGGAGAACTCGGGCAGCGTGCCGGTGAAGCCGGCGTACACCGATCCGGAAATCGGCTGGCCGCCCGCCCCACTGAAGCCGGTCTTGCCGAGCCCCCTCCCCGACGAAGGCGCCTGGCAGAGCCTCGAGGACGATCCGTTCGTCGGCAAGAACCCGGGCATGCCGACGGCGTTCGTGCGCACGTTCATCCGCACCGATCCGCAGCGCGTCTACTCGACGGTCTACATCACGCTGTGGGATCCGCGGCAGGTCTCGTTGCACATGGTCGCCGGCACCGTCGAGCCGGTGAGCGCGACTGGCGAGGTCGGCACCGGACAAATCCCGCGAACGCCGGAAGTGCTCAAAAACGTGGTCGCCGGCTTCAATGGCGGCTTCCAGGCGCTGCACTTCGAAGGCGGCATGCAGGTGAGCGGGGCGCTCTATCTCCCACCGAAGCCGTACGCTGCGACCGCGGCCGAGCTCGTCGACGGCACCACCGCGATCGGCACTTGGCCGGGCAACCTCCCCGACGTGCCCGACGAGATTCTCTCGTTCCGACAGAACCTCACGCCCCTCGTGCGCGACGGCGTCATCAACCCGTACCACCAGATCAAATGGGGAGGGACGCCGCCGGGTGCCACCGACGCGATTCACACCACGCGCAGCGGCATCTGCATCACCGAAGAGGGCTTCGTCGGCTACTTCTTCGGCTTCGAGATGTCGCAAGACTCGCTCGGTCGCGGCATGGTCGCCGCGCGCTGCAAGACCGGCATGCACCTCGACATGAACGCGGGGCACACCGGCTTCGAGTTCTATCGAATCGCGCCCACCGGCGAGCTCCCCGACCTCGGTCGCGTGCTCGAGGGAACGTGGGAGGCAGAGGGTTCGGTGCCGCAGCTCGAGGGTTGGAGCTTCCGCGCGCGTCGCATGATCAAGTCGATGCCGCACATGCTCTTCCCCCGCTACATCGGCCGCGACGGACGCGATTTCATGTACCTCACGCTGCGCAACGTCCTGCCGGGCGCGCCGATCGTCGCGCGCGTCTCACCGGCGGAAGAGCGCGAAGGCATGTGGAAGGTGCAAGGCATTCCGCAGCACGGGTTCCCGTACGCGGTGACGTTCACGAGCATCCGGCCCGACGCGAAGAACCCATCGCTGCATGCGCGCGTCCTCAAGATCGATCCGCGCACCGTCAAACTGCCCGCCGTCGCCACCGAGGGTGACGAGCAGGCGCAGACGATCATCACCTTCGGCGGCGCGACCAAGCCGAGCGCAGGTGGTCTCTCGCTCTGGCTCGCGGCGGGCTCGTTCGCGCTCGGCACGACTTCGCCAGGTCCGAGCGCGGTCGCGCTCTTCGGCGGCGACGATCCGAAATCAGGTGCGACGACGACCACCAAGACGATGCTCGGCGTCACCGACGACGACGGAACGTTGGTCGTCGTCTTCGCCGATCAAGAAGGAAGCGCGGCCTCGCTCTCGGCGCTCCTGCAGCAGCTCGGGTGCTCGCAACAGATGGTCGCTCCGCCCGAGCTCGAGCCACGATTCGGTGGATCGCTCGGTTGGGACATGGAGCTCGACACGAAAAAGTTGGCGACGCCGGCGGTGACGTTGATTCGCGCCGAGGCTCCCGGAGCACGCGCGCTCTTCCCCGAGACGCCCGTGGTGGCGCCCGAGGTGTGGATGCCTCTGCAAGCGAAACGCGTCCGATACTTCGGGAAAAAAGGGCCAAAGCCGGGGCAGATTCCGCCGCCGCCGCCGCCCGCTCCCTCGAACGCGCCGCCACCCAAGCTGTGAGTGGAGATGTCGGCGCTCGCCGATCTTGTCCTACTTCATCCCACCCGCATCGTGCCGAGTGTCACCTCAAGTTGACCCTCCGCCGCTACGAAGGCTAGAACTACGGCTCTTTTGCGACCGACGCATACGCGTCGCGCCAAGGAACGCCCTCGGCGTTCATCTCAAATTCGCTGGAGACGTTGATTGAGCCGCCCGCAGGCGTTTGGCCACTACGACTTGCTCGACCGCGTCAACGTGGGGGGCATGGCGGAGGTCTTTCGCGCGCGCGATCGCGACTCGGGAGAGATCTGCGCGGTCAAGCGCATCCTCCCCGAGGTCGCCGAGGACGAAGAGTTCGTCCGCATGTTTCGCGACGAGGCGCGCCTCGCCCGCGTGCTCGAGCACCCGAACATCGCCCGCATCCTCGATCTCGGACGCGTCGAGGGCACCTACTTCCTCGCGCTGCAGTTCGTCGACGGTCACGACCTGCGCACGCTCTTCGATCACCAAGCGCGCAAGCGCGAGCCGGTGCCGCTCGAGTTCCTCGTGCACGTTCTCATCAAGGTCTGCGAAGGCCTCGAGTACGCGCATCAGAAGAAAGATCAGAACGGACGCTCGCTCAACCTCGTCCATCGAGACGTGTCGCCGCAGAACATCCTCGTCGGCTTCGACGGCGACGTGAAGCTCATCGACTTCGGCATCGCCAAGTCGTCGATGAAGCTGAGCAAGACGCAGGTCGGGACCATCAAGGGCAAGTACGCGTACATGTCCCCAGAGCAGGTTCGCGGCCTGCCGCTCGATCATCGCAGCGATCTCTTCTCGCTCGGCATCTGCGCGTGGGAGCTCTCGACGCTCCATCGCCTCTTCGCCTCCGACAACGAGATGCTGATCATGGAGCGCGTGAAAGACGCCGAGCTCTCGCCTCCGCGTCGCATCCAACCGACGCTCCCGGTGGAGATCGATCGCATCGTCATGAGGGCCCTCTCGAGAGACGTCGACGAGAGATACGGTTCTGCGGCGGACCTCAAGGCCGATCTCCAAGCTTTCGCCTACGCTGCAGATCTGAAGTGGGGCAGGGAAGACGTTGCCACCTACATGCGGCAGACTTTCGCCAGCGAAAAAGCTGGTGCAGAAGGTCCGTCGGCAGGGCTCTTCGCGGGAGAAGGGTCTGGCCTCAATCCATCCGGGGTGCATCCGGGGGGGGGCGCGATGAACGGAAACAGTACACAATTGCCGACAAAGCCGTCCGCGCAGGAGCTAGTCATGGCCGACAACAAGGGTTCTGATCTCGACGTCTTCGAGGGGCTTGCCGCCAAGCCCACCTCGACGCGCCGCCCCACGACTTCGGCAGCGCCCCCGCCGCCGCCGGTTTCGTCTCGCTCAGCGCCGCCGCCGCCCGCTCCACCGCCGCGCCGCAATGCGACCCAGATGGGAATCGGGATGCCTCTGCCTCCCGTGTCGTCGCCGCCGCTGACCGCGCCGCCGCGCACCTCGACGCCGCCGATCGCGCCGCCCCCGAGCCGTTCGCCGCTGTCGGTGGCACCTGCGAAGTCTGCCGCGCCCGCCGCGCCGAATCCGCGGGGTGCGATGGTCGACATGGATTGGGACGACGAGGACGAGAAGACGCACGTCTACGACAAAGACATCGTCGGACAGATGGCCAAGAGCAGCGCGGGATTGGCGACGCCGCCGCCGATGCAGCTCCCGACGCCACGTCCCCCCTCGCCTCCGTCGGGCAACCTCAAGCAGACGATGGTCGGAGTCGGCGCGCCGCTCCCGCCGCCGTCGCGAAGTGATCGTCCGCTCGCTCCGCCGTCGCGCCCGCCTTCGCGTGTGAGCAGCGGTGGAATGCCTGCCGCCGCGCTCCCGCCGCCGGCCGCTCCGCCGGGCGCTCCGTTCGCGCAGCAGCACGCCGCGCCGTTTCCTCAGGCGCCATCCGCGCCGCAACAGATGGCCGCGACGTTGCCGCTCGCTGCGCCGCCGCCGCCTGCTCCCTCGCAAACGCCGCTTCCGGCCGTCGTCGCGCCGGCTCCGCAGCCGGTGATGGGACCGCAATTCGTCGGCAACGCGCCGGCGATGACGCCGATGCCGCGTCAGATCGCCGATCAGACGCAGGTCATTCGTCCCAAGGGCGGAAGCAGCACGCTCCTCATCGTCGGCGGCGTCCTCTTCGCCGGCGCAGCGGCGGTCGGTGCGTACCTCTGGGCGTCGAATCGGCCTGGCAACATCGTCGTCAGCGTCGATCCTCCGCCGAAGGAGGTGTCGGTGCAGGTCGACGGCGTCGAGAGGTGCAAAGACTCCAGCTGCCGCGTCGAGGTCTCTCCGGGCGCGCACATCGTCAAGGTCATCGCCGGTGACTTCACCAGCCAGAAGCAGGTGACGGTCGAGCCGGCGAAAGACGTCGTCGTCCCCATCACCATCCAGGTGAGCGACTCGCCGAAAGAGGCGAGCACCGATTCGCCGAAGGTCCCCGACAAGGACGACAAGACCGTCCTCAAAATCGGCGCGCTTCAGGATGGCGTGAAGGTCTCGGTCGATGGCGGCGACACGCAAGGTCTGCCGTTGACGATGGACTCGATCAAGCCTGGCAAGCACCACCTCAAGTTCACCGGCTCGAAGTTCAAGACCGCCGAGATGGACATCAACGTCGAGGAAGGTTCGACGAAGAAGCTCGACAGCGACGACATCAAGGTCATGCCGACGGCCGTGGCGATGAAGTTCACGATCGCCGCCAAGGGCGCCAAGGGACAGGTCTCCGACGGCGCGAAGAAGCAGGACATCTCCGACGGGAAGTCGGTCGATCTCGATCCCGACAAGAGCTACGTCGTCACGGCGACGGCGCCTGGCTTCGAGGACTTCACCGCGCCGCTCAAGCTCGGCAACGACGCCGACCAGACCTTCAAGGTCGACATGGTCGAGAAGGGCAAGCCTGCCATCGTCGCGACCAACACCGCGACGGCGGTGCCGAAGCCGACGGGTGATCCGACCCCGAAGCCGACCAGCGATCCGACCCCGAAGCCTGCGGGCGGCGACGGCACGCTCTTCATCAACACGCTGCCGAAGTCGAACTGCGTCGTGAACGGCACACCGCGCGGCGCCACTCCGATCACCATCACCGTCCCCGCCGGCACGTACAGCGTGACGTGCGTGGCGAAGGATGGCGACGAAGTGTTGAAGAAGGGCGGCAGCGCCACCGTCCCCGCCGGCGGGAAGGGCACGCTGACCCTCAAGCTCCGCGACTAGGTATCCCAGGGGCCCCGGCGACGGCCGGGGATGAGACTGTCAAAACGAAATCGGAGCGGGGTTTTCAATTCGTGCCTCTCAGCACGAATTGCGAAACCCCGTGCGAGAGTTACAAAAACCGCCCCCTATTTCCAACCGATGGTGCAGCGTGGGTCGAGGCCGGTGAGGCCGACGCACGCTGCCGTGTCGGGGCGTGGGCCGACGAGGACGAACGTGGTTTCGTCGAGAAATGCCGCCTCGGAACGCCATTTGGTGAGGAAGACGGTGATGCCGGCGTTGAGGCGATCGATCGCCGAGCGCGCCTGCATGCGTTCGAGTTGTTGGCGGATGTGCTCTCGCGTCTCTTCGTTGGGCGCGACGGCGTAGCTCCGTTCGAGCTGTTGCACCGCGAGGTCGCGATATCCGGAGTTGGCGAGGACGATGGCGCCGCTCATTCCGAGATCGCCGCCGCCGGTGTAGCCGAGCTCGGTGGCTTGTTGACCGGCGAGCGCGCCCTTCTTGCGCCACTCCTCGCGCTCGGGACCTTTGGGGAGGAACTGCGCGCCGCCGTAGAGCATGAACGATGCGTACGCGCCCCACACTTCGGCGTCGCCCGGACGTTGCGTGGTGCCGACGCGAAGGATGCGCTCGACCTCTTCGAGCTCGGGACGCTCGGGGTTCACCGCCTGCATCGTCACGAACGTGCTCACGAACTTGTAGGCCGGCGCGAAGTTCGGATCGAGGTGGAGGATGGTCTGCACGTACTGCGTCGCGTAGGCGAAGCGACGGTTCTGGCCGACGTGCTCGCCGTATTGGTAGAGCACCGAAGCCCAGAGGATGGACGCGACGGCGTCGCGATAGCCGAGCGAGATGCGCTCGACGTAGACCGGCGATGGGAGCGGATAGACGTCGGAGGTCTCGCGCACGTGATTGAGGCGAGTGCCGAGCCGTGCGCGCAGTCGATCGAGGCCGAAGATCGCGGCGCCGACGAGCGTGATGGTGGCGGCGACTTGGAGGGTCCGGCGACCGAGCGAAGTGTCGTTCATCACTCGAGCTCGGCGGTGACGACGAGGCCAGGGCGCGCGACGACGGTCGGTCCGTCGAAGGTCGCCGAACGTTCGAAGGTAGAAAAGACGCCGTCACCGTCGAGATCACCGAGCGCGACCACGCGGAGGGCAGTACCCGGCTCTGGGTCGACATCGACCCGGTAGGCGTACCAATGAGGGTCGGAGTACATGATGCCGAGCGTCTGCCAGGTCGGATGGTCCCAAGTCCCTGCGGGATCGGCAACGGTGGTGCCGCGCGGAACGGACGCTGGGGTCAGCGGCGTCGAGACGATGGGAGTCGCCGGGTCGATGCGCGCGTGCATACCGGCGGCGAAGATGGTCTCGACGTTCTCGGTCGCCTCGGCGGTGCGCGAGAGTCGGACGGCACGCACGCATGCAGGGATCGACGCCGCAGCCGCACAGCCGATCACGGCGAACGTGGTCGCCAGCTGCAACGGCGTGAAGGGTCCTCGCACGCGGAGCAGCTTACCGACGCAGTCGAAATGCGACAACGCCGGCAGGTCGAATTCGACCCATGCCGGCGTTGTTGCGGAGCGTGACGACTACTCGTCTTCGTTGGTGACGATGATCGGCCCATCGCGGGTCGCTTCGCCGTCCACGACCTTGCCCTTGAGGGCGAAGGTGGAGTTGACGGCGTTGCCGTCGAGGTCGCCGTTGGCGGTCGCGGTGTAGGCGCCGTT
>JANYDK010000037.1 GCA_025363655.1 Deltaproteobacteria bacterium | reverse complement strand
CGCACCCCATCTCCGACGTCCTCGCGCTCGCGCGACCGACACTTCGCGCGGTGGCACCGTGAGCGAGAAGACCATCCGCGCCCTCTCCGTGCGGCAGCCGTGGGCCTCCATGATCGCGGAAGGCCGCAAGACCATCGAGGTCCGCACGTGGCTCACGCACTATCGTGGGCCGCTCGCGATCGTCTCGGGACTCGCGCGTGATCGCGATGGCATCGCACTCCACGGGTTCGCCGAGGCGCCGCGCGGCGTCCTCATCGCCGTCGCCGAGCTCGTCGACGTGCGGCCCATGACCGAGGACGACGAAGAAGCCGCGTGCGTCGCGTGCTCCGACGACACGTACGCGTGGGTCCTCCGAAACGTCTCTGCACTCGTCTCTCCTCCGCCGTGCCGCGGAGCGCAGGGTCTCTTTCACGTGGAGGCGCGCATGCTGCGTGCCTACCAAATCGATCTACTGCGGGCTGGCCTCGCCTCTACCGAGGTGACCAGTCATGTACGGAAACGAGCGGAGTGAGACTCACCGCCACGCCTTGATTTCGATGGTGCGCTCGTGACTCCCGAGCGTCGCCAACGAATCCGCGACGAGCTCGTCCTCGCGTTCACCACGCTCGCCAATCGCATGGCGGACGTGCTTGACGAGGTGAACGCCGCCAGCGACGAGACCCCACGCGGCGAGCTGACGCGTCGGCGTCGCGCGCCTCAACGCCGACCCTATGTGCCCGCGCCCGAGCAACAGCCGAGCGCCGAGGCCAACGAGATCGCTCGCGCCGCTGCGCGTCGAGCAGGAGTTAGATTGCCGTGACCCAGACCAAACGCCCCACCGGCGCCGGAAACATCGAGCCGTTGCCGTCGGGCAAGACTCGCGTTCGCGTCCGACTCGCGGACGGACAACGCGTCAGCCTCGGAGTCTTTGACTCCGAGGCGAAGGCTCGCGAGGTTCTTGACGCCTTCCTCATTCAAGCGGCGAGCGCGAGCATGACTCCCGTTGGAACGATCACCCTTCGCACGTTGGGACGGCGATTCCTCGACCACCGCGAGCTTCGCGGCATTCGCGGCATCAAGATCGAACGGTATCGTTGGCGCTTCCACGTCGAGTCGGCCTTCTTCGCAGATTGGCCCCTCGTCGACGTCACGCCGCGAGACATCCGCCGCTGGCGCGATGAGTTGGCCAGCAAGCGCGCCACCGCGCCCGCCAGCGGCGGAACCAAGCTCGCACCCAAACGACTCCCGACCTCGCGTCGTCTCTCCCGAACGACCATCAAGAACGCCTTGAACCTACTGCGGGGCTGCTTCCATTTCGCCGTCGAGGAGGATCTGCTCGCGTCCAACCCCGCGGTCGGCGTGCGCGTCGAGCGCGACGTGCGCACCGAGGACCCCTGGACGTTTCTCGACCCCGCCGAACAGGAAGCGATCTTCACTCTCCCCACGATGAATGTGTCTGACCGCGAGCTTGTGCGGTTCGCGGTAGGCACAGGACTTCGTCGCGGCGAGCTGGCGGCTCTTCGACTCGTCGACGTGCGAACCGAAGGCGAGCACCCCGAAGTCGTCGTGCGCTTCGGCTCTCCGGGAAAGCCGACGAAGAGCGGCCGCATCCGAGTCGTGCCGCTCTTCGGCATCGGTCTCGACGCCGCGAAGAAGTGGATCGCGTCGCTGCCGGCGTACGCCAAAGAGAACCCACTCGGGCTCTTCGCCCCTACCCGGTTCGGCAACTGCCGGTATCTTCGCCAACTTCGCACGCGAATCGACGGCCGCCCCGCGACCTGGGCCGACGTCGTTCGTGCGGCCGGTATCCGTCGCCGCATCCGCTGGCACGACCTGCGTCACACGTGCGCGTCGTCGCTCATCGCGGGCTGGTGGGGGCGCCGCTGGTCGATGGAGGAGGTCAAAGAAATGCTCGGCCACACCTCGATCGTGGTGACCCAAAGGTATGCCCACCTCGCGCAGTCAGCGCTCCGTCAAGCGGCCCTGGAAACAACCATGCCTGGTCCACGGCTGGTCCACGACTGACTGGGAGACGATCCGAAATCGCCTTGTTCTACCGAGCGCGCCCAGGAAGATTCGAACTTCCGACAACTGGTTCCGTAGACCAGTGCTCTATCCAGCTGAGCTATGGGCGCATCCCCCGCTCTGCGACGGGGACGCGGACACTATTAGAAATCCCCCCGCAGTCAAGCGTCCTTCGCACCCTCCCCGGCGATCTTCGCCAGGGCGTCGGCGACGGCCTCGGGATCGACCTTTTTCGGATCGTCCATCATCTCCTTCAGCCGTGCCGTGGCCGCCTTCAGCGCGCCGCGGCCGGCGATTCCCACCGCGAGCATGCGACGGGCGTACGACCCTGCCTCGAGCTCGCTCATCACGTGCGCAACGGCGCGTTCGTCCCCGAGGCGCACGAGCGCGACCATCGCCGCCGCGCGCACGCCTGGATCGCCGAAGCGTGCACGAAAGCCGAACGCTGCCGAGCGCGCGTGCGGCAGCGCCTCTTCGAGACCGAGCTCGCCCGCCAGCTCGAGGATGGCCTGCGAGCGGCCGACATCGACGTTGGGAAGACGACCGGCGAGGACGTCGAGCAAGACGCGGTTGCCACGTCGATCGCGTGACTCGGCCAAGGCGATGGCAGCAGCGACGCGGACGGGCACCGGCTGTTTGTCACCATCGGCCAAGAGCGCGAGCTTGCGGGCGACGTCGACGGGCAGCTCGCTGGCGTCGGCGAGCTCACCGCACGCTTCGGCCGCCCGTCCGCGCACTTCGGCGTCGGCGTCGTCGAGGCCTTTTTCCAGGGCCTTCCACGCTTCGTCGCGTCCTTCGGGGGCGTTCTTCGCGAGCCGTGGATAGGCGACGACGGCTTGGAAGCGCACCTCCGGCCTTTCGTCTTCGAGGGCGCGACGGACGCGCTCGCGTGCTCTCGGGTCACCGATTTCGCCGAGCGCGGTGATCGCGAGTTGGCGCACCAGCGGTTCGTCGTCGTCGGCGGCGACGAGCAGCGCGGGCAACGCTTCGTGCGCGCCGAGGTCGGCCAAGGCGAGCGCTGCGGCCGCGCGCACAGGAGACGAACCATCGACGTCGAGGACGCGAGAGAGCGCAGCGACCACGCGCACGCGATCGTCGTCTTCGCGATCACCGATGACGTTGGCCGCGGCATCGGCGGCGGCGACGCGCACGTCGACCACCGCCGAGCCGAGATCACGCACCACCGCATCCGCCGTCCTCGGAGGAGCTCCACGAATCATGATGTGTGTATGTTTCTCTCGGAAAACCCTGGATTCAGGGCAGCTTGGAGGCCGCGGGGGCGCCCGTGCCGAGGACGCCGAAGAAGTGATAGTGCGCGGCGTCGTCGACCATGCGGAGGTCGTAGCGATTGGCGAGGCTGCGGGCGAAGGCCTCGTAACCCTCCGGCGAGAGCTCGACGCCCTCGGCGGTGATGCGCGAAAGGAGCCAATCGCCCGGGCGGCTGCTGAAGCGATCCATCGCCGGCGAGATTTCGTGGCGAAGGACCTTGCCGCTGCTGGTGTCGACATAGACGCGCTCGATGAAATCGCGGAAGCGGCTCATGCGCTCGATGGCGAACACCGGAGGCATCGCGCTGCCGGCGGCGAGGACCATCGGCGGACCGCTGGGGCCGTTGCCCAAGCGATCGAGAGCCGCGCCGACCCGTTGCGAGAGCGTCGAGAGCGCGTCGGCGACGGCGAGCTGCAAGGCATTCTGCGCTTCGGCGATGCGCTCTTCACCCGCAGGGCGCTGCGCATATCCAGGCACGTGCTCGGTCCACACGGCGGCGTTGCTCCGCTTGTCGACGAGCTCGGCCTTGAGGATGACGTTGCCGTAGGGCGCGTAGTTGCGCGAGTGGACGTCGACGACCGCGTCGGTGCGATTGCCCCCGCCGACGACGACGATGGTCTGCTTGTTGGCCGCGAAATGCGTGCCGTAAAGGTGCTCGATGGTGAGACGCAGCTCGTAGTCGGAGTCTCCGTCGGCGACGACCTTGGCGGCGATGCCTTCTTGCGCGATCCACTGCATCGCCAACGTGCGCAGCTCGGCGGGCGCTTGCTCGGAGGCGAGGAAGTCGTTGGTGATGAAGTTTCCTTCGCGACGAATGTGCACGCCGACGCCGAAGAAGATGAAGAGACGCGTGCCGACCGTGGCGCCCTCGTGCTCTTCCTTCGGACGCGCATCGACGATCGCCGGGATGGAGATGGTCGCCCGCGGTTTGCGGAGGAACGGCGCCTTCCCCACGGGGGGCCCGAAGAGCGTGCCTTTGACCGGCGCGCTGCCGCAGCCGGAGAGCGCGAGCGAGAGCATCAACATCGAGAAAATCACTGCCGCGAGATGACGATGCTTCATGGCTCAGGCCCTCGGCTGCGCGGCGATGGCGGCGAGAAAGGCAGGATCGTTGGAGAGGGTCTCGGCGAGCTTCCAACCGAGGAGTCGCAAGAGCTCGGTGCGCCCGTCGTAGGGAATTCGTCCTTCGATTTGGTACGTCTTGGCGAAGCGCACGCTGCCGTTCGCCTCGGTGACCCGGAGATCGACCGAGAGGCGACCGCCTTCCCAATCGGTCTTGCCCGGCTCGCGAATCTGATCGTGTTGCAGCGCGGTCACCGTGGCGGTGACGAGCACCGGATTGCGCGCACGGAGCGGCGCCTCGAGGAGCGCGGGCTCGGCGTGACCGGCGTAGTCCTTGAGCACAGTGAGCCCGGCCGCGCGCAGTCCATCGCTGACGTGCTCGAAGATTTCGACGGCACCGTCCTTGAAGAAATACGTGCGATAGAGCGGCGAAACTTCGTACTCGTCGCGATCGTAGAGGCCGCCAATCGGCTGCGGCGCGGTCGTGTCGAAGCGCCCGAGGACGATCAAGCGCGTACCGACGAGCGGCCTCGGCGCCGGTATCGTGAGCGCGGGCATCTTCGCCAAATCGAGCTCGACGCTGCGATGCGGAGCTTGCGGCTGCGAAGACCAATAGCAACCCGTCGAGGACGCCGCGAGCATGACGAGCGCGCAGGAAAATACCGAACGCGATGAGCGCGATGAGCGCGAGTTGCTGCTCATGGCTTCACCGGCGCGGGCGCGGGTTTGACTTCGACCTTCACCGATGCGGAGGCGCTCACCGTCGGCAAGGCCGCTCCCGTCGGCAAGGCGGCTCCCGGCCCCATCGCCGAGCCCGGACCGAGCTGCGCGCCCTGTGCGCCGAGATGGGTGTTGAATCGATATCCATCGATCGGCGCCGATTGCGAGAAAGGCTCTTTGCCTCCCGCCTCTTCGTGCACGCCCTTCGCTTCACGGAAAGAGAAGACTCCCGCGTAGGCCGGTCCGTTTCCTCCACCGCCGGCGACCACCGTGGTGTCGCTCGCGCGAAAGCCTTGGTAATCGTAGTCGTACGTTTGCCCCGCAGGCGGCGGTGGTTGCCATGGGGTGGCGCCGCACGCGACCTGCGACAACGCGATCGCGACGACTGAGAATCCGAGGACACGGGACGGCGAAAGAGCAGCGCCAAGCCGAGATTTCCGCATGATCGCGTTCGTGTAGCACAGCCCAGGCCCGCCCGGGCAACGGCGGGCCCTTGACCTGTGCGACCGACGTGCGACACCTAGGGCCGCTATTTGCCACACATCAAGGAGCCAGACGCGAGTTTCGCGGCGCGCGTGCGCCAGTCCTCTATAGGCCATTCGCCGGCCTTTCACCGGCACACCGACCCATCCCGCGGAACGCGTGTGCGACCCGCGGGCGAGCGAGCCGAATCGGCCGCTCCACGGAGCATCGTCATGGATCAATCAGGCGGGGAGCACATCGTCTGCTCCGACTGCGGCTCTGACTTCCTCTTCACCTCGACCGAGCAGCAATTCTACGAGGAAAAGGGCCTCAGCTGGCCCCCCAAGCGCTGCAAACCTTGTCGAGCCGCACGCAAGACCGGTGACGTGCGTGGTCGCGCGCCGGGCCGCGACGCTCCCCGCGGCGGCGGTGGCAACGATCGCGGTGGCAACGATCGCGGCGGCAATGATCGCGGCGGTTTCCGCGGTCCGTCCTCGTACGGCGGTGGTGGCGCTGCCGGTGGTGGCGCTGGTGGTGGAGGTCGTCCGCGTGAAGGTGGCTTCGGCCCGCCGCGCGAGGGTGGCTTCCGTGGGCCGCCGCGTGACGGTGGCTTCGGCGGTCCCCCGCGCGAAGGTGGCTTCCGTGGGCCGCCACGTGACGGTGGCTTCGGTGGCCCGCCGCGCGAGGGTGGCTTCGGTGGCCCGCCGCGCGAAGGTGGCTTCCGTGCGGGTCCGCCTCGTGACGCCGGGTTCCGTGGGCCGCCGCGCGAAGGTGGCTTCGGTCCGCCGCGCGGTCGAAGCGATGGATACGGCGCGCCGCGAGGAGCAGCAGCCGCGCCGGGTCCGCGTGACTTCCGTCGTGACGCTGGCCCCGCCGCCGCACGGCCGCGCTTCCAAGGTCCGCCTGCGGGCGACGCCGAGCCGCGCGCGCCGCGAACCCGTCCGCGCTTCGACATCACTTGTCAGACGTGCGGTACCGCGGCGACGGTGCCGTTCAAGCCGCTCCCGGGTCGCGACATCTTCTGCCCGGCTTGCTATCGCGCACGCAAGGGCACGGTGCCGACGGCCGCCGCTGGCGAAGCTCACGCGCCGCAAGAAGCGCACGAGTCTCATGGTTCGCACGCCGCTACCCCCGAGCCCGAAGGCGAAGAGTGAGGGCGTGAGGGCATGGGCGCTGGTCGCCCTCTGCTGCGCGGCAGTTCCTGCATGTCGCAAGCACGAGGGCCCGCCGGGCCCGTCACCGTCGACGAGCGCGAGCAGCAGTAGCTCGAGCCCATTCGCGGTGATTTCGCCCGGAGATGGCGGTGGCGAAGGTGCGCTCCCGCCCTTCGAGCGATTCTTCGACGTCCACACGCGTGACGACGGTGACTTCGACGTCGCTGGAATCACCCGCGCGCGCACGCTCGTCGTCGCCCGCGTCGACGCGTCGCTCCACCCACGCGGCGTGCACGTCCTCGCGAATGATGTCGAAGCGCTCGCCGAGACCTCGGTCGCGATCGCCCCAGGTGGCCTGGTGGTGATCGAAGCGAAGCTCGACGGACGCGCCGGCACCTGGCTCGTCGGCACGTCGCTGAGCGCGCCGGAAGAAGTCGGTGACGAGTGGTGCGAGGTCTCGGGCGGCGTCGCCTGGCTCTCTCGCGAAGCGAGCGGTGCGCGCGTCCACTTCCTCCGCGCCGGTGCGCTCTCGGCCACGAGCGGCATCGTCCCTGCCCCCGCCGACGCCGAGGTGCACGTCACCTGCGGAAACTCCGCGCTCGTCGTCTCGCTCAAAGACGGCGAAGAGCTCTCGATCGCGCGCCTTCACCCGGGCGCGAAGGCCTTCGCCGACGCTCCCGCGCTCGTCCCCATCGAGCACGAAGGCGAGCTCCCCGACGAGCTCCGTGATCGCTTCGTCATCCCGCGCGCCGGCGACGACGTCGTGGTGGTCCGCGTCGGCGAGCGCGAGGTCTCCCTCCGTGAGCTCGTCGGCGTGGCCACCGCACCTGGCCCTTGGAGCGTCGTCGCCAACACCAAGGCCAACGGATCGGCCGGCAAACATTGGAAGCTCGATCCGGACGCGGTGATCATCGACGTCGCCGCCGCGTCCAACGCCGGAAGCGTCTCCTGGCTCCTCGCCAGTGAGCCGATGCGCAGCGCCAAGGCCTGCAAGAGCGGCGACGCCCCGATGCGCGTGGTCTTGCACACGATGAAGCTCGACGGCCCCGCCGCGCTCGACGACGCACGTCCCCTCGTCGAGCTCCCCTGCGACGTCGAGGCGATCACCGCGCACCTGCACCCCGAGGGTGACGTCGCCCACCTCTTCTGGACCGAGCCCGTCGCCGATGGAAGCTGCGCATTTCCCGGCCTCGCCGTCAGCGCCGTCGTCGAAGCCGCGAGCGACAAACCGGGCGCCCGCCGCTTGCCCATCCTCGCGGAGGGCGTCGCACAAGCAGCACGAGGCAAGTACCTCGCGGTGGTGCGCAACGGCGGATGCGCCTCCTACGACGCTGCCGGAAACGGCGCGCTGAAGTGGGCGTTCTAGCTTCTTCCAGCGTCTAGAACGTTCCCCACATCGACATCGCCGCGCCACCGAAGGTCGGGGTGGCGCTGAAGCCGAGCGTGGGGACCTCGACCGAGCCGGTCGTGGGGGCTTTCTTCCGCATCGTCACGAAGGTGAACACCGTGGCGCCCGCCGCGAGCACCGTGGTGATGCCGAAGACGATCGAGAGCGTCTTGTCGCTGTTGAACATGTCGACCTCGTCGCGCCCCTCGGCCTTCCATGCCGAGCACTTGCTCGAGGTGCAGATGCCGGTCTTCGGATCGGTCTTGGCGGCGATGGCTCCTGCGAGCGCATCCGAGTTGTTCTGATGCGTCTTCATCGCGGAAAAATAGCCAATCCACAGCGCCGCCGAGATGACGGTGACGCCGGCGGCGACGTAGGTCACCGGGTGAATCGACTTGAAGAAGCCTGGTTGGCTCGTGTCGGTGGTGGTCGTCGTGCCGGTGCCGGTGCCCGTCGTCGTCGTGTTCGTCCCGCTGCCGGTATCGGTCGGCGTGCCGGTGCCGGTACCCGTTCCAGTGCCCGATCCCGTTCCGGTGTCGGTCGGCGTGCCGGTGCCGGTGCCGGTGCCCGTTCCGGTGCCGGTACCCGTGCCCGTATCGACGGGAGGAACGACGACGACCGCGGTGCCGGAGTCGGTCTTCAGCTTCACCGTCGCGAGCTTGCCGGCGTCGAGCGAGACCTTCTCGTTCGTCTCCTTGCCGCCCGCCTTCACCGAGACGCTGTGCGAGCCGGGAATGACGTCGATGCCGTCCTCGAAGGCGGTGACCGTCGCGCCGTCGATCTGCACGGTCGCGCCGACGGGGGCTTCGATCATGATCACGCCGAGCTGCTTGCGCGCATCGACGAGGCCTGATTTTGCGTCTTCTTTGTCTTCGGGCTTGATGTCGGGGAGCGCCGCGGCCTCGCGGAAATGAATCGCCGCGTCGAGCGGACGCTTCGTCTGCAGCTCGGCGCGCGCGAGGTTGATGACGATGCTCGGGCGCTTCTTCAGGCCGTAGGCGGCCTTGAACTTCACGCGCGCCTCTTCGTATTTTCCGCCCTTGTAGAGCTCGACGCCCTTTTCGAAGAGGACCTTCGCCTCTTTGGTGTCGGCGTCCATCTGCGCGAACGCGATCGAGGTGGTGTGCAGCGAGACCCCGGCGACGGCGAGCGCGAGAAGCCCGGCGACGGCGCGTCCCCGGCGATGCGAAGCAATCATGGACGTCCTCCAAAAGCGCGTGATGCGGACGCTCGAAGCATGCCGAGTTGTATCACGGTCTTATGCAGATGGGCGTCTAGGAGTTTGTCGCCGCAGCGACCGCTACCTAGAACTCTTCCTTCACCGAGGGCGGCTTTTTGCCCGGCGGCGGCTTCGGCGCGGCGGTCTTGGCGGGCGGCGGAGGCTTCGGCGCAGCGACCGTCTTCGCGGGCGGCGGCGGAGGCGGAGGCGCTTTGGCCGTCAATGCCTCGGCGGTCTTCATGGGCTCGGCAGTCTTCGGCGTCTCCGCGGCCTTCGCCGTCGTCGTGTCGGCAGCCTTGGCGGTCTCGGTCGGCGCAGCGGTCGTCGCCGCAGCCGGGGTGGTCGAGGTCGTGTTCACCAGGTTGGGATCGGGGAGGTTGAGCTTCTTCTCGTCGGCGATCGACTTCGGTTCGTCCTTCGTCGGCGTCTTCTCGCTGCCACCACGCGTCGCAGCGAAGATGCCGATGAGCGCGAGGACGGCGACGCCGCCGAGCACGAAGGGGAGCGGCGAACGCTTGCGCGGAAGCCCGACGTCGTCGGCGTCGTAGGTCGACGTCGCGACCTGCGGCATCGGCGCGAAGAGCGGCGCAGCCGGAGCCGTCGGCGCTTCGATTTTGGAAGCCGACTTCACTTCGACTGCCGGCGCGGCCGCGATTTCGATCGGCGTCGGCGGCACCGGCGCTGCAACCGCGGGCGCGATCTCGACCATCGTCGACTTCAGCGCCACGTCGGCCGAGGCCTGCGGCAGCGGCGCGGCGAGACCGATCATCGTCGCCTTCGAATTCTGCGGCTTCGCGGGTGCCGTGGGCGCAGCTTCCACGACCGGCACGACCGGCGCAGGCACTGGCGCAGCAGGCGCTTCGAGCGCGGGCGGCGGCAGCACGTCGGCGGCGGCGAGGCCGATCATCGTCTTCTTCGCATCGGCCCGTCCGACCGGCGGCTTCGGCACCGAGGGCGCACCGGCATCGGCCATGAAGGCCCCGACGTCGACGCTGACGTTGGCTGCCTTGAAGCCAGGATCGGGACCGGAGGGGACTTCACCGACCGACTCCCACGTCGGCACGAACAGCGCCGCGAAGCGCTCGGCCTCGTCCGGCGTCAGCGCCCCGACGCGAAACCCACCATTGGCGTTGGCGGAAGTGGCAGAAGAAAGCTGCTCGTTGGCCATGTACGGGGAATCCCTTCGCGGTGCGCTTCACGCAAGACGAGTGCTACGGACCGGACCTGGAATCGGTCTAGCAGGCGAGGCGCACGCGCAGCAAAGGCGTGCCTCTCGTACGTTGGTGCCGCGCAGCCTCACATTCTTGGTTGGCCGCCTATGGCGGAAAATTCAATCTTTGGCGAACCGGAAGGGCTGCGTCTCACACCTTGAGCTTCTCGACCCAATCATCCGCGACCGTGCCGACGGTGACGAGGAGGTCCTCGAACTCTTCGTAGTCGAGGCCCGAAAGGCGCCGGAGCGCGCGCACGTAGACGATGTCTTTTTCACCGTCGATCGCGAAAGCAGCGTCGGCGGTGGCGAGGAACGACTGCTCGAGGATGCGTCGATAGAAGCCTTCGCGGCCGTCCTTGGGCACCGTAGCGACGGGCGCGAGCATCATGAGCACGCCGTTTTCTTCGAGCACGTTGACGCCGATGCGTGCGCCGCCACGCTTCACTTGTGCATACGCGGTGACGTCGAGCTGCACGGGCGGCTCGAGCGAAGCGTTGGCGGAAAAGCGCGCGAGGTAGGCGTCGATCATCTCGAACGCGGTCTTGTAGACGGCACCCGTGTCACGATCCGCGTACGTCGCGGCCCCTTCGGCAGTCATGACGGGCGAGTGTATCTCAGCGAGATCAGCGACACGTCCAGGAACGAACGTCGAGCTGCGGCTCGGCGTAGTCGCCGCCGTGGAGCTTGCCGACGGCGACGAAGACCTTGCCGGTGAGGAGAATCGTCGTCGAAGGATCGCACTTCGGCGTGCCCTCGACGTAGGTGGCGACGTCGTATTCGCGGCCCTTCGGCAGCACGAAATAGGCCGTTTTTCCCGCGGGTGGGGCCTTCATGTGTGACGACGTGGTGTAGGCCGGACGACCTTCGAGGACGACGTCTTCGCCCGCGTACCCGACCAAGGTGTCGACCACCGGCAGGCCCGGCGCAGGCGGTGGCGGCGTCGAGCGCGGACGGTTTTTCTCGGGCGCCGCCTTGATGCTGGTGCTCTCGCGCCGACAGCCGGACAGCGCGGCCATCGAGGAGACCGCGAAGACCGCGACCACCACGGCAATCGAGGCCAGCGACGTGCGATGCATGCGAAACCTCATCGTAGCACTCGGAGTCTCGTATCGATGCCGGCCTTCCCGAGTTGGATCCGAACGTTTTTGGGGCCGCGTGCGCGTTCGGGGTAGACAGGAGCGATGAGACCGCGCTCGACGAGTTGGACGACGCGCGGGCTCGTCGGCCTCGCGTTGCTCGTGACCGCGTGCGGGCCGCGCTCTCAGGGTCCGGCGCTCGATGCCGCGCCCTCGCAGGTCTCGCTCATCGACGATGGCGAGAAGGTCCTCGCCTCGGCCACCGCGGTGCGCGCTGATCTCGTCGCCGCCTCGGAAAAACTAGGGGCAGCGGCGGTCGCCGAGGGAGGGACCGCGCGCGGCGTCGTCCTCGCCACGCTCGCCGGCCGATTGCGCGCGAGAGCATTTCGACTCGGCGGCGGGCTCTCCGAAGACGACGCGAGGCGTGCCCTCGAATGGTGGACGGTGGCGATCGGGAGGCCCGAGTTCGCCGAAGCGTGCGCGCCGGCGATCGAACGCGCCGAGCTCGCTGGGGAAATTGCCCATGATCCGCGCGTCTCCTATCGCGAGCTCTACGCGGCACGACGTCGCCTGACGAGCTCTCCGTGCGTCGCCAGCATCGACGAAGCGCTCGATCGCAGCCGCCCCTGGCGACCGCCGCCAGAGGCCTTGGCGCAGCTCGATCGCGCGCTCGCAGGCGAAGGGGTCATCGGTGCGCTCGCTGGCCTCGGCGCCGACGCGGGCACGAGCAATGGCGCACATGCACGCGTGCTCCGCGTCTCGCGATGGTCGACCGCCGACTCGGCGCGCGTGGTCATCGAGCTCGACAAACCGGCGACGTATCTCCTCGAACCGGCGACACCCGGCACCGTGCGCGTGCGCCTCGAAGGCGTCGATTTGGCGGGCGCGGCGGAAGACATCGACGAGGCGATCGGCAAGGGCAAAGGTCTTCTCATCGGCGGGAAGCTGGCGCCGATTCCCGCGATCGTCGCCGAGCCGGGCGCGCCATCGACGGGGTCTCCCGGAGGCACCGCGGTGGTTCTCTCGCTGGCGAGGCCGGCCTATCGACGCATCTTCTTTCTCCCCGATCCGTTCCGCGTCGTCGTCGATCTTTCGACCACGCCGCCGCAGGTCGCCGAAGGCACGGGGCCGCGGCCGTTGCGACGCATCGTCCTCGACGCCGGTCACGGCGGCAGCGATCCGGGCGCGACGGGTCCGAGCGGATTGCAGGAGAAGAACGTCACGCTCGCCCTCGCGAAAGCTGCGGCGCCGATCGTCGCCCGTGAGCTCGGCGTCGAGGTGCGTCTCACGCGCGCCGCCGACACCTTCGTCTCGCTCGAAGAGCGCGCGGCCATCGCCAACGGTGCCGAGGCCGACGTCTTCCTCTCCATCCACTGCAACGCCTCGCCGTCTCCCAAGGCGCACGGGATGGAGATCTACGTCCTCGACACCGCACGCGACGAAATCACCCAAAAAGTGGCGGCGAGAGAGAACGGCGGCGGCGCCGCGGCACCTGGCGAGCTGCGGGCGATTCTCGACGATCTGAAGTTGCAAGAGCTCGGCGGACGCTCGCAACAGCTGGCCGCGCTCCTGCAAAAAGCGACGATGGCCTCGCTCGGACCGAGCTATCCGGACGTCGTCGATGGCGGGGTACACGGCGCGGGCTTCTTCGTCCTCGTCGGCGCGCGCATGCCCGCGGCGCTGATGGAGGTCACGTACATCAGCAACGCCAAGGAAGAGGCGCACCTCGCCGACGCCGAGTTCCAAGCACGAATGGTCGATGCGATCGTCAACGGCCTCCGCGCCTACCAAGCGGGGACGTGAGCGATGTTCCCCTTCCTCGTGCGAAGGTTGCTCGCGGGGGCGCCGGTCTTCCTCCTCGTCATCATCGGCCTCTTCGCGCTCGTCGCCGCCACGCCGGTCCCCACCGACCTCACCGAGGAGCAGCAAGAGCGGCGTTATTCGCACCTGCCGATCCTCTTCAACGCAGCGCCCGCCGATCGTCCGCGGATCATCGCCGAGACGGTGGCGCGGCTTCGCACCGAGGACGGTCTGCAGCGCGCCAACCTCGTGAAGCTGCTCTTGCGCATCGGCGCGGCTGGGCTCACGGACATCGTCGCGGCGCTCGAGGCGATCACGCCCGTCCAGCGCGCGCGCGTCTCGCGTGAGCTGGCGCCGCTCGCCTACCGGATGGGCCTCGAGGAGGTCGCCGATCTCGACAACCCGATCAAGGTCGATCGTTTCTGGCACCGCGCGCTCGAAGATCGCGGCGTCGATCTGCGGCCCTCGACGTTGCGTCGCGTCCTCCGGAGGCATCTCGACGATCGCGCCGAGCCGCTCTATGCGCGGCAGCTCGCCAACGCCGACACCGCCGCGCTCGCACCCTTGCTCGAGGCGCTCGACGGCGAGCTCACGGCGGGCGATCGCGAGGAAATCCAGGCTCTGGCGGTCACCGCGGCGATCAAGGCAGGTGCCAAGGAGATCAGCGACATCGCCACCCTGCGCGCGTTCTGGACGGTGCACCGCGCGCAGTACGTCGAGTTCGATCCGGTCGAACGCGTCGCCGCGCACCTCACCGAGACGCGCTTCGGTCGGTGGGTGATCAGCATCTTCACCCAACGCTTCGGCACCTCGTGGCGGACCGATACGGAGGTCCTCGGCGATCTGCGCAAGACCGCACCGAGCACACTTCGACGCATGTTTTTTGCGCTGATCGCCGCCTACCTCCTCGGCCTCCCGATGGGCGCGATCGCCGCGCGTCGCCGCGGCAAGCTGGCAGATCGCGCGATCGGCCTCGGCGCCACGTTCGCGTATGCGGTGCCTTCGTTCGTCGTCGTGCTCTTCGCGCGATCGATCGTCGGGATGAACGGCGTCATGCTCGAGGTGACGATGACGATCGGCCTGACGACGGCGCTGATCGCCCCCATCGCCCGGCATGCGCGCTCGGCTGCGCTCGACGTCATCCGTCAGGATTTCGTCCGCGTCGCGCGCGGCAAGGGGCTCTCCCCGCTCTCGATTTGGTTCGGACACGTCGGTCGTAGCGTGGCGGGACCGATCCTCGCGCTCGGCACCGCGCTGGCACCGATCGCCCTCGCCAACGCGATGGTCGCCGAGGTGATGCTCGATCTCCCCGGCCTCGGACCGGCGGCGATCGCTGCGGCGCGCGCGCGCGATCTCCCTTGGCTGATGGGCTTCTCGATGCTCACTGCCTTCGCGGTGCTGCTCATCGCGGTCGTCGCCGACGTCGTCCACGCCGCGCTCGATCCGCGCGTGCGCATCTCGCTCACCAGTCCTGGCGCGCAGGAGGAGCTGTGAGCGATCCGGAGCGTCCATCGGGCACGCCTCGTCCTTCGCGTCCGACGCCGAGGCCGCCGCGCGCCAGCGTCTCGCCGCGGACGAGCTCTTCACCGCGCATCAGCTCGCGGCCGAGCCTGCCGGCGTTGCCTCCCGAGCAGCGGAGATCGTCGGCGCCGCGCCTCTCGACGATCGAGAGACTGACCGTCGCCGGACGCATCGCGCGCGGGACGATCGCGCCGACCGTCGCCGCGCTTCGTGAACCGACACGCCTCGGGGTCGAGCTCTGGCTGCGTTCGCTTCGTCTCGATCGACGCGCGCAAGCGGCGACGGCGATCCTCGTCGGGCTCTTGCTCGTGACGGTGGCCGGCGCTCTCTCGCCGCCGCTCCTCGGACGCGCCGACGAGGTGCTGCGCGCGCCTTCGATGGTGCATCCGTTCGGCACCGATGCGCTCGGGCGCGACGTCTTGATGGCGATCTTGCAAGGCGCGGCGCCGACGCTCGCAGGAGGCCTCATCGCCGCCTCGAGCGCCGCGCTCATCGGCGTCGCCGCCGGCGCGCTCGCGGGTCTCCTTCGCGGCACCTTCGACGTCGTGGTGCGCCGCTTGATCGAGGTCGTGCAGACGGTGCCCGGCGTGATGTTGGTCCTCATCGTCCAAGCGCTCCTCCCCTTTCCCTCCGCCGAGACGCTGCTCATCGCCGTCGTCGCCACGCGTTGGGCCGAGTTCGCCCGCGTGGTGCGCGCCGAGGTGCTCCGCGTCGTCACGCTCGATCACGTGCTCGCCGCGCGTGCGCTCGGCGCCAGCCCGTCGCGCATCCTCACGGTGCACGTGCTCCCAGGCGTCGTCGGCACCTCGCTCGTCCTCACGTCGTTCGCCGCCGGCTCGGTGGTCGCGCTACAGACGACGTTGGTGGCAGTCGGGCTCGGCGGCTCCGATCCGCTCGCCTGGGGTGCGCTCTTCGCCCAGGTGCGGGAACATCCGTCCGCCTGGTGGCTCGTCGCCTTCCCTGCGCTCTTCGTCTTCCTCACCGTCGCCTCGGCCGCGCTCCTCGGCGAATCGATGCGTGATGCGCTCGATCCGCACCTCCGATGGGAAGGTCGCGCCGGCAAGACGAGCAAGTCGAGCAACTCGGGCAAGTCGGGCAAGTCCAGTCGCAGGCCGGCGAGGGCGACGGTCTGATCGCCCGCGGGGCTTGCGGGGAGAGCGTGGCGTGGATACCGAAGGGGC
Organism: Deltaproteobacteria bacterium; assembly: GCA_025363655.1. Classification (GTDB taxonomy): domain Bacteria; phylum Myxococcota_A; class Polyangia; order Polyangiales; family JADJMO01; genus JANYDK01. Next base: position 129,253 of record JANYDK010000037.1, on the reverse strand, counting down.
CGAGCGATGCAGCCCCTCAGCACTGGCCCCAGCCTCATCACCGTCAACGAGCAAACCTTCGAGCGCGAGGTGCTCACCTCCGAGCTTCCGGTCGCGGTGGTCTTCATGGCCGCCTGGTCGAACCCGTGGAAGTCGATGGAGCCCGACGTCCTCGCTCTCGCGCAAGAGCTCGAAGGCAAGGTCAAGTTCGTCAAGATCGACACCGATCGATCGCCGACGATCGCTCGAGAATTTCAGCTCAAATCGATTCCAGCGGTGGCCGTCGTGGCGCAAGGTCGCGTCGTCGCCGCCAAGCAAGGAATGCTCAAGCGCCCCGAGCTTCGCACCTTGATCGAGCCGTTCCTCCCGCGCTCGGAGGCCGCCGTCCGCGTCGAAGAGTTGGTGAAGCTGATCAAGGCCGCTCGCGTCCAGCCCATCGACACCCGCGAGGCCACGAGCTTCGCCCGCGCCCACATCCCCGGGGCAATGAACATCCCCCTCGATCAACTCATCACCCGCGCCGACGCCCTCGCCTCGACGGGCCTCATTCCGGTCCTCTATTGCCGCGGCGGCCTCGAATCGAAGCCCATCGCCGAACAGCTCGCCGAACAGGGCTACCCGGTCGCGTTCCTCGAAGGCGGATTCCTCGCGTGGGAAGTCGCCGGGCAGAACATCGAACGGAGCTAGCGTCGGTCTCGGACGGAAGCCCCTATTTTCGCGTGAAAATATGCGTCGGTGGCTCGTCCTTCGTACGGTGATGGGCATGCAGGTACGAGCGAGCGGCGCGATGGCCGCGAGACGCGTCGGCATGGCCCTTCTCATGCTCGCCTGCGTGAGCATCGGAGCGCGTTCGAGCGCAGGGCCGACGCCGCTCGTCTTGCCGGCGCCGAACCCCTGGGTCGCGGAGACCAAATCGCCGCGGCCGGGCATCCCCAACGATCCGCTCGACGGACCGATCACCAAGCTCTGTGGCGGCGGCGTCGATGCCAGCTTGACCACCGTAGCGACCGAGCTGGCGCAGGTGCTGGCGATTCGCGGCGAGCTCCCCGACGCGCAAGAGATCGACTGGCGACAGCGCAAGGCAGGCAACCCGCACGTGTGGCCGCGCACCTGGGGCGCGCGCATCGACGGAGGCACGCTCGATCGCACCGCGCTCCTGCAAGACGTGAAGACGTGGCTCGGGAAATCGGCGCCGAAAGTGCGCTGCGGGGTCGCGCTCTATCGCACGGGAAAAGGCGCCGATGCCAAGGAAGCGTTGGCGGTCATCGCGGTCACGCCGCTCGCCGATCTGGTGGCGATTCCGACGAAGGCGAAGGCCGGCGCTTGGATCGATCTCGACGCCGTGCTCCTCGGCGACGTCGACAAGGGGCAGGTCATCCTCCTTCCCCCGTCGGGCGCGCCGAAGACGATTCTCTCGACGACGACGAGCGGCACGCCGACGCACGTGACCGCCCGATTCGCCGTCGGCAACGCCGGGCGTTGGGTGGTGCAGGTGCTCGCCGAAGATGCCAGCGGGCCACGTCCGGTGCTCGAGGCCGAGGTCTACGCCGGTGTCGATCCTCCCCTCGCACCGCCGAGCGCTGCGGTGCCCGGCGAGGCCGACGGCGAGGGCGCGAAGAATCCGAAAGACGCCTTGCTGTTGCGGCTCAATGGCGCGCGTGCAGCCGAGAAGCTGAAGCCACTCGTGATCGACGCCACGCTCGCCAAGGTCGCGCAAGCACACGCCGAGGCGATGATGAAGAAGCACCTCCTCGGCCACGACGTCGGCGACGGCGATCCGGCCGCGCGCGTCGCCGAGACGGGCACCAAGTGGAAGCTCCTCGGTGAGAACGTCGCCAAGGCGAAGACCGATCTCGGCGCCCACCGCGCGATCTACGCCAGCCCTTCGCACCGCAGCAATTTGCTCGAAGGACGCTTCACCAAGGTCGGCATCGGCGTCGCCGTCGATGCGAAGACCGGCGAGCTCTGGGTCACCCAGATGTACGGCGGCTAGGCTCATTCGCAGTTCGCCGCCCGCCGGCGAGTGATGATATTCCTGGAGCATGTGGCAGCTGTTCTTCGGCATCTCGGTCGGGCCCGCGCTGCTACTCCTGGCGCTCTTCAAGAAGTGGGACAGCAAGCGTCCCGAGCCGCCGGGGAAAGTGCGCAACATGGTCCTCTTCGGGATCCTCAGCTGCGTGCCGGCGTACATCATCGAGAAGCTGCTGATGGCGAGCCTCGGCGATTTGACCACCGCCAACGGTGGGCTCATCGAGGCCTACGTCGTCGCCGCGGTCACCGAAGAGACGCTCAAGCTGACGATGGTGATGCTCTACATCTGGCGTAACCCCGCCTTCGACGAGGTGATGGACGGCATCCTCTACACCGCGGCCTCGAGCCTCGGTTTCGCCATCCTCGAGAACATCGAATACGTCAGCATGGGCGGCCTCGCGACGGGCATCGTGCGCGCATTCACCGCCGTGCCCCTGCACGCAACCGCCTCGGGAATCATGGGTTATTTCGTCGGCCGCGCGAAGTTCGCGAAGGGCGGCGGCACCTTCGTCTGGCTCCTCTTCGGCCTCGCCACCGCGGTCTTCATCCACGGCACCTACGACTGGATCGCGATGAGCGGCGGGAGCTTCGGGATGACCGACTCGCACGGGAAGCTCGCCGGCAACGGCATCATCGTCCTCTGCGGCGTCCTCGGCATCCCCATCCTCGGGATGATCGTCCTTCGTTTCCTCGTCAAGAGCGCGCATCGCATGGACGACCAAATGCTCGGCACGCAGGCAAGGCCGCTCCCTTCGATGTCGCCGCAGGTCGCCTACGCGGGTGGATACGCGCCGCAGCAGTATCCGCAGCAGCCGTATCCGCAACAGCAGTATCCGCAGCAGCCCTACGGGCAGCCGCAAGGGGGCGCGATGGTGAACCCGTATGCGGCGGGGTACACCCAGCCGGCGCAACCGGTGAGCAACGCGACCATCCCGCAAGGTCCGGGCACGCCGCCGCCGTGGGGCAATCCAGGCGGAAAGTAGCGCGCGTGCGGGCATCGCTGGCCAGTCTCCATCCGCGGCAGTAGATCAACGCATGCCCGAGAAGCCGCGCGAGCGCCGCCCCGAGAGGGACGAGCTGCCGCCGTTGCCCGAGCTCGACGACGATGGCGCGACGCACGACGCCGACGACGACGGGCACCTGGTGGTGACCGACGAGAGCGTCGGACTCGACGACGCCGCGCTCGGCGACGACGCACGTTTCAGCGAGACCTTGATCGGCGGTGACGGCGGCGACCGCGGTGAGCACGGGCTCCTCGACGACGCCGAAGGTCATGACGGGCTCGAGGTCGGCGTCGAAATCAGCGGCCTCGGAGAGCATGGGCTCCTCGAAGGAAGCGACGAAGGCGACGGGCGCGACGTCACCGAAGGCGAAGCAGGCGTGCTCGAGGAGCACGACCACACGGTCGACGACGGCGGCAGCGAAGGCACCGACGAAGATCCCGCCGACGCCATCGACGAGGACAAGCACCTCCCGCCGCTGCACGTCGATGCGGCGATCGGGGAAGACGAAGAGGGCGTCGACGACGTCGGCGCGCTCGAAGATCGCGGACAGGCTCGCCTCCGTGCCGAGCTCGAACGAACACCGTGGCCGCCCCGAAGCGACGTCGCCTGGGAAGTCGCGAAGGCCGTCTTGCCGCCGCGTCCGCTGTCGATGCCACCTCCTCCTCGTCCGACGGTGCCGACGCCCTTTGCGCTTCGGGAAGACGATCGCTGGGCGGCCACTGGAGAGCTCGTGGTCGTCGCTCGCTTCGGCACGCCGCTGATGCTCTCGACCGACGGCGGGAAGCGATTCGTCGCGCTCGCCAACTGCAGCAGCGCCACCGCCATCGCCATCGTGCCGCTCGTTTCGCTCGTCCCGGCACGCACGTTCGGCCCGCACGTCGTGGTCGCGCTGCACGACGTCGTGCGTGACGTGGCGGCGCTCGCGGTCGTGCGCATCGAAGAAGGACGCGCCCCCGTCGCCGAGGTCGTCGCCGAGCTCCCGCGCGCGCATCGTGAAGAGGCCGCTGGGCTCGACGAAGAAGAGAGCGATCGCGCCCGCGTCGATACACTCTCGGTCACCACCACCGCCTCACGGGTCGAGGTCCTCGCCACCGGAATGGGCTTCGCGTTTCGCCTCGTTGGATGATCGATGCGCGCTCCTTCCCACGCTCGACTCTTCGCTCTTCCGCTCGCGGGTCTCGCAGGTCTCGCCGGTCTGCTCGTCACCGAATCTGCCTCTGCCAATGGGCGATTTCCCTTCGCCAGCCAGCTCGTCGTCGATCCGGGCGACGCCAAGCATCTCGCGCTGCGCACCACCTACGGGCTCCTCCAGAGCACCGACGGGGGCGCCAAGTGGACGTGGGTCTGCGAGGCCTCGGTCGGCTACGGCGGCATCGTCGATCCGCCGCTGGCGATCACCAAGGACGGCACGTTGCTCGCGGGACTCCCCGACGGGCTCAGCGTCAGCCACGATCGCGGCTGCAGCTTCGCGTTCGCGGCGGGCGAACTGAAGGGTCAGCTGGTGGTCGACGTCTCGGCCGAGAAGGGCGATCCGTCGCACGCCGTCGCGCTCGGTTCGACGCTCGTCGGCGACAACGTGCACGTCGTCCTCGGCACCTCGAGCGACAACGGCAAAACGTGGACGACGCTCGGCACCCCGATCCCCGACCTCTTCATCGCGCAGACGCTCGACGTCGCACCTTCCGATCCCCAGCGCGTCTACGTCAGCGGCACCATGGGCGGCCCGATGCTCCCCGACGGCGGCACGGGCTCGCCCGTCGCGGTCCTCGAGCGCAGCGACGATCGCGGAGTGACGTGGCAGCGCCTCCCCATCGCCGAAGCGAACGGCGAGGTCCCCTACATCGGCGCGATCGATCCGAAGACCCCCGATCGACTCTACGTGCGCGTCGATCGCGACATCAAAGATGCTCTCCTCTACACCGACGACGGCGGCAAGACCTGGAAGCACGCCATCGACTTCGTCGCCGACATGCTCGGCTTCGCGCTCAGCCCCGACGGGAGCCAGATCGCGGTCGGCGGCACGAAAGACGGCCTGCGCATCGCGAAGACGAGCGACATGGTGTTCGCGCCGGCAGCCGCTCGTCCCCCGGCGCTGAGCAGCTGCCTCCCGTCGTACATGGTGCGTTGCCTCGCGTGGGCGAACGAGGGTCTTTACGTCTGCGGCAGCGAGTACTGCGACGGCTTCACGGTCGGCCTCATCGAGGCCGATGGCAAGCTCGCGAAGCAGCTCTATCACCTCGTCGAGCTCGAGCAGCTCTCCTGCCCGAAAGGCACCCCGACGGCGACGATGTGCCCTGAATTCTGGCCTGGAACGCAAGATCTCCTCGGCGCTGGCGACGCAGGCACCGACGACGCGAGCTTCCCCGACGCAGGGGCGACGACGCCTCCGGGCAACTCGAAGGGCTGCGGCGGGTGCACGACCTCGAGCCGTGAAGACGATCGCGACCTCCTCGGCATCGTCTTCGTCTCTCTCGGCATCTCCCTCGGCCTCGTCCGCCGCCGGGGAGTGAAGCGGGCCCGTCCGACGTTCGAGTGATAGAATCGGAGACCACGAGAACTCGATGATGCGCTCGTTTTCATCCACGTCGTTCGCGCTCGCGGCCCTCGTCGCGTTGACGACGCTCGCCGCCGCGGGGCCCGCGATCGCCTTCGTCCCGCCCGGCGTGAAGGTGCGCCCCGTCGCCGGCGACATGGTCTACGTGCCCGGCGCGACGTATCGATTCGCCGCACAAGCGACGTGGCAAGGCCCGGTCCCCGGCAGCTCGGTGATCGCCGATCCGCTCGGCTACGAGGCGCGCGTCGCCTCCTTCTGGATCGATCGCACGGAGGTCACCGTCTCGGCGTATTCGGCGTGCGTTCACTCCGGCAAGTGCAAGGCGCTCACCGACGGCGACAACTTCGCCTCCAACCACAACGTCCTCTGTACCTACGCGAAGGCTGGGTTCGACGAGCACCCGATCAACTGCGTCAACCACGTCGAGGCCGAAGAGTACTGCGCGTACATGGGCAAGCGGCTCCCGAGCGAGCGCGAATGGGAGCTCGCCGAGCGCGGTCCGACCAGCTTGGCGTTTCCCTGGGGCAACGACCCGCCGACGCCGAAGCACGTCAACGCCAGCGACGCCTCCTGCGCCAAGGACGCGATGACGCTGCTCGGAGAGTCGTTCACCTCCCTCTGGCCGAGCCCGCCCGACGACGACGGCTTTCCGTTCACCGCACCGGTCGCGACGTATCCGATCAACGCCAGCCCCTTCGGCGCCCTCGACATGTCGGGCAACGTCGAAGAGTGGATGAGCGATCCGTGGAACGACATCGCCAACCCAGGACCTGGCGGCTCGGGCGTGAACGACTTCGTCGTCCGTGGCGGCTCATGGGATCTCAACAGCTACGACGCCTTCTCCGGCACGCGACGCACCGAAGCGGTCGAGACCACGCGCGCTTCGTGGCTCGGCTTCCGCTGTGCACGGGGAGCTTGATTTTACGGTGATCTCGGCGACATCAGCGCCAACATCGCGAGATCGTCGGGTGCGCCACGAGACGCGAACGCCTCGCGCACCCGCGCTTGATCGACCGGCGAGCGATTCTGGCTGAGCTTGAGCTTGCCCTCGAGCGCGTCGATGACGATCGAAAAGCCGACGATGGCGCCGAGGAGGCCGTCGACGAAGCCGGGCGCGGCCACCTCGACCGACCACGGATTGGTCTTGTTTTCGTGGGCTTCGTGAAGCGTGGCGAGATCTTCCACCGTCTGCAGCAGCTCTTCGCGCGACTGCTTGGTGACGATTCCGTGCGCGTGCACCGCGGCGTAGTTCCAGGTCGGCACCTGGCGCGCCGGATCTTCGTACCAGCGCGGCGAGACGTACCCATGCGGGCCGAGGAAGACCGCCGTCACCCGCGCGCCGCCGAGTAGAGCCTCGGCGATGGGATTCTGCCTCGCGACGTGAAGACGCAGCTGGCCGAACGGTCCGACCTCGCGATCGAGGAGGAAGGGCACGTGCGCCAGCTCGGGCGGCGAGCCCGTCGGCGCGGAGGGTGCGACGAGGAGCCCGAACGAATGAGCCTCGATGAGGCCGTGCAAGCGGCCAGTGTCGGTCTCGGCGAAGAGCCTCGGTACGTACATGCGGGTGATTCTTGCGTAGAGGGCGTGAGCGGTGGCAACGTCGGGCGATGTTCGGCGCTGCGCATCGAGGTTTCCGTTCGTCGGCTGCCAGTCTGGCTGCTTCGTTGGCCGTCTCGGTAGGGCTGGGGCTCGGCTGCGACAAGGAACCACCGCCCTCGCCCGCCGATGCCGTGGCTGCTGCGACGAGCGGAAAACCCGACACGGCGTCGGGCACGGGTCCAGTCGACGCCAGCGCGACGACGAGCGCCGATGCCCCGACGAGCGCCGATGCCAGCGCTGGAGATGTCGCTGCCGACGCGCCCGCCGACATCGCACCGCCGCTCTACGCCGACGACGGCGGCCCGCTCGGACAGACCGACGCCTTACCCACGCTCGACTCACCTTCGTACGCGCAACGCACGCGTCTTCTTTGGGAGGCAATCGTCCGCGACGAGCCTGCGCACGCAGCGGCGGCGTTCTTCCCCCTCGTCGCCTATGCGCAGGTGAAGGCGATTCCCAACCCGCCGGCCGACTACAAGCAGCGGCTTCTCGGCGCCTTCGCGCGCGACATTCACGCGTACCACAAGAAGCTCGGAGACGAGCCGACCAAGGCCCGCTTCATCGCGCTCGAAATCCCGGTGGCGAAGGCGAAATGGATGGAGCCCGGCTCGGAGGGCAACAAGCTCGGCTACGATCGCGTCCTCGACGGCAAGCTCGTCTTCACGAGGAGCGACGGCACCGAAGGCTCGTTGCCGGTGAAGTCGATGATCTCTTGGCGCGGCGAGTGGTACGTCGTCCACCTGAACAGCTTCAAGTGAGTGCTTTCGAGGTTCAGGCGCCGTCGCGCGCGCAGCGGAATCCGAGCCAGCTCGTGCGAGTGTCTTTGGCCGCGGCGCTTCGCCTCACGCCGCTGAAGGTGTCGATGGTCCCGAGGTCCCACGAGCCGCCGCGCACGACGTGATCTTCGTAGCCGCCCGGCGGGACCGAAGTGGTCGGCGTCGCCGAGATCGGGCCCCACAAATCGAGCACCCACTCTTCGACGTTGCCCGACAAGTCGAGCGCGCCGTATTGGCTGACGCCATCGGGATAGGTGCCGACCGGCGCGGTGAAGGCCCAGAGATCGTCGCCGCCGGTGTCGACCCAAAGCGACGTGAAGGTGGAGCCCTTCTTCAGCTCTTCGCGCACGCAGCTCGCATCACAGGCGTTGACGTGCTTCGGCGTCGGCGGCGCTTCGCCCCAGGGAAACGGCCGGCTCGTCGGCCCGCGCTCGGCGAGCTCCCATTCGAATTCGTCGGGGAGGCGCTTGCCTAGAGAGCCGCAGAACGCCTTCGCTTCGTCGAACGACACGCAGTTGAGCGGATGCTCGGCGTACCCCGGGCGATCGTAGGTGCAGTCGTTGGTCTCGTTGCCCTGGCTGAGCGCGACGCACTTGCCGGAGCTGACGCACGCTCCGTAAGCGCGAACGGTGACCTCGGTGCGATCGAGGAAGAAGGTGCCGACGGTGACGGTGACCCCTTCGGCGTCGGCGCCGGGGATCATCTGCCCGGCGTGCGGACCGCCCCACACCGCTTGCTTCCCGAATTTGTAGCTCGCGCCAGGGACGAGGACCATCTCTCCGAAGGTCTGCACGCGCGCGGTGGGCGGCACGAAGGCGCGCGCCACCGGTGCATCGAGGATCACGATCGGCAGCGCCGCCACGAGGACGAGCGATGGGAACGTGAAGCGCCGCACGCTCTCAGCGTATCGCAGGCGCGATGGCCAAAGCGAGCGCCGGCTTGACCACCTTGCCGACGACGTTGCGGGGCAGCGCTTCCATCGCCACGAAGCGCTTCGGCACCTTGTAGGCAGCGAGGCGTTCGCGACAAAATGTACGGAGCGCGTCCTCGTCGAAGGTGCAACCGGCTCGGCTCACGACCACCGCGGTGACGAGATCGCCCCACTCGGGATCGGGCAAGCCGACCACCGCGACGTCGACGAGATCGGGGTGCGCGCGCAACACGTCTTCGATTTCGAGCGCCGAGATTTTGTAGCCGCCGCTCTTCAAGACGTCGACCGAGAGACGACCGCGGACGCGCATCTCGCCGTCGTCGCCGAAGACCACCGCGTCGCCGGTGCGAAACCAGCCTTCGTCCCGACCGAAGGGGAAGGCGGCGCGGCTGGCCGCGTCGTCGCCGTCGTAGCCCGGAAATACACTGGGGCCGCGCACGAGGAGCTCGCCTTCTTCGCCCGGTGCGACGTCACGAAGCGTGTCGTCGACGACGCGCACTTCGACGGTGGGGAGCGGCACGCCCGCGGAGCCTGCGATGCGCGGACCGCCGATGCGCGCCGCGGTGCCGACGCCGATCTCGGTCATCCCGAAGCGTTCGAGCGGGGCCTCGCCGGCGATGGCGGAGAAGCGCGCCGAGAGCGTGACGCCGAGCGCCGCCGAGCCGCTGGTGGCGAGTCGCAACGTACGCGCCCCGGCCGTCCATCGACGTCGCACGCGCTCTTCTGCTGCCTCGAAGGTGCCGAGCATGCGGGAGAAGATCGTCGGCACCGACATCAAGACCGGCTCACGATCTTCGAGACCGCTCGCGGGCACGGCGATCGCTTCCCACATCGCGTGCGCATCGAAGCGAGGGAGCACGTGCACGCCCGCGCCTGCGCTCAGCGCCGTGAGGAGCGCGATGCCGAGCCCGTGAAGGTGATGGAGCGGGAGCGCGTGGAGCAGTCGATCGCCCGGTGACCATCGCCACGCCTCGCGAAGGAGCGCCGATTGCGTCGCCAGGTTGTCGTGGGTGATGCGCGCCCCCTTCGGCCGCGCCGTCGTCCCACTCGTATAAAGAATCAATGCATCGTCGTCGGGGCGCGCTCCAGGCGGATCGCCGCGACGAGTGCCCGCGTGCAGCTCGTCGATGGTGAGCAGGCGACGCTCGAGGCCGTCGGCTCCTGTGACGAGCGGCGCCACCAGCGAAGCGTGCGATCGATCGACGACGAGCGTGTCGACGCCCGCGTGGTCGAGGAAATATTGCATCTCCGGCGGCGGATGGAGCGGCGAGAGGACGACGACGGCGGCGCCGGCATGAAAGGCTCCGAAGAGCGCCACGAGGAACGACGCACCGGGCGGCGCGAGGATTCCGACCCGTCGCCCCGCGAGCGTCTTCGCCTCGCCGAGCAGCGCCGCGGCCGCACGATCGACGCGTTCGAGAAAACGTTCGACGTCGGTCGACCCTTCGGCGTCGACGACGAGCGGAACGTCCCGCGGTGCATTGCGGGAGATGGCGACGAGGAGATCGGTGGCGCGTGCAGGGCGTTGCGAGCTCACGCTTCGTCAGCCGCGCCGCCCTCGAGCCCCATTTCGTCGAGCAAGTGCTCGGCGTGCTCGGGATCGATGCCGAGCGCTTCGGCGAACTGGTTGAGGAGCTCGTTCTCCGCGTCGGCGATCTCGTCGTCGGCGAAGGCGACGGCGGCCGCGAGGATGAAGGCGACGTCGATCGTCGGGACGTCTTCTTCGAGCGTCTGCGCGATCGCCTTCACCCGTGCATCACGCCCTTCTTTGGCGAGACGCATCTGCGCGCCCTCCATCATCGAGCGAATCTGCACCGAGCGGACGTTGCCTTCGGAGAGCTCGCGGATCGCGCCGCGGAGCGTGTCCTCTTCGTCGGCGGTGACCTTCCCGTCGGCGGCGGCCATCAAGTACATCACCTCGCACAAGGCATCGAAGCGGAGGAGCACGTCGGATGGCACCTCCTGCTGCGCGAGCGCCGCGAGATCGGTGGCGAAGAGCGACGGACGCTCGCCGCGCTCTTTCAAGCGGTCGCGGAGCTTGGCGATGGTCTGGTTTTCGAGCTTGAGCATCTCGTCCTAGGTAACCCGGTGAGGCGCGGGGGGCGAGTGACCGCGCGCCGGTTCGTCTCATCTTTGTGACGCTTCCACGCACGTACGCATGCGGATGCGCAACGCTACGATCCAATGGGGCTGCGCGTTCTGCCGCTGCGACGGCCCATGCATCCTTCGCATGTAAAGGGTGTTGCGTGACCCCCCTCGCAGCGCTCAAAGTGCGCGGTTCCGTAGGGAGGCTCGCCCAATGCATCGCTTCACTTCCATCATCCGAATCCCCTCGTTTGGCCTCATCGCCCTCGCGCTCGCCGCCTGTTCGGCAAGCAAGGATCCGGGCGGCCCGGAGGACTTCGATTCCAACGATCCGGCCAGCGACTCGGGCTCGGGGGGTGACACGCACACCCTGCCGACCGACGCGGACGACGACGGCGGCCTCCACATCGGCGACACGCTCGCGCCGACCGACACCGGCGGCTCCTGCCCCGCGGGCGACTGCGACAAGGACGGCTACCTCGACGGCAAAGACGACTGCGACGATCACGACGGGACGATCAACCCGGAGGCGTACGACTTCGAAGGTGACGGCGTCGACAACGACTGCGACGGCACCAAGGACAACCCGATCACCAACTGCCCGCCGGCCGACTCGTCGGCGACGCCCCAAGATTTCGTGCGCGCCGGCGACCTCTGCGCGCAGCGAAGCAAGACCAAGGCGGGCCCGGTGATGGATCCGCTGGTGAAGGCCGAGTGGTACTCGAGCAAGGGCGGCTTCCTCAGCTCGACGATCGTCGCCGGCAACAACCACACGACTGCGACCAAGATCATCAACTCCTTCGGGAGCAACGCCGCCCGGATGGGCACCAACATGATCGGCATCTCGTCCGGCGTGTTCGGTGACAAAGATCCGGGCAGCCGCACCGCCACCGGTGGCCTCGACGGCTCCGCGCTCGGTGGAGTCTCCAGCCCCTGCACCGCGATCCCGATCGACAGCGACGCCTGCAAGTCCCTGACGAATGGCAGCGTCGGCGGCCTCGGTCTCAACATCAACGACTACACGGAGCTGCGCATCACCATCAAGGTGCCGAGCAATGCGCAGGCGCTCCTCTTCGACTACGCGTTCTTCTCGAGCGAGTTCAATCAGTACTGGAACACGCCCTTCAACGACGCGTTCTTCGCCGTCGCCAGCACCGCGAAGTTCAAGAACACCAACGTCGCCAAGGACAGCAAGGGCCTCGCGATCACCGTCAATTCAGGCTTCTTCCAGCTCTGCCCGAAGTCCCCGGGGCCGAGCGGTCTGCAGAAGCCGACCGCGCTCGCGAACTGCGTCGGCGTCGGCGGCGACACCGCGGCGTCGATCTTCGGCACCCTCGCCGGCACCAACTTCGACGGCGCCGGAATGGGCTCGACCGACGATACCATCATGGCGGTCGACACCACCGGCGGCCCCAAGCTCAAGTTCATCTACGGCGGCGGCAGCGGCTGGCTCAACACCAAGTTCGGCGTCGATCCCGGCGAGACGATCACCCTCCGCTTCATGGTCATGGATACGAGCGACGGCATCCTCGACTCGGCCGCGCTCGTCGATCACCTGACGTGGGAGAAGTCTCCCCCGAAGACGGCGACGGGCGAGACCGGTCGTCCGCCGCGCTGAGCCTCGTCGCCCGTCGTCGCAAGCGTGGCGACGGTGGGCGGAGGAGATCCATGACAGAAAGACTCCGCCTCTCGGCTTCCTCTCAGGGAACTTGTCGGGGAGCTGGCTTCTCAGGAGAGCTTCTCAGAAGGCGACCGGGGTATACGGACACTTGGCGCGGAGCGTCGCGCACGTCGTGGCAGTGTCGCCGGGGCCAGGCATGCAGTTGATGAACGTCGGGCAGTCGCTCGGCTGCTCGCAGCCGCAGCCGCAGTCGTTGCTGAAGCCGACGGTGCCGGGCTCGCAGGCGTAGCGCACGAGCTTGCACTGCTCGGGCGAGTGAGCGACGTACTTGCGGTTCGGCTCTTTGCTCTCGTCGCATCCCGCGACGCACTTGCCAGGGACGTCCATCGGCACGCCGTCCTTCTTGCAGACGTAGCCAGCCGGGCAGGCGTGGGGGTTCGTCGTGAAGCCACCGCAAGCGATGGCCGTCGGCTCGACGAGGGCGCAGGTGCCGGCGTTGCACTGGGCGACGCGGAGATCGTCCGGCATCGGGGGCGGCGGCGCGCACGGCGGGTACGGCGGCTTGCAGGCGACGTCGTCGACGCGCGAGGCGTTCACTGCGGTGAAGGTGAGGCCGCAGCAGCCGCTCTTCGTCTTCACGCAGTCGGCGTCGACGGCGCACTTGGTGAGGCCCGGCTTCACGCGGACGCTGACGGTGAAGGTCGCCTTCGCCAGATAGTAGTCGCGGAAGACGATTCGGTACTTCGCCTTCGGTCCGGTCGATGGCGCGGTGACGACGACGTGCGCGTCACGCGTGGTCCCGTCGGCGTCGTCGTTGGTGCCGATGGTCTTGTCCTTGGCGTCGAGCACCCACACGACCGCGTCGTCGTCTCCGCCCTTGGCTCCCTTCACCCAGACGTCGACCTCGTCGCCCTTGTCGGCGTAGAAGGTGTACGCCGAGTAGCGCGGCGGATTGCTGTACTTGGACGTACGGCCCTCGCCCGTGCCGGGGATCTCGCCGAGGTCCTTGTAGGAAGAGAGCGCGCCGGTGGTCTCGGCGGAGACGTCTTCCTTCTCGGTGTGATCGGCGCTCACGGCACAGCCGAGGAAGAAGGACGTGGAGCTCGCGATGAGCGCGGCGGCTGAGATGTTGTGGAGGGTGCGGTTCATGGGCCATCAGGTAGGCCACATCGGATGTAGGGTCAACTCCTACCCCTACACGTGCAAGGCGCGCGTCTTCGACGGAAAGACAGGCACCGTTCGCTTCTCGATCGACAACGACTCCGGCACTGCCACCAACTACCCGACGATCGCCGACCTCAAGGGCGATGGGCGCGCCGAGTTCATCCTCGTCATCGACTCGTGACTACGCGCGGGCCCACCGCCCCTGTCGCGCGCACCCCATCCTCTTCATCGACGATCGTCAGCACCAACACCCGCTCATCGTCCTTCACCCGCACCCTCGGCGGCTCGAGCGAGACGATCTCGATGCGGAGGAAGCCGCCTTGCTCGAGAAGCCCCATGCGCAGCGTCTTCGCCACCGCCTCCTTCAAAGCCCACCCGCGCACCGCGCTGATGTCGTCGGCGAGCACCAAATCGCGCTCGATTTCCCGTGGAAATGCGCGCATCGCGACCTTGCGAATGCGGGGGGCGTCGGTCCACTCGGTGAGGTCGATGCCGATCGGGAGCTCGCCCTCGGCGACGAGGGCGATGGCGCGCACGTGCGAGTGGGAGATGGAGAGTGCGACGGTACGATCGGCGCCGGTGACGCGTGGAGCGCCATCGTCTTCCCGGACGATGGCGAGGCCTTCGACCGCAACGCCGAGCTCTCCGAGCGCACGACGCGCAGCAAGCCTCCCGGCGAGGAACTCGTCACAGCGACGCTCGGCCTGAAAGCCCTGAAAATAGCCACGTTCGATCTCGGAGAGAAAACTCCGATCACTCGTCTCGCCGATGGCGGCGCTGCCGGTCGCGAAGCGCCGACTCACGACGTCTCCGCGGCCACTGCTTCCGACTCACCTGCCGACTCTTCCGGGATCGTCACGTCGATGCCGACGATGCGCATCAGCCGCAGCGCATTCGACGAGTCGACGACGCCGGTGCGCAGGCGATAGTCGAAGGTCATCGTCTCTTTGCCGTCGGGACCAGGCCCCACCTGCTCGCGGAAGTGGACGTTCTTCACCTTGCCAGGACACTCGGTCTCGAGCGCGGCGAGCGCTAGATCGTGGGTGCTCACGGCACCGGCGGCGCGCGCAGCGACGAGGTGACGGACGATCGCTCGCGCGCCCAAATGACGCTCGCGCGAGTTGGTTCCGTGAAGGATTTCATCCAGCAAAAAGAGCACCGGCGGGCCCATCGTCTTGGTCGCGTCGTCGGCGGCATCGACCACCGCCTTGAGACGAAGCAGCTCGGCGAGGAAGTGCGAGACGCCATCGGAGAGCGAGTCGGAGACGCGCATGCTCGTCTGCACCGCAAAGGGCGAGCAGCGCATCGACTGCGCACGCACCGGAGCCCCGGCGAGCGCGAGGACGACGTTGGTGCCGACCGCACGGAGGAGCGTGCTCTTGCCCGACATGTTGGAGCCGGTGACGAGGAGAATGCTCCCTTCGTCTTCGAGCGTCACGTCGTTCGCCACCACCTTGGCGCGCGGGAGAAGAGGGTGCGCGAGCGCCTTGGCGTCGAGCGTGACGGCGTCTTCGACGATCTCGGGAAAGGCATCTTCCGGCCGCTCGAAGGCGCGCGTCGAAAGCGCGGTCAGCGCCTCGATGCGCGAGAGGGCCGAAAGGTGCGCACGCAGCCGAACACCTGCGCGACGACGCCACCGCTCGAGCGCGAGCGCGCAGTTGAGATCCCACGCCAACATCGGCCCGATGAAGAGCCGGAAGCCGTCGTTGCGACGCGCGTCGACGAAGCTGACGACGAAGGCGAGCGCGCGACTGTCGGCGCTGGCACCCTCCATCGAAGCACGAAGCTTCACCAGTGAAGGTTCGTCGAGCTTCGCCCCCTCGACGACGGCGAACATCTTCTCGAAGCGGGCGAGCGCGCCCTGATGGTTCGAGCACGCCTCGATGCTGGCGTTGATCGACGGACGCAGGCTGGTCGTGAGCGCGATTTGCAGCCCGAGGCTGACGAGCCAGAGCCAGCGCGGCAACATCGGCAACGCGCCGCCGAGGAGCAGGTGACCCATCGTGAAAGCCGGCAGGACGAGGGCGACCACTTGCACGAGCGGCCCTGGGTTCCACTCCGGCGTCTTCTCGGCCCACGTCAGGAGCGGCGCGAGCTCTGGCGGATCGTCGCCGAGGAGCGCGCCTTCGACGCCGAGCCCTTCGCGGAGCGTGTCACCGCTCTCGAGCGCGAGCGCACGTGCCCCCGACTGTCGCGCGCGAATCTCGGCGGGCGTCGCGCCTGCACGAAGCCACGAGGCGAGGAGCGCACGACCTTCTCTCGTGCGCGTGGTGTCGAGCGACTGGAAGAGCGAGCGCTCGCCGAAGAGATCGAGATCGCCGCCGTAGGGATGTCCGTCTTGGTTCTTCGGATCGCCTTCGGTCACCGGATGCGACCAACGATCGGCGAGGCGCGCGAGCCCAGCCTCGGCCCAGGCGACGCGGCGATCTTCGACGTCTTTTTTCTTCAGTACCCGATCGTGGAAGATCACGAGGACGACGAACGCCGCGCCGAGCACTGCGACCCCGCCCCACCCTGGATTTCCCAGGTTGCGCACGCGCGTGAGGATGGCGAGGCCGATGACTCCGCCGATGGCGACGACGCGCCCGAGCGAGAGGAAGGTGGCACGGCCAGAGTGGAAGAGAGCGGCCACTCGCGCAGCATCGCGCACGCGGGTGTAGAGAGCTTCGGCGCGCGAGGGCATGTCGAGGTCACGTACCGCGTCGCCCGCGGCAGGTGAAGCGACGGCGCTCAGCGAGGGCCGCGTGCCTGGTATGCTCGTCTCGTCGTGCAAGAGGGCAAGCAAATCAACGCTTCGATCGGCGCGCGTCTCCGGGCGCTGCGTCTCGAGCGTCACCTGACGCAAGCCGACGTCGCCAAGCGACTCTCGGTCTCGCCGGCCTACCTCAACCTCATCGAGAAGGGGCATCGCGCCGCGCAGTTGCCGCTGCTCTGGCGCGCGCTCGAGGTCTTCGGCGTCGAGGTCGAGCCGTTCATGGCCTCGCTCGGCGAACAGCGCGTCGACGACGGCCTCGCCAAGCTCATCGAAGAGCCGCTCTTGCGCACGCTCGATCTCGACGAGCGTGATTTGCAGGCGATGAGCGCCGAGCCGAAGACGGCGACGACCATCGCCGCGCTCTTCAATCTCTACAAGAACACGCGCGGACAGCTCGATCAGCTCATCTTCGCGATGCGCCGCGACGAAGAAGCGCGGATGGAAAAACGCGCCGTCGCCGCCCACGAAGGCGACGACGTGCCGCGCTTCGAGCACTCGCCCTTCGACGAGGTCATCGACTTCCTCGAGGCGCACAAGAACTGGTTTCCGCAGCTCGAAGAAGAGGCCGATCGCCTCCGTCAAGACGGCGGGCTCACCGGAAGGCGCGTGCTCTCCGACGATCTCATCCGCCTTCTCGAACGCAACCTCGGGCTCAAGGTCGAGCTGGTGTCGTTCAAGGAGGGCGCCGGCTCGGTGGTGCGTCGTCACGATCCGAAGAGCGGCACGCTCACGCTCTCGACCGGGCTCCTCGAACAACGCCTGAAATTCCAGCTCGCGCACGCCGCCGGGCTCCGCGTACTCGACGAGCGCCGGCTCGACACGGCGATCAGCCGCGATTTCCGCGCGCGTCACACCGAGACGCCGAAGCTCCTGAAGATTCACCTCGCCAACTACTTCGCCGGCGCGCTGCTGCTCCCTTACGGCGACTTCTTCAAAGAGGTGCAGCGCACGCGCTACGACATCGAGCTCCTCTCGAACATCTTCGAGAGCTCCTACGAGACCGTCGCCCACCGCGTCTGCAACCTCGCCGATCCGCGTCGTCGTGGGGTGCCCTTCCACTTCCAACGCGTCGACGTCGCGGGCAACGTCAGCAAACGTTACAGCTCGACAGGGCTGAAATTCCCGCATGGAAGCGGCGGCTGCCCGAAGTGGGCGGTGCACGTCGCCTTCCTCAACCCGTCGGTGATCACCAAGCAGTACAGCGTGATGACCGACGGCTCGACCTACTTCTGCTTCGCCAAGGTGACGCCGGCGCCGGTGCAGGGCTCGCTCGTGCGCGGCACCGTCTACAGCATCGGCCTCGGCACGCACGTCGACAACGCGAAGCACCTCGTCTACGCCGACGACGTCCCGATCAGCGCCGCCGACCTACGAAAAGTGGCCATTCCGGTCGGCGTCACCTGTCGCTTCTGCGAGCGCACCGACTGCAACCAGCGCGCGGCGCCGAGCTACAAATTCCGCTACACGATCGACGAGTACACGAAAAAGGACAATTTCTTCTCGCCGCTCACCGGGGGCTCGAAGGGCGAAGAGTAGGGAAACGCGATGCGCCCGCGCGTCGACGGAGGGGCATTGCCGATCTCGCCCCGTTCGTGCGACCCTTGCCGAACCGACATGACGACGATCGACGAAGCAAAAAAGGCCCTCGGCGTACCGACGCCGAAGATGGAAGCGCTGATCGAGGCGATGTACATCACCGCCAACGCAGACGACGATTTCGGTCCGAAAGAGCGTGAGCACTTCGTCGCCAACGTCGTCGGCATCTGCGGCGGCAAGGTCAAACCGGAAGACGTCAAGGGCGTGCTCCTCAAGCTCAAGGGCAAATCGAAGGAAGGTCGCGACGCGCGCCTCAAGGCCATCGCCGGTCGCCTGCCGACGGTCGCCGACAAAGAGCACGCCTTCGCGCTCTCGGCGACGATGGCGGGCGCCGACGGCATCGTCCTCGACGAAGAGAAAGAGTTCTTCAAGACGCTCGCCTCGGCGCTCGGCATCGCCGAAGAGCGCGCCGAGGAAATCGTCGAAGAGCTGAAATCGCTCGAGCCCGACGAAGGGTAGTCGGCGCGTGCCTCAGGTCGACGCAGCCGCGTCGCCACTCGTCGATCGTCTCGTCGGTCACCCGATCGCGACCGACGTCGCCGTCATCGGTCCCGACGGCGTCGCCGGTGGCGCAGGTACCTATGGAGCCATCGCCGCGCGTGCACGGCTGCTCGCGGCGACGTTGCGACGCGGGAGGCCATCCCTCGACGGCGCCCGCGTGGCGTTCCTCGTGCCTCCCTCCCGCAGCTTCGCCGACGTGCTCCTCGGCATCTGGTTCGCCGGTGGCGCCGCGGTGCCGCTCTCGCCGCTGCATTCGGCGAGCGAGCTTTCGCACCTCGTGGGTGACTCTGCCCCGACGACCTTGATCGCGAGCAGCGAGCTGGCGCCACGCCTCGAACCTCTGCGCGATGGTCGCCCGCTCCTCAAGACCGACGATCGTCACGCGCCTTTCATCGGCGAGAGCGCAGCCAACGCCGCCGATGCGCCGGCGCTCGTCCTCTACACGTCGGGCACCACCGGCAAGCCGAAGGGCGTGATGCTCTCGCACGGCGCCGTCGCCGCCACCTTGCGCGCGCTCGAGAGCGCGTGGCATTGGCAGCGGACCGATCACCTCCTCCACGTCCTCCCGCTCCATCACACCCACGGCGTGGTGGTGGCGCTGCTCGGCGCGCTCTGGTCGGGTGCGACGGCCCGCTTCGCCGACTTCGACGCGCGCAACGTGTGGGAGCTGATGGCGGATTCGACGCTTTTCATGGCGGTTCCGACGATGCATCACAAGTTGATGGAAGCGTACCGCGCCGCCGACGACGTCACGCGCGCGCGCTGGTCGGGCAACGCGAGGCGACTGCGGCTGGTCACCAGCGGGTCGGCCGCGCTCTCTCCAGCGCTCCTCGACGCCTTCGCCGCCGCCACCGGGCAAACCATCCTCGAACGCTACGGCATGACCGAAATCGGCATGGCGCTCGGCAACCCTTACGACGGTCCGCGCGTCGCCGGCTCGGTCGGCGTGCCCTTCCCTGGCGTCGAGATCGACATCGTCGACGACCAAGGCGCATCGCTCGGCGAGGGTGAAGCCGGAGAGCTCCGCGTGCGCTCGCCTCAAATGTTCAGCGGCTACCTCGGCGACGCGGCCGCGACTGCCGCTTCCTTCGACGAAAAAGGCCGATTTCGCACCGGCGACACGGGGCTTCGCGGCGACGATGGCGGAATCCGTCTCCTCGGCCGCACCTCGACCGACGTGCTCAAGAGCGGCGGCTACAAGTTGAGTGCGCTCGAAATCGAAGAGTCGCTTCGCGCGCATCCTGCCATCGCCGAGGTCGCGGTCATCGGCGTCGCCGACGAGACGTGGGGCGACGCGGTCACCGCGTGCGTGGTGCTTCGCGAAGGCCACACGCTCGCGCTGGACGAGCTGCGCGCTTGGTCGAAAGAGCAGATGGCGCCGTACAAAGTGCCGCGCGGCTTGCAGCTCGTCGCCGAGCTTCCGCGCAACCCGATGGGCAAGGTGCAGAAGCAGGCTCTGCACGCGATGCTCGCTCGGAAGGCTTGAGCCAGTCTCGTCTCGCCCGCTTCGCCTTCGCGGGCCGACGTGCTACGAAGGCGCCCTTCATGCGCGTCCGCACGTTCGCCGTCCTGCTTCCCGTCGCCGCGCTCGCAGGCCTCACGGCGCTCGCGACGTTCGCCGGATGCAAATCGAAGGGCAACGGCATCGGCACCGCGCCGCCCGACCAAGCCTGTCCGACGAGCACGCCGGTCGAAGGCAGCACGTGCCCTGGGCTCCTCGTCTGCGACTACAGCGGCACTTGCGCCGACGCGGGCTCCGGCGGCAAGAGCGTCGTCATGATCTGCGGCGCCGAGAGCAACGCCAACTGGGTCTGCTACCAGCTCGGAGACGCGAGCATCCCCGAGGCCGGGCCGACCGACGGCGCCAGCGATGCAGACGGCGGCAGCGACGCCGATGCAGATGAAGTCGACGCCGCCGACGCGCCCGATTCCGATGCGGGAGATGCCGAGGCTGGTGATGCCGGTGACATCGGTGATGCCGACGCCTCCGATGCCGACACCGGGCCCGATGCGGTCACCGACAGTGCGCTCGATGGCGACGCCGATGTCGCGAGCGATGCCGACGCCGACGCCAGCGACGCCGACTGAGAGATGGCGACCTCGCTGTGGCTCGTGCTGCGACCGGCAGCCTCCGGCGCCATCGGCGTCACTGAACGCATCGCCGGGCTGACGACGCCCCTCCGGCTCGCGCTCACCGCCCAGAGCGCCGGCGCCGCTGCGGTGTACGTCGAGTCGAACGACGACGCGCTCGCGGCCACGCTCGTCGATCCACGCCTGAAAATCCCTGTGAAACACGGCACGCCGCCTTCCGACGGCACACGCCTCGTCGTCGGCGCCGACGTCGTCGTCCATCGCGGCCTCTTCGCCGCCCTTCGTGACGCGGCTGCCGATGGGGCTGCGCACGCGAACGGTGAAGGCAGCGCGCGCGTCGTCATCGTGCCGAGCGGCGCCGATGCCGAAGCCACTACGGCTCTCGAGTTTCTTCCACCGTTCGGCTTCGTGCCGCTCGTCGTCGTCGATCGCGCAGATGGCAGCCGCGCGACCTCGCTCCTCATGCGCTCGCTCCGCAAGGTGCAAGACGGCTGGACCTCGACGTACCTCAATCGCTACATCTCGCTCTTCGTCAGCCGACTCCTCGTCAACCTGCCGATTCACCCGAACCAGCTCAGCGTCGGCATCCTCGGTCTCGGCATCGCCAGCGGCATCGTCGCCGCGCGCGGCACGTATCTCGGCTTCGTCCTCGGCGCGCTCCTCCTCAACGCGCAGAGCATCCTCGACGGCTGCGACGGCGAGCTCTCGCGCGTCACCTTCCGCGGCTCACGCCTCGGCGAATGGCTCGACACCATCGGCGACGATCTCTCCAACTACGGCTTCTTCGCCGGCGCCGCGTGGGGTCTCTACCGCTCGACGCAGTTCGTTCCCTACCTCGTCGTCGGCGGCATCATCGTCGGCTGCGGGCTCCTCACGAGTGGCCTCGAATATCGCTACCTCGCGAGCATCGGCAGCGGCGACCTCCTCAAGTATCCGCTCGTCGCCGGAGACGACACCGGCAAACCGGCGACCGGCGCAGGCAAGCTCGTCGCTGCGATTCAGCCGCTCTTCAAGCGCGACACCTTCGTCTTCCTCACACTCCTCGCCGCCCTCGCGACGGTGCTGGGACCGATGCTGATCGTCTTCGGCGCGGGTGCGATCGGGATCACTGCGGCAGTGATCAAGGCCGAGCTGCGGATGGCGAAAGAGCGCAGAGAAAAGCGCGCGGCTGGGTGAGAAGACGCCCGAAATCGGAGCGGGTTTTCAGTGCGACAGTTTCATTTCGCGACCACGTCGTAGCTCGACTTCACGCGCTTCAGAACGCGGTAGCCATACTCGTCTTCTTTGTCGATGCGGAGCGCGATCTCGTCACGGCCGTCGGCGTCGACGTCGGCGCGCGTGAAGTACGTGTAGCCGCAGACGCCCTTGCCCTTCGGCTGGGGTGAAAAGAGCTTCTTCCAGGTGCCGTCTTCGCCTTCGACGAGGATGACGAGTGACGTCTTCTCGAGGCAGTTGCTCTTGCCATCGGCGACCTGACGCGAGGTCTGCGCGACGGCGATCATCTCTTGCCCGTCGTGGAAGACGGCGACGTCGACCTTGACGGGCGGGCCGTCCTTCTTGCTCGTGAGCGCCGTCGTCGCCGCCAGCTTCGCCGCGTTGACCTGCGCCGTGGTCGGGTTCGGGCGGCCCTTGGCGGCCATCGCCGGGTTCGAGGGCTGGTCGACGAGGAGGCAGTGCTTCGGCTTGATGCCGCCGACGAAGCCGCCGACGAGCGCGCCGTCGTCGCCGAAATCGGTGAGCTTCCAGCTCGCGAGCGAGCCGTCGCAGATGGCCGTGAAGACCTTCCCGACCGGCGCTTTGCCCTTCATCTTCGGCGCGCCGTAGAGCTTCTCGGCGATGCCCTCGGTGACCACGCCGACGACCGGCAGCCTCTTCGGCTTGGCATCGACCTCGGGCGCGAGGAAGAGCGACGCGGAGACGGCGAGGAGAGCGGAGAGGACGAGGGAGTGACTGCGCCTACTGCACGACATGTACGCGGCATAGGACGGCGCGGCCGCCGCGGCAAATGCTCGCCGGGCGTGAGCTCAGGCCTCGTCGCGTCGCCCCCTTGCGGGAGCCGCCTGGCGCACGATGAACATAACTTCTTTATCTGAAGCTCCACGCGGGGCGACGGCGACGAGGCGGGCGCGGGCGCCGGTGAGGAGGGGCTCGAGCTCTTCTTGCGTGCGCGAGCTCCAGGCGACGAGCGCGAGCGGGCGCGGCAAGATCGGCAGCGTGCGCGCGAGGTTCGCTTGTTCGACGTTGGTCGGGTCGAGGATGAGGACGTCGAGCTCGGGACGTTGCGCGAGGTACGCGGTGGCGCCGGCGGCATCGGCGACGGTGGTGACGTCGCATTGTCCTTGGACGAGCGCGCGCGCGAGACCGGCCCGGAGGACGGCGATGGGCTCGATGAGGAGCACCCCGATGCGACGGACGCGTACGCCAGAGCCGACTTGCGAGGCGACGGGCAGAGGGCCTTGCGACGTCGATTGCAGCCCCGACACGGCGCCACGTTTGCGGACGAGCGCTTCGAGCCGTTCGACCCATGAAGCCGCCATGCGCGCGCCGCTCCTTCGCGCGATGCGTGGCGCGACGTGATCACGCGCGAAGAGGAGGAGACCGGCGCTGTCGTCTGGGACCTCGTCGCAGAGCGAGTCGACGAGGGCGGCGTCGATCACCAGCTGCGCCGCCTGCGCGCCTTCGAAGGCCTCGAGGAGCTGCGTCAGGAGCTGTTCTCCCACTCCTCCACGACGACGACGCGCGGCCTTCATCCAGATGAGAAGATTAGCCCCCGCGGGGAAGAGGAGCTAGCCCAATACCTCGGCATATGCAGCCTCGTCGAAGCCGACGAGCACCTTCTTACCGACCACGACCACCGGACGCTTCACGAGCTTTCCGTCCTTGGCGAGCCAGCTCGTGAGCTGCGCGTCGGTGGCTGCGTCGACCTTCTCCTTGCCGAGCGCGCGATAACTCTGACCGCTGGTGTTGAGCCATTTCTTCACCGGCTTGCCGCTCGCGGGGATCCATTCCGCGAGCTCTTTCGACGTCGGCGGCTCGTCGACGATGGGGCGCACGACGGGCTCGACGCCGTGCGCCTTCATCCACGCCAGTGCCTTCTTGCAGGTGCCGCAACCGGCGTACGAGAGGACGAGGATCTGGGTCTTGGCCATCGGCGCGCGAGGGTACCAATCTTTGGCGAAACAAGAAGCTCAGCGCGGACCCGGTTGTGAGCAGACGTGGTTGATGCAGAGGAGCGAGCCGTCGCAGCAGTCGGAGTCCTTGGTGCAGTGATCGCCGTCGGCCGAGCAAGGCGGGGGCGCGCTCTTGCAGGTGAGCGACTCGCAGTAACCGCCGCAGCACTCGCTGCCGGTGCCGCAACCAGCGCCGTCGGACTTGCACGGATCGAGCGCCCAGAAGCCGCGCATGTTGAGGGAGTTCTGCGAGGCGCCACCGCCATCGACGAAGGTGAGCGCTTGGCCGGGGAGACGGAAGGCGGCGTGGCTCGGATCTTTTCCAGGCGTCGGCTTCTGCTCGATGGCGACGACCCAGAGCTGCTTCATCTGCGACGGTGAAGCGGCGTCACCGCTGTGCATGTTGCCGTACGTACGACGGCTGGTGAAGACGACCCAGTAGTACCCCCCCGCGGAGAGCGGCGCGAAAGTAGGCTCGAAATTCCAGCTCCGATCGCGATCGCCGGCGGCGAAGGGGTAGCTCGTGCCATTGGCCTTGGCGAGCGCGATTTCGACGCCCGGCGTCTTGACGTTGGCGAGGTAGAGGTCGGAGCGGTTGTCGTAGCGGCACGCCGGTTCGCCGGAGATGCATTGACCGCGCGTGTCGCTGCCGACCGTGCCGCGTTGATAGACCGCCCAGAGACCGTCGGGGCTGCCGCTCGGATACGAGATGAACGGCTTGTCGACGACCGCGCCCGAAGCGACGAGCATGCGGTTCTTCGAGAGCTTCTCCGACGCCGCGTCGAAGTCCCAAGCGAAGAGCGAGCGGTTCGTCGGGCCGCCCGAATAGTCGGTGTAGAGGAGGCCGGTGCCGTCGGGCGTGAAGGCCGGCATCCAGGTCGCAATCTTGTCGAGACCCGAGCCGGGGACGGCTGCGCCATCGGCCGAATGGTAGAGCCCGCCCGCGCCATTGCCGTTGAGGACGACGTCTTTCCCGTTGGGCGAGATGGCCGCGAAGTTCCAGGATCGAATCGCCGAGGTGTCGCCAGCGAGCGCATGCTTCGGCTTGTTGGCGATGAGATCGTAGGCGCCGCCGAGCCCGTCGCCGCCGCTGATGAGCGTCGAGCCGTCGGCCGAGACGCTGTGGCACGTCATCGTGCACGCGGCCGCCGGAAGCGTGCTGGCGCTGAAATCATCGGGCGTATCTGCGCCGGGCTTGATGCGCATGACGCGACCTTGGCGGTTGCTCCAGTAGTAGATGGTGCCGCGCATCGAACCGGGCGCGATCGTCCATCCGAGCTTGGTCACCACCGTCGGCGCGGCGGCGCCCGACTTGCGCGAGACGACGAGCGTCGAGGCGCCCGACGTCGACTCGACGAATTTGGTCCAAATCGCCTGCGGAATCTCGAAGCGCGCGGGCGGCGCGACCGAGGCGAAGGCTTCGTAGGAGAAGGTCGGGCTGTCGACCGCGAAGCGATAGACGTCACCGGCCGCGCTGCCGTTCCACATCAAGGTCGGTCCGGAGAGGCCACGCGGGAAGACGGTGTCGTCGTAGGGATAGGCCCACGTCGTCGCCGCATCCTTGGTGGTAGCGGCGCGGAGTGCGTCTTCGGTGACCTTGTCGATCTTCGGATCGTGACCGTGGAGGGTGAGCTTGACGGTCAAGGACGCGAGCGCGTTCTTTCCTTTGTAGCTGGCACGAATCGCGACGGTCCCGCCTTGTGCGCCGCTCGCTTGGTAGACGCCACTTTTGATCGCGCCGATCGCCGGCATGTCGGCGGCCCAGGAGATGTCGGCGGGATCGAGGTAGATGTCGCTGCCGTCGGGGCGATGACCGACGAGGCGAAACGTCTGCGTCACCTTCGCGGCGTCGACCGACTCGATCGTGGCCGACTTGGGGCTGACCTCGATGGTGGCGACGGTGTTGGAGGGAGGCGCGTCGTCGAAGGAGAGGCCACCACCGCCGTCGTCGCCGGGCGTCGGCCCACCTGCGTCGGGATCGACGAGGTTGCTGGGGTCGTCGCCGATCGCGCCGGTACAGGCGGCGAGCGCAGAGGCGGAGACCACCGCGAGCGCGGAGACGAGAGCGAAGACAAAGGAATCCCGACGCGGCATGGCGCGGACCTCTCGGTTGGACGGTTGGAAGGAGCTGGGAGGCGCGCGCGCTCGGTTCGGCGCGCGTCGACGGCGATGATGGCCGTCACCCACCCACGTCAGCACGAGTCACGCCAACCGCGATTTTCAGGCAATAGACGCATCAACACCGCACTTTGGCGGTGCCATTGGAATCTCCGTGGAGGGACACCTGTCATCCGCGCATGAGCCGGAGCAAGCCGGGCGACCTCGAGTTGCGCAGCGAGATGCGCAGCCGAGCGCGATGTTGGCCCGCAGAAGACGAGAATCGGATACTTCGCGCGCATGCCGGCTCGCAAAGGTCCGCCGAGGCCGCGATCGTTCGGCACGGGTGCGGAGTCGTCCGTCGAAGTGGTGGGCGCCCCGCGCGCGCCGCTGCGCGACTTCTATCACCTGTTCCTCCGGCTCTCGTGGTGGCTGACGATCCCGCAGCTGGTCGCCGCCTACGTCGCGATCAACGTCGTCTTCGCCTTCGGGTACCAGTCGGTGAGCACCGAGATCGTCGGGATGCGACCGCATTCGTTCGCGGATGCTTTCTATTTCAGCGTGCAGACGATGGGCACCATCGGCTACGGCGCGATGTACCCGTCGGGCCAGCATGCGCACATGCTCGTCACCGCCGAGTCGGTGGTCAGCCTGCTCGTGACCGCGCTCATCACCGGCCTCGTCTTCGCCAAGTTCTCGCGTTCGACGGCGCGCATCGCCTTCTCCGAGTACGCCCCCATCTCGCCGATGGACGGCATCCCGACGATGATGATTCGCGTCGGCAACGAGCGCAGCAGCAACGTCGCCGACACGACGGTGCGCGTCTCGATGGTGCGCACGGAGAAGACCGCCGAGGGCATGACCTTCTATCGGATGTACGATTTGCAGCTGGTGCGTGAGCGTCAACCGGCCCTCGCGCGGTCTTGGACGGTCCTCCATCGCGTCGACGCGGAGAGCCCGCTCTTCGGCTCGACGCCGGCGAAGCTGGAAGCCGACGAGGTCGAGATGATCGTGACCGTGAGCGGCACCGACGACACCACGATGCAACCGGTGCACGCGCGGCACGCCTACCTCGCCGACGAAATCCTCTACGGCGCCCGCCTCGCCGACGTGCTCAGCGAAATCGACGGCGGCAAGATGCGCCTCGACGTCGGGAAGTTTCACCACGTGATTTCGACACCGGCGACGGAGAGCTTTCCGCATTCATGGAAAGAGCCGACGTGAGGAGAGGAGAGGAACACGGAGCAAGACGATCACTTCAGTAAATACGGACGCGCGTTGATCGTCGAGCAGCGAATGTCGTCGCGATGCAGCTCCCAATGAAAATACGCCAGCCCGTCGGGGCTGATGATCGCCGCCGGCGCAGGACCAAAGGGTGCGGCGCGATCGAACGCGTCGAGCGCGCCGAGGTCGAAGGCCGTCAACCCGGACGAGCGCACGATGCCGAGGTGATGGATCGCGCCGTCGGGGCGCAGGACGACTTCGATGACCGTTTTCAGCGTCGGCTGGTTCATCGGATACGAGGGCGGGTATGCGCTCAGGCTCTCGATGAACTGGTCGGCGAAGAGGGGATGAAGACGTCGATGGACGTCACTGAGGTAGGTCGCCCACGCGATCGCGGAGCCGTTGAGTGCCGTCAGCTTGCCCGGCTTCACGGCGGGCACGTAGCCGTCGACGGCTTGGATCCATTTGGCGAGCGGCGACGGCTTCCACACGATGGGCGACTTGGCGGACCCCGGCACGTCGAGCGGGTCGATGTTGGCAATGCTGACGAGGCTCGTCGGAGTGGCAGTCGGAGTCGGCGAAGCGGCCACCTCGACGACGGATGCTGCCGACGGCGGGGGGGGCGCGGCGGCACTGGGCGGACTCGACCACGTGCTGGCGACGCTCGTCGACGGCTCCACCTTGTCCTTCGAAATGGCTTCGCCGACTGGGCGTTGGCACCCGAGGACGATCGTCAGGCAGGCGACGGCGAGAGAGCGGTACATCGGACCGTCAGCCCTTCTTCTCCCGCCGCAACGACGCTGGTTGCGAGCCGTCGAGATCGGTGAAGCCGTACTCGCGAGCCATCTCCGCCACGACCAACGATTGCCCAGTTTTTTCCAAGCGTTTTGCATCGGCGGTGAGGGCGGCGACGGCGCGGCCGGAGAACTGCGGGGTCTCGCCGTGGGTCGGATCGAAGCCGATGCGATCGGGCTCGAGGAGAAGGCGCTCGGTCTTGACGATGCCTGGCCAGAGCGAGACGACGCAGATGCCGTGCGGCTTCAGCTCGCGGCCCATGTCGCGCGAGAGGCGATCGACGCCCGCCTTGCCCGCGCCGTAGGCGACGTTGACCGCGTAGATCTTGGCGCCGAAGCTGCTGACGTTGACGATGAGGCCGCGCTTCTTCGGGACCATCGCCTTGGCGGCGAAGACCGCAGCGACGTAGTGCGAGCGAAGGCCGACGCGGTGCATGGTGTCCCACTGATCGATCGGCAGCTCCCAGAAGGGCGCGGTCACCTTGCCGTCGGGGATGGCGAAGGCGTTGTTGACGAGGAGATCGAGGCCGGGCGCTTCGGAGGCGATGCGCGCGAAGAGGGCTTCGACTTGCGCGTCGTCGCCGTGATCGCAGGCGATTGCGATGCCCCTGCCGCCGAGCGCGGTGACTTGCTCGGCCGTCTCGCCGATGGTGCCGGGGAGCGAGCCACTCGTGCCACTCGTGATGGAACGACCCGTGACGTAGACGGTCGCGCCCGCTTCGCCGAGTCCGAGCGCGATGCCTTTGCCGACGCCACGACTCGCGCCGGTGACGAGCGCGACGGTGCCTTCGAGCGTCTTGTTCATTTTCATAGAGTGCTCACGTCCGTTTCGAGGTCGAGGAGCACGCGGCCGACGGTGGTGGTGACGACGGGCGACACCATCACGTGGGCGACGGCCACATGGACATCGCGAAAGTGTCTCTGGAGCGGGTTTTTCTCGTAGATCGCGGTCGCACCTCCGAGACCGTAGGCGAGGTCGACGGCGGCGGCGCTCTCGGTCGCGGCGTGGGCGGCGGCGA
This sequence comes from Deltaproteobacteria bacterium, assembly GCA_025363655.1. Classification (GTDB taxonomy): domain Bacteria; phylum Myxococcota_A; class Polyangia; order Polyangiales; family JADJMO01; genus JANYDK01. The sequence continues at coordinate 100,262 of JANYDK010000037.1, read as the reverse complement.
GTCGGAATAGGGCACGCGTTCGAACCGAGACTTCACCGGCGACGCTCTCGGCTTCGGCGTCGGCGGCGGCTTCCCCGAGGAACGCGCGCGCAGCTCGCACCTTCGCTTCGGCTTGCGCGACCTGCAACTGCACCAGCTCACGATGGGCGATACCGCGACGCGCGCCGAGGGGCGTCTTCTTCTTCGCCAAGTCGACGATGGTCTCGAGGGCTCCGCGCGCGATGCCGAGCGTGACCGCGGCGATGCCACCGGCGAGGAGCCCGAAGAACGGAAGCCGGTAAAGCGCGCCGTGATGGCGAGGCGGCGACAAGAGAGAGAAGAAGCGCTCGCTGGGGACGAAGACGTCGTCGACCTCGAGATCGTGGCTGCCGGTGCCGCGGAGGCCGCTCGTCGTCCAGGTATCGATGATCTTGGTCTCGGCCGCGGGCAAGAGCGCGTGGTGCACCTTGGGAAGGCCGTTCGCGCCGGGCGCTTCCCCTTCGCAAAGGACGCCGACCATGCGCCAGCCGGCGTGATGACAACCGCTCGCGAAGGACCATCGGCCGCGCACGCGAAAGCCATTTTCCACGGGTTTTGCGAGGCCGGTGGGCGCGAAGACGCCGCAGGAGACGGCGTCGTCGGGCGCGTAGATGGCGCGGGCGACGTCGTCTCGGAGATGCGCGGCGACGAGGCCGGTGCTGGCGCCGATCATCGCGCACCAGGCGAGCGAGCCATCGACGAGGCCGAGCTCTTCGAGGACCGCGAAGAACGTCGCGGCGTTGGTCTCGCTGCCGCCGTACGCGCGCGGGACGAGGAGCTTGAAGACGCCGGCGGAGACGAGCGCAGCAGCCGCGACCGGCGAAAGGTGTCGCGCCTCTTCGGCCTCGGAGATCTTCGGGAGCGCGACCTGCCCTGCTTCGCGCGCGCGGACGACCAGATCGGGATCGATCTTCATCGCCGCACTGTACCGTTTCACTCGAAGCGGAGTGCTTGAATCGGATCGAGGCGCGAGGCCTTCCTCGCCGGGTAGAGCCCGAAGCCGACGCCGACGATCGCGCTGAAGACGACGGCGATGATCGTGACGTCGGGACGAATCAACGTCGGCCACCCGAACTGCGCCGCGAGTCTCTGGGAAGCGAGCATGCCGAGGGCGACGCCGACGAGCCCGCCGAAGACCGAGAGGACGAGCGCCTCGACGAGGAATTGCGCGAGAATTTGCCTGGGTTTCGCGCCGACGGCCATGCGGGTGCCGATCTCGCGCGTTCGCTCGGTGACGCTGACGAGCATGATGTTCATGATGCCGATGCCGCCGACGAGGAGCGAGACCGCGGCGACGCTGGCGAGGAGCGTGGTCAGCGTCTGCGTGCCTGCCTGTTGCGCGCCGGCGATCTCGGCGAGGTTGCGCACCGAGAAGTCGTCGTCGTCACCCGGTTGCAAGTGGTGACGTTCGCGAAGCAGCGCTTGCACCTCGAGCTCGGCGCGCCCGACGTCACCGGCCGAGTTGGCGCCGACGAAGATGGTACCGCTGAGATACTTCTTGAGGCCGCCTTGGATCTTCGCGAGGTAGGTGTTGACCGGGATGAAGGCGACGTCGTCGTAGTCCTGTCCGGTCGGTGACTGTCCCTTGCTCGCGGCGACGCCGATGACTTCGAAGGGGATGTTCTTGATGCGCACCGTCTGACCGATCGGATCGGCGTTCGGTCCCCAGAGCTTTCCGACGACCGTCTGACCGAGCACGACGACCTTGGCGCCGCCGTCGTTGTCGGCCGCGGTGATGGAGACGCCCTTCGCCATCGGCCAGCTGCGGACGTCGAAATATTCGGGCGTCGTGCCGGTGATGCCGGTCGACCAGTTCTGCTCTTCGCTGACGATTTGCGCGTTCGAGCGGAGCGCCGGGGAAGCGACGCGGACGGCGGGGCACTCGTTCTGGATGGCTTTGAGATCGTCCCACGTCAGCGTCGGTTGCGAGCCGAAACCACCGGAAGCGCCGCCGCCGCTGGAGGCGCCAGGCAGGACGATGAGGAGGTTGGTGCCCATCGCCGCGAACGAGGCTTCGACTTGTGCTTTGGCACCTTCGCCGATGGCGACCATCGCGATGACCGCGCCGACGCCGATGATGATGCCGAGCATCGTCAGGAACGAGCGCATCTTGTTGCGCAGGAGCGCGCGCAAGGCGATGCGGAGGGTGGCGAACGGGCTCACGTCGGAGCACCCGAGGTCGGAGGTTGCGAGTGCACTGCTTCCTCCGGCGTCTGTCGTCGATCTTCCACGATTTTGCCGTCTTTGACGACGATGACGCGTTCGGCGTACGCGGCGACGTCGGGCTCGTGGGTGACGACGACGACGGTGATGCCCGATTTGCCGAGCTCTTGCATGAGCGCCATCACCTCGACGGTGGTGCGCGAGTCGAGGGCGCCGGTCGGCTCGTCGGCGAGGATGAGGCGAGGATCGTTGACGATGGCGCGGGCGATGGCGACGCGCTGCTGCTGACCGCCCGAGAGCTGCGACGGCATGTGATCGAGGCGCTTGCCGAGCCCGACGCGTTCGAGCGCGCGCTTCGCCTTCGCCTTGCGATCCTTGCTGCTCGCCCCGGCATAGACCAGCGGGAGCTCGGCGTTCTCTTGCGCCGACGTGCGCGCGAGGAGGTTGAAGTTCTGGAAGACGAAGCCGATGGTGTGGCTGCGGATGTCGGCCAGCTCGTTGACCGAGAGGCGCGAGATCTCTTTGTCGCCGAGGAAATATTTGCCGCTCGTCGGCCTATCGAGGCAACCGAGGACGTTCATCAACGTCGACTTGCCGGAGCCCGAGGTGCCCATGATGGCGACGAACTCGCCGCTCGCGATCTCCATCGAGACGCCGTCGAGCGCATGCAGCTCTTGGTCGCCCATGCGGTAGACTTTGGTGAGCTCCTCCACGCGGATGAGCGCAGCCATCAGAACTTCCGCGGCAACTGTGTGTTGGCCGCCGCTCCGCCTCCGCCCGCCTTCGCCGCGGCGGGATCTTCGAGCTCGGTGATGACGTCGTCGCCTTCCTTGAGCTCGCCGCTCGTCACCTCGGTGAGGGTGCCGTCGCTGATTCCGACCTCGATCGACACGGCAACCGAGGCGCCGTCGCGCAGCACGTAGACGGTGCGCTTGGGCGAGGCTGCACCGGCATCGTCCTTCTTCTTCTTACCGCCACCACCGCCGCCACCGCCGCCTCCGCCGCCTCCGCCATTTCCGCCACCGCTCGCGCTCGCCGAAGCGCTCGGATCGGCCGGCGGCTTGAAGCGAAGCGCAGCATTGGGAATGCGGAGGACGTCTTTGCGATCGGCCCAGACGAAGGTGACGTTGACCGTCATCCCGGGGCGCAGCTTGAGGTCGGAGTTGTCGACGTCGATGACCGCGTCGTAGGTGACGACGTTCTGCACGGTCTGCGCGGCGTTGCGGATCATTCGCACTTTTCCGAGGAATTTCTGCCCCGGATAGGCGTCGACGGAGAAGGTCGCCTCCATCCCCTCCTGCAGCTTGCCGATGTCGGCCTCGGCGACGAAGGAGTCGATTTGCACCGATTTGAGGTCTTGCGCGATCGTGAAGAGCGTCGGCGCCGAGAGCGAGGCAGCGACCGTCTGTCCGACGTCGACCGCGCGCGAGATGACCACGCCGTCGATCGGCGAGATGATGGTGGTGAAGCCGAGGTTGACCTCGGAGGTTTTGAGCGCGGCCGCGGCCTGGGCGATGCTCCCTTGCGAGACGACCAAGTCGGCCTTCGCCCCCTCGAGGTTGGATTGCGCGATTTCGAGATCGGCGTCACCGAGGAGCCCTTCGGCCTTGAGCTTGATGGCGCGATCGAGCGCGCGCTGCGCTTGCGCGACCTGCACCTTCGACTTCTTCGCTTGCCCGTCGGACTGCACGTAGTTGGCGCGCGCGCGCTGCAAATCAGCCTGGAAAAGGCGCTGATCGATCTGGGCGATGACCTGGCCCTTCTTCACCTGCGAGTTGAAGTCGACGAAAATGTCCTGCAGTCGGCCGCTCACTTGGCTACCGACGAGCACCGTCACCCGCGCGGAGAGCGTTCCCGTGGCCGTGACTTTGGAGGAGACGCGCCCCTTGTCGACTTTGGCCGTGCGGTACTTCGGAGCGACGTGTGCACTGCGAACGCGCCAACGGTAAACGCCGTAGCCACCAGCGGCGAGGACGAGGACGACGACGAACCAGCTGAGAAATCGCTTCATCGACGTGTAGTGCAGGCCTACCGCGGAGGAGGTGTGGGGACCGTGAAGAAGCGCGAACAAGATGTCACGGAGCAGCCGGTGGCGGGGAACGGATTGAGCCTCAGCCCGTGACGATGTACGCGGCTGGCATGCGTAAAGCTCTCTCGACCGTCCTCGCCGTTTCCTTGCTCGCGAGCCTCGCAGGCGCGTGTGGCTCCGACCCGCCGCCGCCGCCGAACCCGCCGCCCGCGCCAGCGCCGACGCCGACGCCGACGGTCGCGACTCCCGAGCCGACGGCCACGGTCGAGCCCGCGAAGCCGGAGCCGACGCCGGAAGAGAAGAAGAAGGCCGAGGCGGCCGCCAAGCTCGCGGCCGACAAGGACAAGTGGGCGAGCGATCACAAGGCCGAGCTCGCACGCTGGACGCCCGAGATGCACACCGCCGCCAAGGCGCTCGCCGAGAAGGTCTATCCGAGCCTCAAGGCCGGCATCACCGCGGCGATGGCAGGCAAGCACCGCATGCCGGGCAACGCCGAGCGCGACAAGTTCCGTCACCCGCTCGAGACCCTCGAGCACTTCGGCATCAAGCCGAACATGACGGTGCTCGACGTCGGCCCCGGCACCGGTTGGTACACCGAGCTCCTCGCGCCGACGTTGGCGATGAAGGGCAAGTACATCGGCACCAGCGGTGACCCGAACGGCCCCGCCGAAGAGCGCAGCACGTTCTACGCGAACGAGTGGAAAGACTTCCTCGCCACCGCGCCGGAGATTTACGGCAAGGTCGAGACGGTCGTCGTCGATGGCAAGGCGCCGGCGCTGAACATGGACGGCAAGCTCGACGCGGTCCTCGTCATGCGTGGCCTCCACGGCATGGTCAACCGCGGCAACCTCGAGGCTTGGCTCGGCGAGTGGCACAAGGCCCTCAAGACGGGCGGCGTCGTCGGCATCGAAGAGCACCGCGCGAAGGACGACGCCGATCCGAAGGAGAGTTCGAAGAAGGGCTACGTCCCGCAGAAGTTCGTCATCGAGAGCTTCGAGAAGGCGGGCTTCAAGCTCGTCGGCAAGCCCTCCGAGGTCAACGCCAACCCGAAGGACACCAAGGACTATCCGGAAGGCGTCTGGACGCTCCCGCCGTCGCTCGAGCTGAAGGACAAGGACAAGGACAAGTACACCGCCATCGGCGAGAGCGATCGCATGACGCTGAAGTTCGTCAAGGTCGCGATCAAGGCCGAGAAGCCGAAGGCCGAAGCGAAGCCGGCAGCGGCGAGCGAGAAGCCGGCGATGACCGCGATGCCGAAGCCCGCAGGCACCGCCGCCGCGACCCCGCCCCCGGCCCCGATCAAGTAAGTCGAGCTCGCCTCGCCCCCTCGCCCGCGTCTTCGCAAGGAGCCGCGGGCGAGCTTTTTTTGTAGCCTATTTCGATCGGCGAGCTTGCGCCTCGACAGCTTGTGCCAAGAGCGGATCGACCTCGTGAAGAACGTCGAGGGTCATCTTCCCACTCTCGTATCTCAATTGCCAAGCGAGCCTGTTCTTGATCGCGTGCGACTTGTTCAAGCGAAGGCGCTCAATGGTCTTGAGCGCCAACGCTCTGTGCGTGTCCGGCATCGAACTCGTGATGACGAGTAGGGCGCTCGGCAGTTGGATTGCAAACCATCCATCCTGCACCTCGAAGGGATCGAGGACGACGGCGTCTCCCTTCGCGCTGTTCATGCGCGGCGACGCGTACCTGTAATTGTTCCACTCGTAGCTGAGGTCTCGGTTCCCACTGATAGGACGGAAGTGATCGACCGTGCCGTCGCCATGGCGAATTTCGACCGCGGAATAGCCGCAACGATTCCGAAATCCAGCTGCGAGATCGTCGCGAACCTCGGACCACAACGCGGGAGGACGCATCGCGACGGAATGTTCGGCGAGCCAAGCCGCGCCCCGACGACGCACGCGTTCGTCGAATAGCGGGGGCTCGGGCGGCGGCTCGACGCGAATCATTCTTCGGCGGCTGGCAACCGAGCTAGAGGCCAACGTGGCCAAAATTCGTCGTCGCCGGCGAGAACTCGGTGCAGCTCGGCGTCGATTGCCTTCTCATCGAAAAGGTCCGATCGCGGTTCGCCGCGCAGAAACGCTTCGGCCGCGTCGATCGCCCGCTCGGCCTCGACGGAACGGGCCTGGTCGAGCCCGAAAATTCGTGATGTCAGCCAGTTTTCCGCATCGCCCTGCTTCGCCCAGGGAATCGGTTCGACCACGATTTTTCCGTCGACGAGACCAAAGTGGGTGAGTCGATCGTTCTCGGGATCGAACATCGTTTCGACGGATGCGAGAACGAGCGGAGCGTGGGTACTGGCCAGAACCTGCAGCTGAATTCGGTCGTCCAGCTCGGGGATGGCCTTGAAAATGGCCGGCACTATGAGTCGCTGCCAAAGCGGATGCAGGTGCGCCTCCACCTCGTCCACGATGAGGACGAGATTCGTGATCGGCGGCGCTCCGAGAAGTTTGGCAATCTCGACGTGCTCGTGCCATGTCCACAGAAGCACGTAGGCGAGCGACAAGATGCGCCGCATCGCCGCAGAAGCGAGAGTCACGGGGACTTCGCCGTAGGGAAGTCTCAGCGTCGGAATGTCTCGCGCATCTTCCACGGAGAGTCTGCGAGGTGTTCCAGGCTGAAGGACTTCGCCCTTGGGCGAGAGATGCCTGAGCACGCGTACGAATCGCTGAAAGAGGTCGGGACGACGCGCTTCCCAGGTGAGCCAATCACTCAGAAGGCCGTTGCATCGCGGACGTTCATCCTCACCACGAAGCCCGTTCCAAACTTCATCGACGGAGAGTGCGATGCGCTGTTCCATCCCAAGCAGGTTGCCGCGAACATCTCGTCGTGCCCTGCCGGTATTTCTGTACCTGTCCCAGATCGTGAAGCCACCATCGGCTCGCATGTAGATGAGCTGGGGGGGCTTGATTTCTCCCTCATGGTCCCAGTCCTGCGCTCCGGGGACGAAGGTGTATCTCTCGTGTTCTGTCTCCGAAAATCCATCCGCTTCGATGACCGGCAGCTGGTCATCGTGAACTCGAACGGCGGCGGGGTGCGTCGGCCACTCACCGGTCAGCACGCGATAGACGACCTCGAGGCAGAACGTCTTGCCCAAGCCGTTGTCTCCGCACAGAAGGTTCAGGCGACGCCCAAACTCGACGTCGAACTCGGTGAACGGTTCGAAATTCTGCAGCGAGAGACGCTTGAGCATGCTCGGCCGCTAGGATAGCCGAAAAATCGTGCTCGTTCTCCCTCACTCGACGCCGAAGAGCGCGACCGTCCCGTCCTCGGAGCCGCTCGCGAACCACGATCCATCGGGGGAAAATCCGACCGTCAGCACCGGGCCATCGTGCGGCCGGACCGATTGCAGACGATCGCCGTTGGCGGCGTTCCAGATCACCACCGCGCCGTCGTCTCCGCCGCTGGCGATGCGTCGTCCGTCGGCGGAGAACGCGAGCGCGCCGTCGATCGGTTCGAGGGATTTCATCACGCGCAACGGGTTGCCCGCCGCGTCGAAGGTGCGAAGGGCGACGCCGGAAGCGATGGCGAAGCTCTTGCCGTCACGCGCGATGGCGAGGGCGGAGACGGCGTCCTCGATCGCCCATTTCTTCACCCCCGAAGCAACTTCATAGAAGAGCGCGCCTTCGTCGCTGGTGACGAGCAAGCCCTTGCCACCGTCGAGGAATCCGAGCGCGGGAGAGCCGGCGTCGCTCGCTTCGAACGACTTGAGAAAAGTGCCGGCGGCGGCGTCGAAGATGCGCGCGACGTGGGCCTTCGATTCGATGCAAGCGACCGTCTTGCCGTCCGGTGCGAAGACCGCGTCCTCGACGAGGCGCGCGTCTTCCATGATCACCTTGGACTGTTTGCAGGTGAGCGCGTCCCAGACGAGGAGCTGTCCGTGGCTGTTGGCGAAGCCCCCGCTGGCCTTCACCGATGCGCTGGCCGTGAGGAGCTGTTTCCCATCGGGACCGTAGACGAGCGTGGTCACCGGATAGGTCTGCGAGCCTTCGCAACGAATGGTGTGCGCGGCGATGTCCCAGACCTTGAGGAGCCCATCTTCTACGCCGGCGGTCGCCAGGTATTTTCCGTCGGGCGAGAGCGCGACGTTTCCGACGCCACCGTCGTGCGCGGGGATGACGGCCTGCGACTCGGTGAGCCGCCCCTTCTTGAGAACGGGGCCCGCCTTCGGTTTCGGCACGTCGGTGGCCAACGGCGTGGTCTTGCCGCAAGCACCGAGGCAAGCGCCGAGAGAAACCACGAGGATGAGCCAGAGCGCGAGTCCGGGAGTGCCGCGAGTACGCATGCTCACACCACCGTCGAGGCGGCGAGGAGGGTCCACGCCTGGATGACGCGAATGACGGTGTCGGCGTCGGGCGCTTCGTAGGCAGTGGTGGTGCCACCGAGTCGACGCGTGCCGGGGACGAGCTCGGCGGCGTCGGCGCAGGCGGAGTTGACGAAGTCGATCTCGAGCGCATGCGGCGGCGCCGGCACGTACGGCCGAAAGCCTTGCTTCGCCGCCCGACCGACGGCGCGAAGGGCGCCGCTACGAATGCGCGATCGAGCCGATTCGAGGCCGATCGTGCGAGCTGCATAGCGTGTATATGCTTCTTTGACGGCCACCGTCTCGACGTCGCCGAGGACCTCTTTCGCCTGCGCGCAGGTGGTCTCGTCGCCGGTGACGAGCCCGACCGGAACGCCGTGCGCGCCGAGGACCATCGCGTTGAGCGCGGTCTCGTTGGCGTCGAGGCCACCGACGCGGAGACGCGCGACGACCTTGCCGTAGTAGGTGTGATCGAGGATGCCGGCGCGGCTCCCGGCGCCTGCGTGGTAACCGATGAAGAGGGCGACGCCGAAGCGATCGCTCGCCCCCTGCACCATCGAGAGCGGCTTGAGCGAGCCGAAGATCACCTCCGCGCGCGGATCGAGCTCGTCGAGGACGAGGTTGCGCATGTCGCCGTGCGAGTCGTTCACGAGGATGGATGTACATCCCGCTTCATAGGCGCCGGCGATGGCGGCGTTCGCCTCGAGCGTCATCCAATGCCGGGCTCGCTCGTAGTCGTGACCGGTGCGGCGCGTCTGATCGACGTGCACCACCCCGGCGACGCCTTCGATGTCGATGCTGACGTAGACGTGCATGCCCGACGCAGTCTAGCGGGGCTTCGGTTTGCCGTCGTGCGGCCCGAGCGGGCGCCTCGGCACGTCGTCCCACCAGCGGGCCCAGGGCATGTCCTTCTTACGCTCTCCGTTGTGCGGGTAGAAGATGCGGCTGTCGCTCTTCGCCTGCTCGCCCCCGATGAGGAGCACCACCTCGTGATCGGAGTCGTTGATGAACGTGTGGTTGATGCCGGTGCCGGCCGGGAAGGCCGCCAAATCGCCCTTTTTCATCGGGTGAAGCTCACCGTCGACCCACGCCTGCACTTCGCCTTCGAGGACGAAGACGAACTCTTCTTCGTCTTCTTCGCTGTGCGGATACGACGTTCGCTGACCCGGCGCGAGACGATCGACGTGGAGACCGATGCGCAAGAGGCCGGCGAAGACCCCGACCTTCCGACCGGTGCCGAAGATTTCGTCGTTGTGCGGATACTTCCCTTCGTTCGAGGGGACGTCTTCGGTCGAGATGATGAACGGCGGCCTCTTCGACATGCGCGGACGCTACCACGGCGAGCGCCTCGGGCGAGTGACGAGCCCGACGGAAAAGTGCTACGCCTGAGAGATGCTGCAGCGCGGCTCGCTCGCTCCAGGCCTCCTCATCGCAGCTCCGCCGCTCAACGATCCGAACTTCCTCCACGCGCTCGTGCTGATGGTCGCGCACGGTGACGAAGGTGCGCTCGGAATCGTCGTCAACGGTCACAAGGAAATCGCCTGCGTCGGCGATCTGCTCGAACAGCTCGGCCTCGCCGAAGACGCCTCGCAACATCGAGGCATCGTCCGCGTCGGGGGCCCGGTGCAGCCGGAAATCGGCTGGATCGTCTACAAACCCGACATCAAAGCGCGCGAGGGTGAAATTCGCCTCTCGGATGGCGTCGCCGTGACGCAGTCGCGTGAAGTGCTCGCCGCCATCGGCCGCGCCGAAGGGCCCGGCACCTACAGTGCATATCTAGGTTATACAGGCTGGGCCCCGGGCCAACTCGAGGAAGAGATTCGGCAGGGCGCGTGGCTGCCGATGCCCCTCGACGACAAGATCGTCTTCGACATCCCCATCAGCGAGCGCTGGACCGAGGCCTACGCCCTCGCCGGCGTCGCCCCTGCCGGCTTCATGAGCGGCAAGCGCGGCATGGCATAGGGTAGCGTGGTGGGCCCATGTCCACCGCCGAGCTCAGCGCCGACGAGAAGAAACATCCGCGAGGGCTCTACGTCCTCTTCGTCACCGAAGCCGCCGAGCGCTTCAGCTACTACGGCATGCGCGCGCTGCTCGTGCTCTATCTCATCACCGAGCTGGCGTGGCAGCCGAGTCGCGCCTCGGGTGTCTACAAGTGGTACACGAGCCTCGTCTACCTGACGCCGCTCATCGGCGGCTTCATCGCCGATCGCAAGCTCGGGCTCCGCCTCTCGATCATCACCGGCGGCGTCTTGATGGCTATCGGCCACTTCCTCATGGCCTTCAAGGCCCTGCCGATGTTCTACGCGGCGCTCGCCTTCCTCATCGCCGGCAACGGGTTCTTCAAGCCGAACATCTCGACGCTCGTCGGCAAGCTCTACAAGAAGGACGACGCGCGTCGCGACGGCGCCTTCACCATCTTCTACATGGGCATCAACCTCGGCGCCGGGCTCGCGCCGTGGATCTGCGGCGAGTGGCTGCGCAAGCACTACGGCTTCCACTATGGCTTCGCCGCCGCCGGCATCGTGATGGCCGCGTCGCTCGTCGTCTTCTTGCTCGGGCAAAAGCAGATCCTCAAAGACGTCGCCGCAGCAGGGAACGATCTCACGGTCGGCAAGAAGAGCGACGAAGGCGTGAAGGCGAGCGCGTCCGAACCCGACGAAGCAGAACCGGGCCTCGGTGGCGTCGCCGGCGTCCTCGCGCGCGTCTATCCGATGCTCCTCATCGGTCTCTCGATCGCCGTCCCCGCGCTCTTCGTCGTCCGTCTGGTGCGCGGACAAGCGCAGCTCCTCGACGTGCTGATGCCCGCGCTCTTCTCCGGCATCGGCGGTTGGATGGGCTTCACGCTGATGCGCATCAAGGGCGCGGCGCGCGACAAATCGACGGTGATTTTCGTACTATTTTGCTTCGTCGTCCTCTTCTGGATGGCCTTCGAGCAGGCGGGCAACGCGCTCAACATCTGGGCCGAGGTCAACACCGACCGCCGCCTGACGTCGACCTACGAGTACTCGGCGGAGATTTGGCAATCGGCCAACGCGGTCATGATCGTCGGCTTCGCGCCGCTCTTCGCGATGCTCTGGACCTATCTCATCCGCAAGAAAATCGTCGTCTCGACGCCGGCGAAGATGTTCATCGCCATGACCTTCATGGCGCTCTCGTTCCTCGCCATGGTCGGCGGCGCCATCGCCGAGAACCGCGTCGTCTCCACCGTCGAGCTCCAGGCGCTCCCTGCGAGCGTGAAGAACCTCGGCGAGCTCGACGCCGGTCGCATGAGCTTCGACGCGAACACGCACGAGCTCTCGGTGCGCGGCGTGCTCGCCCCCTTCTCGGTGACCGATGCGCTGGAAAAAACGCTCGATCCTGCGTTCAAGGCGACGCTCGACACGCTCGAGAAGAAGACCAAGGACGCGACCAAGAACGCGCCCGCCACCTTCACGCTGACGCCGCTCCCGCCCAATTTCGTCTGGCCCTTCGACGCCAAGGCAGCAGAGGAAGTGGGCGTCGCATGGAACGGCGAGACCAAGAGCATCACCTTCACCGCCAAGCTCGACGACAAGGCGAAGGCCGCGCTCGTCGCCGCCGCCGCCGATCCGGTGTGGCGCGACACGCTGCAGTCACTGGCGAAGCAGAGCGAGAAGGCACGCGTCGGCGGCTTCTGGCTTCTTCTCAGCTACCTGCTCGCGACGCTCGGTGAGCTCTGCCTCTCGCCGGTCGGGCTCTCGATGGTGACCAAGCTCGCGCCTGCGCGCTTTGCCTCCGTCTTCATGGGCGTCTGGCTGCTCTCGAGCTCGGTCGCCCAATACGTCGGCGGCAGCCTCGGCGAGCAGTGGGGGGAAATCCCGCCGACCGACTATTTCTGGATCTTCGTCGGCACGTCGCTGGTCGGTGCGGTGGTGCTCTTCGTGCTCATTCGGCCGGTGCGTCAGCTGATGCACAAGGTGACGTGAGAGAACGACGTGAGGGAAGGATGGCCGGGAGGGGTCGACGTGCAGCGCTCCTCCTCGGCGCCGCGGCTCTCCTCTCAGCGAGCTGCCGTGGGTGCATCACCGACCTCCCGCCGTCGCGACGCATCGTCACCGCGCTCGATCTCGAGCCGACGCCGCTGCAGGTGACCGCGCGCACCGAGGGCAAGCACCATGGCGCGTGCTCCTCCCTCGGCAAGGGCTTCGCGTTCACGCCCTTCGACGAGTGGACGTCGACGCTCGCGATCGAGGCGCCGTCGAGCGTCGATGTCTTCGCCCGAGGGTACGTCGAGCTGGGGAGCGTGCAGCGGGGCTCGGCGGGTGACCCTTTCGGCGCCGTCGATCTCGATCTCTGTCCGGATGCCGACAAGTCGAGGACGGTTCTCCGCGTCAAAGCGTCGAACGGTGAGCCGCCGCGACCGTTCGTCGCCGTCCTCTCGTTCGACCTCTCGGTGGTGCTCGTCGAGCTCGTGGGCTCGGAGGCGATGACCTGCTCGGGGGCATTGGCGACGGTGTCCTCTGCCGACGATTGGCTGGTGGCGTCGCTGACCCCCGAGAGCCCGTACGCGGATCTCGCGACCGACGTCGCGCTCACCGATCACTTCCACGGCGAAGCCATGTTGACGTCGTCAATATCTCGCCCGCTCGGAGAAGAACGCCGCGCGCGCATCGTCAAATGGTTGGAGCTGAGCGAGAGGCTCCGCGATCGGCTGCTCGACGCGCTCTCCCCGGGGAAGGCGCTCGCGATCGGCGAGCTCGATCCCGAACGCAACTTCGACGCGATGTTGGAGACGGTCGATCCGGCGGACAGGAAGCACGCGCTGCAGGCGGCGCTCGAAGATTGTGACGCGCCAGTGACGAGGCCGCTGTGCACCACGGCGCGATTGCAGGCCATCGCGGGATGGGTGGCGAAGGAGGCCGTGCCGAGCGCCTGCGACACCCTCGCCGAGATCGGCACCCGCCTGGCCACCGAAGGCGGCCCGTTCGCAGAGCCGCGTGCATTGGCGGTGTTCGAAGCCGCCAGCCGTTGTGCGTCGAGCAAGACGATGCGCGCCTTCGCCCTCGCCGCCCTCGATCCACGTCTTTCGCCCGGCGAGAGCCTCGTCGCGTATTACAGCGACCTCACGCACGCCTGCACGCAAGGCAAGGTGGAGCGTCTGGAGGCAACTTCCCTCCCTGCGCTCGCGGCCATGTGGCTCGCCAGTCATTGCGAGGCCGACATCGTTCGGCGTGCCCAAGAAGTGCTCGCCCATGCTCCCCCGCAGGCCGTCGCGAACGGCGCACGCTGCGTGGTCTCGCGGTGCGCGCCGAAGTAGAAGACGGCCCGTGCTTCGATTTCACACGCGGATTCTCGTGCTCGCAGCGATGGGAGTCCTCGGCACTTTCGGATGTCGCGGCGCCTTCGAGGATCGAGAGCTGAAGAACGAACGCAAGACGCTGATCCACGTCGAGCTGACGACGACGTCGATCGACTTCGACGCCGTCACCTCCGGTCAGCACTACGGCGCATGCCACGTCAGCGGCAAGAGCATCGGCTTTCTCCCCTACGACCAATGGACGTATTTTCTCGAGGTGCAGCCGAAGGGCGAGCTGCGCGTCGTCGGCCTCGTGCCGACCCAGCTCGACGGGTCGGAAAATGGCACTCCCGATGGAAAAAATCCCTTCGACGACGCGAAGCTGATCGACCACTGCGAGAGCGCCAAGAGCGACCGCATGGCCTTCCGCGCGGTGAAATCGTCACGCGATGCGTTCACCGTCGTCTTGCCCTTCGCGCACTCGGTGTTGATGCTCAATCGCCAGGGCGACGGAAAAACGTGCGCCGACGTGCTCGCCGCGCAGGCGCCGCCGAGAGACTGGCTGCACACCTCGCTGACGAAGCGTGATGACGACCTGCTCTTCGCGATCCAAGTGGCCAATCTCGAAAAGGTCGAGCGTGAAGCGGTGGCCGACGCTGCGCTCAGCGTGGTCTTCGAGGCGAACGAGCTGACGACGCTCGTCGAAGAGGTGCAGGTCTCCGCCAAGCTTCGAGATCACATCCTCGCCCGCCTCGCCCCCGAGGCTGCGCCGGCCGGCACGCCAGGGATCGCGACGATGCCGAGCGAAGCAGGCATCGAAGCCTTGCTCGCGGCGATTCCCGAAGAGAAGATCGAAGCCGCTTTTCTCCCGGACATCGCTGCGTGCAAAGACGTCTCGAAGAACCCGGAGTGCACGTGGTTGCGTCTGTATGCATATGCCCATTGGGCGGCGGCGATGGAGAAGAGGCCGAGCTGTGATGCCTTGGCGGAGATTGCCATCGCCCTCGCTACGGCCGATCCGACGCATTTGGATATCCCCATTAGCCTGCGGGTTCGACTCGATGATTGTCCGGATCCGAGGTTGGTGAAGGAGTTGCAGCGGGTGACGCCCGAGCCGGGGCAGAAGGCAGAGTGAGCGCGGGCGCGGATGCGGACGTAATGGCGATCGGCTGCATCATCCTCGGCCTCTCGTTCATCGTCATGATCGTCGGCGTGCGACTCGTCGGCAGCGGCCAAGGGAGCGCATTTTGGCCTATTTTCTACACACTTTTGCTGGCCACCGGAATGGCCATTTGGGCGTTCAACAAGCCGCTCAAGAGGGCGATTGGGAAGGACGTCTGACGGGGAGCGGTCCTTCGAGGGTGACCCGGAGGAGCCCTGCGATCTCCTGCAAGGGCGCGAGCGAGGCTCGGCGTTTTCCGAGCACCAGCTCGTCTCCTTCGACGCCGGCGCCGTCACAACGAAGACGCAAAGCGCTGACGCCGAGCGGCGCGAGCCCCATGAGCGCGCGACGGGCCACGCCCATGATCGGTCCGCTGGCGGCCTCGAGCACCACGTCGACTTGGTCGAGCGCTCGCGCGCTTCCGCTCGAAATTCCGCTGCCGCTTCCACTTCCAGTTCGGGAGAGCTGGAGCGTGAAGTGCGGAAACGAGAGCTCGAGCTGCTCGAGGTTGGGCGCGGCGGCGACGAGGCCTCGCACCGTGGCGACCTCGTCGACGTCTCCCACGAGAAAGAGCCGCCGAAGCCGCGTCGCGAGCGGTCCCGAGAGAATGACCTCGAGCATGTCTGTCGACGGCGCTTGGAGCACGAAACCGAGCACCGACAACGACGGGAGCGTCTCGAGCCCACGCGCGAAGACGTCGCGAAGTTGGCGGAGGCCGTTTCGCCAGCAGCGCACGCTCAGCTCGTCCCACGGCAGCGGAGCGTCATGCGCGGCGATTGCGGCGACGTCCTCGATTTGTGCGCCATGCACGCGCCGAAGCGAGCGCAGATGTGGCCGAAGGAGCAGATCGCGCGCGCCCGTCGCCAGCGTGGCCTGCCGCTCGACGTCGAGCTCGACGAAGGTCGACCACTCCGGCGCGTCGTAGGGTGCAGGCCCGAGCCGTTCGTGGAGGAGGCGACCGGCGACGGGAAATCCACGCTCGTAGCGCACGCCGGTCTTGAGGATCACCGGCTCGATCGCGCCCAGCCACTCGCGCTCGTAGACCCTGAGGAGCTCCTTCTCGCGGCGCGTCGGCGGCGTGCCGTTCTTCGCGCGTGCACATTGGAGGGCGATGAACTCTCCGCGTTCGTCGCCTTCGTCGCCGAGCGCATCGGCATAGACGAGCCGACGCACGTCGTCCTCTGGGTGGGCGTGGACGTCGGCCAGGAGATCGGCGCGCAGACGCTTCGCCGGGCGCGGTGCGGTGACGATCGCCGTCACCCGATGGGCGAGCCGACGCGCGGTCTCGAGGGTGTTCGAGGAAAGCGGCGGCGCGATCGACAGCTTCGAGAGCGTCTCGCGCGCGGCGCGCAGCTGCGTCAGCGGCCTCAGCCCGATGCGCGCGATCGTGTCGGCGCGCGTCTCGGGCGTGAGCATCGGATCGAGCCGGGCGAGCACGCTCGGCTCACCCTGCAGGATGAGTTGCGCGATCACCGTCGGAAAGAAGCGCGCGCGCCCGCCATCATGCACCGGCGGCGTCTCGAGCCAGGCGAGATATTTGGCGACGAGTCGCGGATCGGGCGCAAAGCCCTCGAGCATCGCGACGCGCGATCGAGCGACGTTGGGACCACGGTCGAGGACGGGATCGAGGAGCCGCGCGAGCGAAACTGGCCGTTTTTCCGTAGCGCGCGCCTTCCAGCGGGCCTCTTGCGAAGCACCTTTGCTCGCTTCGAGCGGCGGCTCGTTGGCTTCTGCTGCCGCGGCGACGACCTCGACGAGCGCGGCGAGCTCGGGCGTTTTGGCCTTTCGCCACGCCGCGAGCGCGTGGGAGAGCGCGTCTTCGAGACGAGCGCCGTCGAGGGCCGCTTCGAGGAGGATCAGCTGCGCGTCGACCTCGAGGCTCGGCATCGGGAGAAGCGAGCCTAACGCAACCTCACGCGACCCGTAGCCCGCGCTCCCAACGAATGCCGAGCCGTTCCATGCGCCGATAGAGCGCTTGTCGGCTCACGCCGAGCGACGTCGCCACGCGCGAGACGTTGCCGCCGGACGCACGCAGGAGCGCTTCGAGAGAAGTGCGATCGGCGCTCTCCGGCGATCGCTCCGGGTTCGAGCGCTCGGGCACGCGCAGGGGCACGACGATCTCGTCCGAGGGGGCGGCGAGGTCGAGATCGTCCGGCGTGATCTCTTCGCCGCGCGAGACGAGCTGCGCGCGAAGAATTCGATTCTGCAGCTCGCGGACGTTGCCGGAGAACGCGTGTGCGTGGAGCGCTCGACGGGCCGCGGCGCCGAGCCTCTTGCGCAAGGCCGGTTCGCCACGCGCGAGGAGCGCCTCGGCGATGGGGAGGATGTCGTCACGACGTTGGGCGAGCGGCGGGACACGGAGCTCGATGACGCAGAGGCGGTAGTAGAGATCTTCGCGGAAGGTTCCAGCGGCGATCGCGGCCGCGAGATCGACGTTGGTGGCGCTGATCACGCGGACGTCGGCGCGCCGCGCGGTGGCGCTTCCGAGGCGGTGGTACTCGCCACTTTGGAGAACGCGCAGCAGCTTGGCCTGACCCGCGGCGCCGAGGTTGCCGATTTCATCGAGAAAAAGCGTGCCTCCGTCGGCCATGTCGATGTGACCACGACGGGCGCGGGTCGCACCGGTGTACGCGCCCGCCTCGGCGCCGAAGAGCTCGGCCTCGATCAGGGTGTCGGGGATCGCGCCGGCGTTGACGCGAATGAACGGCTTGTCGGCGCGGAGCGAGCGCCTTTGCAAGAGCTCGGCGATCAGCTCCTTTCCCGAGCCGTTCGGTCCGGTGACGAGAATGGGCGCGTCGGAGGGCGCGACCTTCTCGGCGAGCTCGACCAGCTCATGCATCGCCAGGCTGCGATAGACGAAGGAGTTCGACAGGCGGGCCGTGTGCTGCATCAGAGCTCCGCGCGGAGGCCGAAGGTGGCGCCGGGGTAACCGACGATGGGATGATCGCCGTCGTCGAATCGGTGTTCGCCGACGTGGTGTCGATTGCCTTCGTCGAGATCGTCGGTGACGAGGAGGTTGTACGTGGGGCCGGCGGTGAAGGTGAGCGACTCGGCGACGCGCAGGCCGGCCACGAGTCGCACCGTCGAGACGTAGGTGCCCCACGAAGTGTGGAGGCCGCGCGAGAGGAGCGAGCTCGCCAAGACGTCGAGATCGAGCGTGAAATTGGGCCCGCCGACGATGCGCCCACCGATCCCGAAGGTGTACGCGAAGGCGGCACCGCCGTGGATTCGCCGCGCGCCGAGGCCGTAGATGTTGTGGATGACGCGACCGCCGTGGGTGAGCGCGACGTCGGCGCCGAGATCTTCGGTGCCGAAGAGATCGAGCGAGGTGACGCCGCCGTGGGGGACGATCGACACGAGCCCGATGGGGACGGCGATGTCGTTGCCGTAGTTGAACGCGCCGAGCTGCACGCCGTGCATCTTGCCGGTGACGACGTTGACGGCGCCGAGCTGCACGCCGGCCGCGTCGCCGTCGACGAGATCGAATCCGCCCGACTGCACGCCGCGGAGCTTGGTCGCGAAGTTGAAGGCGCCGAATTGCACGCCGTCGACCGAGGTGGCGAACTCGGCGACGCCGATCTGCGCGCCGGAGATGCCCTCGACGGCGACACCGACCGGCGCAATCTGCGCGCCGATCACCGGACCGACCGCGACCGCGACGAAGCCGCCGATTTGCGCGCCGGTGACGCCCCCACCCGCAAAGGTGACGACGCCCGCAATCTGCGCTCCACAGACGCCGCCCCGCGTGAGGGTGATCGCGCCGGCGACGTCGGCGCCCTTGATGCCGCCCGAATACGTACCAATCACGCCGAGCGAAGCGATGCGCACGGCTTCGGCGCCACTGTCCGGCGTCGAGCTCCCGAGGCGCGGGGCGAAGTCGAGACCCCACCACGGGCCGACGCGCGGGACGCTGCATGGAGCGATCGCCGTCGCGACCACTGGAGATTTGGGTTTGTCGTCGACGAAGAAGTCGGGCGGCGCCGTGCTGGTGGAGGTCGAGGGCGCCGTCGAGGGTGCCGTCGATGGTGCCGCCGATGCCGAGGCCGAGCCGCTCGCGATTTTGGCTTCTGCGGCCGCGTGGAGCTCGCCGATCAGATCGGCGGCCTCGTTGCGCACGAGGTTGCCGACGATGAGAGCGATGGTCTCGACCGACGACTTCGCCTTCGGCGTCGCGATGGTGCGCACCACGAGCCGACCGTCGGGCGCGCGAAAGCTCATCGAGACGGCGCCCTTCTCGGCGCGCACCGTCACCGAAAAGTCACGATTGGCCTCGTTGATGAGCGCGACCTCGACGCCGAGCTCGGCTCCGATGGCGGCTCGCAACGACTCCGGCGTCACGCCACCGACGTTGCCTTCGATGCGGAGAAGCAACTTCGTCGGCGTGCTGGTCTCGTCGGCGTGTGCGCTCGACGCCGTGAGCAACGTCGGAAGAATCGCCCCTACTGCGACGGCAGCGGCGACCAGGGTGGTGGAGACGAGGAGTCGTCGCATTTCGATCCATCCGTGCCCGCGGCGTCGCCATTCGTTCAATCGTTCACGCGCGAGCGCGACGATTTTTCTTCGACGTCCGGATTAGGGTCCGGCGTCGAGGGTGTCGAGGAGCGCCTGCGCCTCTTGACGTCGATAGCCGCCGGCGACCTTGCCATCGGCGAAGGGCTGGAGCGCAGCACGCGCCTCGAGGGTGCGACCGAGCCGAAGGAGACAAAGCGCACGGTTGTACCGGGCCTCGGCGGCGAACGTTCCATTGGGAAACGCAGCGAGATACGCGTCCCACGCTTGCAGCGCGCCGGCGTCGTCGTGCGCGACGAAGTGGAGTTGGTGCGCCTTCTTGTAGGCCTCGAGATCGGCATCGCGCGCATCGACCGCGACCGCGGCGTCCTCCACGACGACCTTCGGCAACGGCGCGATCGCGAGGATGCTCGGACCGGCCGACGGCGCATTCGGCATCGTGCTTGGGACCGCGCTTGCGACCGCGCTTGCGACCGCGCTCGGAGCTTCACTCGGAGCTTCACTCGGAACAGCGCTCGGTGATTCCGTCGTCGACATCGAAGGCAGGGGCGGCGGCAAATCGGCTTGTTTTTCCGAGGTTCCAGCGACGAACATCTCGCGCACCGCCTCGACGGCCTTGGACAATCGACCGGTCGCACCGGCCCACGCCAGGCTCGTCGCCAGCACCGCCGCGAGCGGAAGCACGACGGTCACGACGCGGACCCGCCGCTGCCGCGTCCGTCGCAGGCTCGCCATCACCCGCATGCGCGTCTCGCGCAACTCCTCCGACGACGGCTCGGCAGAAGAGCGCAGCGCGCCCGCCGCCCGCGAAAGCAAATCGTCACTCATCGTACCCCCCTCGCCTCGAGCTCTTCGCGCAGCTTCCGTTTTGCGTGGAAGAGCCGCGTCCGCATCGTCGCCTCCGGGCAGCCCGCGACCTCGCCCGCCTCGCGTGCGCTCAGCTCTTCGACCTCGCAGAGCACGAACGCCACGCGCTGTTCGAGCGGCAACGCATCGAGCGCCCTCGTCAGCTCCCGCGCGAGATCGACCCGCATCGCCTCTTGCTCCGGCGTCGTCCCGCGGTTCTCGGGCAGGTGCCCGAGCTCATCCATCACGGCCCGCCGCCGCGACGCCGCACGCACGTGGTGACGCGCATGGTTGACGGCGATCGAGAGGAGAAATGTCCGCAGCGACGATCGCTCCTCGAACCCGCGCACCGCGGACGGCAACGTGAGAAACACCTCATGCGTCAAATCCTGCGCCGCGCTCTCTTCCCCGACGAGGCGACGGGCGAACCCCATCACCGCCCGCGCATGCGCGTCGTAGGCCTCGCCAATCGCCGCCAGCTCCCCCCGGCGCAACCGAGAAACCAGCCCTTCGTCCACGACGCCGTCGCTGGCGCTCATGGCGCTCCGAGCGAAAGGCAGGCCGCCGAGGACATGAGAAGGGCTCATCGCATGAGGGAGTGCCCGGGGGGAGAGGGTTCGTTCAAAAGTTTCTTCCGGGCGCGGGCGCGAGCGCTAGCGCGGGTGCAAGCGCAGGCGCGGGCGCAGGCGAGGGCGTATTCTCGCCTACATGTCGCGTCACGCATTGGCCCTCGCCATCGTCCTCGCGCTCTCCCTCACGGAGCTCGGGTGCGGAGGTTGTCCTGATCCGCAGTTCTCCGGTCACTCTTCGACGAGCTGGACCCAAAGCGGGCTCGTCGTGCGCTGGGAGGCCACGCCGGGGGACGACATCCCCGACGCGTACTACGCCAAGGCCTGGGTGAAGCCCGCGCCAGGCACCACTGTGAAGAGCGTCAAAATCACCGGCCCCCGCGAGCTCACGATCGAGGTCGACGACGTCGATCGATTGCGGCAAGGCCACTCCCCATTCGTCTTCCAGCTCAGTTACCCCGATCAGCGTGGCTACGTTCCCTGCGGACACCCAGGGATGAACGACGGGTTCTCGACGCAGCTCACGGTGGCGGTCTTGCCCGACTCGCCGACGCCGACCGCGACTTTCGGAGAGCTCAAGGTGTCACGCGGCGCGTGCGCGATGGGGATCCCTGGCGAAGGTGGCGATGGCGACGCGACCTTGATGGCCATTGCGCTCGTCGGCGCGACGCTCAGGCTTCGTCGTCGACCCACGCAACCGATGGCCGACTGGTGTCGACAACGTTCATGAGCACTGATTTTTCCCGCTCCGAAGCGAGCTCCGACCCGCAGCCGACCATGAAGTACGACCCTTACGCGCCACCGACGACGGGCGGCGTGCCCGTGCTCGAAGGCGAGCGATTCCCCAGCGAATCGGCGAAATGGGTGCTGCTGGCGGTCGTTCTCGTGGTGTTCGCGATCAACGTGCTGGCGCTGTTTCCATCGACGTTCGGCTTCGACCTGGAGGCAAACCGCGCTTGGCTGATCAAGTTCGAGGGCTACGGCGCCTTCGCGGTGATTGCGATCGCCGCGTATTGGATCGAGCGTTCATGGTCGACGCTCCCGATGCGCGAGCGCGGCGACGTGACGCCGGGGAGCGCGGTCTTTCGCTTCTTGGTCCCTGCCTACAACGTTTGGTGGCTCTTCGATTGCCAATTGCGCGTCTGCTTCGCGATCAATCGCCTGCTCGACGCCGCTGGCGATGAACGACGCGCACCTCGGGCGCTCGCAGGAATCGCCGGGCTTTTGCAGCTCGCCAACATCGTCGCGTTTTTCTTGGGCGTCCCGCAGTTCAAGGCCTTGGTCTGGGCGTCGGCGATGGCTGGATGGATCACCTACATGTTCCTGATGGACCCGCTGCGCCGCGCGGTGATTGCCTACGAGCGACGCGCGATGGATGCGGCAGCAGCAGGGGAAGAGGCAAGAACTCCTGCTACCTTGCCTTCGTGACCCTCGACCTCGCAATCCACGGCGGCACCCTCTTCGACGGCCTCGGCAATCCCGGCGTCCGCGCCGACGTCGGCATTCGCGATGGCCTCATCGTCGAGATCGGCGCCTGCACCGAAGATGCCCGCCGAACGATCGACGCCACGGGAGCGATCGTCACGCCTGGCTTCATCGACTTGCACACCCACTACGACGGACAGGTCTCGTGGGATGCCGATCTCGCCCCATCGAGCCTTCATGGCGTCACCACCTGCGTGATGGGCAATTGCGGGGTCGGTTTCGCGCCGGTGCGGGCGAGCGATCGGAAGAGGCTGATCGAGCTCATGGAGGGCGTGGAAGACATCCCCGGCGCGGCGCTCGCCGAGGGGATTGATTGGCAGTGGGAGTCGTTCGCCGAGTATTTGGCGGCGATCGACGCGAAGCCGCACGCGATCGATTTTGCGGCGCAGGTGACGCACGATGCGTTGCGCGTGTACGTGATGGGCGATCGGGCGATCGCCGGGCGAGCAGCGACGGACGAAGACATCGCGCAGATGCGGGTGCTCGTTCGCGCGGCGCTCGAGGCGGGCGCGGTCGGTTTTTCCACGGGCCGCACGGACAATCACCGATCGATCGACGGGAGCTCGACGCCCGCGGCCGAAGCGACGGTGCGCGAATTGGAAGGAATCGCGCGGGCATTCGAAGGCCTCGGGCACGGCGTCTTGCAGGCAGTGTCGGACTTCGACATGGAGTCGTCGCCAGCGCGCTTCGACGCGGAGTTCGACGTCCTCGAAGCGATGGCGCGCGCAGGCGGCACACACTCGACGTCGATCTCACTTTTGCAGCGCGATCTCGACAGCGAGCAGTGGCGAAAAATCGTCGCGCGCGCCGAGCGAGCCAAAGCGAACGGCACCGACATCCGGTTGCAGGTCGGCGCGCGGGGCATCGGCGTCCTCCTCGGGCTCGAGGCGACGTTCCATCCGTTCATCGGTTTTCCCAGCTACAAGCGCATCGCGATGCTGCCGCTCGCAGAACGAGTCGCGGCGATGCGCGATCCGGCCTTCAAGGCGCGGCTCCTCGAGGAGAAGAGCGAGAAGATCGCCGGCGACGGGAGCAACGTTCCGCCGATGGCCGATCGTTTCCTCGCCAACATCGACTTCGTCTCGATGCGCATGTTCCGCCTCGGCGAGCGCCCAGACTACGAGCCTTCGCGCGACGCTTCGATCTTCGCCGACTCGATGCGCACCGGAAAAAAGCCGCTCGAGCTCATCTACGATGCGCTCCTCGAGAACGACGGCAAGGAGCTCCTCTACTTTCCCGTCTTCAACTATTCGAGCTTCAACCTCGACGTCGTCGCCGAGATGCTCGCGCACCCGCTCGCGCTCACCGGGCTCAGCGACGGCGGCGCCCACGTCGGCACGGTGTGCGACGCCAGCTTCCCGACCTTCATGCTCACGCACTGGGCGCGCGATCGGGCGCGGGGAAAGCTCCCGCTCGAACGCGTGTTGAAGATGCTCACCAGCGACAACGCGCGCTACGTCGGCTTCGGTGATCGCGGGGTGATCGCCGTCGGCAAGAAGGCCGATCTCAACGTCATCGATTTCGAGGGGCTGCGTCTGCAGAGACCGAAGCTCGTGGCCGATCTTCCGGCCGGCGGAAAACGGCTGATTCAGCACGCCGATGGCTACCTGGCGACGATCGTCTCCGGCGAGGTCGTCGTCTCGCGCGGCGCGTTCACGGGCGCACGACCGGGACGATTGGCGCGCGCTTGTCGCGGATGAGCGCGAGCGCCGCGAGGACGCCGAAGGGGAGCCAGAAGGCGAAGTCGAGGAGCAGATAGCCGCCGTGTACGTGCGTGAGACGCTCGCCGGTGACTTCGTCGAGGTTGCTCGTCACCGCGAAGTGCGGCAGCCCGGCGCGGGTGCGCAGGAGATCACCGCTCGGCGCCGTCGACGTCACGAAGAGCGAGAGGGCCGTCAGCGCGGCGCCGAGGAGTGGTCCGCGAAGTAGCACCGTCGAGCTTCGCCATCGCCCGAGAGAGCGCGCGAGCACGACGGCAGCGATCACCATCGACGCGATCGCGAAGAAGAAGACGTAGTCGCTCGTCACCGCGTCGTGGAGCCGCTCGATCACGATCGCGAGGGAACGACCGCGCGCGTCCGCGCGGGCCTGCTCATCGCAGCGCGCGCGTAGGCGAGACGGAAACCGCATCGTTCGGCGTTGCGTTGCGAGGTGCTCCCGGCGGCGGTGCGCACGAACGCGAGGTCGCAATCGGCGCGACGTGCATGGGCGAGGCGGCTGCGGAGGAGCGCTGACTGCACACCGATGCCGCGCGAAGAGGCGAGCGTGCTCGCGGCGAAGAACTGCGCGGTGCGACCTTGGATGTCGAGCGCGCCGGCACCCGCGAACCCGCCCGAGCTCGATGCGAAGAAGTATTGCGTGCTCGGAACGGTGAAGCAGGCCTCGTAGATCGCCGCGTGTCGCTCGTTGCCAGGCGGAGGCGCGTCGGCATCGGCGAAGCCAGCGAGCGAAGTACGCACCCACGTCTTCGCCTCGGCCGCCTCAGCGACCCGCACGCCAATCTCGATCGAACCCTGATCGTCGGTCTCACCTGGCGCGGTCGCCAGACAACTGTCGTCGAGCGTCCGCACGAGCACGGAGTCGAGATGGAGGAGCACGAAGCCGCGCGCTGCGAGGAGGGGCAAGAGAGAGTCGTCGGCGAGGGCCGAGACGTGCAGCGAGACGCCCATCGCGCGCTCGTCGTAGAAGGCTTCGAGCGCATCGAGGTCGGCCGCCGTGACGGGCCCGTGCATGCCGAGACCGACCGCGCGCGAGAGCGAGATCGTCGGACCGAAGTAGCCCGCCACGCCCCCGGAGACATACAGCGCCTCCGCCCCTTCGTTCGGACAGAGCGACGCGTAGGTGGTGACGGCGCTGCCCAGGTGTGCGACCTCGGCAGCTTCGATGCGAGCCGAGAGGACGTGATGCGGCGACGGGCCCATCGGCAGAACGTAGGTGATTTCGCGCGCGAGCTCGCCCCCGGAGGGGTACTTCGACCGACGATTTGCGCCGAATCATCCAGGCGACGAGAGTTCATGACCGCCCGAGGAGGGTGCGCTAGCGTGCGAAGATGAAGACGGAAGGAACCGTCGAGCGAGCGCTCGTCGACGTGGGCAGCGCCGAGCTCGAAGTGTTCACCGGTGGGGTAGCACTCGCCAACGTGCCGATGATTTGCGCGGCCCATCCCGGCGAGGCCTTCAACGCGGGCACCGTCGAGCTCCTCGCGGCGACCGCGGGCTCACGGGTCATGTGCATCAACCTGCGCGGCGTCGGGGGCTCCGTCTCCACCTCCTCGCAGAGCGTGACGCTCGAGAGCATGGTCGAAGACCTCGACGCCGCACGCCAGCGCATCGGGCTCGGTCCGTGGATTTTCTGGGGCATCTCCGGCGGCGGCTGGCTCGCCGAGATCTACGGCCGCCGTCATCCCGAAGGTTTGGCGGGGCTCATCGTCGAGAGCTGCTGCCTCTGCTTCCGCGAGCGCCTCGCCGATCCTCTCTGCTCGCTCAGCCCCTTCCACCCGATGTGGCGGCCCAAGCTCGAGGCCGCCAAGCTCCTCGATCCCAACTCGCACTCGCACAGCGACACGACCGGTCTCGAGTGGCTCGAGCTCGATGGCGTCGGACAAGTGCTTCGTCGCCGCGGCGGCCCGGCGCTCCTCGTCACTGCCGGCCCTCTCTCGGCCGACATGCGGCGCGTGATGCCGACGCTCTGGGGCGTCGACACCCGCAAGTGGTGGAAGCACGTGCGCGTCCCGACGTTGGTGATCGCCGGCACCGCCGATCCGGTGCTCCCCATCGCCCACGCCAAAGCCGTCGCCGACCAGCACCCCAACTCGAGCTTCGTCGCCATCGAGGGTGCCGGCCACGCACCGACCGCGACGCGCAACCCCGCGGCAGGCGCCGCAGTTCGGGGCTTCATCGAGAAGCTGGGTCGGCGCCGCTAGTCACCTTCCCTCAGGGAAAACACAGCCCTTCGATCGGCGGCTGTCCCGAGGGGCACTGGCTCACGCACTTGCCGGTGATCCAATCGGGTACCTGGCCAGCGGCACATCCGATCTTCGGGGCCGGCATGGGCGCGCCACCACCGGTGCAGATGCCGGCGACGGGGGCGCCTCCACCCGAGCACGCTTTCGCGCATTGACCGAAGACGACGTCCTTCGTCTGCCCGCTCGGACACGCTGACGTGGAGGGAGCTGGGATCGGCAACGGCAATCCGATACCCGTCGGTATCGGAATGGGGAGTGTGCCTCCGCCGCCCGTCGGTTTGGGGAGCTCGCCCCCTGCGCCGGCACCTTCGGCGTCGAAGAGGAGCGCCTCGTCGGTGAACATCACCAGCATCCGCTCGGACATCCACGCGTACCCTTTGTCGCCCCAACCTTCGCCCCAGCTGTTGTGGACGAGGAACTCGCGGCCGGTCGGCGTCGTGCGATAGGCGACGAGCACGACCGCGTGACCGGCGGCGCCGTTGGTCCAATCGGGAATGCGACCGTCCTTCACCCGTTGGTAGCCCCAGGTGTTGGTGTCGATCTTCATGCCGACGTAGACCGCGAGGCCCTTGCTGATCGCGGCGGCGGCGCTGAGCGGCAACGTCGCGTCGGTGGTGAGCTCGCGCGCGTTCACCAAGCGATAGAGGCCCCCTTCGTCGGCGTGCTGCTTCTCGGCCGTGAGCGCCGCATCGCTCTTCCACGAGCCCGGCTGCACCTTGTAGGCGTCGCCGCACCACACCTCGCTCGGCGACTCGTTGAGCTTGCAGGCCTTGACCGGATCGTACGGCCACGAGCCTTCGCCGATGAGCGCGGTGCTCTTTCCGCTCTTCCAGATCTGGTTGAAGACGTTCGAGGAGAGGATGTGCATCGGCGCCACGAGGTCGCTGCGCCCTTGGCGACGGAACGCGTTCTCCATCACCGTCGAGACCGCGAACGTCCAACAGACGCCGACCATCTGCTGGTTCTGCACCGGCCCGTCGGTGCCATTGGCGCGCAAATCGGCGGCGAGCGGGACCACGCCGGTGAAGGGCGGTTCGGCCGCCAGGCTCGCGCTCGCGAACGGGGCCAGCGGAGCTGTCGGCACGTTCGGGACCTTCGGGAAGAGACGAGGCACCTCGCAGAGCGGCGCGACCCACACGTGCGGCGCTGCTTCGAAGGGCGCACAAGGTGAGCTGCCTGCGAGCGAGCTGATTTTCGCGAGATCGAACGGGCGCTCGACGCCAAGCGAGGAAAAGGCCGTTTTTCCCTGCGTGGCGTCGAAGGGCCAGGCCCACCCAGGCGGAAGCGTGGTCGCCACTGCGGCACTCGGAGCTCCGCTCGAGACCGGCGCAGGGCCTCCCGCTCCGCCGGCAGTCTCGGCGGGACGATGTCTCGCTCCGCACGCGGTCGCGAGAACGACGAGGCCGACCAGGCTCACCCACGAAGAGGCTCGATTTCTTGGCATGCGGCGGTGCTGGAAGGACGGAGTGAGAGCGGTCATCATTCACGGCGGTCCGGCGACCGAGCAAGGCGAGATCGACCGGACGGCCAAAGTTGCGCAGCAATCTTTGGCCAAAGGGAATGGTAACGCGCTCGTTTCCCGATACCTCATGCCCCTCACGAGAATGATCTCCCACCCTCGCCCGTCGATCCCCACGTGAGCAACACCGGACCATCAAGACGCAACTTCCTGATGAGCGCCATGGCGAGCATCGCCGTGGCGGCGGGGTGCGCGCGGGTCGACGTCGCCAGCGGCGTCGCGCCCAAGCTGCCGAAGACGACGCCGACACCGACGTGGAACCCGGCGCGCACCTGGGCATTCTTCGTCGGCGTGCTCGAGTGGGAAGACGCGGCCTTCGCTTCGTTTCCGCAAGACGATCGCAAAGACGTCGCGCTCCGCGATCTCCTCGAGACGCGCGGCGTGCCGAGCGATCAAATCGTCTTCCTCCGAGACGAGGACGCCACGCTCGGCGCCATCGAGACCACGTTCGTCGCCTATCTGCGCAAGTCGCAGCCGGGCGATTTGCTCTTCTTCTATTTCGCCGGCCACGGTCATCGCGACGACGACGGCACGACGTACCTCATTCAACACGACGCGCGGTCCGACGAGCTGCACGACACCGGTTGGCGCGTCTCCGACATCGTCGAGACCATCTCCCGCGAGTTCCGTGGCGACGCCGCGCTGCTCACCGCAGACTGTTGCTACTCCGGCGCCCTCGGTGTCGAGGCCAAGCGTCGTGAAGGCCGCGTCGCCTTCGCCGCGCTGACGTCGGCCGTCGATCGCGAATCGTCGACCGGCGCCTGGACCTTCACCGATTGTCTGATCGCTGGTTTTTCCGGCGATTCGCGCCTCGATCGAGACGGCGACCGCCTCGTCACGTTGGGGGAGACGGGCCGCTTCACCGAGGGCGAGATGCCATTCGTCGAAGGTCAGCTCGCCTCGTTCATGATCGGCGCGCGCTTTCCCAACGTCTCGGTGGCCGTCGCCGAGGCCCGACCGACGGCGCGGCTCGGTGAGCACGTCGAAGCGAAGATTTCCGGCACTTGGCAGCGCGGCACGATCGTCGGCATCGATGCGACCGATGGTGACGAGCTCGAGGTGCGTCTGACCGGATACGGCGACGACGATCCACGCGGGCTCGTCTCGATCGCGGCCGGGCTCGTGCGTCCGTTCGTCCCGCCGCAGCTACCGATCGGCACCACTTGCGAGGTGCTCGACGAGGGCGAGTGGTGGAGCGCCAAGGTGCTCGACGCCAAGCTCGGCGTCCATCTCGTGCACTACGACGGTTGGAAGACGAGCTACGACGAGTGGGTGACCCCGCAACGCATTCGCGCGCTCGGCGCCGAGACGGCGATCCTCGGCGAAGGCGGCCAGACGACGCGCTCGCGAAAAGAGCATCGTCCGCTCTACGGCAAATCGCGACACGGATGAGCCGGACGAGCTCGTCTGACGGCGGTGCGAAGGCATTCGACGGCTCGAAAGAAGCGCGGCGGGGCGCTTGGTGCTCAGCTTCTCGCCTCCGATGTCGAGGCACTTCACCGCGCTGACGAGTTTGGCGACGCTGCTCATCGTAGCGTGCGGCAGCCCCGACGGTGAGCTCGTCGCAGATGGAGGCGAGGGAGACGCCGACGTCGGCGTCGTCTTCGTCGATACTGCGCTCGTCGATACCGCGCTCGTCGATACTGCGCTCGTCGATACCGCCGACGCTGCGCCTCCACCGACGTGTGACGTGCGCACCTTCGGCGCCAAGGGCGACGGCAAGACGAAAGACACCGCCGCCATCCAACGCGCCATCGACGCCTGCGCCGGCACGGGTGGCACCGTCTTGCTCGCCGGGGGCACCTTCCTCAGTGGGATGATCACGCTCGGGAGCGACATGGTCTTCTTCGTCGACGCCGGCGCCACATTGCGCGGCACGCAGGACGACGCCGACTATCCCGACACCCACCCCGCGACCGACAACACCCAGCTCCTCAACTGTCGAAAGACGCTGATCTACGCAGAAAAAGCCCACGATCTTCGCATCGACGGCAGAGGAACGATCGACGGCAACGGCAACACGCCGAAGTGGATCGGTCCGAGCACGCTCCATCCCGAGGCAACGCGGCCGATGGCGATCTACACCGCGCAGAGTCAGCGGGTGACCATCGCCCACGTGCACGTGGTCAACGCCGCGATGTGGGGCGTGGTCAACCTCGAGGCCGACGACTTGTGGATTCACGACGTCGTCGTCGACACGCCGCTCTCGGGCAACCGCGATGGCCTCGACGTCGTCGATTGTCATCACGTGCTCATCGAAGACGTCACCATCACCTCCGAGGACGACTCCATCTGCCTCAAGAGCGGCACCGCGCGCGGCGTCGACGACGTCCTCGTCCGGCGCGCCCACATCGTCCGCTCGATCGTCGCCAACGCCTTGAAAATGGGCACCGCCAGCTACGGCGGCTTCACCCACGTCACCTTCGAGGACGTCGTCATCGACTCTGCCGACAAGGCGGCGATGGCGGTCGAGTCGGTCGACGGCGCGCTCATCTCCGACATCGCGTTCCGACGCATCCAGTTCAAAGACGTCGGCTCGCCCTTCTTCATCCTCCTCGGCGATCGCGGCGGCACGCCCGCCGGCAGCGCGCACCGCGTCGGCAGCATCTCCGGCGTCCACTTCGACGACATCGTCGGCACCTCGACCCGCCACACCTGGGGCTCACCCATCTCAGGCACGGTGACCAAGGACGGCAACATCCATCGCATCACCGATCTCACGTTCACCAACGTCGTCCTCGACGTCAGCGGCGGCCTCGGTTCGGTGCCGAAAGATCCGCCCGAATACGTCGGCCAATATCCCGATCCCAACCTTTGGGGCGATACGCCGGCGTATGGATGGTTCTTCCGTCACGTCGACCGAATCACCTTCACCGGCGGTAGCGCGAAGACGGCCAAGACCGACGCGCGCAAGGCGACCGAGACGCGCGACGTCACCGGGCTCGTGGTGAAGTGACGGCGCCGCGGAGGCTCGACGGCTGCACGCCGAAGCGCGCACGAAACGCGGTGGAGAAGGCCGCGAGGTTGCCGTATCCGACCTTCTCGGCGACCTCGGTGACCGAGAAGCGACGCGACTTGAGGAGCAAGCTCGCCTCGTCGAGACGACGCTCCCGCACGTAGACGAGCGGGGCGCGCCCGAGCTCCCGCTTGAACGCGCGCAGCAGTGAGCTCTCGCTGGCGCGCGTGGCCTTGGGAAGACGCGTGAGCACGTCGCCCTCGAAGAGGTGCGCTTCGATCTCGCGGAGCGCCCGGGCGAGGAGCGGCCCGTCGAGCTCGACGACCGACTTCCGCTGCGCCGACTCGTCGCGTGATTTGACGAGAAAATAGACCTCTTTCACGATCTCGGTCTCGAGGAACCGCGTCGCGTCGGTGTCGTGCTTCCGACAGACGCAACGCTCGAAGAGGTACCGATGGACGATCTCGTTCATCCAGTTGGTGCGCGGCAAGAGCGCGAGAGAAGAGAGCGTACGCGCGAGCTTCGCCGGATCGACCTCACCGGCATACGTCGCAACGACCTTCTCTTGCAGCTCGGCGGCGATCGAGAGCGCGAAGACGTGCGTGATCGGGCTGCGCGTCGTCAGAATGGCCGTGGCGCGCGCGGGGAGGACGAGGAGAGACGTCGAATCGACGAGGTGCGTTTCTTCAGAGGCGACGGAGGCGACGATCGAGAGCGCTCCTGCGTTGGTCGAGAAGACCAGCGTCGGCACCTTCGCGCGCGATGGCGACTCGCCCGATCGCTGCGCGAAAAAGCGCACGCCCATCGGACCGCGCGGGTCGTCGATGGGCGTGACCTGTTCCTTCGGACCTGGCACGAAGGCCAGGGTATCAGCGTGTCAGGGGAGCGCTGCGCACTGCGTGGTGGCGCAGGTGTCGAACGGCTCGCAAGGACCGCCCGGACCGCAGGCAGTGTCGATCGCCGACTTGCACGCGCCGGCCTGCGAATCGCCGAGGCAGGTGTCGCACGCAGCGGTCGGCGTGGCCGGCGTCGCCGCGCATGCGGTCGTCTTGCACTGCGTAAGGCAGACGCCCGACTTGCACGCGCAGCCGAGGAGCGCGTCGACGAACGCCTGGTACGCAGCGTCGTGGTTGGTCGCGCAGCACGACTGGCAATCGAGGTTGGTGGCTGAAGCGCCGCACGAATCGTCACCCGTGCCACCGCCCCCGGTGTCCTTGGTGCCGCCGCCGGTGCCGGTGTCCTTGGTGCCGCCACCCGTGCCGGTGTCCTTGGTGCCGCCACCCGTGCCGGTGTCCGCGCTGCCGCCACCGACGTCGTCCGTGGGAACCGTCCCCGTTCCGGTGTCGACCCCGCCGTCCTTCTTGGACCCGGTCGTCGAGTTGTCGGCGCTCGCGGCGCAGGCGGCGAGGAGCAGACAAGAGAGAGTGAGAGCGATGCTACGGTTCACGGTGGGCCTCCCAAGAAAACAGCGTCCGACCTTTCGAAAACGGCTCGATGTCGGAGTTGGCGCACCTTAGGCGAATCGCCGCACTTGCCAAGAATCGGAACTGGCAAAACGTCGGGCGTTTTCACCGATTCCGTTCAGGAGCGCATTCTCCGGTGACGACGGGTGCTCGTTTACTGGTCCCTTGGTGAGGGCTCGTGGCATGAGCCGGACGTGATCCGCCGGAGCGCTTTCCTCGCCTCTTCCTGCCTCGGTGCACTCGCCGTGACGCTCGCCGTGACGCTCGTCGCGTGCCGCAAACGCAGCGTCGACACGCCCGACGTGGCGGCAGGACAAGGCGCTGGAGAATCGTCGGGCACCTCGCCGCTCGCCGCCGTCGCCGCCGGTGAAAAGGGAAAACTCGCGAGCCGCGCAATGGAGACCCTGGTCTACGAAGCGCCGAACACGTCGAGCAAGAAGCTCGGCTATCTCCGCGCGGGCGCCATCGTCGAACGTCGCGGCGGCGTCGCCGGCACCAAGGATTGCCCCGGCGGTTGGTATCCGATCGAACCGCGCGGCTTCGTCTGCGTCGGCAAGGAAGCGACGCTCGACGTGAGCGACGCAATCGTCGCCGCTTCGTGGCGAAGGCCCCAGCTCGAAGCGGGACTGCCCTATGGCTACGCAGTCGTGCGCAATCAAGGCGCGCCTTTTTATGCGCGATTGCCCACCAAGGAAGAGGCCAAAGCCTTCGAGCCCGATTGGGACTATCACTTCCGCACGCTCGTCGGCGCCGAGAAGGAAGAGGCGGTAGAGGGCAATTATCCGCAATTGAGCTCGCTACCCGAGGGGGCTTTGCCGCTCGAGCCGGCGCCGGGCGTGCTCGCGCCCTGGGCGACCGACAACCGCGACGACCCGATGCCGACCTTCCTCCGCGAGCACGGCTATGTGCCGAACCTCTCGAACTTGGCGTGGAGCGGGAGGCCTGCCTACGACGGCGGGACCGAGTGCGATCCGAAGGCGCAGGGCTGCATTCCCATCGACGCCGCGCGGCCGAAGAAGCGACTCGGCATCTCCTTCGTACAGACGTTCAAGTCACCCGAAAACGATCGTCGTTGGCTCCTCACCACCGACCTGCTGCTGATGCCGGCCGATCGCGTGCGCCTCGTGCGTGGCACTTCCTTTCACGGGGTCGAGCTCGGCGGCACGGGGCCCGGAGCGCTCAATCTCCCGATCGTCTTCGTGAAGAAGGAGGGCGCCAAACGCTTTCGCTTCGAGAAGAAGCACATGGTCGAGAGCGACGAAGACCTGCCGTGGCGCGCCGCCCTCGAGGTGACGCCGAAGCAGCGCATCGTCCTCGGAGTTCACTATCACGAGCTGAAAGACGGCAGCTACGTCAGCGCCGAAGACGCGGTGCGCCTCGATCCGATCAAGAAGATGCCGAAGTGGGGCAAAGAGGGTGAGCGCTGGATCGAGATCAACATCGCGAAGCAGACGCTCCTCGCCGTCGACGGCCAGAAGCCGGTCTATGCGACGTTGGTGTCGACCGGCTCGGGTGGGCTCGAGAGCCCCAAAGACAATCCCTACGTCACCCCGCGGGGTATTTTCCGCATTCACACCAAGCACGCCGCGGCGACGATGGACAGCAACCAGCCGGAGGCCGAGTTCGAGCTCCGCGACGTGCCCTACATCCAATATTTCCAAAATGGCTATGCGCTGCACGCGGCCTATTGGCATGATCAATTCGGTACGCCGCGCTCGCACGGTTGCGTCAATCTGGCGCCGCTCGATGCGCAGAAGCTGTTTGCGTTCAGCAAGCCCGAGCTCCCCACGGGGTGGCATGGGGTGATGCAGGCGCTGACGGGGACGGTGGTGTGGATTCACGCCTGAGCGTCAGGTCGCGTCGTCTTCGCCTCCGCCTTCGCCATCACTCGGCTCGGTGCCCGACGCATCTTCTCGAACCCCGAGCGCCTTGCCACCGCCGTATTGGGCGAGGAGCCGCTGCAGCCAACGTCGATTGACCTGCGCCAGCTCGGCGGCGCGTCGGACGTTGCCGCCGGTGCGTAGAAGAAGCGCGCGGAGATATTGCCGCTCGAAGCGCTCGTTCCACTTCTCGCGTGCTTCTTTGATGGGGAGATCACTGGCGACGAGGGCGCTCACCTCGAGCTCGTTCGTGGCGTCGCCCCTGGCACGGACGGGCGCGGTGATCGGCTTCGACGATGGCTCGTCGCCCCCCGCCGGCATCCAGCCGAGCGAGACGATGCGCTCGACGAAATTGCGGAGCTCGCGGACGTTCCCGGGCCAACCGCGCTGCGAAAGGGACTGCAAGAGCGCAGCGGGCAGCGGCGTCTCTCCGCCGGCGATTCGATCGTGGAAGTGCTGCGCGAGGAGTGCGATGTCGTCTCGACGCGCACGCAAGGGCGGCAGCGTGACCTCGACCACCGCCAATCGATAGAAGAGATCTTCGCGAAAGCTGCCTTCGTTGATCGCGCGACCGAGCGGCCGGTTGGTGGCGGCGACGATGCGTACGTCGACGCGGCGACCGACGTTGGAACCGACGGGGCGCACCTCACGCGTCTCGATCGCACGCAAGAGCTTGGGCTGGAGACTGAGCGGGAGCTCGCCGACCTCGTCGAGGAAGAGCGTGCCGCCGTGGGCTTCTTCGAAGAGCCCGCGACGTTCGCTGCTCGCGCCGGAGAAGGCCCCGCGGGCGTGTCCGAAGAGCTCGCTCTCGATGAGGTTCTCGGCGATGGCGCCGCAGTCGATGGCGACGAACGGACCGTTCGCGCGCGGGGACGCTGCGTGGAGCGAGCGCGCGACGACGTCCTTGCCGGTGCCGGTCTCGCCTTGCACGAGCACGGTGACGTCGGTCTTGGCGGTGCGTTCGAGGATGGCGTAGATGCGGCGCATCTCGGCGCTGGCCCCCAAAAGCTCGCCGAAGCGATCGGCAGTGGAGAGCGGCACCACCACCGGCTCGTCGCTCCGTTGCGCGCGCAGCGAGGTGGCTCCCACGCGGAGAATTCGGCCTACTTTGAGATCGGCGCGACCGACGCGCACGTCATCGATGGAGGTGCCGTTGGTGCTGCCCTCGTCGACGACGCGCACCGCGTCACGCAGCAACGTCAGCTCGCAGTGCGCGCGTGAGACGGTCTTGTCGGTGAGGCGCACCGCGGAGCCGGCCGCCGTCCCGAGCCGACTGGTGCCTTCGCCGAGGCGAAACGACGCGCCGACGTCGGGGCCTTCGATGACCACCAAGTCCATCGCGACGTAGTGGAGCTCACCGACGCGAGCGAGCGCGGCCCGCAGCGAACCGTCGAGGTGGAGGGTGGTCGCGTCGTCGTCGTCGCGTTTGCGTCTGCTCGTCAATGCACTCATGGTAGCTCGCGCCGTCTCGCGCCGTCGCGTAGGATGAGAGCCCATGTCGCGCGCTGCGAGCGGTAGGGCTCGCGTCGTCGGTCGCTATGCTCTCTATGACGAGATCGCCAGCGGCGGCATGGCGAGCGTGCATTTCGGCCGTTTGCTCGGTCCGGTGGGGTTCGCGCGCACGGTCGCGATCAAGCGTCTGCACCCGCAATACGCCAAAGATCCCGAGTTCGTCTCGATGTTCCTCGACGAGGCGCGGCTGGCGGCGCGCGTCCGGCACCCCAACGTGGTGCCCACGCTCGACGTCGTCGCCGAGGCCGGCGAGCTCTTCCTGGTGATGGACTACGTCGAGGGTGAATCGCTCTCCCGCCTCGTGCGCGCGATGAAGACGCGCGGTGAGCACGTGCCGCACGACGTCGTCGTCGCCGTGCTTTGCGGCGTCTTGCAAGGACTCCACGCTGCACACGAGGCGCGCGACGAAGGCGGCAATCCGCTCGACATCGTCCATCGCGACGTCTCTCCGCAAAACATCCTCGTCGGCGTCGACGGCGTCCCGCGCGTGCTCGATTTCGGCATCGCCAAGGCAGCAGGTCGCGCGCAGACGACGCGTGATGGGCAGATCAAGGGGAAGGTCTCGTACATGCCGCCCGAGCAAATCCAGGGCGCGGTGACGAGGCGCACCGACGTCTACTCGGTGGCGGTCGTGCTCTGGGAGACGCTCGTCGGACGACGGCTCTTCGAAGGCGACAGTCCGGTCGAGACGCTCAACAAAGTCATCCACGCGCTCGTGCCGCCGCCGAGCACGCTCGCCAGCTCCGTGCCGACGTCGTTCGACGAGGTCGTGCTCCGTGGGCTCGCGCGAGATCCACGTGATCGCTACGCGACGGCGAAAGACATGGCGCGCGCGCTCGAAGCCTGCGCCCGGCCGGCGACGATGGCCGAGCTCGCAGAGTGGGTGCGCAAGGTAGCCGTCGATTCACTCACCCAACGCGCCGACGTCATCGCCGACATCGAGAGCCAATCGATGAACGACGCCGAGGTGCGTGGCGCGCTCGAAGGCCTCGCATCGAGACCGATCGAGCTCGACGAGTTCGACGTGCCGAAGACCTCGGCCGACGTGCCGCGAGCGATCGCGCAAGAAAACCCGAACGCAGAGGCGCAACGATCGTCGCGTCGCACCGGAGGCGTCGCGGTCGTCTTCGTCGCCCTCGCTGCGATCATCGTCTTTCTCCTCGTGCGCGGCCGCGAAGCGACGAGCGCGCCGAGCCCGGGCCGCGAAGCACCGACCGTCACCGCGTCTGCATCTGCATCTGCGTCTGCATCTGCAATTGCGTCGGCCGCCGTGTCGGCTTCGTCGGTCAACCCCTCGTCGAGCGCACCGCCGCCTCCGAGCGCGAGCGTCAGCGCAGCACCGTCGGCCTCTTCACCGCTTGCTCCGAAGCCTCTGGCGATGCCGAAGAAGCCGAGCTGCGATCCGCCTTGGTTCTACGATGCTCACGGAAAGAAGGTGTACAAGGAGCAGTGCTTGTAGGTGTGGTCGGAGACGAGGACCGCCGATCGACGCTACGATGGCCGTCGATGAAGGGTCGCCGCATTCTCATCCCCGCGCTGCTCGGCGTGGTCGCGAGCGCGAGCATGGCGTCGGGTGCGCCGAGCAAGGCGCCGACCGCCGCGGAGAAGAAGGCCTGCCTCGCCGCCAACAGCGAAGGCCAGGATTTACGCGCGGCAGGCAAGCTTCGCGCTGCCCGTGAAGCGCTCCTCACGTGCGCGCACGATCCCTGTCCGGGTCCAGTGCAAACCGACTGTTCCCGCTGGGTCGGTGAGCTCGACCAAGAGATTCCTTCGATCGTCGTTCGTCTCACGCGTGACGGCGCCGAGGTGGCGGGGGCGTCGCTCGAGATCGACGGCAGCGCTGCTGCGCTCGATGGAAAGGCCGTCCCGCTCGATCCGGGCAAGCACCGCTTGATCGTGCGCGTCGTCGGCGAGCCCGAGCGCGAGGAGAACGTCGTCCTCGTCACCGGCGAGAAGAATCGCATCGTCGCCATCTCCCTCCCTTCGCAGACGCCGGCGAAGCTCGACGAGCCGCCGTCGAAGGTGACGTCTCCGGAACCACCTGCCGCGGCGCCTCCTGCCAAGCCAGTGTGGCCCTGGATCTTCGTCGGCGTCTCGGCCGTCGCGCTCGGCGGATTTGCCTATTTTGCAGCCACCGGCACGCACGACGTGCATCAGCTCGATGGCCAGTGCGCGCCGCATTGCGACGATGCTTCCGTCGACGCGGCCAAGCGCAAGCTCCTCGTGGCCGACCTCGCGCTCGGAGTCGCCGTCGTCGGCGCCGGGCTGGCAACGTACGGATTTCTCTCGAGCACATCGACGCCGCGGTCCACCGGCGCGTCGACGGCGCCGAGCGTCGCGCTCTTGCCTGGCGGCGTCTTCGCTGCATGGAAGGGCGCATTTTAGGTGTCTTTCGTCGTTCACGGCCTCCGCGTCGGATCGGTGATCGTCGCCTGCGCGCTCGCTGGGTGTTCGCTCGCGGTCGACACCGAGCACTTGCGCAGCGGCGGTCCTCTCGTCGACAGCGGTGGTAGTGACGGCACGAGTGACGGCGCGAGTGACGGCGCGAGTGACGGCACGAGTGACGGCGCGAGCGACACCGACGTTCTCCCCGACGGGCTCTCCGATGCCGACGTCAGCGAGACGGGCGAGACGGCAAGCGACGTCGGCCCCGATGCGATGACAGATGGCGCAGAGACAGGCTCACCGACGATCGGCGCGGTCTTCTCGCTCGGCGGCACCATCGACGTCCCCAGCGGCAACCCGCACACGCCCGACGTCTTGCGCCTCGAGATCCACGCCGACGGGACGACCGGGCATTGGACCACCGAGACCGCGATGCCCGCAGCAGGCTCGGGCTGCGGCGCGGCGAGCTCGGGCAAACACCTCTACGTCGTCGGCGGCGACCTCTCCGCGCTGACCACGCAGAACGTACGCTTTGCGCCTATTTCCAGCGGATTTCGTCTCGGTGATTGGTCGACGGCGAGCAAGCTCCCGGACGATCGCGTGAAGCTCGGCGTCGTCGCGACGGCGACGCACCTCTATGCGATCGGCGGCGCGACCGGCGCCACGCCGACGGTACACCCCGAGGTGATGGTCGCGACGATCAGCGCCACCGATGGCTCGCTCGGCGCGTGGACGAACACGACGGCGCTTCCGGCAGGCCGCTTCGCGCTCGGTGCCGTCACCGCCTCTGGCTACGTCTACGCCATCGGCGGACAGTCTTCGTCGGCCGGACCGCGCGAGACGACGGTCTATCTCTCGAAGATCCAAGTCGACGGGACGCTCGGCGCGTGGACGACGACGGCGCCGCTGCCTGCCGGTCTCTACGGCACCTCGGCCGTGGTCATCGGAGGACGCATCTACGTCGTCGGTGGCTATGGCGGCACCCACGCCGTGCACTACGCGCTCCCCGACGCGACCAGCGGCGCAATCGGCTCCTGGACGACGGCCAGTGTGACCATGAAATCACCGCACGCGTTCTTCGGGCTCGCCGGCATCGAGTCGCCGGGCAACTCGTTTCTCATCTCCATCGCCGGCTTCGACGACGGCAGCGCCGGCACCGACGCCGTCGAGATGTCTTCCATTGCAAGCAGCGGTTCGCTCGGTGCCTTTCAGACGTTGGAGAAGCTCGGCGGCAACCGCCGCTTCCTCAGCGCGTTCGGGTTGCCGTAGGGCGGCCTCTGACGCCGCCCCTGTTCGCACCGCACCACCTGCCTACCTGCGAGGGGCGGCCTCTCACGCCGCCCTCCCCCTTCGAAGGCCTATTTTCTCGACCCGTTCGTTCATTCGGAGACTGGTACGTCGATTGCGAAGGTGAGGCGTCATGGCCACTCGCAAGCTGCTCGCGATTCTTCTCTTCGTCGGCTCCAGCATGCTCGCGTGCGTCGGCAGCTCCGACGGTGACACCTCTGGCGCCGACGACGCCGACGGCGGGACGGATGACAGCGCCATCGCCGTGCCGGGTGACACGCACGACGACGCCGGGCTCGACTCCCACGTAGCCGATGCTGCACACGCCGATGCGGTGAGTGTCTCCGATGCTGCCGACGCGAGCCACCCCGATGCGAGCTCTTCGGATACGGGCACTTCCATCGACGTCGGCAAGGACACCGCACCGGTGGGCGACGCAGGCCCCTCTTCGTCGCGCCTCGTCGCTCGCCCGCATGGCACGACGACGGCCCCGAATGGCTTCTACGAATATCTCCCTCCGGGGTATTCGGCGACGGGAGCGACGAGCCCGCTGATGGTGTTCTGGCACGGGCTCGACGAAGACGGCGATGGCACGACGCAGCTCGATCGGGTCTTGAAAAATGGCCCTCCGCGCTACATCAAGGCCAACA
Source organism: Deltaproteobacteria bacterium (assembly GCA_025363655.1). Lineage (GTDB taxonomy): Bacteria > Myxococcota_A > Polyangia > Polyangiales > JADJMO01 > JANYDK01. The sequence goes on along the minus strand of JANYDK010000037.1, from coordinate 60,311 downwards.
CCTGGCCGGCCTCGCGCCCCTTCGTCGTCCTCTCGCCGCAGAACGACAGCGGGTGCCCGAGCTCGGCGACGGTCAAAGGCTTCCTCACGTGGGCGATCGCCAACTACCACGTCGATCCGGCGCGCATCTATCTCACCGGCCTCAGCTGCGGCGCGATCGGGAGCTGGAATTACCTGGCGAACGAGATCGCGACGACGCCCATCGCCGCGGCGGTGCTCATCTCCGGCAACGGCACGAGCGCGTGGGATCGCAACGGATGCAGCCTCGGGCGCGTCGCCATCTGGGCCTTTCACGGCGACTCCGACGGCACGGTGGCGACCACCGGAACGACCTATCCGATGACCAAGCTCCTGGCCTGTCCGGCGCCGCCCCGCCGTGACGCGCAGATGACCATCTATCCAGGCGTCGGGCACGACGCGTGGTCGCGCACGTTCGATTTGAGCGCGGGACACGACGTCTACGCCTGGCTCCTCGACAACCATCTATGAGCTCCCAAGGAACCCGAAAGCGAACCATGCACCGTACTCGCCGCCACTCCGCACTCTCGCTCGTCGCGCTCCCGCCCGTCCTCGCGCTCGCGACGATCGCCGCCCAAGCGGTGCTCGAAACGAACGCCCACGCCGACGAAGATCTCGGCGCGCCCTTCGGCTCACTCAAGCTCGTCGACGAGATCGACACGGGAAATCCTGCGGATTCGCACGCGCTCTATGAAGACCCGCCCGGCGCCTCCAAGGTTGCCACCGTCCTCGGCAAGTCGGCGCGGGTGCTGCCGATGACCGACGACGCGCAGGTGATCGCCTACAAGATCGGCGCCGGCAAGGGGCTCGTCGCCGGCAAGGCGTACGTGCTCGTCGTCGAGTATCCAGAGGACGAAGGCCGGCAGTTCGTCGTCATCAACCGCGGCGGCGAGATGACCCGCACCTACGCCACCGGCCAGACCATCGGCGATTCACGAGAGTCGTATACGTATCCCTCGCCCGAATCGATCAAGTATCCACTCTCCGGTAAGTGGCAATCGGTGCGCTCGCTCTTCTATCTCGGAGAGCGCTTCCAAGGCGTGAAGGCCTCACGCGACGCTGGCAAGGCGGTTTGGGAGGGCACCCCGGCGGGCGGCTTCTGGGTGGTGATCGGTCACTTCCGCAAGAAGGACTCGCCGCTCGATGCCGGCGCCGCGGTCGCCCGCATTCGTCTCTTCGAGGCCCCGCCCGACGCCGCGCTCGAGCAGCCGATTCACTTCCCGCCAGCCGATTTGCCGCGTCGCCACGTCTTCTGGCGCGAAGAGATGGCCGACACGTCGATGGGGAGCAGCGATCCGACGCATCGATTCTTCTCCAAGTCGCTCGACGTCTTCGACGCCAAGATGCGCCTCGCCAAGTTCCTCGGCGTCGACACCTATTCGCGACACCTGCTCGTCTTCGGATATACCCAGTATTGGGACAACGCCCACGGCGGCGGCAATGATTGGTATTACAACACCGCGCAGCCCGAGCTGTGGGGGCAGATGGTCGATCAAGCCCAGAAGCACGGGCTCGACGTCATGCCCTATTACGAATACGCCGGCGCGATGGGCAACGGCGCCTCCGGCACGCCTTCGCTGGGAAAGCAGCGCCGTTGTCGACCGCTCGGCGAGCGGCCCGGCGGCGCCTTCTCCGACGTCTCTTGGTCGGAGATCGCCTGCGTCGACGTCACCGATCCGGAGTTCGCCACCGACGTCGACAAGCTGCTCGACGCGACGATCGGCCAATACAAAGGAAAGGCCAATTTCGTCGGCGCCTGGTTTCGGACGCGCAATTCGAATTGGCCAATCAGCTTCGCCGACGCGACGCTGGCGCGCTATGCGAAAGACGCAGGTGTGACGGCGCCGACGCGGGCCCAATTGGAGGCCGACGCGACGCTGCTCGCCAAGTACTACGCCTGGTGGTTCGGCAAACGTCGGGACTTTCTCCTCCACATTCGCGATCACCTGCGCCTCACCCAACCCGACGCCGCGGTGCTCTTCAGCTCGTATGTCGAAGAAGCGCTCCACGTCCCCGACATCACCGACCTGGCGACGCCCAACGACGATCCGCCGACGTGGGACAAGGTCAATGGCACCCTCCCCTGGCAATGGCGCTTCGCCCCGACGCCGTGGCAGCCCTTCGTCGACGCCGGAAAATACGGTGAGATGATCACCCGCATGAAGGCCCCCACGGCCGACACGCTCGCCAAGGGTGGCGCCGAGAGAGATCACAGCGCGCCGCCTGCCGATCCGTCGCGCTACGTCGATGTCGAGGGCGTGCACATGGCGATGCCCTTCAGCCGGCTCTTCACCGTCTCCTCGCAGAAGCAGCTCGACGCCTTTCGCGCGAAATCGGGCCTCGCGATCGTCCGACACTTCAACCTCAACGAGGAAGACGGACAAGACGCCGGAAGCCCCGCCGGCCCGATGAGCAAGAAGGTCGGCTACTTCGTCACCGACGTCGATCACGTCGGCCCCTATTCGATGCTCGCCGAGGCCCGCTCCGTCGCCTTCGGAGATCCGCGCTACGTGGGATATCTCGCCTCGAGCAATTTCAGCCGAGGATTTCCCGAGTACACGCGCGCTTTCAACGCCGCCTATCTGGCGTTGCCGGCCCTGCCGAGCACGATGGTCGCGAGCGCGGCGAGTGATCCGGAGGTGATTGTCCGAGAGATCAAGACCGACACCCACGGAACGTACTACGCAGTCGTTCATACAGGTCTAGTGGCCAAGACGGGAGTGACGGTGAAGCTCCCGGCGACGGGGACGATTCACGACTTGGTGAGCAACCTCGACATCGGCTCGTCGTCGTCGGCGCTCTCGCTCCCGCTCTATCCGGGAGAGCTACGCGCTTTGCTGGTCGGCGGAGACGGCGCTGCGACGGATGCTGGGCCGTTGCCTGATGGTGGGATTCGTCCGCCGGTGGATGGCGGTGGGGGAGATGGCGGAATCGGCGATCCGGATGGCGGCAACGTCGATGGCGGCGGTAGCAGTGATGGCGGGTCGGGAGATTCCGGCGGCTCTTCCAGTGGGTGCGGTTGCCGGGCGGGAGTGACTGACGATGGAGAGAAGACTGCGTGGGTGGCCTTCGGCGGGCTTCTGGTCGGAGGAATCGCGATGCGAAGAAGCCGACGTCGCGCACGTTCTTAGGGCGATCCCACGCCACACCGCGGAAGGCATCGCGGCGCCGCCGCAGCTCCTCCAGCACTCGACGCCGCCGCGATCTGCATCACCCCCGCACAAATCGACGCTTGCGGCCCGCCCGATCCCTTCGGCGTGCCGAACGTCGATCGAACGACGACGCGTCGACTTTCATCGATGACTTTGCTCATCTCACTCATCTGGCCGAGGAGAAACGGCTCGTCGGGAAAATCTCCCTCCAGCCGCGCAACCACGTTTCCATCGAACGACACCAACGAGCGACCGATCCGACGTCGCGTAGCGTCGAAAATTCCTGCCTGTTCCGCGAACAGGAAGCGCTTGCCGAAGTCGTCGGGACCGCAGCCGTCGTAACCGACTGACGAGACTTGGCCGAGCTCGACGAAGCGCGCATGCGCGAGGTCGACGAGGGCAGTGATGACGATCGGATTGGCGTGTCCGAAAGATATCCACGCAGCGCTCTCGGCGTCGTCGACCGAAGCTTCGGTGTGAATCTCGTAATTGCACACTTCGGCGTGAGCGAGCCCTACGTGCGTCGAGAGGTCGACGAGCTCGACGAGATCACGGCTCGGCTTCGATCCGCTGAGGTCGCTGACGATGCGCAGAATCAACGCGCGCTTCCGGTCCTTCGCGAGCCAGAGCAGTTGCGCCTGCTTGGTCGAGGAAAACGGCACCTTCGCCCACCTCTGCGGAGCGCCGACGAGCTGCACGCGCGCGCCCGACGTGGTCACCATGGTCTCGGGCGTCATCACCGTCTTCGGCCCCAGCGGCGCATCGGGCATCCATGGATGAAACGCGCTGACGACATCGGCGAGGGGCGTGCTCGGCGTCGATGTCACCCGCGGGGGTGTACCCGCGCCGAGGGCGACGCAGCTTCCATTCTTGGCACAGAGCGTGATTTCATTCTTGGGCTCGTCCCAACCGACGACGTCGGCATCGGCGAGACAGAGCGGCGGCGAGACAGGTGCGACGCTCGCCTTCGGGCTGGCGGACGAGGTGACCGAAGCCGTCGTCACGCTCGGGTTGGGAACGGGCGACTCTCGATCGGGCAATGGCCCGACGCACGCGCCAGCGAGGGCAACGAGCGCGATGAGAATGGCCGATGCGTAGGGACGCATGGGTAGATCCTGTCCTTTCGCGATTCGGTTGGGAAGCGCGAGAGGACGGGACCCCTTGGAGCCCGAGGTTCACTCAGTCGAATCGATCGACGAGTCAGCCTGACGGATACGAGACGGCGCCAGATCCCGAGCCAACGGAGTGATGCGTTTGGATCGAGTCGGAAAAAGCCGACGAGGAGTGCTCCAAAACCTAGACGCTATGTCCTCGGAACCCATCCGAGTGAGCGCGAAGCCGACGCGTGGACTCATTTGGGCGAGCTGACTCGGGCATACGGCGACTCGTCGAGCCCTTCGACCGAGCCGTGTCGGTCCGACGGCGACTCGTCCAGCCCTTCGACTGAGTCGTGTCGGCCAGACGGCGACTCGTCGAGCCTTTTCACTGAGACGTGTCGGTCCGACGGCGACGCGTCTCGCCTTCGCGGCGAGATGGGTGAGTCGGACGGCGACTCGCGGTCCTGCAAGGGACAGTAGTCTCAGTCTCGAGCTGAGTCGCCGAGCCCTTTTACTGAGCCGCGTCGGGCCGGCGGCGGCTGATCGAACTCTGGCGGCGAGTCGACGGCGTAGTCGCTCCGATTGACGCGCGCCATCAGTGGATGCCGCATGCCTCGACGCAGCTGCCGGCTGGGAAGCTCACCTTCATCACCGCGCGGTCGTAGTCGCTGCAGGCGAGTCGGCGCAAGTCCAGCTTCGGCTCCTCGGCGACGCCGCACTGGAGGCACGACCACATCACGCTCGTGGGGCGGGCTTTCAGGAAGTCGACGCAGACACGCGTGCAGGCGTCGGCCGCCTCCGAGCATCCGATGCAGCGATAGACGCCACAGTACGTGGCGCAGTCCGCTTCGACGACGTGCGTCACCGACCCGGTGTTCGTCGGACAGTAGATGGGCGCGTCGGTCGCCCCACCGTCCGTGGTGTCCGCGTCATCGGCGATCTTGCCCCCGCAGGCGAGCATCCAGGACACACACGGCAAGAGAACGATCGAGAGGCGACGCATGTCCGTCGTTAGCAACGGGGCTCACGTCGTACAAACGCCGAACGCCAAGTAGTTGCCGACGAGCACGATGTCAGACGCGCGAGGCGCCACCCACGGCTCGGACTACTTCGCCGCCATGCACGCGAGCTGGCCCGGCGCCACCGAACCCTCTTTGCACCCAGCCGTCAGCTCGATGAAGACGCCCGTCGAGCCCGGCACGTAGCAGGAGTCGATCGTCACCTTCCCCGCGCTGACGTACTTGCCGACGAGGCCGCGCAGCGCGTTGGCGTGCAAATCGGGCGACGGCGTGAGGAGCGGGGGAATCGCCATCATCGAGGCGGTATTGCAGCGCACGCTGATGTGCGCCTTCACCGACGGGTTCTGGTCGAGGAAGCTCATGACCTCGGTGACGGCGTCGGCCTCGGCGTCGATCAGCGATTCGTCGCAGGCGAAGTGGACGCGCGCGCTCGAATCGAGCTTGCCGAGCTGATCGCTCATGATCGTGAAGACCTTGCCGTCGAACGCATAGCCGTGACCTTGCACCATGAACGCGTCGTCGTTGCAGGCCTCGACGTTCTGATCGAGCTTCTTGATCTCACGGAGCTTGATGCGAAGGGGCTGCGCGCACTGTTCGGGCGCGCCGGCGAGGGACGAGTCGCCCGACTCGCAGGCGTTGAAGTCGCCGGCAGAGACCTTCTGCTCGCTCGAGTCGGAGGAGTTGACGCCGCCGAGGTTCTGACCGGCCGCGCCTGCGTTGGCCGACACGCCTTGGGCCGAGGCGATGTGGGTTTCGTAGGCGCCGACCGAGAGGCTGCCGATGACGTGCGTCGCTTGGCTGCAATCGCCGCTGATCGAGACCGCGTCGTCGCTGGCGAAGAAGCTGCCCGGCGAGCGGTACTTGATTTCGACCGTCGAGGACTGCTTGAACGCCGCGGAGAAGGCCCCGTACGAGACGGGGAGCATCAGCTTCGCTTCGTCTTCGCTGTGCATCGCCAGCGAGAGATCGGTCGTCGGTGTGCGCTCGTAGTGGTAGTTGCCGGTCACCTGACACTGTTCGATGATCTGCAACATTTTCCGGCCATCGGAGCCGACGGTGTAGGCGACGGCGATGAGCCCCTTCTGCGCGCGCAGCTTCGCCAGCAAATCGTCGGTCTCTTGCGCGTTGTAGGCGAAGAGCCAAATCGAGCCCATGTTCGGGTCGTTGCAGAACGGCTCGCTGGCAGGGCAGCTGTGGGGATGACACGCCGCCGCGGCGACGCCCACGAGACCAAGAGCGCAGAGGCTCCGAAGAGCGCGACCGAGGAGGGTGGTCATGTCGCCAAGATAAACGGCCACCCCACGCTGCGCGATAAGGGTTTGCCCTACCGGCACCGCATGATCATGCGGTGCGTACGCTCTTTCAGGCCGGCAACTGCGCGACGGCGTGGGCGATGTAGTGGTCGAGCGCCTGCTGACGCGCCTGGGGATCGGGAATCGCCGCTGTCTCGAGCTCGTAGCGGGCGCGCACGGCTTGCACGAAGGCTGCGCGGGACTCTGCGCCGGGCGACGTCCAGGCGTGCTCGAAGGCGGTGCGCATCGACGCCTCGAGGGCCTCGCGCGTCGGCGGGCCCGCGCTGGGAGCGATCGCCACGGGAGCCGGACCGGGAGAGGGCGCTCCCGCTTGCGAGCCTTGCGAACCTCGGAACGACGGCGGAGCAGCGCCCGCGAACGACGGCCTCTGGGGCGCCTCTTCGATGGCCACGCTGGCGCCATAGAGCTCGGTGGTGGAGCCGAGCGATCGGCGGGCCTCGAGCGTGCGCGCACGGAGGGCCGGAATCGCGCGATCGTCGAGCTCGGCGAGCGCGTCTTGACCGGCCTTGGCGAGCGTCGCGTTGCCGCTGCGAGCGATGACGTGATCGATGACGCGACCGAGGGCAGCGCGCGTCGACCCGGCGGCGAGATCGTAGGTTGCGATCGCCTCTTCGATGGCCTGGAGACGCGACGGATCACGGCGAAGGGCGTCGGCTTGGCCGCGCATCGCTTCGGCGCGCGTGGTGAGCTCGGCGCCCAAACGGTCGAGGTGGATGATGGCGTTGCGGCGCGCGAGCTCGATGGAGACGCCCGCCGGAGTGGGCTCGGCGGCGCCCGCGACGAGCCAACGAGCAGGCTCGGGGACGGGCGCGCGCGCGGCGGGTGACTGGGGGAGCTCGCCGAAGAGACGAGCGGCGTTGATCTCGGCGTCTTCCTGCGCGGTGGCGAGCGCCGACGCACGCAAGGTCGCGAGCGCGCAGCAGAGCCACCACGTGCCCGCTCGATCACCGGCAGCAGCCCTGCGCTCGGCGGCGGCTTCCATGGCCTGCGCGAAGACCAGCTCGTCGGCGAACGGCCCAGGGGCGTGTGCACGCGCCTCTGCGATGAGCGCCGGGACGTCGCCCTGTGAGGCGGCACCGAGGCGTTCGAGCGGGTCGAGGATTTCGGCGGGGAATTGCGCCACGCAGGCACCCTACGTGCTCGGCCCGAGTGCGACAAGCATCTGAGAAAGCAGGTATATGAACGCGTTATGGAAAGGCGTTTTATTTCGGTCGGCGCGATCCTCGGCCTCCTCGCCGTCGCGAGCGGAGCCTTCGGTGCCCACGCCCTCAAGGACCGTCTCTCGCCAGCCGCATCGACCACGTTCGAGACCGCTGCCCGCTACCAGATGTTCCACGCCCTCGCGCTCCTCGCCGTCGGGCTTCTCGCGTCACGCTCACGCGCACTCGTGATCGCCGGCTACGCGTTCATCATCGGCGTCGTTCTCTTCTCCGGCAGCCTCTACGCGCTCGCCCTCGGCGGTCCACGCTTCTTCGGCGCCATCACGCCGTTCGGGGGCGTGTCGTTCATGATCGGCTGGGCAGCGCTCGCCCTCGCCGCCAGCCGCGCGAGCGCACCACCCGCGTGAAGCAGGTGAGACGCGACATTTTCGGAGGTTGACCGCGTGCCGAGATCTTCGTCAGATCGGGCGCATGCGACGTCTCCTCGCGACCCTCGGCGTTCCTCTCCTCGGCATGCTCGTCATGGCCTCCGCCTGCGGTGGCTCGGGAAAGGGCGCGAAAGATCCGACCGGCACCGGCACGTCGGGAGGCGGCGAATCGAAGGACGGCACCGGCGCGGGCACCAGCGGCGGCAACGATGACCCGACCAAGCCCGACAAGCCGGCGAAGAAGGGCCAGTACCCCGAGCCGTTCCTCGAGCCCGACTGCTCGAGCGTGGCCACCGACGGTTATCTCCCCGACGCCAAGAACGCGGTCATCAAGGTGCACCGCGACAGCTGGGACAAGCTCAAGCATTGCGCCGACGGACAGAGCGACATCCATGGTGAGGTGCGCGTCTCGTTCCGCCTCGATCCCGACGGCGTGCCCCGCTGCGTCGAAGCCCCGGGCTCGTCGCTCGCCAACGAAGACGTCGTCAACTGCGTGATCTCGGTCTATCGAACGTTCCACTATCCGTCGCCGAAGAACGGGAGCGTGCGCGTCACCGACGGCATCGGCTTCGACGAGACGGAAGACGATGACGACTGAGCGCGATGAGAGTCAGCTCTTCCCGTGCCTCCCCTGACCGCCGACGAAGCGCGAGACGCCGTCGACGAGGTCGGGGCTGAGGAGCGAGCGCTTGCCGTGCTCGAATTCGTTCTTCATCGCCGCGTCGAGCGACATGCCGAATTGTTCGTGGGCGCTCAGGCGATCGTTGCGCATGCAACCTTGTGGAAAGGCCGCGATTTGCAGGGCCAACGCTTCGGCGGCGGCGCGGGCGGTGCCCTTCGGGACGACGCGATTGGCGAGACCGACGCGCAGGGCTTCGTCAGCGGCCATGGCGCGCCCCGTGAGAATCAAGTCGAGCGCGACCGAGAGCCCCACGAGACGCGGCAAGCGCACCGTGCCTCCGTCGATCAGCGGCACGCCCCAACGACGACAGTAGACGCCGAAGACGGCGTCCTCTTCGGCGACGCGCAAGTCGCACCAACACGCGAGCTCGAGCCCACCGGCGACGGCGAAGCCCGTGACCGCGGCGATCACCGGCTTGCCGAGGAGGAGGCGCGTCGGGCCCATCGGACCGTCCCCCTCGTCCGTGATGCGGTTGGCCCTGTCGCTGCCGATGGCCTTCAGGTCGGCGCCAGCGCAGAACGTACCGCCATCGCCGAAGAGCACCGCGACCTTCGCCGAGTCGTCGGCGTCGAAGGCGCGAAACGCCGCAGCGAGCGCGTCGGCGGTGGGGCCGTCGACCGCATTGCGAGCCTCCGGCCTTTGGAGAACGACGGTGGTGACGGGGCCGTTTTTCTCGATGCGAACGCTCATCAGCCGCTCCGCTCAGACGCAGAGCTCTCCGCGGGCGACGACGACGTAGGCGCCCGAGAGGATGACTCGATCGCCCTTCGTCTCGACGCCGAGCTCGCCGCCGCGTCGCGAGAGCTGACGGGCGCGCATCCGCGTCTTGCCGAGCTCGTCGGCGAAGTACGGTGCGAGCACGCAGTGCGCAGAGCCGGTGACCGGATCTTCGTCGATGCCGACCCAGGGCGCGAAGAAGCGCGAGACGAAGTCCTCGCGGCCGCCGAGGTCGCGCGCGGCGACGATCACGCCCTTCACGCCGTCGGGGTTCTCGGCCTGCAACATCGCGGAAAAACGAGGCGAAATGCGCTCGACGATGCTGCGGTGGTTCACCTCGACGAGGAGCTTGCGCATGGTCGTGAGCCCGAGGCGTACCTCGCGCACGTCGTCGGCGCGGAGACCGAGCGCCTCGACGAGCCCGACGAACGAGTGCTCGCGAACGGCCGCGGTGCGATACGCGGGGAACGACATCGAGAGCTCGCCGCCGCGCGTGTCTTCGATTTCGAGGACGCCGCTCGCCGTGTCGAAGGCGACCTTCGACTTGGCACGACCGGTGGTGAAGAGCACGCCAGCCGACGCCAACGTCGCGTGACCACAGAGCGGCACCTCGGTCGTGGGCGTGAACCAGCGCAACGCGTGACGCTCGCCGCCGCCGCCATGGAGGACGACGAAGGCCGTCTCGGCGAGGTTCATCTCGGCCGCGACCGCTTGCATGAAGACCGGCGTCGCAGGACGCTCGAGGAGGACGACGGCCGCAGGATTTCCGCGGAACGCTTCGGTCGTGAAGGCATCGACCGTGAAGAGCGGGAGCGTCATTTCGCGAGCCTAGCCTTGAAGGCGATGCCATAGGGCGTAGGCGTGCCGTTCCAATCGGCGATCAGCGGAAACTTCATCGTCCCGCAGCTCGTCGCGCTGGGATTGCCCCACGCGTTCCACGTCCACATCAGGTACGAGACGCCGGCGCCGTCGGCCCAGTCCATGTACGAGTCGGTGAAGGCGTGACCGCAGTCGTCTTCGCCGAGCTCGCCGGTGACGAGCGGCAGCTTGGCGGCGATGGCGGCGAGGGTGCTCTTCCAGCACGTGTCGCTCCCGCAAGCGTTGCCTTGGTACTGATGAAACGCAGCGATCATCTGCTTTTCAGGGTCTTTCGGGAGGTGCGTGAGGAAGCCGGTGAGGTCGTTCGACCACTCGAGGCCGCCAACCATCACCGGTTGTTTGGAGCCCGCCGCGCGCACCGCGTCGATCATCTGTTGCATGCCGGCCGACTGCCACTTGCCACTGAGCCCGCCGTCGCCACCGTCGACCGTGCAGCCCGAGAGCCAGCAGCTCCACGCGTCGGTCGAGAGCTTGGCGTGGTTGAGGTAGGGCTCGTTGAAGAGATCGTAGATGACGCCCGGATCGTCCTTGAACGTGGTGGCGACGCTCTTCCAGAACTCGATGGAGTGATCGGCGTTGGCCATCGGCTGCTGCTCGCCGGCTTTGTGCGTGCCTGGCGCAGCCCAGTGGAGGTCGAGGATGGCGACGATGCCGTGCTTGTGCAGCGTCGTCACCCAGGTGCCGATTGCGTCGCGGTAGGCCTTGCCGCCCCAGGTGGCGCTCACGCCCTTGATGCCGAGCCAGCAATCTTCGTTGAGCGGGACGCGGACGGCGTTGATCTTCCACTTCTCCATGGCGGCGACCATCGCGTCGTCACCAGGGCCCGAGAAGATGCCCCACCCTTGCACGCATGCGTATTCGGTGCCGGCGTAGTTGGCGCCGCGAAGACGCAAATGGGCGCCGCTGCCGTCGACGAGCTTGTTGCCCGAGACCTTCACCGTCGGTTTGACGGCCACTTTGTCGGCCGGTGGTTTCGCGGCGCCCGCGTCACTTTTGACGCCAGCGTCGTCGGCGTGGGCAGCCTCGCCCGCGAGCACGACGGCGCCGGCAACCAGCGCGAGGAACATGAACGGTGACCGCTTTCGCATGCACAGCCTCTTAGCTCCCGAAGGCGGTGCTGTCACGCAACGCCCTACATTTGTCACCCCTTGGACGTGGGCGCTTCGGCAAAGATTCGATCTCTCTTTTGCAAGCTCGCGAGACGGCGCGAGAAGGTGACAAGGAGGCGCCCGCGCGATACACCGAGAGGATGCGCCAACGCTTCACTTGCCTCGGTTTGTTCGGTTTGTTCGGTGCCCTCGGGCTCACCGCGGTCGGTTGCGGATCGTCGTCGAGCGATGCCGGAACGAGCGACACCGGCGCGCCCGTCGACTCGAGCCTCGACACGATTCCGAGCGGTGACGTCGGCACCGACACCACGCCGTCCTTCGACGCCGGTTGCTCGCCGCTGCCGACCGACACGACCAAGTCGAAGCGCGAAGCCTGCACGTTCAAGGCGGGCGCGAAGGTCGCCGACACGCTCGGCCTCGACGCCACCGCGCGCGGGAAGATCCCCATCTCGCACGTCATCGTCGTCATGAAAGAGAACCGCGCCTTCGATCACCTCTTCGGCTCGCTCGCGAAGACGCGCAAGGACGTCGAGGGCTTCTCCGCGGACTTCAGCAATCCCGACAAGGCCGGCGCCAACGTCACTGCCTTCCATCAGACGACGACGTGTCAGAAGGAAGATCCCGAGCACCAGTGGGCCAACATGCACAACATGTGGAACACCGGGAAAAATGACGGTTTCGTCAAGAACGCGATCGATCACTCGACCATCCTCGACAAGCCGGTCGTCTCCGACGGCAAGTTCGTGATGGGTTACTACGACCGCACCGATCTGCCCTTCTATTACTTCCTCGCCGACACCTACGCGCTCGCCGATCACTACCATTGCGATGCGCTCGCCGGCACCTGGTCGAACCGCTCGTTCCTCTACGCCGGCACCTCGCACGGCGTGAAAGACACCAACGGCCTCGCCAGCGACTTCAAAGATCTCGCGCCGCTGATCATGGACTCGCTGGAGAAGGCGGGCGTCACCTGGGGCGCCTACACCGAAGACACGCTCGTCTTCGACGGCGCGCTCCTCACGAGCAACTACGACCCGAAGAAAATCGGCAAAGAAGCCGACTTCTTCAAGCAGCTCGCCGACGGTACGCTCCCGCAGGTCGTCTTCATCGACGCCGGGCTCAACACCTCCGACGAGCACCCCCCGGGCGACATTCAGGCCGGCGAAGCGTGGACGAAGAAGGTCTACGACGCGGTGACGACGAGCCCGCTCTGGCTGAAAGACGGCAAGGGCATGGCGATGTTCTACACGTACGACGAGTCGGGCGGCTTCTTCGACCACGTCGCGCCGCCCAAGGCCTGCGTGCCCGGCGCCGACACGCCCGACTTCGACAATTACGGCTTCCGCGTGCCGTTCGTGGCCATCTCGCCCTTCTCGCGTCGCGGGTACGTCTCGCACCTGCTCCACTCGCACGCGTCGCTCGCGCGCTTCATCGAGACCCTCTTCGATCTCCCCGCGCTGTCGAACCGCGACGCCAACAGCGACGCGCTCCTCGACATGTTCGACTTCGGCTGCTCGCCCCTCACCGCCCTGCCGGCAGCCCCTGCGGCCGGCACCGGTGGCTGCAAACCCTAGTCACACTCTCCGCCGCTAGCGCCGATCGAGGTGAATTTCGGTGAGCAGGGCCTCGACGACCTCGGGGCCCACTCGATCGATCGTCTGCCAGTTCATCAGCGCGATGCGTTCGTGGAGCGCGGGCGGCGGCGGCGGGCCCTTCAAGAAGGCCTCGAGATCGATCGTCTTCAAGTCGAGGAAGCCGCTGCCGTGGTTCTCGCGCTTGCGGACCTCGCCGAGCGCGCTCCGACGAACCAGCTGAATCGTCGGATCGGGCGTACGTCGCAGGTAGGGCACGAGGCGGGCGGCGTTCTCGCGATCGAGCGGCGCGCCAGGGTGGAATTCGGCGAGGGCCATCGTCACGGTGGCCGGTGACGAGAGCTCGGCGTCGAGGCTGCGGACGTCGCTGACGAAGCGGGCGAAGGTCAACCGATCGGCCTCCACGAGCGGAAAGACGATGAGGCCGACCTCGCAGAGGAGATCGTGAGCGAACACCTCGACGAGCGCCCGCGCCGCGGGGATGTCGAGATCGCGATCGAGCGAGACCTCGACGCGGACACTTCCCGATTCACGCGCCGGAGCCGCGTAAGGACAGAGCCCGAAAGCCTCGACCACCTCGCGTTGGTAGCGCGCATAGCGGCGCTTTGCCTCGGCGACGATCGCGAGCTCGGCGGAGGGATCGTGCTCGGCGGAGGGAACGTTCGACATCAACCGCGATGCTCGGGCGGGAGGCTCGATTCGATCGAGGTGCGCACCGCGAGGGACAGCTCTTCACGACGATCGCCGTAGGCCTGCGGATCGATCGGCGCGTGGATCGTCACCTCGACGTGCTTACCGCGGCGCACGTGGCGACCTTTGGCCGCGAGGACGTTGCGAGTGCCGTCGATGGTGACCGGAAGGATGCGCGTGCCGGTGTCGAAGGCGAGCTTGAAGCCTCCCCCCTTGAAGCGTCCGAGCTTGCCGCTCGGGCTGCGCGTTCCCTCGGGGGCGATCCAGACGTTGATTCCGCTGCGGATGCGCTCGCGGGCAACGCGCAGACCTTCGCGCGAACGCTCTTTGTCGTCGCGATCGAGCGAGATGAACTCGGCCGCGAGCATGGCGGCGCCCCAGACGGGGACGCGGAAAAGATCGGATTTCGCCACCATTCGCAGCGTCGGCGGCACCGACTGGAACAGCACCGGGATGTCGTAGAGCGACTGGTGGTTCGACATGACCACGAAGTACTCGTCGCGTGGCACGGCCTCGCGTCCGCTCACTCGGAGAGTGATTCTCGCTTCGTCGAGCAGGCGACGCGACCATGCATCGAGCCGCCCGTTGCAGACCTCGCGGGTGGCGCCGCGGCCGATGACGGACTCGATGACGGTCGGAAACGAGATGCGCATCGTCTCGGCCATCCCGAGGAGCGCGAGCGCGAACGAGCCTTCAGCCATGAGGTCGCGAAGTATAGGGCAAAGTTGCGCAGCAATCTTCGGCGAGACGAAAAACCGCGCCCTAGTCGGGTCGACGTCGCGTGCGCGCGCGTCGCGTTCGATGCGCGAAAATCAGGGCGATGGCGCCAATGGCCCACGCCGCGCGCGCGTCGTTCGACGTGCTCGTGCGACAACCGCAGTGCGCGTGTCGCTGGTAGGGGGGTCTACGGCTTGGCGTGTGCGTCGAGAAATTTCCAGGTCGACTCCAAGGCCTCGGGCGGGAAGGCGAAGATGTGCGGCGCGCCTTCCACCTTCCACAGCTCTGCCGAACCGTTGGCTTTGCATCCCGAGTGCTCGAGCACGCTCGTCTCGGGCGATTTCAAGTCGGCGTCGACGTGCAGCTTCTTCCCGGTGTCGACGAGCGCGTCGCTGCAGCCGTTGTTCTTCCCCCACGTCGCCACCGTCTGCTCCGCGCCCGGATACGGCGCAGTGAGTGGAGGGGTGCCAGGATCGCCCGCGTAGAGCACCGTCTTGTCGGCGGTGCCGTGGATCTGGAGAAAGCCGACCGGCGCCGACGGCTTGCACTTGCCGACGTCTTGCCAGACCGCACCCGCGAGGCTGACCGCGGCGGCGAAGAGATCCGCGCGATCGCACGCCAGACGATTGGCCATGAAGCCGCCGTTGGAGTGCCCGAGGACGTAGATGCGCTTCGGATCGATCGCGTAGAACGCCTTGATTTCCTCGATCAAACCGGTGAGGTACTTGACGTCGTCGACCCCGGTGTGATCGTCGTCGCAGCACGCCTCGGTGGCGTTCCAAAAGCGATTGCCGGCGTGGTCGACGGTGCCCTCGGGGGCGACGTAGAAGAAGCCGTGCGCGTCGGCGATGCTGCTCATCTTCAAGTAGAATTCGAACGAGAGCGCGCCGGCGCTGAAGCCGTGGAGCATGAGGAGGAGCGGCGCAGGCTTCTTCCGATCGTAGCCCTCGGGCACGCGAACCTCCACCGGGCGATCGCCGCCGAAGACCGGATCGGCCGCGTCTACCGCGTCGGTCCCGCTGTCGGAGCTGGCCGCCGCGACGGCGTCGCTCTTGCTGCTGCAGGCGTTCACGACCAGGAGCGGGAGACCGAAGAAACAGACGAAGCTGGCGTGGCGCATCGTTCCAATGCTACGAGACCGGCCTTGCTCCAGTACATCACCATCGCCCAAGCCAAGATCGCCGACGGCACCGAGTTCGTCCTCGCGCAACGAGGCGACGAGTGGGTCGTGCGCGTGCAGGGGCAAGTGCTGATGTCCAATCGCATGCACGACTCGGAAGAGGCGCTCGCCGAGCAAGCGATCGATCGCGTCGAGGAAGCGAACGCGGTGCTCGTCGGCGGGCTCGGCCTCGGATACACGCTCCGCGCGGTGCTCGATCGAGTGGACGAGGACGCCGTCGTCACCGTCGCCGAGCTGGTCCCCGAGCTCGTCGAATGGAACCGTCAGTACCTCGGCCAGCTCAACGATCATCCAATCCGCGATCGACGCGCCAACGTCGTCGTCGGTGACGTCTTCGACCTGCTCAAGCGCTCGCCGCGCACCTTCGACGTCATCCTCCTCGACGTCGACAACGGCCCCGCGGCCCTCGCGCAGGCCAAAAATCAGCGTCTTTACGCCGATGCAGGCGTTCGACTTTGCCACACCGCGCTGAAGCAGGACGGCGTCTTGGCGATCTGGTCGTCGGGCCCGAACGCGCGCTTCGAGCGTCGCATGCAGATGTGCGGCTTCGAAGTCGAGGTGCTGACGACACCTGCGCGCGAGGGCTCGCGGGCGCGTCACACCATCTTCATGGGTCGACGACGCGCCTCGACGCAGGTCGACACCGGCCGACGACGCGCGCGCTAGGTCACGCGAGCTCGCGCGAATCGTGCGAGCATCGGCCGATGCGCAGCGTATCGCTCGTCTCCTCCGCCGCTCTCTTCGCCGTGCTCGCTTTCTTTGCGGACGGCTGCCGCGGTCGCGACAGCAGCGACATCACCAAACCCGTCGACACCGTCGCCTCGACGAAGCCGAGTGCCAGCGCGAAGCCCATCGTCGTCGAGGTGACGGCAGCGCGCTGCATCGACGGCTCGCTCGTGAAGCCCATCGATTCGACGGCCGATGCCGGCCCTTCGGTCTCGGACGCCGGTGCGTCGACGAGCGGCGGCATCGGTCTCGGCACGCTCACCGATGGCGGCGACGTCTTCGGCGCGGGCGGGTTGGGCTTCTTCGGCGGGCTCGGCGGGGGCGAAGGCATCGGCCTCGCCACCACCGGCGGAGGATTCGGCAAACCTCGCGCAGTGCAGCTGCGAGGTCAGACGTTGCGCGTCGAAGGGATGCCGACCGAGACGGCCGAGCAGGTGATCTGCAACGGCTTCGCCGAGCTCGAGACCTGCGTCGACAAGGCGGGGAGCTACGACAAGGACCTCGACGGCACGATCGGGCTCCAGCTCACGCTCACCGGCGCCGACGGTCACGCGACGGTGAAAATCGTCGGGGGGACGCTCGACGGCGAGACCTTGCAAGCGTGCATCGTTCAGGCCGGCACCGAGCTGACGTTCCATCCGGAGGCGGGAAAAGCCGCGACCGTGGTCTACGCACTGAGCGCGCACCGGCGACGCAAAGTGAAGACCGTGAAGATGAAAGAGGCCGGCATGGCGATCACCGGCCGCCTCCCGCCGGAAGTCGTGAAGCGCATCGTCCGCGCCAATTTTCCGCGCTTTCGCGCCTGCTACGAGGCCGAGCTGAAGAAGGATCCGAAGCTCGAAGGGACGATTTCGACGTCGTTCGTCATCAACGAGAAGGGCGAGCCCGAGGCGGTGAAGGCGGGCGGCGGCACGATGGGGAATGCGACGGTGCAAGCGTGCGTGACGAAGGTGTTCACCACGCTGTCGTACCCGGAGCCCGAGGGTGGCAAGGTTGCGGTGACGTATCCGATCGAGTTCAAGAACGCGGACTGAGCGCGGGCGCGGGTGACGAGCGCGCTCGGTCAGCCCTTGTTCAAACCGGCGGCGATCGACCGAACCAGCGCGCGCGGCGCGATGCGGAGGGATTCCATCTGAATCCAATTCATCGCGCCGTGCACCGCGAGCAATTTACCCTTCATCATCGCGCGGTACGCGTGGAGGGCGACTTCTTTGGCATCGGCGACGCCACTGGCGAAGAGCTTGGTTTTGTCGTTGCCGGCGGCCTTGGCGAACTCGGTCGCGGTCGCACCGGGACAGTGGCAGGTGACCGTGACGCCGGTGCCTGCGAGCTCGTAGGCCAGCGCTTCGCTGAACATCACGACGAACGACTTCGAGGCGTAATACGTCGCCATGTACGGCCCCGGCTGAAAGCCTGCGGTCGAGGCGATGTTCATCACCCGGCCGAACTTCCGCGCGCGCATCGGCCCCGCGTAGAGATGGGTGAGCTCGATCAGCGCCGTGACGTTGACCTGCACCATCTCGAGCTCACGCGCGAGATCGAGATCGAGGAACGCGCCGTTGGAGCCGAAGCCGGCGTTGTTGACGAGGAAGTCGACGACGATGCCGCGCTTCTCGGTCTCGGCGAAGACGCCTGATGGCCCATTTTTTTGCGCGAGATCGGCGGCGACGACGTGCGCCGTGACGCCGTGGGTCTTGGTCAACTCGTCGGCGAGCGCGTGGAGCTTGTCTTCACTGCGCGCGACGAGAACGACGTCGTGGCCGTCTTTCGCGAGCAGGCAGGCGATCTCCTTGCCGAGCCCAGCCGACGCGCCCGTGACCAATGCGATTCGCTTCTCCGCTTTCGTCTCCGCCATGCGGCGACGCTAGCACGAGCTCAGTACGGACCGTCGTCTCCACCGAACGTCACGGTCGCGAAGCTGGCGTCGACCCACGGCGAATACGCTGCCCACTTCTCCTTCGCGAAGACGAGGTGCATCACCGTCACCTCACCGCCTTCCATGAACGCCGCGTAGACCTCGTGATCGCCGCTCGGTCGCGTGGCATCGACGCGCGCGATCTTCCCAATGGGCGCATCGACGAACGAGGTCGTGAGAGCGGTGCCGCCACGTGCCGTCGCCGACATCTTGGCGACGCCCATCGCGTCGGGAGCGATTCCGGGAAGCGGCGCGACGCGAAATCCACTGCCGCCCACGGCCAATCCGGTCTCGTCGCGCAGCGTGGCGAATTTCTGGCCGTCCCGTGGATCGAGAGGATCGCGGCTGTCGCCGATGA
Organism: Deltaproteobacteria bacterium; assembly: GCA_025363655.1. Taxonomy (GTDB): domain Bacteria; phylum Myxococcota_A; class Polyangia; order Polyangiales; family JADJMO01; genus JANYDK01. Next base: position 41,560 of record JANYDK010000037.1, on the reverse strand, counting down.
ACTCGTTGAAGGTGCGCTGGTCGTGCGAGACCTTCGAGAGCGTTTCGGGCAACCTCATCTTGAACGGTCCGAAGGCCGACTGTGAGGGTGCGAGTCCCGTCGGCGCACGCCAGCGAATCGGATGTGACGATGCACCGGGAATGATCGCCCCGGTGAGCGCGTCGCCCCACGCGGCGATCGATTCGGCGTCGCCATCGACCTCGGCATAGAGCACGTACAGCCCATCGAGCGCGCCGTACCAGACCGCCGTTCCGGGGCGCGCACCGTCACCCGTCGGTGCGTTGAGCGTGACGACGACCTCGGGGCTGAGCGCCGCACCTCCACCGGCGTTGGCCGAGCCGGTGATGGTGGTGGTCGTCGCGCTGAGAACACCCGGCGAACGCAGGAGCGCCGAGGCCGCGGCCTCACCGGTCTCGACCTGCACGCGATGGCGGATGAGCACCACCGTCACCTTGACGGGCTTCTTTCCCGTGCCGCCCTTCCCGTCGATACCGTCGATACCGTCGATACCGCCAGAATCACCGACGATGTTGCACGCGCTGAGGAGCTCGGATTCGGCGTCGTCGACGAACTTGGCAGCGCCGAGCATGCCCTGCGCGTCGAGCGGCACGCACCCGCGCGGCAACTTGAGATCGATCTCGTGCGCAGCGAGCGTGATGCCGTCGATCGGCGGCGGCAAATAGGTGCCGCGCGAGGCGAGCTCGGCGATGGCTGCCATCTTCTTCTCGATCACCGTCTTGCCGACGGCCGGCGTCGGCGCAGGACCACACGCGACGAAAAGTGACGCGAAGGGAACGAGACTGGCGAGGCCGAGGTAGCGAAGGGACGACTGCATCCACTCAGCGTTCCTCTCTATGTGCGCTTGGTCAATGCAGCGAGGTCACACCTGTCCCACTCGAACGCCACGGTAGGAGCGGGTGCATCACTTCTCATCGTGGTTCGTGAAGTCGATTGGATACGTGACTTTGACTTTTCCGCCTTCTGGCTTCGGGAACGACATCGACGCGAACACCTTGACGATGCACTCCCGTACCGCCGGGTTGGTCATCGAGCCGCCGTTGGCCTCCACCGATGTGGCGACACCCTCCTCGTCGATGAGGAGCGCCGTCGAGACGGTCCCCGCGAGGGACGGGTCTTTCTTCAGCTCCGCTTCGTAGCAGAGACGAAGAGCCGAAAAATGTTGGCGGACGATGCGCTTCACGACCTCCGTCGGAAGGGCGCCGACGATGGACGTGCCGATCTCTTTCAGCGTGATGGTCCTCATCCGTCGGCCCGAGGGCGGTGGCGAGGGCGAGGGCGAGAGGGAGGGCGGCAGCGAGGACGATGCCGTCGTTGCGCAGCCGACCAAGACGAGGCCGAGGAGCGCGAGCGCGGGAAGGGCAAACACTGGTCGAGGTCCGGGGGGCATTTTGGCTGCGTTCCGCGGCCTCAGCCCGGGGTCAATGGGGCTGTTCGCCACACCTCGCGTGACTTGCGCTGGGGCGCCCGCGCCTCCAACATCCCGCCCGATGAGCAACGCGCACGAACCTCTGCCAATGCGGTCTCCGGCGTCCGACGCGAAGCGCTTTTCGGTCGGGGTCGCCTCCCTCCTCGAGACGGAAAATCCCACGGCCGCGTCGGGCCTCGCGCTCGCGATCGAAGGCGCGATGCAGAAGGCCGCGAGCCTCGCCTGGCCGCTGGTGCAGAAGCTCAACGAGGCTTTTCCGGGAGCGCCGTTGCATCCGAAGTGGGCGCCGGCGCCGCTGCTTCGTCGGAGCGAGCGCACCTATCCGCAGCTCGGTTGGCCGCGCACCACCGATTCACTCTGCCCGCGTTGCGTCAAGGAAGTGCGCACTGCCATCCTCGCCGGCGAGCGCGATCTGCGTGAGCTGATCGACGGCAAGCCAGGGGAGATTCGCGCCGAGATCATCGAGCGCGACGGGAAGATCTGGATGGTGAAGGAGTGTCCGACGCACGGGCGCTTCGAGGACGTGATGGCGATGGACCCGACGTTCCTCGCGCGCATCGAGCGGCTCTATCCGGGACGCGATTTTCTCGCGCCGGTCAGCGAGCTGCGCAATCACGGCTCGTCGAGCGTGAAGTACGGCCGCGGCTCGGTGCTCACCGTCGACCTCACCAACCGCTGCAACATGATGTGCGATCCGTGCTTCATGGACGCCAACCAGGTCGGCTATGTGCACGAGCTGGAGTGGGACGAAATCGCGAAAATTCTCGATGATTCGATGACCATCGAGCCACGTCGGCAGATGAGCGTACAGTTCTCGGGGGGCGAGCCGACGCTCTCGCCACACTTCTTACGTGCCATTCGCTACGCGCGTCAGCTCGGATATTTCGCGGTGCAGTGCGCCACCAACGGCGTTCGCTTCGCGCAAGAGCCGGAGTTCGCGAAAGAGGCGAAGGCAGCCGGCCTCCGCATGGCGTACTTGCAGTTCGACGGCGTCACCAACGAGGCCAACGCGCATCGCAAGGTGGGCAACCTCTTCGACGTGAAGAAGCGCGCCATCGAGCACCTGCACGCCGCCGGCGTCGACGTCATCTTGGTGGTCACCGTCGCCAACGGCGTGAACAACGATCAGGTCGGCCCGATCGTCGAATTCGCCGTGGAAAACGCCGACAAAGTGACGGTCGTGAGCTTTCAACCGGTGAGCTTCACCGGTCGCGACGAGGACGTCACCGACGAGGTGCGCACGGCGCAGCGCTACACCCTCAGTCACCTCGCGCACGACCTGAAGACGCAGACCGGCTTCATCGAGCCGCACCGCGATTGGTTCCCGCTCTCGGCGATGGGCCCCTTCAGCGACGTCACCGATCAGCTCCTCGGCGAAGGCGCCGACTGGGGCTCGATGAAGTGCGGCTGTCATCCCAACTGCGGCATCGGCACGGTGCTGTTCGTCAACAAGCGGACGAAGGAGATGGTGCCGCTCACCAAGTTCCTCGACCTCGAGCAGCTCCTCGTCGACTTGCAAGACATCACCGACGCCAGCCACGGCCGCGCGCTCACGCTCGCCGAGCTGGTGGTCGCCCTCTTGAAGAACTTCGACGCCAAGAAGGCGCCTCCCGGCTACGGCTTCTTCGATTTGGTGAAGCAGTTCCTCAGCCAGACCGGCGCGCGTGGAAAGAAGGTCGGCGAGCACGAGAGCGACTCCAGCGACTTCGAGTGGCGCGTCCTCTTCGTCGCCGGCATGTGGTTCCAAGATCTCTTCAACTACGATTTCCGTCGCACCGAAATGTGCATCATCCCCTACGGCACGCAGATGGGGGAGATCAGCTTCTGCGCGTACAACACCGGCGTCGGTTGGCGAAACGTCATCGAGAAGATGAAGGCCAACGCCTCCGTCGCCGAGTGGTACCGCACCCAAGGTCGTCACCCGGTGTACGCAAAAGGGCAGAATTTGCCGCTCCCCGACGCACTCGGCACGGTGACGTTGCCTGCCTCCGCCGTGAAGATGGAGGAAGAATCCCAGCGTCGTCGTCGTTTGCCGATCGTGGCGTAGCTCTCGGGGGTCGGCATGAGATTCGAGCGATGGGGTGTGCTGCTGCTCTTGCCGATGGCGTGCAGCAAGAAGACGGCGCCCGAGACGACGCCGACTGCGGGCGGCGCGAGCGTGGCGAGTGTTTCGTCATCGTCCGCGACGAAGCCGGCGTCGAAGCCGTCGAGCTCGTCGAAAGAGCCGGCCCATGCCGAGCTCGGGCAGCAGTTGCCGCTCGCAGGGCCGGCGATTCGTCTGCCCCTCCTCAACACCCACTCCATCGTCGAGCAAGACGACTCGACCGCGTTCGATTTCGACCTCGGCGTCAGTGGACGACTCCTCGGGATGCGGTTCGCCAGCTTCCTGAAGCCTCCCCCGCCGAAGGACTCCAACATCAAGACCGAGCGTCAGATGTGCAGCGAAGGGGTCGTCACCACCCGCGTCGCGTCGTGGTGGTGCATGGCCGTCGACAGCTACGTGGTCGCGCCACCCGAGAGCCGCAGTCCGGACGGTTACATCAGCGGCACGCTCGAGGTGAACAGCTACGAGTGGCTCGAGCCCGAGGGCGATCCGATCCCGATCACGCTCGCGCGCCTGATGCGTGACGACGTGAAAGACCCAGCTGCGTTGACGACGGCGCTGTGCAAGAGCGAGGTTCCAGCCGGGGGGCTGCCCGAGCACGATGGGCTTACGGACGGGCAGAAGCCGACCGCCGAGGCGCTGTGCGACCCGAGCGTCTTCGTGCTCCTCCCGACGGGCCTTAGGGTGCTCACGACCACCTCCCTTTCGACTTACACCTTCACCCTCGAATGCGGCGTCACCATCCCGTGGCGGAAATTCGGCCGCAATCTCCGCCCTTCCGGCGCGGCGTGCAGCTTCGAGTGGCAGTCGGAGACCGCCGAAGGCGCGGACGCGAAGGAGCCCGATCCGTGCCTCTGATGCGTGCCCTACTCGGGCTCTCGATCGTCGTGCTCGGGTGTGATCGTGGGAGCGCTCCGACGGCTGCACCTTCTCCGAGCTCGAGCACGAATCCCAGTATCGCCTCCACTTCCAACGCGACCCCATCGAGCAGCGGCGCCATCCTCCCGTCCGGCCCGCGTCCCCTCGTGCGCCTTCCCGTCGCGATCACGCGCGCGTCGAGCGAGACGAACGATCCTGGCAGAGAGCACTTCGCCGAGCACGCCTTCGATGGTGACCCCGCGGGGGGATGGTGCGCGCCGAAGCCCGCTGACGCGTGGGTCGAGGCCGAGCTGGCGAATCCGCAAACGCTCGCGCGCGTACGACTCCGCGCGGGCCTCGGGCTGCGACTCTTCGAAGACGCGAAGTCGGCGTCGCTGCACGGACGCGTCACCCGGGTGCAGCTCGTGCTCGATGGCGGTGGTACGGGAAAAGAGCTCGATTTGCCGATCGATGCGGGCAAGGGCGAAGCCTCGCTGACGCTGCCCGAAGGGACCGTCGCCAAGACGATTCGTGCGCGCGTCCTCGCGTCGACGAAGGGCACGAAGGTCGACGACGCTTGCATCGCCGAGCTCGAGCTGTGGGGACCGGCACCGACGATCGCTGCGCCTTCGGGGAAGGTTCCGAAGGTGCACGGCGAGAAGCTCGATGCCCTGTTGGCGTCGCTCTCGTCGGATCACGCCGCCGCCGCTGCCTTCCTCGACGACCTCGGTTTCCCCGAGCGCGCACGCCAGACCGCGCACATGGCGACCTTGAAGTCGGCCGCGCGGACGATCGTCCAGCTCGACGCCGACGCCGCCGCCGAGTCCGTCGTCCACCTCGCATTCACGCAGATCTTCGGAAATTACCGCGTCGATCGTCACGCGCTGGCGGTGCTCGACGATGAGGCGAACGGCGAGGTGGTCCTCGGGACGCGCTGGATGATCATGCAGACTGCGTTCAACGAAAAGGGCGACGAAAAGGGCGACGCCGGCACCAGCGAGCTCCTCTCGTTCTCCACGCACGCGGTCCACGATCGCGCGATTCCCGATCTCGTCATCCGCGCCGTCACCTTCGACAAGCTCACGAGCCCCGCCGACGGACGCGATTATTTCGATCTCCTGACGGTCTCGCGGGGCGTTCTCGAGACACTCGCCTCGGCGCAGCTCTCGTTTCATTCCGAGGCCTGGAGCAAGGCGCAGTCGCTCCTCGTCACCTGCACGCCGATCCCGCCTGCTCCCTGCCATCTGCAACGCGGCAGCGGGGGAGCGCACACCTATTCGGACTTCGATGCGGAGCGCTTCGTCTATCGCTGAGCGACGATGGGCTCAGGGCCCGCAGTGCGCGTGCGTCGTCTCGCAGATTTCCTGGCTTTGGTAGAGCGTGCCGCAGTCGTCGCCGGTGCAGTTGCAGGCGCGGGTCCAGATGCAGCCGTGGCCGGTCCACACGTAGCCGGCGGGGCCGGAGCAGGTGGTCGAGAAGCCGTTGGCGTCCTGCGCCTCGCACTGCGCGAACCGTCCGCAGGCAGCGAACACCAAGACCCCGAGCGCGAGGACGATGGCGGAGAAGACCCGGACCAAATGCATGGAGAGGCTCAGGTTACCCTGACGGACGGCGCGCCGCCGCATTCACTCGATTTTGCCGCGGCCTTCGCCACGGCGTCGACGAACGAAGACGACGACGGCCGCGGCGACCCAAGGCCACGCCCAAGTCGACGACGAACCAACGCCTGTCGAATCCATCGAACAGCCCTTGCTTCCACCGTCTTTGGCGGCGTCGGTCGAAGAGGGAGCGGTCTTCGGCGCCGGCGTCGGGGAAGGCGCGGGGGACGGAGCGGGGGACGGAGCGGGGGAAGGCGCGGGGGAAGGCGCGGGGGAAGGCGCAGGGGAAGGCGCAGGGGAAGGCGCGGGGGACGGAGCGGGCGAGGGGACCGGTGAGGGCGTCGGCGCTGCGCCTGTCGCGCACTTGAGGCAGTCGTAGGTCTTCGACTTGGGCGGCGTGCCTTGGCTGTAATCGAGCTTGCTGCAGGTCGATTTGGCGCACTTCCCGCTGCCGCCGCCGTCCATCTTGCAACCGTCGCCGGCGCTCTTGCCGCTGCAGCCGCTGACTTCGGGAGGAATCAGGTCGGCGCCGGCGCGAGGCGCGAGCGAGGAGGCGGCGAGACACGCGAGCACGAGCACGCCGAAGCGGGAAAGACGCGACATTCCGGGAGCCTATCAAGGTTCCGCGGCAGGGTCCGTCTCCTCGGCGCGACTATTTCATCCGCGTCGTCCAGTCGTACCCGAGCGAGGCCGCGTGCTCGAACCACGAGCGTCCGCGCTCCTCGTCCTTGGGCACGCCGACGCCGTGGAGATACATGATGGCGAGGCGTGAAGCCGCTTCGGCGCTGCCGTTGTCGGCCGCGCGCCCGTACCATTCGACGGCGCGCTCCATCTCGACGGGGCCGTATTTTCCCGTCGCTGCCCACACCGCGAGGTTGAGGCATGCTCGCGGATGCGACTGCTCGGCCGCGCGTCGCTCCCACACGCGCGCGCCCTCGCGATCGACGGCGCCGCCGATGCCTTTGTCGAGGTAGATCGAGAGCTCGAACTGAGCGTCGGCGATGCCGGCGTCGGCAGCCGCGTGATGCAACGATCGCGAACGCGCTGGATCGGCGAGCACCAGCCCGCGCCCTTGGTAGTAGATGAAACCGAGCACGTAGAGCGCCTCGGGCAACGTCGCCGACGCGCGCTCGAGCCACTGCACGGCCTCCAGCGGATCACCGTCCTCCGACCAGAAGAGGTCGCGACCGAGCTCCAATTGCGCCTCGGCGAGCCCTCCCTCGGCCGAGGCGCGCACATCGGCGAGCGTCGGCGCCGGCCGTGACGAGACCGGCGCCTCATCGAACGAAGCCGCGCGATGCACGCCAGACTGTGCTCCACGTCGCAGAATCTTCGGCCGCGCCGGCCTGGGCGCTGCGACCGGCTTCTTCGCAGTCTTCGTCGCGACCGGCTTTTTCTTCGCGACGGGCTTCTTCGCGACGGGCTTCTTCTTCGCGACAGGCTTCTTCTTCGCGACAGGCCTCGTCTTCGCGACGGGCTTCTTCGCGATCGGCTTCTTCGTCGCCTTCTTCACGGGAGCGCGTCGCTTCGGAGTCTTCTTCGCCGCCATCGATCGCGAGCCCTCCGGAAGTCAGCGTATGCCGTGAAGACCCTTCGGGGGAAGCGCTCAGCGACGGCGGCGCAACACGAGCGGCACGAGGAGCGCGAGGCAGAACGCGCCGAGAGTGTTGCTCGTGTTTGGCGCCACGGAACAGCGCTTACAGCAGCCACCTGCCGGTGAGACATCCGCCGCCGATGCCTCGGTAGAGGCGACGAAGAGCGACGCTGCCACACCGACGGCGAAGAGCGAACGCATCATGGTGATGGAGAGAGGATAAACCCGACGCGCGGCCGGGTGATACGCTCGCGCCCACCACGATGACCGATCCGGCCAATTTCTGGACCATTTTCCGTGGACGCGCGCACGTCGAAGGGCACCTCGACCTCAAGCTCTCGGCGCGCGAAGGCCCTGCGCTCGCGGCCAAGCTTCGCCAGGCCTACTACTGGATCGTCAACAACGCGATCATCGCGCCCTACTACGACATCGAGTTCGGCGAGCCTTTGGCGCCGCGTTTCGCGTTCCCCAACGGCGATGAGGTGAAGCTCCCGACCGAGGCGAGCTTCTGCTCGTACGTGCTCTTGCCGCTCCTCACGTTCGCGACCCGAAGGCGCGCGCTCCTCGTCGGCGGGCCGGGCAAGGGGAAGACGGCGACCGCCATTTTGATGGGTATTCTCGCGGGCTATTCCTACGAAGAAGTGCGCCGTTCGGTGCAACATGGTCACCCGCAGTTGACCATCGCCGACCTCCTCGGCACGCCGCTGCCGAGCGCGATGATGGGGGCGAAGTCGCTCGAAGACGTCACGGTGAGCTGGCGTCGCTGGCTGACGATGCGCGTGAAGATCGTCGACGAGTACAACCGCATCCCGACCAAGACGCAGTCGGCGCTCCTCTCGCTGATGGCCGAGGGCTACGCCGAGATGTTCGATCAAGTGGTCGAAGCGAAGGACGCGGCGTGGTTTCTCACCGCCAACGACGACGTCGGCGGCGGCACGTTCCAAGTGATCGAAGCGCTGAAAGATCGCATCGACATCACCATCAAGGCGATGCCGTTCAACTCGCGTTTTCTCGGCGTTTTGCTGCAACGGGTCGAGCAGGGAAAAGATCCGAACGAGCTCGTCCCCGCCGACGTCGTCTTCACTCCGGAAGAGCTCGACCGTCTGCGCGCCGAGATTCGCGCGGTGCCGATCCCCGCCAAGATCCTCCGCCGCATCGAGTTCTTCGTCGGCCAGCTCGAGTTCTGTCAGCGCGCGAGCGTGCAGCTCGAATACAAGAACAAGGACACGCTGCGGCTGGCCGGCATACCGCTCTCGCAGGTGTGCAACGAGCAGTGCCCTCTCGACAAGACGCGCCACCTCTGCGCGCAGACGCAGCAAGGTCTCTCGGTGCGCAGCTTCCAGACCATCCTCGAGCTGGCGAAGGCGATGGCCTATCTCCGGCTCGCCGGCACCGAGGGCGCGGCGGTCGAGGTGTCGCTGCAAGATCTCCGGCAGATCATCCCCTTCGCGCTGCACGAGAAAATCACCCCCAACCAGAGCGGTGATTTCTTCCAGACCGAGTCCGGTCGGCGGCTCCTCTCCGACAAAATCGTGTGGATTCGCGGGATGTTCGACACCGCCGTCGCCACCTACGATCAGCTCGATCGCGACCGGCAGAATCCGGCGCAAGAGCTGGCCGAGGTGCTCGATCGCGGGCTCGAGGGCGTGCCGGCCGCCGACATCGAGCAGCGAATGAAAGAAGCGCAGGCGCTCATCGCCGCGCTCGCCAAACAAGGTGAATTGACTCCTTATGTATTCGAGGATCTCGTTCGTTTGAAGTCGATCTACATGCGCTATCAGAACCAGCTCCTCTGGCTGCGAGGTCAAGGTGGCTGAGCCGCTCGACGCACGGCTCGCCGACGCCCTCGACGACGCACGCCGTACCTACGCGGCCTTCCGACCCGAGGTGGCGGCCTATCTCCACGAGCGGGGCTACGTCCCGACCGCGGCTGCGCTGCCGCCGAGCGACGATCGGGAAGGGCTCCTGACGCACCTCTTTCGGCTCCACCTCGAGACCGTCGGTACGCGCATGTTCGGCGTCTCCACCGACGCGTGGCGCGACAATCCCGCCTATCCCGATCGTTATTTCCCGACGGTGTGGCTCGACGTGGTGCCGAAGGTGCTCCATCGCCTGCCCCCCGAGAGGCGACTGCCAACGTTGGCAGCGCTCTTCAACCTCGGGGAAAACATCGGCTTCGCTGCGCGGGCGATGGGCGCGAGCGTGGCCGCGGCGCTGGCGCATGACCTCGATGCGATCGTCGAAGAAGGGGTCGAGATCGTCGCCCTCGGTGCCCTCGCCGATCTCGGCGTCGTTCCGCGCGAAGCCGCTGGCTCTCGGCGTGCGTCGACCAAGACGCAAGTGACGCGCTTCGCTCCACTCACCTCCATCTCCACCGCTGAAGCCGATCCGCTCTTCGTTCCCTTCGCGTTGTCGATGGAGGGAGCGACGTGTCTCGTCTTCGATTGGACGCGTCCCCTCGCGCTCGCCTATTCCCTCGTGGGCACGGCGCCCCAGCTGATCGGCCGCAAATCGCTGCCTGCGCCGAAGGTGGCCGCGCGCGGGCTGGCGATCGAAGCCAAGACCGACGCCGGCATGATCGCGGTCGGTCTCGATGGGGTGGTGACGCTGACGGAAGGCGCGGGTGCTGGAGGCATGGGCGAGAGACGTCGACTCGGCGCCATCGACCCACGCGGCGTCGTTGCCATCGCCGCCTCTTCGAGCGTGCTCGCGGTGGCGCGTCGGTTCTCCCAACGCGTCGAGCTGATCGCGATCGGATCGTGAGCCCTCCGTGAGCACCGCGCCGCCCGCCGATCTCCCCCGCCTTTGGCGCGCGGCGCTCGATCGTTGGAGCGAGGCGATCGACCTGGCGTTGCCGCGGGCCATCGACGATGCCGATGGGTCCATCGCCTACATCGATTTGTGGACGCGCCAAACGCACGTGAATTTCGGGCGTTTGGCCGAGCTGGGCGTCTCCGAGCATTTGCCGTGCGTGCTCGCCCACGAGGTCGGTCACCACATCCGCTATCCGCACACGAACGGCGAAGCGCGGCGAATGCGACGCTTCCATCGCGAGGTGCTCTGCGACTTGCTGGTGACCGCCGGCGACGCGGGCAAGCCGGAGAAGATCGCCGCGGGAAACTTCGACTGGGTGCTCAACGTCTTCTTCGATCTCTTGATCAACGACGAGCTTTCGGACGAGTACGAAGACTCCTTCGTCGCCATCTTCGGCGCCCTCGGGAAGAACCGTTGGAGCCTCTCGTTCGCGTTCTACATCGTGATGTTCGAAGAGCTGTGGAACCTCGCCCCCGGCGCGATGGTCCCCGAAGACGCGTCGGCTCGCCTCTCGAAGCTCGATCCCGATCATCGCGCGCGTGCGCGGGCCGCCGGAGAGTTCTCGCGCGCGCACCCCGAAAATAGGCCACTTCAGCTCTCGCGCTTCCTCGTCGCGCTGCGCCCATACCTCGTCGAGGACGGCAAACAGGGGAAAGGCGAGAACGACGAGGGCTTCGAGCGCGGAGGCATGGGCGATGGCCCCATCGATGGCGACGACGTCACCGATCTTCTGCGACCGCGCAGCGACGAAGAGGCGGCGCGTCGTTGGTTGCGCGAAGCGATCGAGACCGGCCGCGTGCCGACCACTCCGCAAGAGGCCACCGGTGGGAACCCGCTCGTCCGCGCCAAGCTGAAGTTGCAAGGCCTCGTGCCCCCCGACGCGCTCGCCCTCGCGACGTATCGACGAGAAGCGGAACGCGCCGCGCTCGAGGTGCCAGCGTCCCTCGAGCCGGGCGAGCTGGTGGTGCCGGGGCCGCACGAGGCGTGGGAGCTCGGCGACGATCTCGAGGCCATCGATTGGATCGGATCGGTCACCCGTGCCGGCGGCATGCCCATCCCCTCGGTCAACACCGTCACGCGCACGCGCTTCGCCGACGAGCCGCGGGTGGGCGATCGCGAGATGCCTTGGATCGAACTCTACATCGACTCGTCTGGCTCGATGCCCGATCCGAAGCTCGATTTCAGCCATCAAATCGAGGCCGGCTTCATCCTCGTGCGCGCCGCCACCCGCGCCGGCGGTCGCGTGCGCGTCATTCAATATTCGTCGCAAGACCAACGCGTGGTGATGAAAGAGTTCACCAAGTCGGCCGAGCCGGCGCAGCGCGCGCTCCTCGAGTACATCGGCGGCGGCACCGATTTTCCCTGGGACGAGCTGGCGAGCTCGGTCGCACGATTTCGTCGCATCGCCCGCGTACGACGTATCGTCATCTCCGACTCCGACTTTCTCTACAACGCGACGAGCCCGACGCCGACGGTCGACGTCGCACGAGTGATCGGCGACGCCGCGCGCGCCGGCGGTCTCACCGGTCTCCTCGCCATCGGTGGCGGCGCCGACCATCTCATCGACATGGGCATGGAGGTGGTGTCGGTCGCCGGCTGGACCGGAATCGCCAACGCCGCGCGCTCGCTCGGCGAGGCGCTCTTTCGCAAGGAACGGCCTTCGGCGCCGGGCAGGCAAGGGGCGCAGCGATCACGTACGAGATGACGTACGATGAGCGCGTGGATGCGCAGCCGCCGTTTCCGCTCGACGAGGCGCTGGCCACGCTCGCCCGCGTCGCCGCGACCAAACCAGCGCCGAGAGACGCCGTCGAACGTCAGGTCCTCGTCAGCCGCACACGCGACACGCTCGCCGACCTCGGCATCGTCGTCGTCGAAGCGCGCATCGTCCCGCACTTGGCGTCGCTCCTCGGCGACGAAGGACTCCTCGATCTCCTCGTCACGCTCCTCGGAGATGCACGGGGAATCGCCGCCGCCGTTCGCGAGCGTGCGCGGACGATCCATCGCGAGGCGATCGCCAGCGTCTCCATCGAAGCAGCCCTCGCACACGCTGCGCGACGCATCGTCGTCACCCCCGCGCGCGACATCGGCAGCTATCTCCCGCGATCGATCGCCCTCTCCAACGAGTTCCGCCGCGAAGAGCTGGCCCGCGCCTATGCCGACGCGCTCGGTCTCCCCATCTCGGCGAAAGGAAAGGTCGAGACGCCCGAGCGCTCACTGCGCGCGCTTTCGAAGCTCGATTACCGACGCATTCGCATCGACGAAGAACGGCTCGCCATCGAGCGCAGCGTCCTCGCCGAGCACGCAGCCAAGGTGCGCGCCAAAGAGGCCGCACGCGAGGCAGAGGCGCAGGCGAGCGCACAACGCGAATGAGCGAGCCGCTCCCGATCGAGACCGTCGAGGCGGCGCTGCACGGACCACGCAAGGGTCGTCCACCGCTGTCGCTCGAGCTCGCGACCAAGCTCGACGCCTCGACCCTCACGCACACTCTCGACGCCCTCTCCCACGCCGCCAAGCAGGCCGCGAGGTTGGCGCACGGATCCGACGACGACGCCATCGTCCGTGAGGTCGTCGTCTCGCTCGCCGAGCTCTCGCCCTTGGCGCAAACCTTCGTGGTGCGAATGACGGCTGTTTTGTCGAACGATCGTGAGAGCTCGAAGGAAGTACGCGCCGAGCTCCTGCGGCTCTCCGCGCGGCTCGCGAACGCGCTCGCTGCCTCGGTGCCGCCCGCCACGCTCGTCGACGTGACGCTCTTCGATGCCGCCGCGAGGACCGCACATGCCTTCGACGGCGAGACCGACCTCCGCGGCCCGCCGCACGAGATGATGCTGCGCCTCTTCGCCGCCCGCCTCGGCGTCGACCTCGTCTTCGGCGGCGTCGTCGAGACCGCAGCGCAGGCGGCCGAGCGCCTCGTCGAGCTCGACCCGGTCGCAAGGCGCGCCGAGCGTCGCGCCCTCGACATCACCCACGCGATTCGCGCCACGCTCCCCGAGCCGTGAGCACTTCCGAGAGCGACCTCGCGACGGCAGCCCCCTCCTCGCTCGTCGAACCGGCACGAATTCTCGATGATCCGCGATGGGAGCGAAGCGCGCTCGGCCCCTTCGTACGTCGCGGTCGCAGCCGCCTCTTCTCTCAACTTCGCGGCAGCGCACCGAACCTCGACGTCGTCCCGACGTTGCTGCGCGCCTACGACGGCGTCCCCTACTACCAAGCGCTCTTCCGTCGCCTCGCGCTCGGTCGCGACGATCTCCGCGATCCGCGCGCCTTCGCCGCCATTCCGCCGACGACGCGCGCCGAGCTCGCGCGTGAGGGCATCGCCCCTTTTCTCTTTCACCCAATCCGACCGTCTGACGAAGCTCTCTTCGCCCGCGCCTGGCTCGGTCGCACCAGCGGCTCGACCGGCGCGCCCGTCGCCTACCTCCGCGACCCGCGCACCGTCGCCTGGTTCTGCGCCTTCCTCGACTTCACCCTCGCCTACACCAGACGCCGCGAATTCGAGCCCCGTTCACCACGCGGCGTCCTCCTCCTCGACACGCTCGGCCATCGCCCGGAGTACGACGTCGCGCTCCCTCTTCTTCACGGCGTACGTCTCTCGAAGCGCTCGATCACCCGCGGTGATCGGGCCCTCCGCGAGACGCTCCTCGAGCTCCGCCCTCGCATCGTCACCGGCGACCCCGACTCGCTCGCTCCCCTCGCCCGCCTCGATCTCCCACCACGCGCCCGCCCCTCGCTCGTGCTCTCGGGTGCGTTCGCGCTGCCGAGCTCACTCCGGCAAGCGATCGCCGAAGCCACCGGCGCCGCCGTCGTCGAGTACTACGCGACCCAGGAAATCTCGGTCGTCGGGCTCTCTTGTCGCCTCGGGCAGGGCTTTCATCTCTTGAGCGGCGCGACGCACGTGTCGACCACCAGCGGCGAGCTTCTCCTCACCCCGGTCGCGGCCCCCTCATTCACATTGATACGTTATGCACCCGGCGATCTCGGCGAGCTCAGCGCTCTCTCGGGCGCGTGCGCGTGTGGCCTCCGCGGACCTCTCATCACCGCGCTCCTCGGCCGAACGAACGTGCACTTCGTGACGCCGACGGGCTCGACGTTCGCACCAGGCCCGCTGGCACCTCTCCTCGCGCGCCTCCCGGTGCGTGAGCACGTCCTCGAACAGTTGACGGTCGATCGATACGTGTTGCGCGTCTCGGAGGGGCGCGCGCTCGCGACGGAGCACGTCGCGGAGATCGAACGGCGACTCTCGGAGCTCGCGGGCGCGACGGTCGAGCTGCTCGCGGAGCACGTCACGCGCGCACTCCATCCGGTCGGCGAGAAGCCGAAGCCGTACGTGGCGATGAAGCCTTAGAACGACCAGCCGACGCGCATGTCCCAAACAGGGAAGAGCGCGTTCTTCGACGGCGAGCCTGCGTGGCGTTCGTCCTTCAAGACGATGCCCAAGCCGGCGCGCGTCTCGAAGGTGAAGCCCGAGGAGGTGATGAGCTTCCAGCCGAGGACCAAGTTGGTGGTGACGCCGGGGATCGGCGAGAGGCTCGACTTGAGGTGCGCTTCGGAATCGAGCGTGGCGTGGAAGTATTGGCCGGCGATCGCGAGGTAGGCGCCGTCGAATCGGCCGCCGAGATAGCCGCGGAAATCACCGGAAACCGAATACGAGCTGGCGGAGATGTCGTTGTTCGGTGCCCGCGCGGGGAGCTTGCCGAAGCCGCCGCCGAGCGCGAGGGAGACGCCATCGAAGAGCTTCGCCTCGACGGCGACGTGCGCGAAGACGGGCGGTAGCACCAGCTGCAAGGGCGAGAACGTGACGGTGAATCGCGCACGCCTTCCCGACACGCCGGCCGTCGTCACGCGCTCGGCGTAGACAGCGTCTTCGCTCGGCGCCGGCGCATTGGCGACGCCGCTGATCGACGTCGGTGGCGGCGGCGCGGTGCTGGTGCTCGCCGGCGAGGGCGCCTTCGGAGGAACCGGCTCGCACGCCGGACAGGCCGCGAGCACCCGCTTCGTCGCCTCGGCCACGCGCTCGCGAGCCTTCGTGCAACGGGCCCGATCGGCGTCGTCTCCCGTGGCGGCGATCGCACAAATACGATCGGCCGCGCGCACCATCGACTGCAGCGCCTTGCACATCGTCGCGCAATCGACGCCGCCTTCCGCGAGGTGCAGCTCGGCCTCGGAGAGCTCGTCCTCCGCGAACCGCATCGTCTCGCTCGTCACCTCGTCCGCGCGCGCCGCACTCGTGAACAGCAGACAGCCGCCGCCGGCGACGACGACGAGCGAGGTGACGACGACGCTGCGAAGGTTACGAAGGCGACCGGCAAACACGGAGCAGCAACACTACGCGAGGTTCGCACCGACGCTCAATGCGCGGACAAGCTCCCCCGCAACATGAAATAGATCACCACCCCCGTCACCGACACGTAGAGCCAAATCGGCAAGACGACTCTCCCCACCTTGCGGTGCGTCTCCCAGCGCTTTCTCCACTGGAAGTAGAACGACGAGAGCGAGAGCGGGACGATCGCCGCCGAGAGGATGATGTGCGAGGCGAGAATGAGCAGGTAGACGGTGCGGATGGGGCCGGTGCCTGCGAATTTCGTGTCGCCGTGGACGTAGTGGTAGGCGAGGTAGCCGACGAGGAAGAGGCTCGACGCCGCGAAGGCGGAGACCATGAAGTACTTGTGCGCGCGACGGGCGCCGCGGCGAATGGAGATCCAGCCGCACGTGAGGAGCGTGGCGGCGGTGGCGTTGAAGGCGGCGTTGACCGCGGGCATGAAGCGAAGGTCGAGGCCGCTCGCGTTGCTGCCACGACGCAAGAGCAGGATGTAGGCGAGGAACGAGAGCGCGGCGATCGAGAGCGCGGCGTTGAAGAAGAAGAACGTGCGATCGCGCCCGCGATCTTCGGTGGTCACTGCGCTCATCACTTCATCCTTCGCTGAGTCGTTTGGCGTCGACGAGGATTTGATCGAAGCGCTCGCGGACGGTGGTGTCGTAGTAGCCGCGAATGACGCCGTCCTTGTCGACGAGGACGAACCAGTCGCCGTGCATGATGTTGACGATGCCGACGTTGTCGGGCGCCTTTTCGTACTGGAGCTTGAAGCCTTTGACGACGATGCGGTCGAGCTCTTCGCTCTTGCCGGTGAGGAAGAGCCAGGTCCCCTCCCGCGCCTTCCATCCGGTGGCGTAGGTCTGAAGGACCTCGGGCGTGTCGTGCTCCGGGTCGACGCTGATCGAGACGAGCCGCAGCTTCCCCTCGAGGCCTCCCTCGACGAGCTTGTCTTGCACGCTCTTCATCCGCGCGGTCAGCGTCGGGCACGAGACCTTGCACGAGGTGAAGATGAAGTCGGCGATGAACGGCTTGCCGCGCAAGGTGTCGCCGCCGGCCGGCGCGCCGTGTTGATCACGCATCGAAAAGGCTGGAATTTGGCCGTAGCGGGGGAGATCGGGCGCCTGCTTGCGGAGGCGAACGAAGAGGAACACCAGCATCGCGAAGGCGAGGGCGCCGAAGAAATAGACCTGCCAAGGCATCTTGCGAGCCGGCGGCGCCAGCGGCGACGACACGAGCGGACCATCGCTCGCCGCGCTCGGACTCGGCTCGTGCGACTCGCTCGGCTCGCCCGGCTCGGACACTACGCCCCCGCGACGAGCGCGACGAACAGTGCGACCAGGTAGAGGATGGAGAACGCGAAGACGCCACGCGCCCAGCGATTCCTCTGTCCGTCTGCGGTCTTCTTGCGATAACCGACGGCGCACGCGGCGACGAAGGCGACGCCGAGCAGCGTGGCGATGCCGAGATACCCGTAGCCACCGACGTGGGCGAAGAACGGCCAGTACGTGAGCGCGAAGAGGATGACCGCATAGCGGAGCATCATCGCGTTGGTCTTCTGCTCACCGAGCTCGACCGGAACGACCTTGAGGCCGGCGCGCGCGTAGTCGTCGGCGCGGAAGACCGAGATGGCGATGAAGTGCGGAATCTGCCAGACGAAGAGCACCGCGAAGAGCGAGAGCCCCGGCGCGGTGATGCTGCCGGTGACCGCGGCCCAGCCGAGGAGCGGAGGAATGGCCCCCGGAATGCCGCCGACCCAGAGCGCGCGCAGCGAGTGGCGCTTCATCGGGGTGTACATCAGCACGTAGCTGACGAGGGCGACGGCGCCGAGGAGCCCGGTCATCGCGTTGACGCCGATCGCGAGAATCGGCAGCGAGACGATGGCGAGCGCGATGCCGAAGACGAGCGCGGTGCTCGGCGAGAGACGACCGGCGGGGAGCGGGCGACGACGCGTGCGCTCCATCAGCCCGTCGACGTCGCGCTCGAGCCACATGTTGAGCGTGTTGGCGGCGCCGACGATGAGCGCGGTGCCGACCATCGCGAGGAGCCACGTGCGCCCGGAGGCGTGACCGGCGAGCTTCATCCCGCACGCCGCCGTCATGAGGACGACGAGGGTGATGCGCGGCTTCGTCAACGCCACGAGATCGCGCGCGACCTGCCCAACACCGGCGCGCGGACGTGCGGCGGTGGGCTCGGGTGCGGAGGCGGAAACGACCGGGTTCATCGGGAGGGAGACGCTTAGCAGATGAAGGACCGCGCGCCGCCCAGGGCGAGGGCGAAACAGGGACTTTCCCGAGCGATTTGCGCGGCAAGTTGCCGCACCCCCGCGTCGAGTTGGATCATCCGCGGCTACGGAGGCGGCGGATCGCCGCGGAGACTCCCGACACCCACGGGTCGCGCCGAGCCCAGAAGCGCAAGTGTCGCCGAGCCCATGACCCGGCGTAGTCGACCCCGACGCGCGGACCGCGATCGATGTGCGCAGGCGGCGGGCCGGCCTCGAGGAAGAGTGAAGACGTCGGGCTCGCGAGATCGAGGCGATCGTGGCGACGCGTGATGCGCAGCGCGCGACACAGCTTGCCGGGTCCATCGGTGTCCCCGAGGCAGCCTTCGAGCGGCGCGAGCGCGCGAATCAGCACCGCAGCGGGATAATCGACGCGATCGGTGACGACGTTGAAGCAGTCGTACATTCCATAAATCAAATATACATATGCGTGTCCGGGCTCGAGAAACATCGACTCGGTACGCGCGCTCCGTCCCTTCGACGCGTGACACGCGCGATCGTGGGGGCCGAGGTAGGCCTCCGTCTCGACGATGCGCCCGCCCCGGCGCACGCCGTCGTCGACGTGGACGAGGGTGCAACCGAGGAGCGCCCGCGCGACGTCGATGGCCGGTTGCGCATAGACCTCGCGAGCGAGCACGGCGGTCACGCTCGCTGTCGGCTTGCTCGACGTCAAGCGGCCCTCGCTGGCAGCTTGGCGCAGGTGGGCCTGGTGTCGCGTC
Organism: Deltaproteobacteria bacterium; assembly: GCA_025363655.1. Classification (GTDB taxonomy): domain Bacteria; phylum Myxococcota_A; class Polyangia; order Polyangiales; family JADJMO01; genus JANYDK01. The sequence continues at coordinate 22,837 of JANYDK010000037.1, read as the reverse complement.
GATACGACATTCGTGTCGAGGTCTGCCCCCTTCGCCGGTTCATGGTGCCCGCATCTCGCCTCGATTTCATGCGGAGGCGCACCTCGTTTCTTGCGGGCACGAGCGTTGCTGTGGGGCGGCTCCATGAACAAGCTCTTCATCTCCCTCTTGGTCGCGTCGTCCGTCATGGGCGCTACGCAGGCCTTCGCGCAAGACGACAACGACCACGGCCTCAAGCTGTCCCCGTCGATCGAGCGCGTCGCTGGCCTCTCCCACGTCACCGCGAAGCCGGACAACTCATCGAGCGTCGGCGCGACCTTCTTCAACGTCGCCGGCGCGGTCCACGATCCACTCTCGATGCCTCGCATCGGCTTCGACGTGTATCTCCCGAACGGGTTCGGCTTCGGTGCGGCCCTCGGCTTCACGACCATCCACCTCTCGTCCGAGAGTGCCAACGGCAACAGCTCGCGCGACGGCGGGACGCTGAGCGCGTACCTCTTCGCGCCGCGCATCGCGTACCGCATCCCGGTCAACGACTACTTCGACGTCGTCCCTCGTCTCGGCGTCTCGTTCCTCGGCGGGTCGGTCACCGAGTCGGGCGACTACGGCGACAAGTCCTCGGTGCATGCGACGACGATTTCGCCCGAGGTCGTCGGCATCATCCGCATCACCACTTCGTTCAACATCCTCACCGGGCTCTCGTACGATCACGTCGTCTCCGCCGGCACCGAGAACACCGACAACTATTCGTCGAGCAGCGGCTCGGGCAGCCAGACGACGAGCCGCGACGCTCCCTCGGGCACCTACTCGTCCATCCATCTCTGGTTCGGAATGAGCGGGTATCTCTAGCCGCAACTTCAGCGGCTATTCGATGCGCACGAGATCGAGGAGGGCGTTGCCCGTCGTCCCGGTCTTGGGCACGAAGCGAATCGCCGTCGCCCGCGAGAGATCGACGCCGGTGACCTTCGCCAGTGGCAAGTACGCGCCCGAGAGGCGATGCGGTCGCAAGTGCCATCCGGCGCCGACGATGGCGTCGACGTCGATGGTGAACTTGCCGCCGAGGCTGTCGACGATCTCGACCGCGAGTTGGCTCGTGCCGCTGTCGACCGCGGGAGTGCTCGGGTTCGCGACTTCGAAGGCCACGGCCGTCTTGCTCGTGAGAGCGCCCGCGCGCAGGGGCACCACCAGCGCGCCGAGGGTTCCTCCCCACGTCAATTGCACCGAGTGGATGAGCTTCGCGATCGCGCCTTCGCCGCCGCCGCCCACCGACGTCGTGTACGTCTCGTAGCTGGTGGCGACGACGCTGCCTTCGGTGGTGATGGCGTCGCCGGCGTCGGTCTTTCCAGGCCCCGCGCCGGTCGCTTCGTCGAAGCGCGCAGCGTAGACGCTGGCGATCGGCGTCTTCCAACGCAGCGTCACGTTGCCCGAGCTCGCGGTCGTCGTCATGCCTCCCGGGCCGAACACGCGATTGAGATCGTTCACATCGGGGGATGCATCGCGGACGCGTGCGCGAAGGAAGGCGACGCCGTATTGGTTGCACACCGCCTTGTGCTCGTCGGGCGTGATCGTCGCCGTGGTGCCTCCCTGGTCGGGAAAAGGCGTATCGAGCGTGTAGGTGTGCTTGCTCCCGAGGATCGTCACGTGCGTCGCCTGCGAGCGCGCGCGGCTGTATTGGAGCGCGCTGATCGGATAGACGACGTCGCCGTCGAGCGCCGAGTCGAGCCACAGCTCGGGGATGTCGAAGCCAGGAATCGTGTAGCCAGCGGGCGGCGAGAGGGCTTCTGGATCGACCGGTTGAAAGCCGACGTAGCCCTTGATGAGCGCGCCGTCGGTGCGCACGGTGGGCACCAGCAGCGCCGCGCCGCCACCACGCGAGTGACCCGAAACGGCGAGCCGACGGGCATCGAGACGGCACGCGAGCTCGAAGGTCGGCGTCTTCTGTTGATCGAGAAAATACGTGATCGCCTCGTTCATCATCTGCGCGACCGTCTGCTGCTGGGTCCAGCTGAGGCCGCTGCCGGACGCGGTCGGGAAGAAGACGCGCGCGCCGTCGATGGAGAAGACGATGAAGCCGTGCGACGCCCAGCGATCGAAGATGCCGTCGTACTTGTCGTAGACGACGCCGGGGTACGGACCGTGGACCGCGTGGTGGAACATCACCCAGGCGTGCTTGCCCGCGTGGGGCGTACCGTCGGTGTTGGTCGGGTAGGTGACCCGCACGTTGACCGACGTCAGCGTGTTCAGCTTCGGCACCACGAACGTCTTGTGACCGACGCTGAGAGGCCCATTTTTCAGGGGATCGAGCGTCGCCGAAGGATCGATCGCGAGCGGCGTTCCGCTGCAATCGGCGGGCGCATCGACCGGCGCATCCATTCCGGTGTCGAGCATGCCGGTGTCGAGCGTGCCGGTGTCGAGCGTGCCGCTGTCGACGATCGCGGTATCGGTGCCGGGCCCGGTGTCGGTGCTCGAGCCCGTGTCGGTGCCGGGCCCAGTATCGCTGCTCGAACCGGTGTCATCGACGACGACGTCGGCCGACGGGCGCGTGTCGAGAGACGGCTTGGTGTCGAACTGCGCGTCGTAGCCGACACCGCTGTCGACGCCGTCGTCGCTCGTGACGCCCGCATCGTCGTCGTTGAAGTTGTCGGCGGCGCTGCCGCAACCGAAGAGAGGGAGGACGAGACCCGCGATGCGGACGCCGAAGTGCGCATAGATCGAGGGAGTGAGGCGTTGGAGCACGTCGATACCTTACGCGCCCGCATCCTCGCGGTGAGCGTGGGACGTCCGCGGACAGGATGATCCACTGATAACGGACGCCTCTCTGGTATCGTCGCCGAGGGATGCTCATCGCCGTCGTCGGAGCAGGCGCGCTCGGCACCATCTACGCGCAACGCCTCGCCAGCACCGGCAAGGTCGATGTGTGCTTCGTCGTCCGCGACTTGGCACGTGCGCCGCGACGCCTGAAAACGCAGCTCGCCTATCCGCACTCTCCGGAAGCATCGTTCCACGACGCGCCCGCTTCGTACCTCGAGATCCCCGCCGAGGCCGACGTCGTGATGGTGACGGTGCGTGTCGATCAGCTCGATGACGCGCTGCTCGATCGACTCGCCGTGGGAGGCCCACCGCATCGCTGCATCGTCACCTTGACCCCGCTCTTGCCAGGGCTCCTCGCGCGCGCCCGCGAAAAGCTCGGTGCGCGGTTGATCGTGGGGATGCCGGGCGTCGCCGGATACGAGCCCGATTCGTCGCGCGAAGGAGACAAAGCGCACGAGCGACACGTTCGCTATTGGACGCCGCGGAGCTCACCGACGGTGATCGAGGCTCGTCCGCCGGGCGATCCGCACGCACCGATCGCCCTGCAACTGGTCGCGCTCTTCCACGACGCCGGTCTCCCCGTCGTCACCGCCAAAGACGCCGCCGGCCTCAACGTCGCCACCACGTTGGCGTTCTTTCCACTGCTCCTCGCGCTCCGGACGAGCGGCACCATCGACGCGCTCCTCGCCGACGGGCCACTCCTCAAGCTCGCGCTCGAAGCGACGAAGGAGTCGCGCGCGCTCGCCAAAGGCTACGGCGAGCTCGCCGGCTTCGCGTCCTTGATCCTCTCGTTCGCCGGGCCCTTCACGGTGCGCACCGGAATCAAGCTCGCCCGCTCACGCGCGCCCGAAGCGATCGTCTTTCTCAATCGCCATTTCGGCGACGAGCGCGACGTTCAGCACCTCTCGATGATGCGCGAGGTGAACGCGCTGGCCGAGGCGCGCAAGAAGCGGCTCGACGCCCTCGCCCGGCTCGCGGCCCGCTGCGGCATCTGACCCCAGGCTGCCCGTTTGGGGTGTGATAGACAGAGACGGTGACTGAAGCGCCGCAAGAGAAGGCCGCCGTCCCCACCATCGCCGAGAGCGCCGCGCGCATCCGTGATCAGCTCCGCGTCAGCGCCGTGCAGACCACCGTGCGGCACGACCCGAACCAGCTCCCGGAGTTGGTCGAGGGCGCCGACGACGAGCCCGATTTGTTCCGCCTCCTGCCGGCGACGCCGAGGCGCGCGCTCGATCTAGGCATCCTCTCGAGCGATCCGTGGTTCCACGTCTTCGTCGAAGCTGCCGACGACGTCGACGTTCTCCACGCGGTCGTCGCGCGCGCCCGTCGTCGCCTCGCCGGTCGCGGCATTCCGAACGACGTCGTCTACGTCCACGACTTCGATCGTCCGAGCTCACCGCGCCCGATTCTCTTGCCACCGGGCATGGCACGCGAGCTCGAGGCGGGCGTCGAAGGGCTCCTCGACGCCGTGAAGACCCGCCTCCCGGCGATCGAGAGCGATCAAGATCTCCGCGCCGCGCGTGACGCTCTCGAAGGCGAGATGAAGCAACGTCACCGCGAGGCCTTGAACAGCCTCGAGGGCTTGGCGAAGGGCCTCGGCTTCGGCATCAAGACCATCTCCGGTGGCGTGCAGACGTTCCCCATCCTCCACGGCAAGCCGGTCACCGCCGAGCAGTTCGAAGTGCTCGACGAGTCGACGAAGAAGTCGCTCACCGAGGCGGAGGAGAAGCTCTCGTCGGCCATCGAAGGTGCCGCCGAGAAGGTCCGCGCCGGCACCCGCGAGCTCGAGCAAGCAGGCGCTGCGCTCGAAGAAAAGGTCGCGCGCGAGCTGATGGAAGCCGAGGCCGCGCCACTCTTCGCCCGCTTCGGCGGGCTCCCCGAGGCGCGCGTCTGGCTCGAACGAGTGATCGAAGAGCTGGCCGCATCCCTCGACGATCTGCGCGCCGCCGCCGCGCCTCGTCCGCGCAACGCCTCGCGCAGCGACGAAGACGAAGGCACCGATCCCGAGATCGCGACGCGCCTCTCGCGCTTCGCGGTCAACGTCTTCGTCTCGCACATCGACGACCGCATCGAGGCCGCGTTGCAAGAAGGCGACGCGAGCCCCGAAGAGCCGATCGACATCGAGGCGCCCTCGCCGCCCGTCGTCTACGAGGACAACCCGACCTTCGCCAATCTGTTCGGCTTCCTCGAACGTCGCGTGCGCCTCGGCGCGCTCGTCAGCGATTTCACCCGCATCCGCGCCGGCGCGCTCCACAAGGCCTCGGGCGGGGTTCTCGTCCTTCGCGCGCGCGACCTCCTCGGCGATGCGCTCGCCTGGGATCGCCTGAAGCGCGTCCTCCGCGCACGCGCCGTCGGTCACGAAGATCCGATCGGTCCGATGGGGCTCTACGCGACGACGCTGAGGCCGCGCCCTTGCCCCATCAGCACCAAGGTGGTGCTCGTCGGCTCGCACGATCTCTACGCCCAGCTGCTCGACGCTGATCCCGATTTCTCCGCATTTTTCCGAGTTAAAGTCGAAATTCCTTCCGAGATCGATCGCAACGACGCCGGCATCCATGCGCTCGACGCGCACCTCGTGCGGCTCGCCAATCTTCGCGGCTGGGGCCCGCTCGATCGCAGCGCACGCGCACGCGCCCTCGACTACGCCTGTCGACTCGCCGAGGACGCGCGCAAGCTCGCCGTCTATCTCCAGCCGATCGAAGAGGCGCTCGCCTTCGCCACCGTCATCGCCCACGAGCGCGTCGAAGAAAGCGCGAACGTCGCGCCGCGCGCCCAAGCGAGGCTCCTCGAGCGCATCGACCCCGACGCGCCACCGCCGACGATCCCGCCGCCCCCACGTCCGCTGACCGCGGCCGAGCACTCGCAGATCAGTTCGGCGAGTCGCCCGCCGCCGGTGGTCATCGCTGCCGACGTCGACGCCGCCTGGCAAGAGCGACGCGATCGCACGGCCGGCGCCGAAAGACAGATCCGCGAGATGGTCGTCGCCGGCGAGGTCATCGTCGCCACCACCGGCGAATCGGTCGGCGTCCTCAACGGTCTCTCGGTGCTCACCGCCGGTGACGTGCAGTTCGGTCACCCGATGCGCATCACGTCGGTCGTCTCGCTCGGCAACGAAGGCCTCATCGACGTCGAACGCGAAGCAGCCCTCGGCGGCTCGCTCCACACCAAGGGCGTCGCCATCCTCCGCGGCTTCCTCAGCGGCATGTTCGGCCAAGAGCGCCCCGTCGCCTTGCGCGCGCAAATCGCCTTCGAGCAGTCGTACGGCGAGGTCGAAGGCGACAGCGCCTCGTCGACCGAGCTCTACGCCATCCTCAGCGCCATCGCCGACGTCCCCATCGATCAAGGCATCGCCGTCACCGGCTCGGTCAACCAACTCGGCGACGTGCAGGCCATCGGCGGCGTCACCGCGAAGGTCGAAGGCTTCTTCGATCTCTGCGCAGCGCGCGGCCTGACTGGTCATCAAGGCGTCTTGATTCCCGTCTCCTGCGTCATGCACCTCGTCCTCCGCGACGACGTCTCCGCCGCGATCGCCGCCGGAAAATTCCACCTCTACGCGGCCGACAAAGTGACCCAGGGCATCGAGCTCCTGACGAGCATCCCTGCCGGCTCTCGCGACGGAAATGGCCGTTTTCCCGCAGCGAGCATCTTCGGACGCGTCGAACGTCGCTTGATCGAAATCGCCGAACGCATGCGACGCGCGGAGGGCGGCGGCGGCGACTTGAGCGGGGCGATGGAAGAGGGCCCGGCGGAGGGGTGAGCCTGGACGAACCCCGCCCTGACTGCTGTCATCCACCCGTGCGCCACGCCTTCGCTTCTCTCACGCTCCTCTCCCTCGCCCTCACCACCACCCTCTCCGCGTGCCACGGCAGCTCGAGCGACCCGGTCACCGCGTCCGCTCCGACGTGCACGCTCGCCGTCCCTGCCGCCACCGATTGGCGCCTCCACACCGACGGGCGTCACTTCCGAGATGCGCAGAATCGGCTCGTGCTCCTCCGCGGAGTCAACGCCGGCGGGCGCTCGAAGTGGGCGCCGTACATGCCCTTCGATTTCACCGACGCGACGTTCGACAGCGCGCTCGCGTCGTACATGGATCGCATCGCCGCGTGGGGCCTGAACGTCGTTCGTTTGCCGTTCACCTGGGCAGCCGTCGAGCCGACCAAGGGCAAGGACGACGAGGCTTTCTTGAAGCGCTACGACGCGCTCATCGATGCGGCGTGGAAGCGCGGAATTCGCGTCCTCGTCGACTTTCATCAAGACATCTACGCCGAGAATTTCTGCGGCGACGGCTTCCCACCGTGGACGCTCCCCGATCCTTCGAAGCTCCCCGCGCCCCATCACGACTGTCCGAGCTGGGGTCTCGCCTATCTCAGCGACCCCGCCGTGCGCAGCGCGTTCGATGGGTTCTGGGCCGACGGCAGCACGGTCATGGTCGACTACCTCGCGCTCTGGGATCGGCTCGCCGCGCGCTACAAAGATCGACCCGGCGTCTTCGCCTTCGATCCGATCAACGAGCCGAGCCCCGGCACCAAGGAATCAGGCGCCTTCGAGCAGACGACGCTGAAGAACTTCTACACCAAGATGCTCGCCCGGCTTCGCGCTGCCGCACCGCAGACGTTGGTGTTCGTCGAGCCGATCGGCTTTGATGGCGGCTTCGCCTCGACCAAGCTCGAGCGGCCCACCGGCGACGGGATGGTCTTCGCGCCACACTTCTACCCGCTCCCTCCGCTCGAGAGCGACGTCATCCACAACGGCATCGAGAAGTGGGCCGCCGTCGGCACTGCGTGGAGCGTGCCCATTTTTCTCGGCGAATTCGGTCATCCCGATCGCGACAACCCCGACACCATCGCCGACATGACGTGGCACTACGACGCCTTCGACGATCAACTGATGAGCAGCAGCGAGTGGGAGTACAGCGTCGCCGCCGACGATTGGAACGCCGAAGGATTCAGCTTGGTGAGGCCCGACGGCACCGAATGGAAGCTCACGAGCGCCCTCGTGCGTCCCTACGCGCGCGCCACCGCGGGCAAGGACGTGGTCACGACGTACGACTCCACGAAGAAGACGTTCACGCTCGGTTTCACGCCCGATCCGAGCGGTGTCAGCGAAATCGCGTTGCCCGCCCGCATCGCGCCTTCGGGCGTCGACATGCAACTGACGGGCGCCTGCTACGACGCGACGCACCCGGGCGTGGTCCTCGTGAAGAGCGACGCGGGCGCCGCCAAGGTGCAGGTGACGATGACGTTGAAGTGAGCCGGCCCTTCGCCGAAGCTCAGCCGAGCTTGGTCGCGCGCGACATGAGAAAATCTTGTCGCAGGCGGTTGTCCTCGAAGTACTCTTCGACGAGCGCGTCGATGTCACGGCGAAAGGCCGCCAGCTTCTCCGGCTCGCTCGCGAGCATCTTCACCAGCCGGGCGAGCGGTCCCATGTTGGCCTCCATGAACGGTCGCACGTGACGAGCGCTCACGGCCGGCAGCATGATCGAGCTCCGGTCGAAGCGCACGTCGCGCACTCCTTCCCCGAGACGCGCGCGAACGACGTTGGGATCACCCCACTGCGTCGGCGGCGCGATCCCCGGCGGCGGCGGCGGCGCGTAACGGCCGTTGAGCGCGAAGAAGCGCCCAGTGAACAACTCGGGCGGCCACGTCGAAAAAGCGACGACGCCTCCGGGTCGGAGGACGCGCAACATCTCGGCGACGGCGACCTCCGGCCGCGGCGCGAACATGTGCCCGAACTGGCTGAGCACGACGTCGAACGAACCGTCGGCGAAGGGCAGGGCTTCGGCGTCCCCGACCCTCCATTCCAGCGATACGCCGGCGATCTCGGTGTTGGCCTTCGCGTGCTCGATCAGCTCCGGCGTGAGATCGACACCGGTGACGCGCGCGCCCTTCGTCGCCGCGTGGATCGCGACGACACCGGTGCCACAACCGACGTCGAGCACTTTGGCGCCGCTGGCGACCGACGCGAACCTCACCAGCGCCGGCGCCCCCAACGAAGTGAACATTTCGAGCGACGCAAACGACTTCCAGGCCTGTTTCTGGTTCTCTTTGAACTGTTCGATGGAATCCATGGCCCCCCCCGATGCGCCGCGCGCACGTTCCACGTGATGCGCGAGAAGAGCGCGGGAAGAACTTGGTAGCAAGCGCGGCTGCTCGCGGAATCCACTGCGGCGGTTCGAGCGTTGTGACGAGGAAACGTGAACCTGGGAGGTAGATGATGCGCACACTCTCGATGCTCGGCATGCTCGGCACGCTCGGCGCACTCGCCGCGCTTTTCGCTGCGTGCAGTCAGCCGCTCCCCATCGTCGCCGATCCGGTGGCGGCCTCGAAGGCACCCGCACCTCCCGCCGCGAGCGAAGCGCCCCAGAAGGCCGATCCGTGCACGCGCATCGAGGGGGCCGGTTGCTATTGGATGGAGAACACGACGGGCAACTACTGCTGGGTCCATGCTCCCTACGACGGCGCGACGAAGGCCGAGTGTTTCAGCCTCGACTCGTGCGACGGCGGCAAAGGCACCTCGGGCGGCGGTTGTTACAAGTGGGCGGACTGCTCGCACTGCACGCGCGCGGCGTGGTGAGAGCGTCTCACCCATTCACGACCTCGAGAAAGACCGCGCGCACTTCGGTGGTGACGTCGCCGTAAGCGGCCAACATCTGCTCGACCGCCGTGCGCTCGACGCCATCGCGATAGCCCATGCTTCGCGCGAGCGGCGGCAAGCCAGCTGCGCCTTCTTCGAGGAGCGCCGCCGCCGAACCATGGACGATGCGCGCGCGTTGCTCGAGACGACGGAGGAAACGATACCCATCACGGAGCGTCGTCGCTTGTTGCGGCCTGAGCGCACCATGGGCCTCGAGCGCATCGAGCGCAGAGAGCGTCTCCGTCGAGCACACCGAGGGATCGCTGCCATGCCTCATCTGCAGCGACTGCACCGCGAACTCGACGTCGGCGAGCCCGCCCTTGCCCAGCTTCACGTCGTATCGACCCTGTCTTTCCCGCGCGATTTCACTCTCGAGCCGACCACGCATGCGCAAGAGCTCTTCGGCCGAGGCCGGACCACGTGCATAGGCAGCGGCGCGCGCGATCTCTTCGGCGGCGCGCCCCACGAGTGGATCTCCCGCGCACGCACGGAGTCGCAAGAGCGCTTGCCGCTCCCAATCGGCGGCCTTGGGAAACGCATCACCGGCCGCGCTCTGACCGGAGTGATACGCACGAAACGCGTCGATGGAGACGACGAGGTGTCCTTGCTCGCCGCTCGGGCGAAGGCGCGTGTCGAGCTCGTAGCCCGGACCATCGGCGTGCGGCGTCGCCAGCAAGCGGACGATGCGCGCGGCGATGCGACCGTAGATTTCTCCCGCCTCGAAGCGATCGACTCCCACCTCGTCGAGGGCCGTCGGGTCGTAGACGAAGACGACGTCGAGATCGGATCCGTAGCCGATTTCCCGCCCTCCGAGCTTGCCCATCGCCAAGACCGCGAGCCCGCGGAGATGACCGACGCCACGTCTGCGTGCGTGCTCTTCGAGGGCCCACACGGTCGCAGACTCGACGGTCGCCTCGGCCATCGTCGAGAGCGCGCGCGACGCCGAGCGGGTGTCGATCTCCCCCGCGAGATCGGCGAGCCCGACCTCGAGCTCGAGGGACGCCTTGGCCCGCCGCAGCGCTCCCACGAACTCTTCCGGATCGCTCCGCGCATCGTGCCCGAGTTGAGCGACTTCTTCCGCGAGGAGACGCGCGCCTCGGCCGGCATCGCTCACCACCGGAGGCGTGAAAATGAGCCGATCGACGAGCTCGGGGTGACCGACGAGCGAGCCGCCTAGGTAGGCGCTGGTGCCGCAGAGCCCGACGAAGCGACGGAGCGCACGCTCGTCGGTGGCGAGCGCCTTGACGTAGCTCTCGACCCCCGGCGGCGACAGTCGCTCGAAGAACGTGCGCACGAGACCCGCGGCCAAGTCGGGATCCGCGGCATCGAGGATGGCGGCGACGAGCGCGCGGGCGAAGCTCGGATGACGTTCGCGGGTGCGCCCTCCGAGCGGCGCATCGGGCCTCCGTGCGAGCGCACGCAACGCAGCGATGCGCTCCGGCGAGAGACCGAGCTCGAGGACGTCGGTCTCGAGCTCGAGCTCTCCATCCTGCGCATCGAAGGCCCGGAGCACGGCGTCGATCCGCGCGTCTTCGCGTCCCTCCCGCGAGCCGCGACCCGCCGTCAGCGACGCAAAACGCTCGGCGATTCGTGTGCGCGCGCGATCGAGCGCCTGGAGGAGCGCCGCTTCGTTGCGATGACCGAGCGAGCGCGCGAGCCGTTCTCGCTCCGGCCCCGGCTCCGGCAAGAGGTGCGTCTGCACCCCGCTCGCAAGCTGCACGCGATGCTCGATGCGACGCAGCAAGAGGAGCCCCGACTCGATCCCGCGCGCCTCGCGATCGGTGACGTATCCACGCGCACGGAGACGCCGCAGACCGTCGAGGGTGTTCTGCGCGCGCACCGATGGATCTTTGCCGCCCCAGATCAGCTGCAGCGTCTGCACGAAAAACTCCGCCTCGCGGATGCCGCCATGCCCGAGCTTGAGATCGCGTGCCGGCGCATCGGAGAGCTCGACCCGCGCGCGACGCACCATTTCGTGCATTTCGGCGGCGATCGAGGGATCGACGGTGCGTCGATGGACGAAGGGCACGAGCTCGGCGAGCGCGCGTTCACCGACGCCTAGATCACCTGCCACCGGCCGCGCACGAACGAGCGCCGCCCGCTCCCAGCCACGTCCGAACGTCTCGTAATAAGTGGCCGCGGCAGCGATCGAGTTGGTGAGCGGGCCGCTGCCACCCTCGGGACGAAGACGCAAATCGATGCGCGCGCAGAAGCCGTCGTCGTCGTGCTCCTCGAGCGTGGGGACGAGTCGCCTGGCGATGCGCGTGAAGGCGTCGAACGGCCGGAGCGCATCGACGTCGTCGCGACCACTTCCTTCTCCGATGGTAGCGACACGCGACGCCCAGCCTTCATCGCTCTCGTGGATGAACATGAGGTCGACGTCGCTCCCGGCGTTGAGCTCGGCGCCGCCCAATTTGCCGAGCCCGATGACGACGAACCCGTTGCGTTCTCCGCCGCCGCCGACGATCGGCCCGAAGCGAGCCTCGACGTGGATGCGCGCTTCGAGGAGCGCGATTTCCAGCTGCGCCTCCGCGAGATCGCTCCACTCGCGGGCCGTGACGTCGATTTCGATCTCCGGCTCGAGCTCGCGAAGAGCGATGCGCAACCTCTCGGCCGCCGTCGCCCGACGAAGGCCCTTGCGCACGGCCGCGCCGTCTTCGGCCTTGCCACCGCAGGCAGTGAGGATTCGTCGCACCAATTCGGCGCGTTTGCGCGGCGCGCGCCAGCCTTCCTTGGCGATCTGCCCGAGCGCATCGACCCGCGAGACGGCGAGCGGACGCAGCGCGGGATACACCGCGGAGATCACCTGCGCCAACACCGACGTACCTTCGTCGACGTCGCGCGGGAGGAGCGCGCGCACCTCGGTGGCGACGGCCGCATCGCACGCCTCGGCGAGCGCACGAAGCCTGGCGAAGCGCGCGTTCACGTCACTTCTTCTTCATGAACCGGCCGAAGAGCGAGCCCGCCCCCTCGTCCTTCTGCTTCTTGTCGCGATCTTGGCGCATCGTGTAGAGCCGCACCTCGCGAACCGACTCGGTGTGCTTCGGGTTCGCCTCGACGATCTCCTTGAAATCGCGCATGGCGTCGCTGATTCGGCCGGCCATCTTCAAGAGCGACGCGCGATAGAAGCGCGCTCGCTCGTGCCGCGGATGATCGGCGAGCACGGCGCCGAGGAGCTGGATGAGATCGTCGTAGCGACCTGCCTCGCGCCGCTCGGGCTTGTTCGCCTGCACCCAGTACCAGAGCACCACGTGATCGGGCACCGTCGGATCGAGCTCGTGCGCGAGCTTGGCGAGCGGCTCGGCGTCGACGAAGGCAGCCTTGCCGACCAAGAAATCAGCCTTCTGGTAAGCGCCCGCCGCCTCCATCGCCCGCGCGACCTCGGCCTGCTCTTCCGGCGTGCCTCCGCCCTCTTTGAGCACCTGCAGATACTTGATGCGGCGATCTTGATCGCTCAGGGTCTGGTAGGCCTCGGCCATGAGCGCGAAGACGCGACCGACCTCGGACTTCAAATCACCGAGCTCGATCGGCAAGCGATCGGGGTGCCAGGTCTTCACCAGGCGGAAATACGCGTTCTTCGCGTCATCCTCTTTGGCGTCCCGCGGAAGGCCGAGCATCTCGAAGTAGTTCTCTTTCGCGATCGCCTTTGCCTTCGCGAGGATCTCGGCGCGTAGGCCCGTCGCCGGACCTTCGGGCGTGCTCACGGGCGTGCTCGGCGCCGGCGCCGACGACGTGCGCGCGAGCTCGGCGGGGCTGGTGACCACCTGCGAGATTTCCACGCGTGCCGGCGATGGAATGCTGCTGTAGCCGCGCGGAGCCATCGATTGCCCCTTGGGACCGCTGAGCTCCAGCTGCTTGGAGATGAGGAGCGCGTAGACGAGCAACCGCGTCGATCGCGTGTCGGCGACCGCGCTCTCGATGACCTGCTCGACGGTGACCGGCGCCCGTGCCAGCAACTCGAGGAGCGAACGCTCGGAGCGCGAAAGCTCGAAGCGAACCGCGTTCGGATCGCGCAGTCGCATCGTCTGACCGACCACGCGCTCGAGCGTCGCGTCGACGTGCTGCGGCGAAGGATGCATCCGGATGCCGGCCCACATCGTCGGAAAGGGATCGACCGGATGGAGCTCGGGACCACCGTAGCGTCCGAGAAAATCTTGTCCGTCGTAGTACGCGTAGGTCGTGCTCGCGGGGCGCGAGAAGACGTGACCGAGCTTGCGCCCGATCTGCGTGCGCAGCCCACGCTCGAGCGTACCAGCGTCGAGTTTCCCCATTTCGATGAGGATTTGTCCCTGCAGCCCTTCGCCGCGGGACATCGCCATCAGCGACTCGTTGTACGCGGCCTCGTCGATGGCCCCGAGCTCGAGGAGTACGCGACCGAGGTGCTCGATCGAATCGGCCAGACGAATCTTCGCGGGGAAGCCATCGACGAGCGTGACCACGTCGGCGTTGGCAGCCTCGGTGTCGCCCTCGGGCCGAAAGACGAGCGCGCCGCGGAGCCGCTTCTCCACGCAGTAGACGATGAGGTGCGCGAGCGGCGTCTTCGCCAGCACCCCCGCTGCTGTCGGCTCCATCGCTGCCGAGAATAGCGCACGCCACCCCTCACAAGGACAGATCGAGCGCGACGTCGGCCGCCGGAGCCGAATGCGTGAGGGCACCGACGGAGATGACGTCGACCCCGAGCGACGCGAGCGCGCCGATGCGCGGGAGCGAGATGCCGCCCGAGGCCTCTACGAGCACGCGATCGCCGACCTTCGCGCGCACACGGCCGACGGCTTCCCGCGTCATGTCGTCGTCCATGTTGTCGAGGAGGACGATGTCGGCCCCCGCCGCCAGCGCCTCGTCGAGCTGCGCGAACGACTCGACTTCACACTCGATTTTGCAGGTGTGGGGCGCCGAAGCACGCGCACGGGTGATGGCCGCCGTCACGCCACCGGCGGCGACGATGTGGTTGTCCTTGATGAGGACCGCGCTGCCGAGCATGTCGCGATGACTGTGACCGCCACCACAGCGCACCGCGTAACGCTCGAGCGCGCGGAGCCCTGGCGTCGTCTTGCGCGTGTCGACGATCTTGGTGCGTGACCCCGCGGGGAGGGCATCGACGTGCTTGCGCGTCAGCGTGGCGACCCCGGACATGCGCTGTGCGAGGTTGAGCGCGACCCGTTCACCCGCGAGGAGGACGCGCGCATTGCCGTCGACGTGGAGGAGCGCGTGTCCTTTTTGCACACGCGTCCCGTCGACGACCGCGTCGCCGATCTTCACGCTGACGTCGAGGAGCGAGAAGACGCGCGCGGCCACCGCCAGCCCGGCGACGACGAGCTCGCTACGAGCGACGAAGGTCGCGTGCGCGCGGACCCCCGGCTCGACGCAAGCCTCCGAGGTGAGGTCACCACCGGCGAGGTCTTCTTCGAGCGCACGCACGAGCAGCGAATCGACGAGCGGCCACGGCGGGAGCGACGGGGGGAGCATGCGACGTCTTAACCCAGCGTCACTTGCCGGAGAAGAGCGCGATGAGCCCGGCGACGACCATCAGCATCACCGCTGCGAGAAGGAGCTTTCCCCAAGGGAGCGGCGGCGAGCCTCCGTCGTCGAGCTCGTAGCGCCCGAGCATCTGCCGACGACTCGACGGACGCGGCGCCGACGACGGCTTCTGCACCAGCACCCCTTCGGCCTTGCGCGACTTCTCGATCGCCGCGACCAGCGCATCGGCGAACGCCGAACAACTCGCGTAGCGCTCCTCGGGATCGAACGCGAGCGCCTTCTCGAAGACGCCATCGACCGCATCGGCGAGCCCCGGGACCCGCGCCGCGAGCGGCACGCGTTGACCAGTGGTGATCGACACACGAATCTTCTCCACCGTGTCGCCAGGAAACGCGCGACCGCCGCAGAGCGCTTCGTAGAGGATGGACGCCATCGAGAACTGATCGGCCGCCGGCGTCGGATGATCGGCCCAAGCCTCCGGCGCGATGTAGGCCTTCGGCATCTCGAAGGTGCCCTTCGGGAGGAGACGCGGCTCTTGCCCATCGGCGACCTCGATTCGCCCCGGCGAGAGGTCACCGTCGATGCGATGGCGACGATGTTGCTCGTCGAGATGGGTCGAGAGCAGCCGTGCGATCGACACGACCTCGTCGAGCTCGACTGCGCCGCGTTGCAGCCGGGAGTCGAGCTTCTCCCACGAGCTCGCGGGCGCCTGCTCGTCGCTCACGGGTCGTCCTGATGCGGAAAATGACACGCGACGAAATGCCCTGTTCCCTCGATGATTTCTCGCAGCGGCGGCGTCTCGACGTCGCACTTCCCCTTCTCGAAGCGCGGGCAACGCGGATGGAACGAGCAAGCGGAGGGCGGATCGATCGGGCTCGGAACGTCGCCCTCGAGGAGAATGCGCACGCGCCGCTTCTCGGGATCGGCGATCGGGATCGCGCTCATCAGCGCACGCGTATAGGGATGGTGACGGAACTGGTAGAGGTCGACGGTGTGCGCGAGCTCGACGACGCGCCCGAGGTACATCACCGCCACGCGATGCGCGAGATACTCGACCACCTTGAGGTCGTGCGAGATGAAGAGATACGAGAGCCCCATCTCTTCCTGCAGCTCTTGCAGGAGGTTGACGATTTGCGCCTGGATCGAGACGTCGAGCGCGCTGATCGGTTCGTCACAGACGATGAAGGTCGGCTTGACGGCGAGAGCGCGCGCGATGCCGATGCGCTGCCGCTGACCGCCCGAGAATTCGTGCGGATATCGATTCATCGCCTCGGGTCGCATGCCGACGCGCTGGAGCAGCGCCTCGACCATCGCCTCTTCTTCTTTCGCGTTCTTCGCCAGCCCGTGAATCTGAATCGCCTCGCCGACGATCTGGCGGACCGTCATCCGCGGGTTGAGCGACGAGTACGGGTCTTGGAAGATGATCTGCATGCGCCGACGGAGCGGCCGCAAATCTCGCTGCGAAACGTGGGTGATGTCGCTCCCTTGGAAGACGATGCGCCCGCCCGTCGGATCGAGCAGACGCAAGACCGTGCGACCGAGCGTGCTCTTGCCGCAACCGCTCTCGCCGACGAGGCCGAGCGTCTCGCCCGGGAGCACGTGCAAATCGACGCCGTCGACCGCGCGCAACTGTTTGTCGCCGCGCCGGAAGATCCCTTGCTCGACGGGGAACCACTTGGAGAGACCCTCGACTTGGAGGACCGGCTGCTGCTCGGCCTCCGTATGCGCCTGCGTCTGCACCTGCGGGAGCGCGCTCCGTCGCGGCGAAACGCTGGTACGAACGGGAGTCTCGGTGCTCTCGGCGGGCTCGTCGGTCATGGCAGCTCTTCCGACAGATGACAGCGGGCGAAGTGATCGGGCGCGACCTCGCGCAATGCGGGCGCCTCGAGCCGACAACGATCGATCACGTGCGGGCAGCGATCTTGGAAGCGACACCCCTTCGGTAGCGAGCGCAAATCAGGGACCACGCCCTCGATGGTCGGCAGCCGGTGCGGACGATTCGCCAAATCTGCCGAGGTGCCGAAGGGAGGAATCGAGCGAAGGAGCCCGCGCGTGTAGGGGTGCAGCGGTCGCCGGAAGACCTCGTCCGTCGCGCCCTCTTCGACCACGTGCCCCGCGTACATGACGACGATGCGCTCGGCGAACTCGGCGACGACGCCGAGATCGTGGGTGATGAGGACGACGCTCATCCCGAGGAGCTCGCGCAGTTTGCGCAGCAAATCGAGCACCTGCGCCTGGATGGTGACGTCGAGCGCCGTCGTCGGCTCGTCGGCGATGAGCAGCCGCGGCTGACAGGCGAGCGCCATCGCGATCATCACGCGTTGCCGCATTCCGCCGGAGAGCTCGTGCGGATACGAGTCGACGCGCGTCTCCGGCGTCGGGATGCCGACGAGCGCGAGCATCTCCACGGCGCGATCGCGTGCTTGGCTCCGCGAGCGCTTCTGATGCAACCGCACCGCTTCGACGATCTGCGCGCCCACGGTGTACACCGGGTTGAGCGAGGTCATCGGCTCTTGGAAGATCATCGAAATTTGGTTGCCGCGATGCGCGCGCATCTCGCGCTCGGAGAGGGCGAGGAGATCGCGACCTTGGAAGAGGATCTTCCCGCTCTCGATTTTTCCCGGCGGTGGCACGAGGCGCATGATCGAGAGCGAGGTGACGCTCTTGCCGCAGCCGCTCTCGCCGACGATGCCCACGGCCGCGCGCGGAGGCACCCGGAAGGAGACGCCATCGACGGCACGGACGCGCCCTCCCTCGACCGGGAAAGAGGTCGACAAGCCTTGGACGTCGAGGAGCAGCTCGCCCTCGTCGCGCGCAGCTGCCGCCATTCCGACCCCTTCCGCCATCGCGGTCGAGCTTAGATCAGCGGCCGGGCTGCGATGGAGGTAATCTCCTCCGTCCGGCCATGTCTCCGAACGAGCCTCCCCGACTCGTCCTCGCCACCGGCGCGGACAGCACGCAGGTACCGAGCGGGCGCGACGGCTACCGGCACCTCCTGACCGCGTCGCGAACGATGCGGCGCGACCACGCCCTCGCCCGCGAAGCCTGGCTCTCCGGTCTCTCGGCCCCGAAGAAGAACGAGCTCCTCTTCGAGCTCGAGGTCCTTCTCAAAGGGCTCGTCTGCTTCGCGAACCCGCGCAACCACCCAGGCCCGCCGCGTCGCACCGCCATCGTCGCCGTCGATTTCCGCGAGCCGCTGCTGATCGCCAAAGACGGCGTCGCCCGCGTCTTGCAAATTGCTCGCGCCCTCCTCGACCAAGAAGAGCGGCTCTTCGTCTTCCAACGCTATCTCGAGCACGAAATCACGCAGGATTCTGCGCGCTCGCGCTTCGCTCGTGCCGGTGGTGCGCAAGAGACTCCCGAGGACGCGCTCATCTCGCTGCGTCACGGCTTCACCCACCTCCACGAGCTGATGGACGCGCTGCTCCGGCAGGAAAAAATCGGCTTCCGCGCCTTCTGGGCGGTGCTCGGCCTCACCGCGCGCGAGATCGCCCGCAACGTCTTCTTCAATCCGATCACCGCGCTCGAGTTTCGTCCGGAGTTCGATCGCATCAAGAGCCCCGAAGTCTTCGAGCTCGTGCAGTCGGTGCAAGGCGAAGAAGCACACAAGCTGGTCGCACTCTCGTTCCTCGCGCTCTACCGCATGATTCGCTACCTCGAGCTGGCCGACATGATGGCCGACGGCTCGCCTTCGTCGCGTGCCTACCTCGCCTTCGCCGTGCTCCGCTCCGACGGCCGCGCGCTCTCCAGCTACTTGCGCACGCAGGCCGGAAACCAGCTCGGCGATGGCTACGAACGCGAGCTCTTCGCCGTCAGCGCACGCAACCTCGGCTCGCGCTACGAAGGTCTCCTCGCCGAAGGTCACCGGCTCCTCGGCATCAAGGGCACGCTCGACGGCATCGCCGCCAAGCTTCGGCTCGAGCTCCGTCGCGCCTTCGAGCGCAGCATTCCATCGGCCAACGCGCCTCCTCCGCCGGCCGAGCTCCGTCGCAAGCTGCAGGCCGCGTCGAGCGCGCTCCGCCCTGCTCTCAAGTCGACGATCATGTTCCTCACGAAGGCGCTCGGCGCGAAGCTCGACGCCCACTTCGTCTTCGACGATCTCGCCGCCAAGCGCGAGGTCGGTGAGCGCCTACGCCGCGACGTCTGGATGTTCGCGCAAATCGTCCGAGGCTTCGCCGCCAAGGCCGCCGTCGTCCGCACCCCCGAGAAGGGCGATCGCTGGGCCGGCGTCGAGAGCTTCCGCTTCGTCCAGGAGTTCCTCAGCTACTTCCGCGCGATGGGCTATCCCCTCTTGCGGGCCAACGACTATCCGCGCTTCGACCAATTCA
Organism: Deltaproteobacteria bacterium; assembly: GCA_025363655.1. GTDB lineage: Bacteria > Myxococcota_A > Polyangia > Polyangiales > JADJMO01 > JANYDK01. Next base: position 3,608 of record JANYDK010000037.1, on the reverse strand, counting down.
TGGCGGCAATGACCTCGCTCGAAGAGACCGATCTCCTCGACCCGACCCGCCTCACCGTCGCCGTCACCGAGTGCGAGGCCTTCCATGGCTTCCTCACCCAGGTGTTCGAATCGATTTCGAAGCGCGACGAGCTCGCCGGAACACCGTTCGATCGCCGCGCGGCCGCCGAAGCGCTGAAGCTCTATTTGAGCGCATGACAAAAGCACGAACGCCGCCCGAACCCGGACGGCGTGTCGCGCCTCGATGAGAGCCGGCGACCCATGAGGTCGCGAGGCAAAGTAAGTAAGGTCTAAGCGAGTGGCCGGGGCCCGTGCGAACACGCACGAGCCGAGCGGCTACTCCTCGGATTCGTCGGTGTGTGCAACCACCGGTGCTGCCGGAGCAGCAGGTGCGGCTGCTGCCTTGGCCTTCTTCGCCCCGCCTCGCTTGGCGCGCTTCTTGGCGCCACCTTTTTTGGCAGTGCGCTTGGCGGCCGTCTTCTTGGCTCCGCCCTTCTTGGCAGCGCCCTTCTTGGCGCCGCCGCGCTTGGCGACCTTGCCCGCAGCCGCGCCGCGCGCCGGCTTCTTGGCAGCCTTGGTGGTCTTCTTCGCCCCGGTCTTCGCTTTTGCAGTCTTCTTCGCAGCCATGTTCGTACCTCCCGTGTTCCAGTACGTGAGAAGACATATATCGTCATGTAGCGTATGTGTCAACACCCCCAGGCACAAAAAAGTTGCCCCGCACTGCCCGAGTGTGCAGGCCCTCGGATTTTCTCGTTTTCCCAGTCGCGGGGTCCCGGCATCTTCCGCTTGACCCCGGGCGGCTGCGGTCACTAGCGTCGCGCTCATGAACGCTCGTTGGATTCGTTCGGTTGGTCTGGCCTCGGCCCTCGTCATGTTCACCTCCGGAACCGGCCTCATCGGCTGCGGTCACGGCGAGGACGAGTGGCAGGCAGAGCTCGCCAAGGAGAAGAAGCTCCAGTCCGATCTCGACGCCGAGAAGGCTGCGCGCACGGCGGCCGAGGGCGACATCACCAAGGCCAAAGAAGAGATCAACCAGCTGAAGAAAGATCTCTCGGCCTTCGAAGACATCAAGAAGCAGCTCGGCGACGAGAAGGACAAGGCCGCCAAGCTGCAGAAGGCGCTCGACGACGCCGAGGCGCGCGCCAAGGTGCTCGAGGCCGCGAAGAAGCGTCTCGAGGCGCTGAAGAAGAAGCTCGACGAGCTGAAGAAGTTCAACCTCAAGGTCGTCGTCCGCCACAACCAGATCGTCATCGAGATGCCGGGCGACGTGCTCTTTGCCCCGGGCTCCGAGCTCCTCTCGAAGGACGGCAAGGAAGTCCTCGGCAAGGTCGCCGACGTCGTCCGCAACGACGCCGACCTCATGAAGCGCATGTACCAAGTCGTCGGTCACACCGACAACCAGCCGTACGCCGGTCAGTTCAAGGACAACGTCGGCCTCTCCGTCATGCGCGCGCGCGAGGTCTATCAGTTCCTCACGACCGCCCCCGACGCGGCGAAGAAGAAGGAGGGCGGCGGCCTTCCCTCGGGCAACTGGAGCGCTGCGGGCTACGGCGATCTCGATCCCGTCGCCGGCTCGAAAGATCAGCAGACCCTCGACGAGCGGAAGAAGAACCGTCGCGTCGAGATCGCCATCCTCCCCGATGCCAGCGAGCTCATGAAGCTCGACGTCGAGTGAGACGCGTTACGCTGCGCTGAACCAAGAAAACGCCTCCATCCGGGGGCGTTTTCCTTTTTGTCTGCGGGCTTCTCGTCATGCCAAGGGTTGCTTTGCAACTTTGGCCGCCCTGGCGCGGCTTCGCGTACGTTGCTGCGCGATGCGCGTCGCCACCATCGACATCGGAACCAACACCACGCTGATGCTCGTCACCGAGAAGCGCGACGGCGAGGTGGTGGCCATCGAAGATCACGCCGAGATCACCAGGCTCGGCCAAGGGGTCGACAAAACGCATCGGCTCGACGAGCAGGCCATCGCGCGGACGCTCGCGGCGCTTTCGAAGTATGCGGCGCGCGCCAAGGAGCTCGGCGTCTCGACCCTCGCGGCGGTCGGCACCAGTGCCTCACGCGACGCGGAAAATGGAGGGGTATTTCGTGCTGCGGCCGCGAAAATCCTCGGCGGGGAGGTGGCCATCGTCAGCGGACCACGCGAGGCCGAGCTGACCTTTCGCGGCGCGCTCGGCGGGCTCGGATTGAAGAAGGGCGCGAGCGTCGGCGTCATCGACGTCGGCGGGGGAAGCACCGAGCTCGTCTTGGGACGCGTGGACGTCGAGAACCCGATCGTCTGGAGCCACAGCTACGACGTCGGCAGCGTGCGCATGACCGAGCGCTGGGTGAAGAGCGATCCGATCGTGCTGGGCGAGTTGCGGGCGATGGAAGTAGACATCCTGCGCGTGTTCGCCGAGCCGAAGCCGCCGGTCTTCGCCTGCGAGACGATCGTCGCCATCGCCGGCACCGCCACCTCGTACGCGGCCATCGACAAGAAGTTGGTGAACTACGCCGACGATCCGCCGCACGGCCACGTGCTCTCGTGCGAGAGGCTGCGCGCGCTCGTCACTCGGCTCAACGGCGTGCCGCTCTCGATGCGTCAGAAAGAGGTCGGGCTCGAGCCGAAGCGCGCCGACGTCATCGTCGCCGGTGGCTTGGTGCTCTCTGGCGCAGCAGCGGCGCTCGGTGCCGAGTCGATCGTGGTCAGCGATCGAGGCGTACGATGGGGTCTCGCCCTCGAGCTGCTCGCGGGAACGCCATGACATCGACGTCGCGCGACGGCAGCTCCGACTTCACGTCTCGATGGGCGAGCCCCGAGCTTTCCCGAGCTTCGCGCGGGGCATCCACATTGCACACGCGAGGCCTCCGCATGCGAAACCTCAGCTTCCTCGCGCTCGTCCCGCTCGCCGCGATCGCGCTCCTCGGAACGTCTTGCGCGGCCCCGGGCGAGGTCCTCTCCGACGAGGGCTTCGAAATCGACTGCCGCGGCGTACCTTGCGATTGGAAGGTCGTGGAGGGAGACCCGCAGTTCAAAGCGGGCTTCATCGACGGCGACAGAGCGCTCGATTTGACGGGAAAATCAGGCCAGCGCGTGGTCGTCGAGCAGCGCGCTGTGCTCCTCGCGCAGACGACCAGGCAGCTCGTCTTCGAGTCGGCGATCGTGCGCGACGCGGGCGCCAACCTCCGCTTCGAGCTCGAGTGGTACGCGCCCGGTCAAGGCATCGGCAAGACGTTCTGGGATCGCTCGCCGGTCATGCTCGACACGCGCGTCGAGACGGTTTGGGAAGAAGGCGTGCAACGCATTCGGCGCACCATCGCGGTGCCCTCCGAGTCGGCGGCGCTCATCCTCCGCATCGTCAAGGAAGGTTCGGGCACGGTCATCGTCGACGAGCTGACGCTCGGCCGCGCGCAGACGACGTCGGGGTCGAAGTGAAACACGTAGCCGCAGTTTTCTTCGCGGCGTCGACCGTCTTGGTCGCGCACGCTGCTGGCGCCGACGAAGGTGCCACGACCGAGACGAGCACGAGCACGACGAGCACCAACGGCAACGAGCTGAAGACGAAGCAGGCTGGCTCGTTCCTCGTGACGTTGCGCGGTGGCGGTTACATCCGCAGCAACAAGGGCTTC
>JANYDK010000074.1 GCA_025363655.1 Deltaproteobacteria bacterium | reverse complement strand
CGCGGCGACGCGTGTGACCGATGGCATCGATAGCGCACAGAAGGTCGACCGTCCCGACCAATGACGGCGGTGGCGGAGCGCGGAGCGGCGCGACCTCGCGGAGGGCAGCGACGAGGCCACGTGAGATCAGCGGATCGGGCGCGCCGCGCGCGGGCAAGGCGCCGTCGTGGGTCTCGAGGACGAGGAGCACGTCGGCCGCGAGCCCGATGCGATCGCGGAGGCGGCTGATCGTCACCGCACCGGCGCGCCCTCCGCTCACCTGTCCGCGTCGATCGAGAGAGGCCTCGATGTCTCGCACCAAATCGCCGAGCGTCACCGGATCATCCTCGGCGCGGCAGAGCTCGGTCGCGCGGACCAAGTCGTCGAGGACCGTCGTCAGCGCACTGAACGCGCCACATGCGGCGGCGAGTGCGCTCAGTCGTTCGTCGCTCGTCTGTACGATGTCGACGAGCTGCTTGCGCGCGAACCGTTGTGGCAGCCCGAGGAGCTCGCAGACGCGCGTCACCCAGCGGAGCGCGCGCGAGCGCGGCTGTGTCCCCTTTCCAGCCGCGAGGAGACGCAGCGCGGGTTCGAGGGCAGCCGCGTCGCGCGGATCGAGCGCGCCGACCAAGGCGTCCCGATCGCGCTCGAAGTCGTGGCCAGCGGTCTTCTCCAACACTTCGACGATCGCGCGCCGTCGCGTTCGGGGGACGAGCGGCGCGGTGTGGACGAGATCGATGAGCTCGCTTTTTTGCAGGCCTCGATCGACGCGCCGAAGCAAGTCGAGGAGCGGCGCCACTGCCGGCGAGGTTTTTGGAGGAGCGCCGCGCGCGTCGAAATAGGGCACGCCGAGCCCGCTGAGCGCGACGCGCAGCGGCCTCACCACGTGGTCGTCGAGGGTGGGCATGGCGATGACGATGCGCGACGGTGGCGTCCCCCGACGAAGCTCAGCGGCGACGATGCACGCCGCAGCGTCGGCCAGCACCGCGACCGAAGCTGCGCGAACGAGCTCGACCACGGGCTCATCGGCCGAGCCTTCGCGCGGCGCACCTTCATTGCGCGACGGCAGGGCGCCCCCGCTGGCGGCGAAGAGACGCGCGACGACCGGGGCGTACGGCGCGTTCACGTCCGGCGCGCTCGCATCGGAAGCATGGGACGACGTGCCGGCCATTCGGTGGGTCAGCGTCGGTGCGTCGTCGAGCGTCGCCCAGCGATCTTCCACCCTCGTGGCCACACGATCGCGCGGATCGTCGACGCCGCAGCGTTCGACCAATCCCGTCCCCGCCGTCGGCAGCTCGAGAGCGACGCCGCCGCCGATGCGCGCGAGCCGCAGATGCAGACGCTCGAGCCATCGCAAACGGGCGGCGGAGAGCACGATGACGTCGTGCAGCTCGACGCTTCGTGCGCCACCGAGCGCACCCTCGACCTCCTCGAGAGGCGCTTCCTCGAGGCGCGTTCCGAGGAGCGAAGCGATCGCTCGGGCGTCGACGAGGCCGCGCAGCGCGAGCTCGCGCTCGGTGCGTCGCATGACGTCGGCGAGGAGCTTCGCCCGCGCGCGATCACGCTTGGTTTCGGCGCGCGCGGCGACGGTCGCGAGAAGCGAAGGATCGGCGCCGGCGCGGTGGAGCTCGGTGAGCGAGCGCTCGAAGGCGTCGACGAGCGCGCCGATAGGCATGCCCTCGCCTAGGAGCGCGGCAGCGTCGGCGCTCTCGACGATCGCCCGTCGCAGGAGGATGCGCACGACCTCTGGCGACGTCGGTCGTATTCCTTTGAGGAGCGCGCGCCCGAGCGCGCCCTCCATCCGACCGAGCGTCGTCCGCAGGTCCGGTCCAGTCGAGATGCCAGCCGGGATGCCTGCCGATCCCGAGCGCGAAGAGAGCGCATCTTCGAGGTGCGCGTTCGACGCATAGACGTGGAGCACCACCGGCACGGCGCGCATCATGGCGGGAACCTGTGCGGGAACGCACTCAGAATTTGTAGTTGAGACCGAGGCCGATGAGGTCGGCGCTCGCTGAGTACGTCCCGCCGTTCACCGCCTCGAGCGGCGCATTGCCCTTGAGCGGATTGATGCGAGGAATTTGCGCGTCGCCCGCCGAGACGTGCGCCTCGCGGGCGAAGGTGTGTCCGTAGACGCCGTCGAGGCGTAGGTGGTCGCCGAGGTGGATGCTCGCGCCGACCATGGCGTTGATTTTGGCGTAGTCGAGTGAACTGAGCGAGAGGTACGATGCGGGCACCGCAGAGGTCTCGTAGGCGATGCCGGCCCGTACGTCGAAGGGATGTCCCCACGCGTCGAGCGTGTACTCGCCGCCGAGTCGGAAGCTGTCGGAGTCCTTGAAATTTCGAGGGATCACGATGTTCGGCATCAACACCGAGCGCGGAGCGCCGGTGATGTTGTCGAGGGTGATGCCGTTCGGCCTGGCGTCGATGGTGTCGTGCGCCGACCAGAACTCATGCACCCACGCGAGCTCGACCCGCAGGTGATCGATCGGACGAATTTCGACGCCAGCACGGAGCACGCCCGGCAGCACGAAGCGGACGCGCGCCGAGTCGCCGTTCACCTTGGCGCCATCGAGCGCGACGTCGCTCGCCAGTCTCACCTTGAGGTGCGCGTCGGCGTTCACCACCATCGGCAACTGCCCGGAGAGCCCGAAGCGCACGTGCGGATCCGGCTCGTAGATGATGCCGCCGTTGGCGGTGGGCGCGAAGATCGGCCCGACGCGCATCTGGCTCTGGGCATCGAACTCGGGTTGCTCGGGCGCGCCGAGGAGACGATCTTGCGGGCTGACGCTGAAGGTGATGGTCGTCTGGAAGACGCCGACGAGCGCCTGCACGCCCCCGCCGATGCGCAGCTGCGGAATCGGTCGCCACGCCACCCATACGCCGGGAATCGCGAGGAGCGAGCCATCGAAGCTCCCGAGCGTGTACCGCGCCGGCGAGGGTTCGCCGTTGGTGAGACGCTCGGGGTAACTCGCGAGCGCGACGTAGGGTGCGATGACGCCGGCCGCGATGGTGACGTCGTGCCCGAGGGCGATCGAGGCCGCGATCGTCGGGATGGGAATGATCTGCGAGGAACCCTGCAGTGTCGGCGAGGTGACGTTGCGCACCGTGCCGCCGGCGTCGACGATGCGCAGCTCGCGCGTGTACTTCGGCACGAAGCGCAGCCACGAGGCGTCGAAGAGCACCGCCGTTCCCGCGTCGGTGAGGCCCGCCGGGTTGTACCAAATCGCTCCCAAATCGTCGGCACCGGCGACGAACGCTCCCGCGCGACCCATCGGGCGCACACCACGATCGGAGAAGTACATGCCGCCCGCCTGGGCCTCGTGCATGCAGACGCTATGTACCGCCGCTGCAGTCAGTGCGGAGGCTGCGAGCTTCACGAGCTTCGAGAGTTTGGCGGGCATCACGGGCATGACGGGCTTCACGGAGATGACGGCCTCGTCGCTTCGCGGATCACCTCGTAGACCTGCTCGAGACCACGCGCCTGATCGAGGCAGAAGTCGCCGATCTCGCGGGCGATGTTGGCGTAGTCGGCAGCGTCGAGCTTGGTCGTGACGCTCGGGTCGGCGCGATTGACGTCGGCGATCACGCTCATGATCACTTCGATGGGCGCCTCGCCTGAAGGCGCACCTGGCTCCGGCGAGAGCAGCCGCTTGACGACGAAATCGATGGTCCGATTGGGGTCGATCTCGCTCGCGCAAATCTCCGCGCCCTTGGCGTCGCTCGCCTGCGCGAAGATGCGCGAGAGCGAGGCGACGATCGCGTCGACCAGCCCGCGCTGCAGCACCTTCCCGTCTTCGTCGACCACCGACGGCTCGGTCGCCGTCGCCACCAGGCGATAGAGCGGCGTGAGATTGACGTCGTCGTCGAGGAGCTGCAGCAGATCGACGAGCGCGGCCAACGTCGTCGTCTGGGCGCTGCTTCCGGCTGCGTCGTCGATGAGGTGCGTCACCAGCCGTTCGATCTCGGCGCGCGCGACTGGGTCCTTGCGGAGCGCCTCGAGCATGTCGAGCACGGCGGCGAAGGTCGGCCCGGCGACGACGTCCGAGAGCCGCTTGGCGAGCTCGGCGCGCGCCCACGTACAGGGCACGGAGCGATCGGGACAATGGGCGAAGATCTGCGTCCGCGTGACGTCGATGACCTTGGGGAGAATCTGCGCGATCGCCGGCTCGCGAAAGCGCGAGTCTTTTCCCGAGCCATCGACGCTGAAGAAGGTGTCGACGATCTGCGAGCGTGCTTTGCGCCAGGGCGAGAGACGATCTTCTCCCGCGGGGCTCTTCGAGGCGTAGTCGGAGAACGCGCGATCGACTCCCTTGAGCGCGTCGATCAAGAGATAGATCGGCGTCACCTGCGGGTTCTCGGCCCCGTCGTTGCGCGAAACGCTCTTCTTTCCCTTGCGATCGACGAGCCCGACGTTGCGTGACGGATCGATGAGCACGCGCGTCGCCTGCGCCAAGATCTTCACGCCGTCGTAGTCGGTGCTCGCGGTGCAGGCGTGGGTCTTCGGATCGAACGCGTCGCAGTGGGGAATCTTCGTCGCCGCGAGGAGCTGGACGAAGTCGTGCATCGCCGGGAAGAGATCGGACTCCAGGACCTCGGCGAGGAGCGGTTCGTAGCTGACCGCGGCGTCTTGGGTGCACCAGCGTGCGTCGGTCTTCGGAAGGCTCGGATCACACTCTTCCTTCGTCTGCCGGCTCGAGCCCCAGTGTCGGTGGAGCGTGTCGAAGAGCTCGACGAAGGAGAGCGCCTGACCATGATCGGCGAAAGCGGCGGCGAGTGGTCCGACCGAGGCGATGAAGCCCATTTGCTCGAGCGGAAAGAGGGCGTCGTTGTCGCGGCCGCGGAGCGTGTCTTTGAACGACGCGCACTTGCGGAGGCGGACGATCTTGCCGTCGCTGTCGGTGAAGGGCGTCTCCGGACAGACCATCGAGGGCACCGGATCGAGCACGTCGAGGAGGAATTTGTGCGTCTTCGCGGTGCCAACCGTGACATCGCCGGGGAAGCCGTCGTGCGCGGTGTCGTAGTAGACCATGCGCGCGACGCCGCTCACCGTCGGATGGGTCGAGAAGCCGTTGATGCCCGAGGTCTGCTCGAGGAAGGCGTCGACGCCGCCGACCAGATCGGTGAGCGGGCTCTCGGAGAGCTTCTTCAAGCAGGCGTCGCGGATGTCGAACTTCGCGCGGCCGAGCGCGACGTCGAGGAGGAGCGCGGCGACGTTGTCGATGCGAAGGACGCCGCACGCCGGAAGCTTCGAGGGCGCGGTCTCACCGAGGAAGACGCACACCGTCTTCGCGAGCGCGTCGGTCGGATAGTCGAGCTTCACCGGTACGCCGAGCCACTTGATGTCGACGTGGGCGACGGCTCCGTCTTTGGTGCACGCGGCGAGACCGTTGGCATCGTGGAGGAGCTGCATGAACCGCTGGAGCGCGCTGCGATTGGTCCCGCTGTCGGCGAGCGCGCGATCGACCGGCGTCTTCAGCGGATCGACGCCGCCGCTGGTGAGGTTGAACGCCGGCCCGTTGAGGTTCTTGTGGTCGTAGGTGAGCTCGTCGCGATTGGCGACGTAGGCGGTGAAGATCGGCGCCAACTTCAACGTCTCGTCCTTCGCGAAGGCGCGGATGAGATCGTCGAGGAGGCCCGGGTTCTTCACGCCCGGCTCGGTCATCTTCGCGACGGTGTCGAGGACCTCGTCCCACAGCGTCGAATTCTCGGGAATGCGCGCCTCGGGATGCTTGTCGGCGATCGCCTTGAGCTGGAGTCCGAGGCCGATCATCCGCGCCATTTCGTTCGGATGCTCGGCGAGCAACTTGCGAAAGAGCGCGAGCGCGTCGTCCATCGCCGGATCGCTGAGGTTCTGCCCGAGCGCGTAGACGAGGTCGACGATCGGCGAAGTCTCGGGGTGGAACGCTCGGTACGGGAGGACGACCGGAGCTTTGGCGAGCGAATCGGGCGGCGTCTCGCCCGGATGAAGGAGCTTCCAGGCGCCGATCGCCGAGGCATCCGGCGGATAGGTGCGCGTCGTCTTCGCGGTCTCGTCGCGCGCGCCGAAGACGAGCGGGACGCCGGCGAGGAGACTCATCATCGTCTCGTGCCCATGCGTCGGATCGGCGTCGAAGAACGGACGCAAATCGTGGACGAGCGCGGCCGCGAAGGTGCGGTTGGTGTCGACGTAGCCGTAAAGAGGAGCGTTCTTGACGTCGATGGCGCGGCCCATTGCATCGCGACGACCATCGGTGGCATCGACTGCGAAGAACGGCGTCGCCACCGGCGTCTTGGTGACGAACTGCCCGAGCGCGTCGAGATCGGGAAGGCCATCGGGCTTGCCGGCAGGGCCCGTGAGGTCGACGAACGGCGTTGGCACCGAGCCCCCGCTCGCCGGCACCGCGACGTACCCACGCGGGTCGCGCTGCGCGATGAAGCGCGGCGTCGCGCTCTGCACGTAACTATCGGCGTCATCGAGCAAGAGCAGGCGCGAGATCTCGAGCGTGCTCCGCGGCCGCGAGAGAATCGGTCGACCGGCGGCGAGTGGATCGGTCGCGAAGGTCAGCGGCGCGAGCGGCGGATCGCTCGTGGCGGTGCGCAGCTCTTCGTGAAGCACGCGCAAGAGCATCTGAAAATCAGGCGCAGCGACGCCAGGTACCGGCGTCCGGTTGTCATTTCCGAACGGCCTCTTCGGATCGGCGATCGTCTTCGGATCGTAGGGCGCCGAGTCGCTGCCGAGGACGTGGGTGAGCGCGTGCACGAGCTCGACGAGCCGCGGATAGACGACCGCCGGTTGCGCGACGCCGAGCGCGATGCTCGAAGGCCGATAGCCTTTGCGTGCATCACATCGCGCGAGGGCGGCCTGCACGTCGGTGTCCCCTTGGACGTCGCGCATGAGGCGTCCGAGCGCACGCGTGACCATGGGGAACGTCTGGTCGTTGTAGAGATCGATGAAACGGCTGAGCGTTTCGGCGAGCTGCGAGAGGAGGCGATCTTTCGCCTTCGAGGGCGTACACGTCGCGGCCGGATCGGCGGAGTCGAGCGCTTTGACGAGAATCTCTTGGTCGGGAAGGACGGCGTCGAAGGCGGCTACGAGGTCTTCGCGCCTTCGCCCGAGCGCCTCGACGCGGCCGATTTCGTAGGCGCGATCCTTCTCTTGCTTCTCCATCGGCACGATCGCGCCGCTCTCGTCGACGGCCTTCTCGTCGAGCGCGACGAGGCGCGTGGTGTCGACCGTGGTGGCGTAGTCACCGTTCGCGTCTGGATGACAGATGGCGTGAAACGAGCTGCCGGTGACGTCTTCGCGGAGCGACTGCGCGCCGACGCGATCGCAGACGAGCGAGTAGAGCTCGCGTCCGACCGTGCCTCGCGGTGGCACCTGACGCGTCGTGTCGAAATCTGGATTGCAGGCCCCCACGAGCGCGAGCACGCACGACGAAACCAGCGTGTTTCTCGCTCTACCCCTCCTCATCGAGCCCCCCGGTCGCTCCGTCCACCACACCTCGCGGATGTTACCCGCGATTTCGGCTCAGGGCTTCTCGTCGTCGCTCTTGGCGCGTGGGGCCCGGGAGATTTCGTCGAGGATTCCGTCGATACGTGAGCGCCGGTCGATACCGTCGTCGTAGTGGAACGTGAGCCGCGGCGCGTAGCGGAGCGCCAGGCGTTTTCCGAGCTCACGTCGGAGCATCCCCGACGCGCTCTCGAGTCCCGCGAGCAGGGCCTTGCGCTTGGCCTCGATGTCGCCGCCATCGGCGAGCCGGACCTTCACGCGCGCGAGCTGCAAGTCGGCCGTCATGTCGACGTTGCTGACGATCGAGCCGGCGACGCGTGGATCGTGCACCTGACGCAGCAGCAGCTCGGCAAGCTCCTCGCGGAGCCTCTCGCCGACACGCGCCGACCGTCGAACCTCAGCCATCGATCGCACCCATGTTTCCGCCTTCGCTGCCGAATTGGCCGAGCGAGCCGACGGTGAGAATTTCCGTCGCGCGATCGACGAGCACCGCGTCGCGGAGGGTGTCGGCCATGCTCGCGACCTTGGCGAGGACCTCGTCGCAGATTCCCGCGTCGGACGAGACGACGGCGACGCCGAACGTGGCCCGCTGATGCAGGTCCTGGTGGGCGACCTCGGCGATGGAGACGTCGAGGCGTCCACGAACGCGATCGCGGAAGGAGCGGACGACTTGCCGCTTGTCCTTCAGCGATCGCGCGCCGGGGATGTGGAAGCTGAGCGAGAGAACACCGACGAACATCAGAGCGTCGCTGCGACCTCTTCGATGTCGAAGCACTCGACGAGGTCGCCGGCCTTGACGTCGGTGAAGCCGTCGAGGCTGATGCCGCACTCGAAGCCCTTTTCGACTTCGCGGCGATCTTCCTTGATGTGGCGGAGGCCGCTGATCTTGCCTTCCCAAACCACCACCGACTCGCGGAGGAGGCGGGCCTTCGAGGCGGAACGCTTGATGGTTCCGTCGACGACCATGCAACCGGCGACGATGCCGACCTTGGTGATGTTGAAGACCTGGCGAACCTCGGCGCGCCCGAGGAACTTCTCGACGATGGTCGGCGCGAGGAGCCCGGCCATCGCCTTCTTCACCTCATCGACCGCCTGGTAGATGATGTTGTAGAGGCGAATTTCCACGCCCTCGGTGTCGGCGAGCTGGCTCGCCTTGCCCGCGGGGCGGATGTTGAAGCCGATGATGATCGCCTTCGAGGCGGCGGCGAGGTTGACGTCGCCTTCGGTGATGGCGCCGACCGCGTCGTGGACGATCGTGACCTTGACCTTCTCGGTGGTGAGCTTGACGAGGGAGTCGCTGACGGCCTCGACCGAACCCTGGACGTCGGCCTTGACGATGAGGCGCAGCTCCATTTGTCCCGACTCGGCGACGCGCTTGGCGAGGTCTTCCAAGGAGACCTTGGCCGACGCGGGCATGAGCGACTTCTTCGCCTTGGCGCCGCGGCTCTCGGCGAGCTCTTGCGCCTTCTTCAAGTCCTTCACCGCGTCGACGGGATCGCCGGCGTTGGGGACGTCGCTGAGGCCGAGGACCTCGACGGGCGTCGACGGACCAGCCTTGAGGACCGGGCGACCGTGCTCGTCGGTCATCGCGCGGACCTTGCCCCACGCCGGACCGGCGAGGACGACGTCGCCCACGCTGAGGGTGCCGTCGCGGACGAGGATGCGGGCGACCGGGCCCTTGCCGCGATCGAGCATGGCCTCGATGACGGTGCCGGAGGCCGTGCGCTTCGGGTTGGCCCGGAGCTCGAGCACTTCGGCTTGGAGCGAGATGGCGTCGAGGAGAGCGTCGACGCCCTGCCCCGTCTTCGCCGAGACGTCGACGAACATGATCTCGCCGCCGAGCTCTTCGGGGACGAGCTCGAGCTCCATCAGCTCGCGACGCGAGCGCTGCGGATCGGCCTCGGGCTTGTCGACCTTGTTGACGGCGACGATGATCGGCACCTTCGCGGCCTTGGCGTGCGCCACGGCCTCGCGCGTCTGCGGCATGACGCCGTCGTCGGCGGCGACGACGAGAATGACGATGTCGGTGATCGACGCGCCACGGGCACGCATCTGCGTGAACGCCTCGTGGCCCGGCGTGTCGAGGAAGGCGATTTCACCGCGCGCCGTCTTCACCTTGTAGGCGCCGACGTGCTGGGTGATGCCGCCCGCTTCGCCCGAGGCGACCGTGGTGTTGCGGATGTAGTCGAGGAGCGACGTCTTTCCGTGGTCGACGTGACCCATGACGGTGACGACCGGCGGACGGACTTCAAGATCGAGATCGATCACGACGGCCGCGTCACCACGCGCCTCTTTGAGCGCATCTTCCTCGGCGACGGCGACGTCGGTGACTTCCCAGCCGAACTCGCTGGCGAGCAGCTTGGCGGTGTCGGCGTCGAGCGTGGAGTTGATGTTCACGCCGCTCATGCCCATGCCGAGCAGCTTCATCAAGACGTCGGTCGCCTTGAGGCTCATCTGCGAAGCGAGCTTGTTGAGCGTGACGTTCTCTTCGATCTTGATGACCTTCTTGTGGGCCGACATCTCGGCCGTGGTCGGCGGAGCGTTCGGACGACGAAGGGTCGAGGGACCGGCGCCGCGGTTGCCGCGAACGCCAGCGCCACCGACGGAGCCGCGAGCGGCCATGCCAGGACGCGGACCCGACATGCCGGGACGCGCGGCCGGACCGCCGCCCATCCCCGGACGACCGGGGGGCGTGGCGTCACGTCGAGGATCGTATTGCACGCCTCGGCGCTGCATCGTTCCGGCGGGACCGGAGCCCGGTCCGACGGAAGGACGCATGCCGGTGCCGCGGCTCTGGACGGGCTGCGGCATGGGCACGCCAGGACGTCCGGCCCACGTCTCGATGCCCGTCTTCGGGGCTTGCGAGCGCGTGACGACGGGCGCAGCGACTTCTTCGGGAGGAGGTGCCGCCGCGGCGGCGACGGGCTCGGCAGTCAAGGTCATGTCGCGTTCGGGCTCGGCAGGCGGGGGCGGCGTGATCGCGCGCGGCTCTTCGGCGGCCGGAGCGACGTGCTGCGTGACTTGATGGGCGACGGGCTCCGGCTCGGGAGCCGGCGGCACTTCGACGTGTCGCTCTACGTGACGCTCGACGACGGGCGGAGGCGCTTCGTCGCGTGGTTTGGGCGTCTCGCGCGCTTCGCGAGTTTCGCGCGCCTCGACGACGGGAGGCGCTTCGATGGGCGTCCGCGCCTCGATGCGCGGCTCTGACTCACGCGATTCGCGGGTCTCACGCGGCTCGACCACGCGAGCGATGGGCTCGTGGTGGCCGTTGGTCGCACGTGCCGCGACCGGCTGCGCGACGATCACGGGCGCTTCCGGCTCGGGCGCCGCCTTGGGCGTGGCCTTGCGGCGAACGACCGTCGGACGAATGCGCTCCTCGACGACCGACGCTGACTTGGAGCGCTCGAGCGCTCGACGAGCGCGATCGACGATGTCGGCTTCGACGGCGCTGAGGCGGTTGCGCACGGGGGCGCCTTGCGCCTGAAGCAGCGTCAATGCCGCTGCTTCGTCGATACCGAGCTGCTTCGCGATCTCGTAGACACGCACCTTGCTCATCACGCCTCCGCCTCCGAGGGGGATCGCGGTGACCCGTCCGCAGGGGACGTCACCGAGACCGCCGTGGTGGAAAGCCCCACGGCGCACAACCAGGCGCGGCGTACGGCCGTCGCCAATGCAACATTCGTCAAAGCGCACACCGCCACACCGTCACGTTCGTCTTTCGTTCCATCGGCGCCGGTAGTCGTTCGACCGAGGGCGCGCGCGAGCCCTCGCTTGTCGCCGTAGACGAGCGTCTTGCCCGCCTCGGTCATCTTCACGACCACGCTTCGACGCGCGGCTGCGGCTGCATCGGCGGCGACGAGGAGGAGCACGGCTTCTCCGTTCGTGCACGCCTCGGCCACCGCATCGCCACCGAACACCACCAGCCCTCCGCGGATGCCGCCGAGGAGCAAGCCTTCGAGCCGCCGGCTGTACGCGGCGACGATGTCGCGCGCAAGGACCGCCGGATCGATCTTCACTTCACGCTTCCACGCTCGGGGGAGACCCTTGCGAACCGCGACCTGGAGGCACTCGGGGCTCGGATGGACGTGCGCGCCGTGACCGAAGGAGCCGCCCTTGGCGTCGGGGACCACCGTGGTGGTGCCGTCGGGCGCTTCGGCGAGGACGAGGCGCACGAGATCATGCGGAGAAACGCGCGCGCCGCAGCCGACGCAGGTGCGGGCCGATTCCCCTTCGGGAACCTCCGCCTGCGGGCGCCGTCGCGCGTTTTTCACCGTGGCCATCGCGTGCTCCATTCGTCCGTTCACTCCGCCTTGGGGGCGTCGGCCGCCACCTTGCGCGCCTCGTTGATGACCTTCTGCTCGGTCTCGAGGAAGTGCTGCGCGCCCTGGCGGATGAGGCGCGCCTTCTTGATGCCGAGGCCGGTGCGGATGGCGAGCTTGTCTTCGCTCTCCTTCAGCACGTCTTCGACCGTCTTGTAGCCCTGCTGCTCGAGCACCTCGACGGTGCGCTCGCCGACGCCGCGGACGAAGAGCAAACGCTCACGCTCGGTGAGCGGCGCCGAACGCGACGAGGCTTCACGGATGCGTGACTGACGCATCGTCTCCATCGTGGTGTCGGCGGACTCTTTGATGCGTCCGGCGGTCTCGGTGTTGCCGAGGCCGGGGATGCCCGCGAGCTCTTCGACCGTCGCTTCCGCGACCTCTTCGACCGAACGGAAGCCGAGTCGGTACATCGACTTGGCGACCGCGTCGGAGACGCCTTCGATCTTCTGCAGCGCCGAGACGGCCTCTTCCTCCATCTGGCGGAATTTCGACTCGCTGATGATGTCGAGCTTCCATCCGGAGAGCTGGGCGGCGAGGCGGACGTTCTGGCCCTTGCGACCGATGGCGAGCGAGAGCTTCTCGTCGGGGACGACCAGCTCCATGCGACCGTCGGCCTCGTCGAGGATGACTTTGTGCACCTCGGCCGGCTGGATGGCGGCGCAGACGAAGCGCGCCGGATCGCGGTCCCAAGGGACGATGTCGATCTTCTCGCCGCGGAGCTCTTGCACGACCGCTTGGACGCGCGAGCCCTTCATTCCGACGCAGGCGCCGACCGGATCGACGTCGGCGTCGCGTGAGGCGACCGCGATCTTGGTGCGTGCACCGGCTTCACGTGCGCAGGCCTTGACCGACACGATTTGCTCGAAGATTTCCGGCACTTCGGCTTCGAAGAGTTTTTCGACGAGGCGCGGGTCGGAGCGCGAGAGGATGATCTGCGGGCCCGGACCTTTACGATCGATTTCCTTCACGTAGGCGACGATGCGATCGCCGGCGCGGTAGGTCTCGCGCGGGGTCTGCTCGCGGTACGGAAGCACCGCCTCGGTGCGGCCGAGGTCGACGATGATGTTGTTGCCGCGCTCGAAGCGACGAACGATGCCGCGGATGAGCTCGCCCTTGCGGTCTTTGTATTCGTTGTAGACGAGGTCGCGCTCGGCGTCGCGGAGGCGCTGGATGAGCACCTGCTTCGCGGCCTGCGCGGCGATGCGGCCGAACTGCGCGCGTTGCATCTCGATTTTGAGGATCTTGCCGAACTCTTTGTCCTGCTGACGCGCCTTCTCGATGTCCTTCGGAAGGTAGAAGACTTGGAAGCCGAGCTCTTCGCCCACTTCCGCTTCGAGGCCGCTCTTCAGCGCTTCCGCGAGCGACACTTCGCTGCCCGGCTTCTCGACGACGGTGCCTTCGTCGACGACCGTCATGTACATGAAGAGGTCGATTTGGCCGGTCTCGTCGGAGAACTTGGCTTCGAGCTCGCGGTCTTCGCCGAACGCGTTTTGTGCGGCCTTGAGGATGGCCTGCTCCACCGTCTCGACGAGCACCTTGCGGTCGATGCCCTTCTCTTTGGCGACGGCGTCGATCATCGTCGAGAGGGTGACCTCACCGCCTGCGGCTGCGCCTTGCTGTGTGTTCATCATGATGTTCTCGCGGCTATTTAGTTTTGGTGTCTGTCGTGGGAGCGGAGGTGTGCGTGGCCGAGGACTTCGGCTTTTGGCCCTTCTTCCCCGGCTTGCCCGGCTTGGGAGAGGGACGGTAGGCGTCGGCGAGGAGGTTCGCCTTGGCGATGCGCGCGAGCGGGAGCGCGACCTCGCCGAGATCGTCTTCGCGGAGGTGGACGACGTCGGCGTCGTCGATGCGCACGATTTCGCCGCGAAAAACCTTACGGATGGGGATCTCGTCGAGCGGGGTGCCGAGCTGGAGCTTGGCGCGGAGGCCGACGAAGCGGCGGTAGTCGGCCGGCTTCACCAGCGGCCGTTCGAGGCCAGGGCTCGAGACCTCGAGGTTGTAGGCGTGGGGGATGAGCTCGTCGACTTCGAGCACGGTGCCGAGATCGCGGCTGATGCGCGCGCAGCTCTCGAGGGTGACGCCGCCGATGGCCTTGCGCGGGTCGTGGCCTTCGCGTTCGACGAAGAGACGAAGGACCCAACCGACCGGCTCGCGACGCCACTCGAGGTCGACCAACTCGCAGCCGTGGGCGACGACGATCGGCATGGCCACTTCGGTGATGCGCGCCGCCGCCAGGATAGGATCCTTGGGAAGGATCTCCTTGGGGACGATCTCCTTGGGCGAGCTGTCTCCTTCGACGTCGTCGACGCCGTCGGGCGTGCTGTCGGAGGAGTTGGTGGCGTGCATAGTCAGGTTATCGATTGGCCGATTTGCCGAAAAAAAGAGCAGGTCCCACAGGGGCCCGCTCGGGTCTCCCATTCCGAAGGCAGGCGACCATGGCCACCCATTCCTCCGAAGGCGCGGGCATCCTAGCAAAATTCCCCCGAAGTTCAAGTCTACCGAGATCGACGGAGCGCCGCGTCGGTGGAACTTCTCGGCGGGCAAGGCTAGAAGGCTTGCATGAAGGCGGCCGTCGTCATCTTCCCGGGCTCGAACTGCGATCACGACGTGCTTCACGTCCTGCGCAACGTCCTCCAAGTGCCGACCACGCCGGTTTGGCATCGCGAACGTCTACCGAGCGGCATCGACTTGGTCGTGCTCCCGGGCGGCTTCAGCTTCGGCGACTACCTTCGCTGTGGCGCCATCGCGCATCAGTCCGAGGTGATGGCCGACGTGAAGCAGCACGCCGAGCGCGGTGGCCTCGTCCTCGGGATCTGCAACGGCTTCCAGATTCTCACCGAGTCGCGGCTGCTCCCCGGCGCGCTCACGCGCAACGTCCACCGTCGCTTCGAGTGCCGCGACGTGTGGCTGAAGCGCGAAGGCGAGAGCGCGTTCTCGCGGGCCGTTCCCGAAGTGCTCCGCGTGCCCATCGCGCACTCCGACGGGCGCTATCAAATCGACGCCGAGGGTCTCGCCAAGCTCCAGACCGAAGGGCGCATCGCCTTCCGCTACTGCGATCCTCGCGGCAACGTCGTCACCGAGGCGAACCCCAACGGAGCGATGGTCAACATCGCCGGCATCTACGGCGGACCTCGGAAAAACGTGCTCGGAATGATGCCACACCCAGAGCGCCTGGCCGAAAGTGCGCTCGGTGGCGAGGACGGCCGCAGCATTTTCGAAGCCGTCCTTCGCGCGGCATGAGTCGTCGGTACTTCGTCCTCTTCGCCATCGGCGTCGCCTGCGCTCCTCTCGTCAGCGCGCTCGCCTGCAAGAGGACCACGGGGGACGCGGGGGACGCGCCAGCTCCTTCGACCAGCCTCAGCGCCTCGACCTCGACAGGCGGTGGCGGCGCCGGCTCGTCGAGTGTCTCGAGCGTGGCGTCGGCGTGGGTCGACGCGCGCGAGCTCGATCCACTGGAGCTCCATCGGCTCGCCGATCGCGCCGGGGTCGATGCGCTCGTCGAGGTCGCCGCCGACGAGCACGCGGGTGCCGACGATCGGGCGAGCGCCATCTCGGCCCTCGCGTACGTCGACGATCCGACCTCCGCGCTCGGGACCCTCACGCGACTCGCTGCGTCGGGCTCGGATGCGCGCGCCGAGCTGGCCCTCGACACGCTCCTCACGGTGGTGCCGATTCGCTCTCTCGGCGAAGAGAGCGATCCGACGGCGTGGCGCACCTGCGGCGAGGATCTGATCGCCGCCCTGCCGATTCTCCCGACCGCACGCCACGACAAGGTGGCGCTCGTCCTGCGCATGCTCGAAGGGCGCGGCGCGATCGAGGCCAAATAGGCGAAGGGACACTTTCAAGCGTGGTGACTCATCCGTGTGGGGACGGGTAACATCCACGGCCCATGGCCGATCTGATTCTCGCCCTCGATCAAGGCACCACGGGCTCGACCGCGCTCCTCCTCGATCGCGACGGGCGCTCGCGTGGGCGGGCCAACGTCGAGTTCGCGCAGCACTTTCCGCGGCCAGGTTGGGTCGAGCACGAGGCGGAGCAGATTTGGGCGAGCTTGATGAAAGCGATCGAGCGGGCGCTCGAGAACGCGGGCGCGAAGGCGACCGACATCGCGGCGATCGGCATCACCAACCAGCGTGAGACGACGCTCGTCTGGGAGCGCAGCACCCTCGCGCCGATCCACCGCGCGATCGTCTGGCAAGATCGACGCACCGCCGATCGTTGTGCGGCGCTGAAGGCCCGCGGGCTCGAGGCGCTCGTGCGCAAGAAGACGGGACTGGTGCTCGATCCCTATTTCTCCGGGACGAAGATCGGGTGGCTGCTCGACGAGGTGACCGGTGCACGGGGACGGGCGGAGGGCGGCGAGCTCGCCTTCGGGACCATCGAGACCTACCTCGTCGCGCGTCTCACCGGGGGCGCGGCGCACGTCACCGACGTCACCAATGCCTCGCGCACGCTCCTCCTCGATCTTGCCTCGCTCGCCTGGGACGACGAGATGGCGCGGATGCTCGAGGTGCCGACGGCGATGCTTCCTCGCGTCGTCGGGTGCGCCGAGATCGTCGGCAAGACGCGTGGGGTTCCCGGCCTTCCCGATGGCATTCCCATCGCCGGCCTGGCGGGCGATCAACAGTCTGCGCTTTTCGGCCAGGCTTGCTTCGGCGTCGGTGACGTCAAGTGCACCTATGGCACGGGGGCGTTCGTCCTCATGAACGTCGGGGAGACGCCGACGCCCTCGCGACATGGACTCCTGACGACGGCCGCATGGCGTCTTCGCGAAGGGACGCCGCCTTGTTATGCGCTCGAGGGCTCTGCGTTCATCGCTGGCGCCGCAGTGCAGTGGCTACGCGATGGTCTCGGGCTCGTGCAGCGAGCCGACGAAACGGAGGCGATGGCGAGGTCGGTCGCTTCGAGCGACGGCGTTTACTTCGTGCCGGCGTTGGTCGGACTCGGCGCTCCGTATTGGGATCCCGACGCACGCGGCCTCATTTGCGGTCTCACGCGCGGCACGACGCGGGCACACCTCGTCCGCGCGACGCTCGAGGCGATCGCGCACGAGGTCACCGATTTGGTCGAGGCGATGGGGGCTGACGCTGGGCAGGGCCTCTCCAAGCTTCGCGTCGATGGTGGCGCGAGCCAGAACGGGCTTCTCTTGGAGCTGCAGGCAGCGTTCTCCGGAGTGCGGGTCGAGCGGCCCAAGGACGTCGAGACGACGGCGCGCGG
>JANYDK010000018.1 GCA_025363655.1 Deltaproteobacteria bacterium | reverse complement strand
GGAGCTGGCGTCCGAGGTCGCCGCGTGGGCCGCGCGACACAACGCTGACCCCGCGCCGATTCGCTGGCGCTTCACGACTGGCGACGCTCGGATCAAGCTCGCTCGCCTGTACCCATCGAGGCTCGGTTGACGAACTACTAGCAGCTGACGCAGTCTCGCCAGGCCCACTGCAATCGTGCGGTCAGGGTGGACGTCGGGTTTACCGTGTGGCGAGGCGGGCGGCTTCGCGGTACCTGATCGATCGCATGAAGAACTTCGCCTCCGCTGTCGCCTTCGCTGCTCTTGCCGCCTCTTCGTCTGGGTGCTCCAGCTCGAGCGACGCCGCGCCATCGACGGCCGGTGGTGACAAGTGCAAGGCCGCCGGCACCAGCTATCCGACGACTGGCTGCGGCGTCACCGCCGGCGCCACGCTCACCAACTACACGTTCAAGGGAAGGATGACCGGCATCGCCGCGACTTCGCAGAACGTGGTGATGAACGACCTCTACGATCCCGACGGCAAGAAGGGGCACCGCTACCTCTATTTCAATGCCGCGGCATTTTGGTGCGCCAACTGCAAGGAAGACGCGAAGCAGCTGAACACGCTGAACGCGAAATACGGCCCCAAGGGCGTCCTCTTCATGACGGTGGTGATGCAGAAGGCCGACCGCAGCCCCGCCGACGACAGCGACGTCGACGCGTGGATCAGCACCTTCAAGCTCGACAGCATCGTCGTCAGCGATCCGACCGCGCTCCTCGGGGCGTTCTTCGACGTCAACACGATGCCGCTGAACGTCATCGTCGACCTGAAGACGATGAAAATCGTCAAGGTCAGCACCGGCGCCGACCTCCCCGGCGTCACCGCCCAGCTCGACTCGCTGACCGCCGGATCCTGACCCGAACGCATCGACGGTGGCAGCCGTCACTAGCCGTAGGAGCCCGCCGGCGCTCGTACTAGGAAGCGCCGCATGAGCTTGCGGCCCTACGCTGCGCTTTCGCTGGCGATCGCGACCACGACCTCGATCGCGACGGTGACGGCGCCGTCCCTCGCCAAGGACGTCGGCACCCTCGGCGGCGCGCCCGTGCGCGTCGACATCACCGAGACGTCGCTGCTCAACTATCACGTCGACAACCGCAACGACACGAGCCCGACGGACGTGCAAGGGCGACTCGACGACAACTACGGCGAGTGGCTCAACAAGTTCAACATCGCCGCGGCGTGGAAGGAGATGCAGGCAGGCATCCGCTTCGACACCGCCACCTATTTTCACAAGCCGCAGCTCTCGTCGTTCGACGAGGGACCGCAGCGCGACGCGGCGACGAACGCGATGCGCTACCGGCTCCGCGACACGTACGTGATTCCGCCGTTCATGGCCTCGAAGCTCTACGTCACGTACGCCAAGCCCGATCTCGAGGCGACGGTCGGCGACGGGTACGTCTCGTTCGGGCGCGGCCTCGTGCTCACCATTCGCAAGCTCGACGAGCTCGCGGCCGACACCTCGCTGCAGGGTGCGAAGGTCCTCTTCCGCCAGAAGTGGTTCGCCTTCACCGCCGTCGCCGGGCTCGCCAACCCGGTGCGCATCGACGAATCGACCGGCGCGCAGCTGCGCGATCCGGCGGCCGATGCCGACAATCCGTACCAGTCGGCGTGGTCACGCGATCTCATCGTCGGCTCACGCTTCGAGCTCAAGCTCGGCTCCTCGACGATCGGCCTCCACGGCGCCGACGTTCATCGTCGCGACGAGATCGCCGCCGCCAGCGGGTCGCCGACCTTCGCCGCCAAGGACATCCTCGCCGGCGGGCTCTCGATCGCCATCCCCAAGATCAGCGACGCCATCCCGCTCAACGTCTACGCCGAGGTCGCGGTGCAGAAGCGCAACCGCTTCGCCGACGCCGTCGACACCGGCATCGGCGACGGCGGCTACGCGGCCTACGGCTCGACGTCGTTCAAGGCCGGCATCGTCACCACGCAGTTCGAGGGCAAGCACTACCGCGGCTACTACCCGGTCAAGCTCAACGCCGATCAGGTGCGCTACCTCGCGTTTTCCGCGGTGCAATACAACGCACCGCCGACGGTCGAGCGCATCACCCAGGACTCGCTCTTCGACAACTCCTGCACCACCGGCGGGCGCGTGCGCTTCGACGTCAAGCCGACCAAGAGCTACGGCTTCTTCGCCTCCGGCGCCTACTTCGCCAACTGGGGTGAGCGATCGCCGACGCGCTGCAACACGGGGCCCGCGCTCGGGCTCCTCACGCTCGACGCCAATGCGCCGCTCCTGAAGAACAACATCTACGACGGCTTCATCGGCTTCGAGCTGCGCTCGCTCGACGACGGCAGCTACATGTCGATGCTCGGCGGCATCCGGCGCGATCAAGAGTCGGAGACTGGCAACACGTTCTATCGCGAGGGCTTCATCGAGTACGACTTCGTGAAGACGCTCGACGCCAACTACTCGATGGAGCTCTCCGGTCGCGACCGCAACCGCTTCGAAGGGAGCACCGGCGAGTCGTGGTACGAGGGTGAGAAGGTCCTCGCGCTCAAGTACACGTCCAAGCGCTCGATCTTCATCGGCCACGAGTACACGACCCAGCCGAGCAAGATGCGCGCGGGCCAGAACGGGCTCTTCTCGGGGCTCGGCAACCGCAACAGCGGCTTCCTCGCGAGCGAGAACATCCAACACTTCGTCTACGTCGGCGGGAGCATTCGCTTCAACGACAACGTCTTCCTCCGCATGTTCGTCGGGCAGCAGCGCGGCGCGCTCAAGTGCGTCAGCGGCGTCTGCCGACAGTTCCCCGCGTTCGAGGGCGCCCGGACCGAGCTCGTCGTGACCTACTGACTGGCTCTTCGCACCGCACAAAAGCGGGAAGCCCGCCGCCATTTCTGGGAGCGGGCTTCGAGCGGGAGAGGTCGGACTACTTGGCGAGACCAGTGTCGAAGGGGGGCGCGCCGTTCGCGTCCATGACCCTGTCGAGGTACACGGTGAGCGGCCCGGTGGTGACCGGATCGATGCAGCTCTTGAGCGTCGGGCTGCAGAGGTAGTCTTTGTTGCAGGTCGTGTGCTTCGGATCGTTCGTCGAGTTGCAGCAGGTCGACGAGTCGGTGCAGGGCTTCACCGCGGGGTCGATGCCCTGGATGATTTTCACGACCTTCATCGTGCGGGGGTCGATGACGAAGTTGTTCGGCAGGGCCGGCGTCGCTGCCGCGAGCTTCTTGCTCGTGTCGAGGCCGATGTCGAAGTTGATCTTGTGCTTCGCGACCCACTGATCGACCGTCTTCTGGTCGGCGTCGGCGTAGACGCGGCACACGCCAGAGACGCAGTTGCACGTCGTGCTGTCGGTGCAGGTCACGGTGGTCGCCACCGTGCTCGCGCTCTGGATCACGACGGAGACGAACTTGGCGCCGCGAGCTTGGTAGTCGGAGACCCACCAGGACGGCATGTGGTCTGCTTCGGTGTTGCAGGGGCCGCACCACTGCGCCGCGACGACGAGGTAGATGGCGGTGATGCCGCGCACGCCGTCGGGGTCGTAGTACTCGAGCATCGAGTGATCTTCGAAGCTCCCGTCGCCCGCATTGCCCTCTTTGTAGAGCTTGAGCGTCATGTTCGGGAAGATGTTGCCGACCTTGAACCCGTAAGGGCCATCGGCATAGGTCGCCGGCAGGTTGGTGTCCGGCGGCGGCGGATTCGTGTCGTCGGTCGGCGTCACGCCGGTGTCGGTCGTCGGGGTCGTGCCGGTGTCGGTGCCGGGGTCGGTGCCGGGTGCGCTCGACGAGCTCGACGAGCACGCGAAGACTCCGCAGGAGAAGACGAAGACCGCCGCGTTACGCGCGATGCGCATGGTGATGACCCCTCGACGCAAGAAGTTGGGAATTTGGGAAGCGCTCGCCCGCAAGCACTACCAAGTCCCGCCGATATGACATGGCGCACGCACTGCGTCGAGATACCGGTTGTGCCTCGATAAATTCGCGCGGGGTTTTGCGCAATCCGACCGTTCAGGGTGCAATCGTGCACCCTCGAATCCGCGAGGAAAGTGGCCTCGTGCTCAGCTCATCGCGAGGCCGCCGTCGACGTCGACGACGCGGCCGTTGAAGTAGTCGCACTCGATCGCGAACTTCACCGCCAGCCAGATGTCCTCGGGCAGGCCGATGCGCGCACAGGGCACGGCGGCGACGAGCGCGTCGCGGGCTTTTTGGTTCATGCCCTGCGTCATCGGCGTCTCGATCATGCCGGGGGCGACGCAAGTGACGCGGATGCCGAACGACGCGAACTCGCGCGCCCAAGTGACGGTGTTGGCGGCGAGCGAGGCCTTGGCGGAGACGTAGGCGCTCTGTCCGCGGTTTCCATGACGCGAGATGGAGGCCATGTTGACGACGACGCCGGGCTTGCGATCGGTCTCGACCATCTTCGCCACCGTCTCGCGCACCATCATCGTCGCGCCCGTGAGGTTGACGTCGAGCACCGAGCGGAAGACCTCGTCGGAGAGACGGGTGACGGCGCCGGTCGCGCGATCTCTCTTCACGAGGAGGCCGTCGCGAATGATGCCGGCGTTGTTGACGAGCGCGTCGATGCCGCCCATCGCCTGGTGCGCGAAGTCGACGAACGAGGCGCAATCGGCCGCGGAGGCGACGTCGAGCTTTCGCACGTGCACGCTCGCGCCGAGCTTCTCTTTCAAGGCCGCGAGGCCCGCTTCGTTGACGTCACCGGCGGCCACGTGCGCACCAGCCTCGACCAGACGCGACGCGAAGTGCGCGCCCATGCCCTGCGCCGCGCCGGTGACGATGACCTTGAGGGATTCGAGCTGCATGACGGGCGCGTACCCGCTTCGGGTTCGCGTGACCAGTCCGGCTCAGTTGGCGGGCGTGCTCGGGAAGCCGGGAAAGCCGGGGAAGCCGGGGAACGGCGTGGGGACTGCGTAGCTGGCGAAGGCGTTCCAGGGGCCCATCGACACGGCGCGCTTGAGTACGTCGAAGCTGAAGCGGCGCCATTCGGTGGCGACGGCAGCGCCGTAGGTGAGCGTCTCCTTGCCGAGACGGGCGCCTTCGTCGATACCGCTGACGAGGTGGGCGACCGCTTTCTCCTCGAGCTTCGCGTACTCGGCGACGGCGGCTTCGGCGCGGGCGACCTGCTCGGTGACGGCCTTCTCGAACGGGGTCTCGGTCTTCTCGGTCTTGGACATGGGAATCTCCGGTGGATGTTGCGACGCAGCACACTGCAACGTCTTCGATGCCGGAGTGTTAGGCACCGCCGAGAGATTCGTCAATCGGTTAAATATTGCACCGCAACATCAGCTCTTCTTTCGCTTGCGAGGGCGCGGCGCCGCCTGCACCGATCGCTTGATCGACTCGAGCTCCTTTCGAAGTGCGTCGAGCTCGCTCATCGTCGGCGAAGCGGGCGGCGGCGGGGCCGGTGCCGTGACCGGCGGCGGCGGGCTCGGTTCGCCGTAGCCGCCCATTCCGCTTCCCATTCCTCCCATTCCACCGCCCATGCCCTGACCGAAGCCGAGCATGCGGGCGAAGGGGTTCATCGACATCGCGCCTCCGCCGAAGGGGTTGAAGGCGCCGAGGGTGAGCGCGCCCTGCTTCGCCTGGAGGTAGACTTCGAGCGCCCAGGCCACGTATTGGCCGAAGAACTCGGCGAGGTTGTCGTCGCCGAGGCGCACCAGACGCTGGAGGATGGGGACCGGGAGGAGCTTCGCGGCGCCGCGGCTCTCGAGGATGATTTGGGTGAGCGTGTGTTGGGTGAGATCTTCGCCCGTCTGCGCGTCGACCACTCGCGCGTCGACGCCGGCGCGGAACTTGTCGGAGAGCTCTTCGAGCGTCATGTAGCGGCTCGCCTCGGTGTCGTAGAGGCGCCGGTTGCTGTACTTCTTGACGATCATGCCCGGCATCGTAGCGCGCGCCCGTCATTTTGCGGTGCAACAAAACATTCTTGACAGTGCGCACATCGGGCCGTACACCTCCTCGCGTCGTTCTCCTGGAGGTTCGCCGATGTCCGATAATTCTCGTCCCAATGCCGCCACGACCCTCGTCTTGTGCGCTGCAATGCACGGCGTCGGCGGGGGGCTCGGTTGGTCGCTCGTCCCGCCGCTGATGCCGGACCTGGCGAAAGACCTCGCGCTCACCCACGCGATGGGCGGGGTCATCTGGGGCGCGGCCTCGCTGGGAATTGCGGTCGCGGCACCGCTCGGAGGGCTGGCGGTCGACCGGCTGGGGCCGCGTCGCGTCGCCGGCGTCGCGATGTTGGTCGGGGCCATCGCCTGCGCGCTCCGGCCCCTCGCCCACGGTGCCAATGGCGGTGTCGTCCTCGCGGTTCTGATGCTCTTTTTCGGCCTTCACATCGGCTTCGTCGCGCCGGCCATCCCCAAGGCGCTCGCCACCGTGGTGCCGGCACATAAGCTCGGTCGCGCCAACGGCATCGCCATCGCCAGCTACACGCTGATGACCGCGCTCGCCGTCGCCACCGCGCGCGGCATCGTCGCCCCGCTCCTCGGAGGTTGGCGTCCGCTGATGATCGTCGCCTCCGGGCTGATGGCTGCGGTCGGGGTCCTCTGGCTGCTCCTGGTGAAGGACGCGCCGGCGGCGAAGAAGGCGCCAGGGGCTCTTGCTGCGCCGCAGCATGCGACCTTTCGCGAGGTGCTCGGGCTCGGGCGGATTCCGGCGATGCGCACCGTCGCGGCGATTCACTTCTGTCTCTTCGGCGGGTATCTCGCGCTCCTCGGGCTCCTGCCACGGGCGCTCCTCGATGCCGGACTGCCGCCGACGCGGGCTGCGCTCGCGGTCGCCGCGTGGCTCTTCTTCGCAGCCATCGCCAACGTCGCCGGGCCGACCCTCTCCGATCGGGTCGGACGGAGGCGCCCGTTCATCATCTTCGGCGCCATCGTCGCGGGGGTCAGCCTCTCGCTCTTCGCGCTCGCGCCGCGCACGGCTCCCCTGCCCTTTTTGGTGGTCGCTGCCCTCGGCGGTGGGGCGTTTGCGCCGCTTCTCCTCACGCTTCCGTCCGAGCTCCGCGAGATCGGGCCGTCCCGAGCGGGTGGCGCGCTCGGTCTCTTGATGCTCGTCGGGCAGGTCGGTGGCTTCCTACTCCCCACGCTGTCCGGTTGGGTCTTGCAGGCCCGGGGTTTTTCTGCGGCGATCTTCCTCCTCGCCATGCTCCACCTCGCCATCCCCCTCTTCGCGCGCAAGCTCCCCGAGACCGGCGCCCGCGGCCGCGCCGAGACGCCGGTCGCTCCCGACGCGCGCAACGTTTCCGAGGCTTCGCCGACTGTCGCGGAGCTGACGTGACGCTGTCTTCACGCTCGCGCATGTTGCACCGCGGGAGTCTCACCGCGCTACTGCTCGCGGGTGCTGCGGGTGCGTACGGGTGCACCGCGGGCAACGACAAGAGCTGCAACGTCGGCGCCGACTGCGTGTCGGGGGCATGCCTCAACGGTGCGTGTCTGCCGGTCGACTCCGGCGCCGTGCACCTCGACGCCACTGGCGACACCGACCCGAGTGACACGACCGGCGATGGAGGCAAGAGCGACGGCTCCAGTGACGTACGTCCCGATTCGGGCGGGTGCTCGCCGAACGGGGACGGCGTCATCACGGCTTCCGAGGTGCCGATCGCTGCCGGCCTCCACGCGACGTTTCGCGTCGCCAAAGACGCTGCCTTCTCCACCGCTGGCACGGCAGGTACCGGCGGCGCGCGCATCTGGGATTTGTCGGGCGCCCTCGCCGGGGACAGCGACGTGCTCATCAACACGCTCCCGCTCGCCGGCACCTGGTATGCGCCCTCGTTTCCAAGCGCCACCTACGCCACGAGCCTGACGACGAGCAGCGACTTGCTCGGCGTCTTCACGCTCACTGCGACCGCGCTCAACCTGGTCGGCGTCGTCTCCCCCGGCGGCGGCGCGACCCGCACCGAGCTCAAATACGATCCGGTGGTGCCGACGCTCCCCTTCCCGCTCCTCGAAGGAAAGACGCTGCACACCAGCGCGGGCGTCACTGGCGTCACCAGCGGCGTGCCGAGCGCGTACAACGAGACGTACGATCTTTCGGTCGACGCGCACGGGGAGCTGCTGACGCCGTTCGGGCCTTTTCAGGTCTTGCGCGTGAAGGTGGTGCTGACCCGTACGGCCGGCGTCGTCACCGTCACCCGCAGCTATGCCTTCGTCACCGAGTGCTTCGGCACCGTGGCGACGGTGACCTCGAACGTCGGCGAGCTGGCCGACGAGTTCACCAAGGCGACCGAAGTGCGGAGGCTCGCGCCTTGATGTCTCCCGCAGTGCAACATCCGCAGCCCGCGCGACGTACACGCTTCGCGATCGGCGTCTTGCTGTTCGCGACGGCCTGCGCTTGTTCTCCGAGCTTCCAGCAAGGACCGCTCGGCCCTGGACCGAAGGGCGCGACGTACGCCGAGGTGGACGGGGTGCGGCTCCGCTACGTCGATCGTCCCGCCGACAAGGGCGCGGCCGCGGGGGCGACGCCGGTGGTGCTCATTCACGGCTTCGCGGCCTCGCTCGACACGTGGGATGCCGTGATTCCAGCGCTGGCGAAAGATCGTCGCGTGCTCGCGCTCGACCTCAAAGGTTTCGGCTGGAGCGACCGGCCCGAGGGCGACTATTCGCCGGCCGCCGAGGCGCGGCTGGTGCTCGCGATGATGAGCGCGCGGGGCATCGAGAAGGCCGACGTCGTCGGACACTCGTGGGGCGCATCGGTGACGCTGGCGCTCTCGCTTCTTGCACCGCAACGCGTGCATCGTCTCTCGCTCTACGACGCGTGGGTCTACGAGGCGCAGCTGCCGACGTTCTTTCTCTGGGCACGCGAGGGCGGCGTCGGCGAGGCGCTCTTCTCGACCTGGTACACCGAGCGCGCCGACGAGCGCGTCGCCTACGCCTTCTTCGACAAAGAGAAGTACGTCAGCGAGGGCTTCGTCGAGTCGATCGAGCAGACGCTCGAACGGCCCGGCACCATCGCCGCGGCGCTCGCGGCCGTCCGGGGCCAGCGCTACGCCGAGGTCGAGACCAAGTATCCGACCATCACCGCAAAGACGCTGATTCTCTGGGGGCGCGAAGACGAGGTGACGCTCCTCTCGTATGGCGAGCGGCTCGCGCGTGACCTGCCACACGCGAAGTTGGTGGTCTATCCGCGCTGCGGACATTTTCCGATGATCGAAGCGGAGACGGCCTCGACGAACGAGCTCGCGACGTTCCTCCGTGAAGGCGACGCGCCGTGAAGAAGAGCCTCGTCGCGCTCTCTGCACTGTTCGCGACGTTCGTGAGCGGGCGAGCTCTTGCGACCGGGTTCACCGACCTCGGCGAAGATCTGCATCCGCGTGAGCGCACCGAGGTCGACCTCCACGGAGCCTTTCGCGTCCGCGGCGAGCTCTTGAACAACCTCGATCTCGACCGCGGGCCGACGACGTCTGGCGACCCTATTTTTCCCGTGCCGGAAGGCGATCCGAGCGGGCAGAACCTGACCTACGCCGACATGCGCCTGCGCACCGACCTTTCGATCTACACGCTCGGGGGCGGCGTGGCGGTGAAGACGCGCATCGACGTCCTCGACAACGTGCCGCTCGGCAGCACCGCGCAAGGTATTCCCTCGGCGAGCAACACCCAGGCGCCGCCCGGCTACGGCGACGCCTTTCGCATCAAGCGTGCGTACGGCGAGGTGAAGCTCCCCTTCGGCGTCCTCGCGCTCGGGAGGCAAGGGAGCCACTGGGGGCTCGGCATGCTCGCCAACGGCGGCGATTGCGCCGATTGCGACAGCGGTGACGCAGCCGATCGCATCGCGCTCCTCTCGCCGATCCTCGGGCACATCCTCGCCGTCGCCTACGACTTCACCGCCATCGGGCCGCTCGTCACCCGCGCCGATGGCGTCCGACGGTTGCCGATCACGCCCGGCGCGGCGGTGCACAGCTTCACCGTGGCGCTCCTCCGCTGGCACGATCCGCTCTCGATTTCGCGGCGCAACAAGGCCGACAAACTCACCTTCGACTACGGCGCCTATCTCTCGCATCGCTTCCAGAGCCAGGACGTCCCGGCGCAGTACCTGCCGATCGCAGGCGCGAGCAACGTCAACGCATCCGGTGCAGCCGTCATGCACCGCGGCTACCACGCGACCGCCGTCGACACCTGGCTCCGCTTCATCGGCGCCGACGTCCGCGTCGAGCTCGAAGCGGCCGCGCTCTTCGCCACCGTCGACCAGGCCTCGCTGGTGCCGGGCGTCCTCTACAACCAGCCGGTCACCTCGCACCAATACGGCGCCGCGCTCGAGTCGGAGCTCGGCGCGGCGACGGCCATCTTCGCTGGCGGGTTCGACGCCGGGTTCGCCAGTGGCGATCCAGCGCCCGGCTTCGGCGCCTTTCCCAAGCTCGGCGCGCCCCCGCCCAAAGCCGGTGATCTCGACGGCGCGCAAGGAAATCCGCCCTCCGACACCAAGGTCGACAACTTTCGCTTTCATCCCGACTATCGCATCGACCGCATCTTGTTCCGCGAGATCATCGGCACGGTGACCGACGCGTACTACCTGCGGCCGCACGCGCGGCTTCACCTCGTGCGCCTCGCCACCGGAACGCTCACACTGCAGACCGCGATGATCGCGTCTTGGGCCGTGTTCGCTGCGTCGACGCCGGGAGGAAAAGCTCCGCTCGGCCTCGAGCTCGATCCGACGCTGTCATGGGCCAGCCGTGACGGGTTCGGAGTCGCGCTCGAGTACGCCGTCTTTCTTCCGGGCAGCGGCTTCGACAACCCGGCGCTCCACCTCAACGCACGCACCGCGCAGCTCTTCCGGGCGCGCTTCACCCTGGCCTTCTGACCATGCGCACACTCTCTCTCCACGCGTGTTGCGCTGCAGCGATGGCGGCCATGTCCCTCGGAATTCTTTCCGGATGCGGCGACAACCAGACGCACGTCGATCGGCCGAGCTACGTCGGGCCCGACGCGACGTCGCTCTCGTGCATTCCCAACCTCGACGGGCACGTCGATCCGAGCGAGCTCCAGCCCGCACTCGACGTGCCCGCTTCGTACTTGGTGAATCCGTCGGGGAAAAATCGCGACGTCGACGTGGTCGGGAAGGTGCTCGACGGGCGGAAGAATTGGAGCTTCGGGATCGACTTCGCCGACGACGCCAAGGTGACGATCATCGCCACCGGGCTCACCGGCAAGTGGTACCAAGCGTCGTTCCCCAGCGGGCAGTTCATCACGCCATTCGACCTCGGCGGCACTCTCGAGCAGATCTTTCGGAAAGACGATTCAGGTCTATTTTTGTTGGGTGTCGCCTCGACTCGGCCTGACGCGCCGGAGGGGAAGACGCTGCTCGTCTACGACGTGCCGATCCCGGTGATCAAGCTGCCGCTGACGGCGGGGAGTAGCTGGGTCGCTGCGGGGAGCGTGACCGGCGCGACGCTGCGCGGGCTTCCCTACGCCGGCAAGGACACCTACGAGGTCGAGGACGTGGAGCTCGGTCAGCTCGTGCTTCACGACTACACCTTCCAGCAGGTGCATCGGCTGCGCACCAAGGTCACCGTCGCGCCCGCCGCGGGTGCGAGCACGGTGCAGCGGCAGGTCTCCTTCATCGCCGAGTGCTTCGGCGAGGTGACGCGGGTGACCAGCGCCGCCAATGAGCCGAACCCGGATTTTGGCACTGCAACAGAGCTGCGACGACTCGGGCAGTGACGAAACGAGACCGTCGGCAGAGACGGTGAGAGGGGGAGCCATGCTCGGTTGGGACGAGTGGAAGAAGAGCTTCGACGTCTGGGAGAACGCGACCGCGCGCCATCTCGAACAGTGGCTGAAGAGTCCGCTCCTCCTCGGCCCGGCGGGGGTGATGATGACGGCGGCGATGAAGGCGAAGGCGAAGGTGGACGACGTCAAGTCGAAGGTCGCCTCGGGGCTCGGCCTGCCGACGAGGCGTGATCAGGAACGCACGCTGCACCTGTTGAACCAGATGCAGTCGCGCGTGATGGACCTGGAAGAGAAGCTGGAAGATCTCGAGGCAGACAAGAGCAGGGGAGACCGGCCATGGACGTGAGCAAGTATCTCGAGCCGAGGATCGCGCCGTCGGCCGTCTTCGATGCGCTCCCCGAGCGGGCGAGTCGCGTGCGTTTCATGGTACCGGGCGTGAAGCCGGGCGACGATTGGCGCGCGGTCACATGGGGCGCGTTTGCCCGCGAAATCAAGGATATTTCTCTTTTCGTCGGCAGCTTGCTCGGCCCGGGAGAGCGCGCGGCGATCTTCGCCGGCAACCGCGTCGAGTGGATGTCGGCGGCGCTCGCCATCCAAGCCGCCTCGGGCGTGATGGTCCCGGTCTATCCGTCGAACACCGCCGAGCAGGCGGCCTACGTCGTCGAGCACAGCGACGCCAAGATCGTCTTCGTCGACGGCGCGGCGCTCCTCGGTCGCATTTTCGAGGCGTGGCACGCGTACGCCGCGGTCGGTCAGATCGTCCTCCTCGACGACGCGCTCGATCCGGCGAAGGTGCTCGCGTCTCTCACTGCCCGGGGCGTCGCCGTTCCCAGCCTCGCCGAGGTCGAACGGCGCATCGTCGCTTGGTCGCGCGCGCGGGCGCTCGGCGAGGCGCGTGATCGGGAGAGCCCGGAGGCCTTCGAGCAGACGATGCGCGGCGTGTCGCTCGATCGAGCCGCGATGATGCTCTACACCAGCGGCACCTCGGGCAACCCCAAGGGCGTGCCTCTTTCGCACCGCAACGTAGCGGTCAACGGCGCCGACTGGTTACGCGCCTGCGCGCCCCTCTTGCGCGAGAGCGCGGTCGATTTGCTCTGGCTACCGATGAGCCACATCTTCGGCTTCGGCGAGGCCTGCCTCGGAAACACGCTCGGCTTCACCAGCTACCTCTGCGATCCGCGGAGCGTGATGGAGAAGCTGCCGGAGGTGCGGCCGCACGTCTTCATGAGCGTGCCTTCGGTGTGGGAGAAGCTGGCGACGGGCGCGATGACGGCAGAGAGCGCCGAGGGACGTGCCGAAAAGCTGCGGGCGCTCACCGGTGGCAACCTCGAGTTCTGTCTCTCGGGCGGTGCCGGTCTCAAGCGCGAGGTGAAGGAGGTCTTTCACGCCGCGGGCGTCCTCATCATCGAAGGCTACGGCCTCACCGAGACCTCGCCGACGCTGACGCTCAATCGACCGGACGCATTTCGCTTCGACAGCGTCGGGAAGCCATTTCCCTCGGTCGAAGTGCGGCTCGCCGAGGACGGAGAGATCCTCGCGAAGGGCCCGAGCGTGTTCGGCGGCTATCACAAGGACGCTGCGGCGACAGCAGAGGCTTTCACGAGCGACGGCTGGTTCAAGACCGGCGACGTCGGGCGCTTCACGGACGATGGGTTTCTCCAGATCATCGATCGGAAGAAGGACATCTTGGTGACGGCGGGCGGGAAGAACATCGCGCCGGCGAACATCGAGCTGCGATTCGCCGACGATCCGTTCATCGCCCACGTCGTCGTCTATGGCGATGGTCAGCGGTATTTGGTCGCCGGCGTATGGATCGCCGAAGAGGTGCTTCGCGCGCACCTCGCGACGCTGCCGGGCGCGGCGGGGACGAGTGGTGACGCCTTCGCCGCGGCCGCACGTGAATGGGTCGCGGGTCGCATCGAGAAGGTGAACGCGCAGCTCGCCAGCTACGAGACGATCAAGCGCTTTCACGTGATGACGCAGCCGCTCACCGTCGAAGGCGGGCTCCTCACGCCGACGCTCAAGGTGCGCCGCAAGCGGGTCTACGAGGCGTTTCGTGCAGAGCTCGAGGGGCTCTATCGAGCCGAGGCAAGCGACGCATGATCGGCCGCTTGATGAACCTCGCCGGCCTCTTGACCCGTCGAAAACCAGCCGTCGGCGCGACGCCGGCCGACGTGGTGCACGCCGAGAACAAATGGAAGCTCCTGCGCTTTCGCCCGCGGGCGGCGGGGCTCGCACATGCGACGCCGATTCTCCTCGTGCCGTCGCTCATCAACCGTTGGTACGTGCTCGATTTGATGCCGGGGAAGAGCTTCGTCGAGTTTCTCGTCTCGCGGGGGCACGACGTCTACGTCATCGACCACGGCACGCCGGGGGACGAAGATCGCTACCTCGGCTTCGACGACATCGTCGACGGCTACCTCGGGCGTGCGTTGCGCGTCGCCGCGAAGACGAGCACCGGCGACCCGCGAGCGAAGGTGCACGTGCTCGGGTACTGCATGGGCGGGACGATGGCAGCGATTCATGCTGCGGCGCACCCAGAGCGGTTCGCCTCGCTGGTGGCAGTCGCCGCGCCGATTCGTTTCGACTCCGGGGGCGACGACGGGCTCCTCGCCGCGTGGTCGCGTTCGCCGACGGTCGAGCTCGATGCGGTCGTCGCCGGCGTCGGCAACATGCCGTGGGAGCTGATGCAGTCGACGTTTCTCCTCTTGCGACCGACGATGCAGCTCTCGAAGGCCGTGCACCTGATGGATCGCGCGGGCAAAGCCTGGGACGACGAGTTCCTCGACGGCTTCCTCGCGCTCGAGACCTGGGGCAACGACAACGTCTCGTTTCCCGGCGCGGCGTGGCGCCGCTACATTCGCGAGCTCTACCGCGAAGACCGCTTGTTTCGTGGCACTTTCGCGCTCAATGGACGGCCGGCGCAGCTCTCGTCGATCGTCGCACCGACCTTGGCGGTGACCTTCGAGCACGACGCCATCGTGCCCAAGGCGATGGCGAGCGTGCTCGTCGAGCAGGTCGGCGCCACCGACAAGGAGCACGTGCATCTCCCCGGCGGTCACGTCGGCGCGATGGTGTCACGCTCGGCCTCGCGCGGGCTGTGGCCGAAGATCGCCGAGTTCTGGGAACAACGTCCGGGAGGCGTTCGGAGGGAACGTGAAACCGAAGTGGTGCGCCGCGCCGTGCCGTCTGCTGCAGCGCGGGAGAGTGGGAGTCGGGCGCGCAAGAAGCGGTGACGTGAAGTAGAGTGCGTGGCATGTGGTCTCTCGTTCGGCTCGGCCTCGTGTGTGGCGTGTTGTCGGGTGTGATCGGCTGCGGGGGCACCGTGGGGCCGCCCAATGATGCGTTGCGTCCGCCGGGCAAGGGTTGGATGTGCACGCGCGATTCGAATGACGGTACCGGCGCGCTCTGTCTCCGCACGGCACAGCGCTGCGACATGCTCCGTCAGGGGCTCGCCTCGGAGGGGATCTCGACCTCGCCGTGCGCGCCCCAGCCGGTGGCCTATTGCTACACGTTCGTCGAGACGGGCGAGGCGCGGCCGGCTTGCTATCCGATCGTCGAGGATTGCAACGACGCTTCGAAGGCGAGCCTCGATCGTGATGTGCGCTCGGTCGTCTCCAGCTGCGCTGCTTGGGAGTGACCCGCGCGTGATTCTCACCCGCCGGTGAGCGTGGCGCGGTGCTCGTCGATGGCGAGGAAGGCTTCGCGCACCGAGACGTCGCGGATGGCGGCGGCGCGGGTCTCGAGGATGGTACGGGCGACGTCGAGTGCCCTTCGGGCTTCGTCTTCTTGGCCGGCGGCGCGCAGTGCTTCGAAGTGCGCTAGCCGGACGAAGGACTCTCCGGACTCCATGCCGCCGAGACGGGCGAGGATTTCGGCTCCTTCCGCAGCTGCGGCAAGCGCGCCGGCGACGTCGCTGCGCCGCAGCAAGAGGCGGGCGAGGAGGGCCAATTGGTACGCGGCCCAAGAGGGATAGTCGCGCGCTTCGAGGGCGATGCGGACGTCGCGTTCGGCGCCGGCGTAGTCGCCGAGACCGGCGAGGCCGAGGGCGCGGTAGAGGTGCGCCGCGCCGCCGAGGTAGCGATCGCCGCGTGCGTCGGTGTAGCGGGCAACCCTTTCGGCTTGTTCGACGGCCTCGCGATGGCGGCCACCGCGCAAGAGCGCGAGGGCGAGGTTGGCTCTTGCTCCGAAGGCGACGTAGAGAATGCCGGCGCGCTCGGCGAGGGCGATCGACTCCAGCGCGAGCTCAGCGGCGCGCTTCGCGAGCCCGAGCTCGGAGCAGGCGTAGCTGGCGTTGCAACGCTCGAGGCACGAGCCGCGGAGATCGTGCACTTGATCGAAGGCTTCGGCGGCGGCGACGAGGAGGCCGAGCGCCGACTCGTTGTCTCCGCTCGAGAGGGCTCGACCGGCCTTCACATGCGCACGCATGGCTGCGATTCCCGGCTCGCGGGAGAGCACGTCGCGGGCGACGTCGTCGAGGTAGCCGAGCAGTTGCTCTGCCGCCTCGCCCTCGCCGACCGCATGGAGCTCACCCGCGACGCGGCAGATCGCGCGCAGTTGGGAGAGACGTGCGTCGTGGTCGACCGGTCCGTGGGCGCGGAGTCGATCGTCGCACCTTCGAAGCTCTTGCCGATCTCCGCTCGCGCCGGCACCGACCGCAGCGAGACCGACGACATCGAACCAGCGGCCCACCCCCGGCAAGAGCTGCTCGAGGGCCCGCAGCGCCGAGCCGAGAATCTCTTTGTTTTTGCCGCGAAAATGATGAATTTGAGCACGCAGGGCGTGGAAGCTTCCGCCATCGGCCTCCTTCGGCGAGCAGACCTCTGCTTCGGCGACGATGGCCTCGGCCTGGGCGACGTCACCGGCCGCGAGGCTCGAGGCCGCGGCGCGCTCGAACGCCGGCATCGCGCGCGCCGGCCACATCGCGGCGGTCCAATGCCTGGCGATGGCGAGTGGGCTGACGTCGGCGGTGCGCGAGAGTCGATCGGCGGCGAGCGCGTGCGCTGCCGCGCGAGCCTCTTCGGAGAGGAGCGCGTGCGCCGCTTCACGCACGAGCGCGCTGCGAAAAGAGAGCTCACGACCGAGCATCACCTTTCGCTCGACGAGGAGCTCGCGGTGCACGAGCGCGTCGAGCGCGACGGAGACGTCGTCGAGCGAGAGATCGCCGAGCATCGAAGAGACGCCGTCGAGGTCGAAGTTCTGACCGAGGATGCTCGCCGTGCAGAGGACGCGCCGTTCGTGATCGGGCAGAGGGCCGATACGCGCTTGAATCATCGCGAGCACCGTGGTCGGCGGCGAGCCACGCACGTAGGCGCGGACCAGCTCTTCGAGGTGCGCCGGGGAGCCGGCCGACGATTCCGCGAAGGTGTTGGCGGTCTGGAGACTTGCGGCGGGGAGCATCACCCCTACGAGCCGCGCACACACCTCGCGCGCGAGCGGCGCGAGGACGAAATCGACGCAGGCTTGCTCAGGCGCGTCGAACATCGAGGCGGTGCGACGGCCGCTCGCCGCGACGACGAGGAAGAGCGCTCCTTCCCGTGATTTCACCTGATCGGAGAGGAGCTGCAGCGAAGGTGCATCGGCGCTCTGCGCGTCGTCGACCGCGATCACCAGCGGACCGCGTCGCAGCTGTGCGGCGACGAGGTCGGAGAACGCGAGCGCGAGCTGCGCGTGCATGAGGCGCGGATCGAGGCGCGCGGCGCGGAGTGGAGGGCTGGTCGCGCCGTCGGCCGGGACGCCGAGGAGCTCGCAGAGGAACTCACCGCGGACGTCAGCGCCGAAGTGCATCACCGCGCGGCGCTTGTCGTCGGCGCTTTGCGTGAGATCGAGCCCGAGCGCGCGCGTCAGGAGATCGCGGACGAGTCGATAGGGCGCGCTGCCGCCGAGTGGATCGCCCGCTGCGCTCCAGATCGCCTTTGCGCGTGCAGCACCCTCGACGTTCGCCGATCTCTGCAGGAACGCGCGCAGGAGCCGCGATTTGCCGATTCCCGGCTCTCCGTCGATCCACACCGCGGCGGGAGAGGCCTCCGCGACGACGCGAGCGTTGAGCGAGAGCACGCTGTTCAGCTCGTCGTCACGACCGAGCAGGGGAGGCTCGCGACCATGCACCAATCGCTCGACGTCGCCCTGCTCGCGACCGCCTCGGAGGAGACGCAGATCGTCTTGGCGATCGACGACGAAGCCTCCTTCGAGGAAGGCGGCGGAGAGGGAATCGACGAGGACCGCTTCGAAAGTCTCGGCGCGCGCGACGAGCCTCGCCGCCACCTGCGCGGCGGTGCCTTCGGGGCGCGCATCGGCGACGTGCAGATCGGTCACCGACGTCGCGATCGCCGCGCAAATGCCGGGAAAACGAGCGCGCAGAAGGAGCGCCCAACGCGC
The DNA here is from genome assembly GCA_025363655.1 of Deltaproteobacteria bacterium. Lineage (GTDB taxonomy): Bacteria > Myxococcota_A > Polyangia > Polyangiales > JADJMO01 > JANYDK01. The sequence goes on along the minus strand of JANYDK010000018.1, from coordinate 57,186 downwards.
GGCGAGCACCACCTGCTCCTTCGCGCTGCCACGACCGTGGACCACGACGAGGACGGACTCGGAGGGCACCACCCGTCCGAATCCACCGACGAGCGTGCCGACGAACGCGCGCGCCGACGGAGAGACGTCGCGCAGATGGAGAATCGTCGCCAGGGCTCGCTGCTTGCCTCGTGGAGGGAGCGTCGCCCGAGGGAGCGCCGAGAGAGGCGTCGGCGACGTCGTTGCCGTCCCGCGCATCCTCCCCGACTCGAAGCGCTTCGAGTCGACGAGCATCGGATCGAGAGCGACGGGGAGATCGTCCGTGCTCTTCTGCAGGCGCTCGAGCTCGGTGCGCATCGTGCGGCGTTCGTCGCCGAAGATCTCTTCGAGCCGGCGCGCGAGCGAGCGGGCGCCGGCGCGCGGCGCGTGTTCTTCGAGATACCCCTCGAGCGCCAGACGCATCGCCTCGGCCGACTCGAAGCGCTCGTCGGGGTGCCACTCGAGCGCGCGGCGACACGCCCGGAGGAGCACCGGGTGCGCGCCGTCGGGGACGAGAGGAATGTCGCCCTCGCGCAGGGCACGCACGAGCTCGCTGTCGTCGTCGGTCAGCCAGAGATCGTCGCCGGTGATGATGCGGTGCAACATGACCCCGACTGCGAAGACGTCGGCGCGCCGGTCGACCGCCAGTCCGAGGGCCTGCTCCGGTGCCATGTAGGCCAGCTTTCCCTTGGCGAACCCCGCGGCAGTCTCGAGCGTGGACTCGGTGGTCTTGGCGACGCCGAAGTCGAGGAGCTTCACCTCTCCTCGATAGGTCACCATCACGTTGGTCGGCGAGACGTCGCGATGGACGCAGAGGAGCGGCTTCCCCTCGAGGTCGCAGAGCTCGTGCGCATGGTGGAGCCCGGCGAGGACCTCCGCGAGCGCGAAGACGGCGAGATCGCGACCTTCGTCACCCGTTGCGAGCAGCGCCGGAAGCGCGTCGGCGAAGGAGACACCTTCGAGGTACTCCATCTCGAGAAAGTACGTGCGCTCGTCCTGCACGACGTCGTGCGTGGCGACGATGTTCGGGTGTTGCAGCCGCGCCGAGAGCCGCGCCTCGTCGAGGAACATGTGGAGATAGCGCGGATCACGGGCGAGGCCGACGTGGAGATACTTGACGACGGTGAGCTTGGTGAAGCCCGAGAGCCCGCGTCGAATCGCCAGGTAGACGGTGCCCATTCCGCCGCGTCCGAGCTCCATGAGCAGACGAGGGCGCAGAGAGGGAACGGACGCCATGTGCCCCATCGAGGGTACGCGCAGCTCAATCGTAGGTGTTGTCGCTCCAGATCGCGTTGTCGAGCGACGAGCTTTCGAACGTCGCCATCGTGCCGTCGCCGTTGAGATCGCCGACCGCGCGGACGATGTTCCAGGTGTCGTTGGCGGTGCCGTAGATGCGACCGCCGAAGCCCGTGATCGCGGTCGCGTCGGCGCGACCGGCCGAGCACGAATAGACGTAATTGACCTGCCCATCGGCGACGACGCCGAGCTTCTTGAACGAGATGCAGACCGGATCGGAACCGCACGCCGCCAGGTTGAACGCCTTCTTCGCCGCGTTCGGGGTGCCGCTCGGATAGTGCGTCGTTAGGCTCTTGCTCCCCGAGCAGTCGAGGAAGAGGAACGTCTCGGCGCGATACGACTGCTGACCTGCTTTGATCGACGCGATCACCGCGGTCGCCTCGGCCGACTTCGAGACCCGGACCCAGCGCGCATACCCGAGCATCGCCAAGAGCGAGAGCACGCCGATGATCGCGACGGTGATCATCAGCTCGATGAGCGTGAAGCCGCGAGACGAAGGCTTGGTCATGCGCACAGTTGAGCAGCAATCTGCGGACCACGCGAAATCCGCTCACGAACGCCTGCTCCTCGCGCTCGGCCGATCGCAAAGGCTCTGAAATTTCCGAGGGCTCGTCGTCGCAGCCGACATCGCGGCTCACTTCGCACCGTTCCCCACGTGACCATTTCCGTCGCCGGTGACCGCAAAAGATCCAGCCCGGGCGGCGGCCTGCGCCTGGGTCCTTTACGTATGAAGGAATGTCGATTAGTAGACAGTTCAACTTCTCACTCACCGGTGGTGCAGATGCTCGACCCGACCCTGGCAGCCGAGAGCGACGCGAAACCCCCACGCCCGACGCTCGTGAAGATGTCGACGCTGGCGCAGCTGAGCGGCGTCCCGGCGGCGACCATCAAGCACTACCTGCGCGAGGGGCTCCTCCCGCAGCCGTGGGTGCGGACCTCGAAGAACATGGCGTTCTACGAGGCGTCGCTGGTCGAGCGCATCCGCGCGATCAAAGACCTGCAACGCAAGCACTTCCTCCCGCTCAAGGTGATCAAGGGCGTCCTCGACGGCACCGTCAAGGACGTCGACGGCGAGACCGTGGCCGCGATCGAGCGCGCGCTCGACCAGCAGGCGCCACGCGAATCGCGCTCGCGTGAGCAGCTCCTCGACGGAGGGATGCCCGCGAGCCTGCTCGATGCGTTCACCGCGCTCGGGCTCATCACTCCCGAGGGCTTCGGCGAAACGGAGCGTTTCACCGGCGACGATCTCACGCTCCTGCGCACGCTCGGAGCCTCGCGACGCGCCGGAATGACCTCGGAGATGCTCCCGCCGTCGATCGTCGAAGCGTACGTGCAAGCGATTCGCGAGCTGGTGCGCACGGAGCTCGAGCTCTTCCGAGAGGGCGTGGTGCCGCGCGCAGGCAAGCACCTCCCGGAGCTGACCGAGGCGGCGACCAAGCTTTCGGAGCAGCTCGTCGTCCTCGTGCGCCGAAAGATGCTGGTGCCGACGCTGCGCCAGATCGTCGAGAGCGAACAGCTGAGTCGGCGCGCGCACCAACGCATGCCCTCGGAGCCCCCGCCCCGAAGACGCGCGCCGCGCCTCGGAAAATCACGTCGTGTCTCGGAGTCCTCGCAGGTCTCGCAGTCGTCGCAGTCCTCGAACCACAAGGAGCCGTCATGAAGCAGCCCGGCACGCATCGCACGGTCCATCAGTTCGGAACGCTCACCGCGCTTCTCACTGCGCTGACGACGATCCTCACGGTCCCTCTCGCGGCGGGCGGCTGCGGCTCGTCCTCTGCGTCCTCGGCGTCTGGTGCGCCGGATGGGTCTTCGAGCGACGACGCCGCCACCACTCCGACCTGCGCCGCAGCACCCTTCGCCGATCATGGTCCCTTCGTCTCCGGCGTCACCACCCTCGAGGTCGAGGTCGACGGGGCCAAGGTGAAGACGGAGGTGTGGTACCCGGCCGACCCAGCGAGCGCGACCGGCAAGAAGAAGGACACCTACGACATGCGCGCGTGGCTGCCGAAGGACTCGGCGGCGAAGATCCCCGACGCCGAGTCGCCGCTCCACGAGATGGATGCCTATCGCGATTTGGCGACGAGCATCGTGGGCAAGACGCGTCGCTTCCCGGTCGTCCTCTTCAGCCACGGGCTCGGTGGCTATCGGATGCAGACGTCGTTCTTGATGACGCACCTCGCGTCGTGGGGATACGTCGTCGTCGCGCCCGATCACGACGAGCGTGGGCTCGCGATCGTCCTCGGCGGCGACACGAGCAAGATCGACACGACGAAGGCCGCCCCGCAGATGCGCGCAGCCCTCGCGCGGATGAAATCGGAGGACGCGGCCGCCGGCGGTCGCTTCGAGAAGGCGCTCGATTTCTCGCACGTCGGGGCGATCGGTCACTCGATGGGCGGGGCGACGGTCGCCGAGATCTTCGGCGACGACGATGTCCGCGTAGGCATCCTCCTCGCGAGCCCTGGCTTCGGTGACATGCCGCCGAAGCCGCTGATGCTGATGTGGGGCACCGCCGACGGCGTCGCCAAGCCATCGGCCGTGCAGCAGAGCTACGACAAGCAACCGGCAGGGACCAAGCGCGGCATCTCGCTGCGAGACGGTGGGCACATGGCCTTCACCGATCTCTGCGCCATCGGTCAGGACAAGGGCGGCGTCCTCCAGATCGCGATCAGCCATGGGCTCGAGGTGAGCCCGCTCGTCGCGCAGCTCGCCACCGACGGTTGCGGTCTGCAGAAGGGCGGCGCGCCGTTCCTCGACGTCGCGAAGGGTTGGAAGGTGATCGATCACTTCGTCACCGCCGAGCTGCGCGCAGCGCTCGGAAGCCCGGCCGGCGAGAAGCTCGCGGTCGGGCTCGACGACGCCGCCAGCAAGTGCTTCGGCGACACGGTCGCGAGCCTTCAGCAGTGAACCACCGCCGAGAAATTTCAGGGAAAACGAAAGAAAATAGGAGACGACCATGAAGACGATGCAGCTCTGCGGTGCGCTCTTGATCGTGACCGTCGCCGCCTGTGGGGGCAGCACCGATTCCGGATTCAGCGAGACCGACTCGGGCAAAGCGGGCACCGACACGGGTACGAGCCCCGGCACCGATTCGTCGAGCACGCCGGGCAGTGACACCGGCGGCACCAGGGACCCGGGCAAGGACTCGGGCGGGCCGACGTTCGACACCGGCAGCGGAGGCACGGACAGCAGCTCGCCGGGCGTCGATTCGGGGACGTCGACGACCGACTCCGGCACTGCGGGCAGCGACACGTCGAGCGGCTCGGGAGCCGCGGGCGAGGTGAAGTGTGGCGACACGCTGACGTGCACCTCGGCGCAGGTCTGCTGCATCGGGTTCTCCGGCTCGGCCTCGTATGCGTGCAGTCCGAAGGCAGGCGGCTGCACGGGCGGCACCGCAGCGGCGACGTGCGACGGCGTCGAAGATTGCAGCGGCGGCAACATCTGTTGCGCAGGTTTTCCCAGCGGCGCTTCGTGCAAGGCGCTGAGCGGTTGCAGCGGGTTCGGCACCGCCGAGCTCTGTCACACCGACGCCGGCTGCAGCGCGGGCAAGACCTGCAAGATGTGCTCGACGCCAGGCGGCGGGCCCGCGTTCCAGATGTGCGTCGCCGGCGGCAAGTGCCCCTTCTGATGAAAGCGATGACGCCGATGAGCTCGAGGAAACCGATGCGATCTTTCTTGATCGGCGCCTCGCTCGCCGTCTTCGCCACCGCGTGCAGCAGCAAGAGCGACGACGCGCTGCCCGGAGACGGCGGCGCGGACGTCGCGGAGGTCGCAGTGACCAAAGACGCGAGCGGTGACACCAGCCCGCTCGCGCTCGGGAAAATCACGGCGACCGTGAACTTCGCGGGAACCCAGAAGGGGCCGCTCTCGGTCGGCGTCTTCTCCGAGAACCCGCCGAAGACGCGGCCGCCGGTTTCGTTCGATACCGCGACGACACCTTCGTTTCCGTACACCGCGACCCTTCGTGACATCGAGCCCGGGCACTACTGGGTCGTCGCGGTGATCGATCTTCCGCCGCTGAGCCCGGGCGCGCTGAGGCCGGGCCCGGAAGATTTGCTGGGGGCCTCGATGCCGATCGACATCGTCGGCAACGACACACTCACCACCGAAGTGGTGATCCCGGACGCTTCGGGTGCCGACGCTGGGCACGACTGATCCGTTCAACGACGAAGAAGCGAAAAAGCGAAAAAGCGAAACGGAGACGAGACATGGTCAGGTGGAGACAGATCGGGCGCATCGCTTGTCTTGCGTGGGCCGCCGTCGGCGCGATGGCGCTCGATGGGTGCAGCAAGAACGAGGTCGAGTCGCTCGAGCCGCCGACGACGGTGCCCGACGTCAGGCCCGCGCTCGTGCGGGAGACTTTCCAGCTGACCATCGATCCGAAGAGCCCCTCGCTCGCTCGACCGACGCTCGCTCCGAGCGCCGATCCACTGAAAATCACCGGTGGATCGCAGCTACGACTGACTGCATTCGCGAAGCGTCTCGCCGCTCGTCCGGGGATCCTCTGGATCGAGCTCTACGTCGAGAACACCCATGCGCTCGGGCTCGCGGCGATGCGCGCGAGCATGCGTGACCTCTCGGCGAACGCGCTCTACGACTTCACCAACGATCCGTTCGCCGAGCCGACCGTCGCACGCACGATCGACCTCGGGGGCGTCGGTCCCGAAGGCATCGCGCGCTTTTCGATCGGCGTCCCCGACGGCGACGTGACGACGATGACGTTGGACATCGGCGGCACCACCACCGCGCGCACGTCGACGGCGTCGAGCCCGATCGTCGTCACGCCGGACGGCAAGGAAGCCTGGGCAGCGCTCGGTGATTTCGATGCCCTCGCGGTCATCGACACCGCCTCCGACACACGCATCGCGTCGATTCCGCTCGAGGGACACCCGAGCAGTCTCGCCGTCACGCCCGACGGCGCCTTCGTGCTCGTGACAGAGCCGACGATCAACCGCCTTTCGATCATCGATCGCCGCGCGCGCAAGGTCGTGCAGACGTTCGGTGAATTCGACGGCCTCGGACGCGAACCACGCCACGTCGTCGTCACCCCCGACGGCGGTCGCGCGTTCGTCAGCGCCTACGTCGGCGACGCGATCACCTCCTTCGTTCGCAACGGGGATCACTTTCGGCTCGAGCGCACGCTCGACATCGGTCGTCGGCCGGCCGGCCTCTCGGTCTCGCCCGATTCGAAGACCCTCTTCGTGACCCATTTTTTGCCGCGCGGACCGATCCTCGCGAACGAAGGCTGGGTGAGCGTGGTCGCCATCGAATCGCTCACCGAGACCAGACAAATCGCGGTGCTCGATTCGCTCAACCTCGATCGGGCGCACTGCCTCGCCGACGTCTTCGGCGTCTCGGCGCAGCGGCTGACCACCGAAGGCACCGCGACCCAATTGGCCGGCCTCTTCCTCAATCCCGGCGGCAGCGAAGGTTGGACCCCGGGCGCGCGCATCGCACCGGCGCCCATCTTCGAGAAGGGACCGAAGAGCATCTCGCTCTCCGCCGCCGCCGACGTGCGACCCGGCGAGTTCGCGGCCGCGCTCTACTTCCTCTTCGACACCCGCGTCCCGGCGGAGGCCGATCGAATGCTCTCTCCGGGCGCCGTCGAGAGGCCGGTGCCGCTCTCGTATCTCCAGTGCGAACGATTCCAGCTCGAGATGGAGATCGTCGATCGCGAGATGATCCCCGGAAAACCGACCGAACAGGTGGCGCGCTTCCCCGCCTTCCCGACCTACGTCGACGGACTCAGCGGGGCCGGGGTCTCGCGCTTCGTCGCATTCTCACGCGGAGGTCGACGCGCGCTCATGCTCGCCTATGCCTCCGACGACCTCGTCGTCTACGACGCCGCCACCAAGCACCCGGTGACCCAACGTCACTTCACGCTCGACGGAAGCCAACCGCTCGGCCTCGCGCTCACGCCCGATGGTCGCAAGGGGTACGTCGTCTACGAGAGCTCGACCTTCGTCTCCGCGCTCGATCTGTCGGCCTACGCCGAGCCCGGCAAGCTCCCGACTCCGTCGTTCGTGCCCTACGAATTTCGCGACGTGCCCGAGCTCCCGCGCGGCGGCAACGGCATCACGAATCAGCAACTGGTGCGCGACGTCGCCGGGATTCCGGAGCGTCCCGCGATCACCGAAGTGGCTAAAATCAAGGTGGTGGATGTCGATCCGCTCGATCCCATCCTGCGCCGCGGGCGCATCCTCTTCGAATCGTCGAACCCCGACAAGTACCCAAAGCTGACGGCGAGCCCGCTCGGCGCCTGCGTCACCTGTCACCCCGACGGCGGCACCGATGGCTCGATGTGGGGGACGATGGAGGGCGAGCGTCGCACGATGTCGCTTCGTGGCGGCGTCATGGGTCGCGGCTGGCTCCACGCCTCGGCGACGCACGCGAGCGCGGACGAGTTCGTCCGCACCATCGTCCACGAAAGACTCGGCGGAGATCTCCCCGAGGACGACGTGCAGGCGATGGCAAAGTGGGTCGCCGTCGGCATCCCGCGCTTGCAAGGTCCGAAGGTCGATGACTTGCTCGTCGCTCGGGGAAAGAAGGTCTTCGCCGACAAGTGCAGCGCGTGTCACTACGGCGCTCAGTACACGAGTGGCGAGCCCGATCCGACGTCACCGCTCGGCGGCGGCGATCCCAAAGGCGAGCCCATGCTCTACGACATCGGGACCAAGACCGACAACGCGCACGTCATCCTCGGCACCTTCTTCGAGAGCCTCTTCCCCGCCGGCGACGCCGAGATTTTCCACGGCCTCCGCGGCGATCGCGAGCTCGGGAGCAAGGACCCGATGCAGCAGAAGCTCGATTTCCGGCCTCGTCCCGATCGCGACGCGGGCATGTTCAAGGCGCCGAGCCTCGTCGACACCTGGGACAACGTCGTCTTCTTCCACGACGGCCGCTTCTCTTCCATGGAAGAGGTCGTCCACTTCAAGAACGTGCAGCAAGAGTTGGAGATGACCGCGGCCGACGAGCGCGCGGTGGTGGAGCTGATGAAGACGTTCTAGACCTATTTTTCGAGGCGAGCTCGCGTCGGCTACCCGATACCGACGATCGCGCCGGCGACCTTGACCGGTCCCGAGCCGTTGAGATCGACGAGCGCGCCCTTCAAGTCGAGCTTGGCGCCGGCCTCGATCTTGGCAGTCGCGTCGGCCTTGATCTCGACCTGGGCCCCGGCGACCTTCACCGAGGCGCTGCCCTTGACCTCGATTTTCACGCCGGTGATTTGCACCGTGCCGTCGGCCTTGAGGACGATCTTGGCCGAGCCGCACTCGATGGTGAACGTATCGGTGACCTTGAGGGTGTGCTTCGCCTTGTGGGTGAGCGTGACGTCGGCGTCGACCTCGGAGGTGAGCTTGGCGCTGTACTTGGTGGTGACGTCACCGGTGATCTTGGTGTCCGACTTGCCCTTCAGCTCGGCCGCCACGTCGCCGGTCAGGGTCTGCGTCAGCTTGCCGTCGATCTTCTCGGTGGTGTCACCGGTGACGTGGAGCGCGCGCGCACCGCTGATCTTGATCGTCTGATCGCCGCCTACCGTCAGCGACTCGTTGCCGTCGACCTTCTCGGTCTGATCGGCCTCGACGTGGATGGTCTGGTTGTTCTTGACCGTCTCGGTGTGATCGTTCTCGACCGTCATCGTGCGGTCGTTCTTCACCGTCACCGTCTCGTCGTGCTCGATGGTCTCGGTGCGGTCGTTCTTGACCGTGATTTTGTCGTCGTGCTCGACGGTCAGCGTCTGGTCGTTCTTGATCGTCTTGGTGCGATCGTGCTTCACCAGCAGCGTCTCGTCGTGGACGATGGTCTGGTTCTTGTCGTTCTCGACGAGGATGGTCTCGTCCTTCTGCGCGTGGATGTAGACCTCTTCGTTCCCCTTCTTGTCCTCGAAGCGCAGCTCGTTGCCGGCCTCGCCGTTGGGAGTCGAGCGCGAGAGGATGGTGCTACGGGTCTTGTTGGCAGGGAGCGGGTACGGCGGAACGTTGGTGCCGTGATAGACCCGACCGACGATCAGCGGCCGATCGGGATCGCCGTCTTCGAAGGAGATGACCACCTCGTCCTTGATGCGCGGGATGAACATGCCGCCGAAGGCGCCGCTCGCCCAAATCTGACTGACGCGCACCCAGCACGACGATTTCTCGTCGTGCTTTCCCAGGCGATCCCAGTGGAATTGCACCTTCACGCGCGCGTGCTCGTCGACGTGGATCTCTTCCCCGGCGGGCCCGACCACGATCGCCGTCTGCACCCCTTTCACCGTCGGACGCTGCGTCACTCGCGCCGGTCGATAGACGACCGTCTTGGGAATGATCTCGAAGCTGTTGGTGTACGGGCCACGACCGGACGAGGTCATCGACTCGCCCGGCTCCATCCCGTGATGCTCGACGTGCGTGACGAGATACTCCTCGTTGACCGCGTCGCGCGGGTGCTCGCTGAGCGTGAAGAGCCAGCCCGGGACGAGCCGTGGGCAGATGCTGCTCCCCATCGCCACCACCGCCATGCGGCTGTGCTCTTCGCTGCGAATTTGGGCGATGCCGTCGCCGTCGGCCGGCAGCACGTACTCGCCGGGCCAGTCGTAGGCCTCGAGCGCCGCGAACTTGGCGCTGGCCTTCGTCGACTCGAGCTTGAGGCTCGGCTTCTTGAAATCGTAGTCGCGAATCGTCACCTTGCCGGTGCGCATCGACCGCGAGAGCGAGAAGCGCGTGACGCGGTTGTCGTTGCCGTCGATCGATCCGAGCGCGCCCGCCGAGGGGTTGTAGGCGAGCGTGGCCTCGCCGGTGATCGGCGCGAAGACCGCGTTTTTGTCGGCGATGACCATCACGTGCTTGTCTTCGTGATGCTCGAAGAAATAGAAGATGCCCTCTTCTTCGAGGAGCCGGCAGACGAAGTCCCAATCGCTCTCGTGGTACTGCACGCAGTATTCACGCGCGGCGTAGGTGCCTTGCAGCGACAGCTTGAAGTCGGTGTTGCTGGCGAGCCCCGCACCCTCGAGCACCTTCTTCACCACCTCGGGCACCTTGAGCTCTTGGAAGATGCGGTTGTCACGACGGAATCGAAGCTCGTGCGCCAGCGGCACGAGGGTCACGCGATAGACCGTGACCCCCCGCCCCGTCGCGAACTGCTCGGCCATCTCGAAGCGCGCGACGATGCCGTGCACGTGGCGGATGTTGTCGCCGTTGCCGATCGTCAGCAGCGACTTCTTGCCGAGGACGTCGTCGAAATCGATGGCGTGGTCGTCGCTCGCGATCACCACTTCGAACTGGAAGAGCTCGGAGATGCCTTCATGCCCGTCGAAGACGACGACGCGAATTTCGGAGCTGATGCCGTCGATCGTGAGCGCGTGGTGGTGTCCTTCAACGGGCATCGATGGGGAGCCTTTCTCTGACTCGGACGACGGCAAGCGCTGCACCCATGGGTCGCGCAGGCCCAGCCGATGTTTCAACGCGTTCGACACGGCGAGAACGCACGCGCATCATCGCCGCCAGCGCTGGGCATGTCCACGACGACCGAGTCGGCCTTGTCTCGTTCAGGCCTTGGCGTACCAGGCCATCACGCCGGCGTGCTCCCGCACCGCGTCGTGGACGCGATTGAGCTTGGGAAACGCGTCGAACGTGCTCGCCGGGATGTGATCGAGCGCGCCCGACTTCACCCAACGGGTCCCGACCATCAGCTTCAGGTCGACGACGCTGAGCTTTTCGCCGCCGAAGAACGGACCGCCCTCGGCGATGTGGTGCTCGGCCGCTGCGCCCCAGGCCTTGAGTGACGTCGACGCGAGGAGCTCACGAGCGGCCTTCTTTTCGGCCTCGTCCTTGATGCGGAGGGTGGGCCCGATGAGGTTTCGCAGGTCTTCGACGTGGCTCATCATCGCCTCGTGGCGCGCGGCCTCGAACTCGTCCTTCGGGTGCAGCCCATGGAGCCGACCGATGAGCACGAGGATGGCGTTGGTCTGCGCGAGGGGCGGCTGGCCCGGCATCTCGAGCACCGGCATCGAGCCGAACGGCGTCTTCGGCTTCAACGCGGGCCAGTCGGCGCCCTTGATGCGGTTGTCGTCGAAGTCGACGTTCGCGAGGTGGAGAGCGAGGCGACATTCTTCGCCGCGACTCACGGGAGCATCGAAATACGTCAGCTTGGGCTTGGCCATGGCGGAGGTTTCTAGCGCTGGCGGCCGGAGCCGTCGAGACTCGCCATGCCGCGTCACCCACATGCACGCAGATGCCCTGAGACGCTCGTGCTCTCTTCGCGGAGGAGTTGTCGAGGCGTGAGTGGCGAGTGCTAGACTTGCGAGAGATGCCCGTTCGAGGTGCTTCGGCGACTTTGCGTGCTTCCCTCGCGCTCGCCGCCCTCGCGTTGGGAGCGATCGGAGCGCTTGGACTCTTGGGTTCGCCCGGATGCGCGAGCGGCGAAGAGACGCCATCGGTGCCTGCAGGAGACTCGGGCAAGTCCGACTCGACGATCGGCGCCGACGCGCGGCTCCCCGATGGTGCGCTCATCGACACCGGCAAACCGAGCGGCGATGGCGCCCACGACACGATCTCGCTCTTCGACACCGAGCTCGTCTGCGACGACGCAGGCACCTTCAACACCTGCGACTCGGTCACCGATTTGGGCTCGATCGCCATCGGCTCGACCAAGTCGGTCGACGGCAACGTGCCGCTGAAGGGCGGCGACGTCTGGTACAAAGTCACCTTCGACGGCTACACCGACACCAAGGCGCGCCCGCACATCGCGATCACCGGTCCGACAGGCGCGTTCGGCTTCCACTTCGAAATCACCAAGAGCTGCGGACGTGAGGCGTTCACCTGCGGCGAGACCGAAGACGCGACGTCGACCTCGCTCACCTCGTTCGAGTCGACGTACACCGACGCGGCCCCGCCGGACGATCCCGACGCCGACGCGTTCGTGCCCCTCCCCTTCGGCACCGGGGGCGTCATGTACCTCCGCGTCTTCCGCAGCGGCGGCACGCCTACCGATTGCAAAGGCTTCACCCTCGATTTGAGCAACTGAGCGCCAATACCAGCGCGTCCGTGATTGCGTGCAGACCGAGACGGGCTTCGATATACTGAGCAGGCTGACAGCACCAAGTGTCTGGAGGAAACGCGATGGCCGACGGAAGCGGAAAAGACGACCTTCCGACATTCAAGCGAAAGGCCAGCGGCATGCTCTCGGAGACCGAGCATCGGATCTCCAAGACCGCCCTCGACGCTTCGAACCGTGAGCAGGGCGCAGGCCCCGGCGGCGGCAACTTGTTCGGGCAGCACTGCTCGCACGGCTCGCACGGCTCGCACGGCAGCCATGGTTCACACGGCAGCCACGGTTCGCACGGCAGTCACGGCTCGCACGGTTCCCACGGCAGCCACGGCTCGCACGGCAGCTGGTAGTCGCGTCTCGGTCGCAATCGATCTCAATCGACGTCGGCGCGCACCTTCCGGACGATGTCGTCTTTCGAGACGAACACCGGGTGTAGCTCCCCCAAGTCGTAGTGCGCGCCGAGCTCGAAGAGACCGCCGCAGACGTCGTCGAGCGAGCAGTGCGTGCAGGTCGCGGCCTTCGGGTGGCGGAAGTCAGTTTGTCGAATCGTCCCTTTTTCGTCGAGGAAATGGACGATGCGCTCTTCGCCTTTGACGATTTTTCGCGTCTCGGTCGAGCAGTGCGCGAACTCGGTCATGTAACAGAGCGGCACGCGTTCGACGCGGAAGGTGCGGCCCGTCTTGTGGAGGTAGCGCATCGCGCGCGCGAGGGAGAGCTCGAAGTCGGCCAGCCGGTGCGCGGTGTCGCGGTTGGTCTCGGCGCGGCCCATCGACGGATCGAGGTTGTTCCAGACGAAGTGCCGGAGGAACGGGAAGCGCGCGGTGAACGCCTTCACGTTCTCGTCGAGGTGATCGGCGTTGAACTTGTTGATGACGGTGTTGATGTTGACCGTCGCCCCTGCAGCGCCGAGGTTCGCGAGCGCCTTCATCGCCAGCTCGTGACTGCCGCGCACGCCGGTGAGGAAATCTTCGAGCTCATCGCGACAGGAGTGGATGCTGACGTGGAAGTGCGCCAGCCCCGCCTCGACGTAGCTGCGCGCCAAGTCGGGATCGCTGCCGAGGCGCGAGCCGTTGGTGATCATCCGCACGTGGAGCCTCTTCGAAACCGCATAGCGCGTGATCTCGGGGATCAAATCGGAGAGCGAGGGCTCGCCGCCGGTGAGAATGACGCCGAAATATCCGCGTTCGGCGAAGTCGTCGATCTCGCGCTTGGCGGTGTCGAGGTCGAGCATGTAGCCCGACGAGGGGTTGGAGCAGAAGCGGCAGTATTGGTTGCAGTGCCGGACGATCTGCATGTAGCCGATGTTGGCCATCAGTCGCGATCCTCTCCCGCGCGCTCGCCCGCGGCGTTCGCCTGCTTCTCGACGAACAGCTCTTTGAAGAGCTCACGCAGCGCTGGACCAGACTTTTTCTCGACCGCGCGCGGTACTTCTTCGCGGGCCGGCTGCACCTTGCCGAGCATCGGGAGCGCGACGCGCGCGGCGGCAGGAGCCTCGGCGACGACGCGCTCGACCGCCGGAGCGAGCTCTCCCGGCCCCACGAAGAGGCGGGCGATGGGATTGAGCTCTGCCGCGGAACTCTTCGGGTTCGCCGAGAGCTCGTCGCCGGCGAAACGTCGCAGGTAGGTCGGCTCGACGCCGGGACACGAAGGCCGCGCCGCGCATCCTTCGCAAGCTTCACCGAAAGCGCGTCCTTCTTCGGCGAGCGAATGTTTGGCGAAAGGACCGAGGAGGCAGAGCGGCGCGCCGCGGACGAAGACAGGGATCTTCGCGGCGATGGCGACTTGCATGGCGTGGAGCGCGAAGGGAATGACGATGCCGAGGCGTGGGACGATGCGATCGAAGTGCTCGGCCGCGCGTCCACGAATGCGTGGCACCGCGAGACACCAAGCGCTGGCGCGTCGGTCGATGACCAGCCGCGCGGTTTCGGCGAGCGAGCGGGCGTTCGAGCGAGTGAGCACGGTGGTGACGACGGCGTCGATGCCGAGCGCGCGGGCCTCCGAGAGCGTGGCGCTCGCGGCGGTGAAGCTGCCGGGAATGCCGGTGTGGTAGTCGTGCGCGGCCGCGACTCCACCATGAATCGAAAGGTGGACGTCGGTGAGGCCGGCGGCGACGAGCGGGCGCATCCTCTCGGGTCGTCGTCCGTTGGTCTGGATGCCGACGCGATCGAAGCCGAGCGCGCGAGCCGCGCGGACGATGTCGTCGAGGTCTGCGCGCAAGGTCGGCTCGCCCCCGGTGAGGGTGACCTCGCACGATCGTACGCGAGCCGTCGTCAGCGCGAGGTCGATCGCTGCCCGCTCCAATACCAGCTCGGGAGCGCCGTTTTGACCGCAAAATACGCAGGCGTTGTCACACGCGGAGCCGAGTCGAACGACGCTCCGCGCGCTCTCGGTCACTTGATCACGTGAGCGACGCGTCGTACGCCGCGCGCTCGTCCATCGTCAGGAGACCGCTCGGCGGCTTCGTGCCGGCCTTCTCCCGACGAGCGAGCGTGTTCGCGAGCGCCATGGCGCCGAGACCGTGCTCTTCGTCGGTGGCCTTGCGACCATCGCCACCGTTGCGGAGGTAGACCGAGACCGAGCTGGCGGCGCCGATGCCTTGGCGACCTTCGGTGGGATCGAAGCGGAGGACGTCGACGCGAAAGGTGGCGCCGCTCGCCACGCTCATGACGACGGGGATGCCGCCGCGCTCGAGCTTGCCGATCGAGACCACGCGATAGCGACCGAGGTGCTCGCCGACCAGATCACCGAGGTAGCTCTCGGCGTCCTCGCGAGCGCTCGTCGCAGTTGCTGGGCGCTGCGCCGCTTCGACATCGACTGCGGGCTTCGTCAGCGCGTTCGACGTATTCGACGTATTCGACGTCAGGTGACGACCGAGGCCGAGGCCCGCGACACCGGCCGCTGCCACCTGCAAGATCTCTCGTCGCGACGCGGCCTTGCGTGCTGTCATCGTGCCTCCGACGGCGCCACGTGCGCGCGCGTCCTTCGAGTGTAGCGGACGCGACGCGCGATCGACAAGCAGACGACGCGAACGAGCAGGCGCACATCGCCCTACTCGCGAAGGCGCGATCGTCCGTCCGGCGCAGTTCGTTCCTCCATGAGGACGTGCGTCTGTTAGCCTCGAAGGCTGGCTCGATGTGCCGGGGAGGCCTTCGATGGAGTCTCGTCGACTGTACTCATCGTTCGTGCCCGCGGTCCTCTTCGGTCTCGGTCTTTGCAGCTTCGGCTGTGCGACCGGCGCGAGCGCCACCGAAGAGATCGATTCAGGCAGCAGCCCCCCCGACACCAGCGTCGGCGACACGGGAACCGGCGACACGAGCGCTGCCGACGTCAGCGACTCAGCTCCGGCCGACAGCAACAAGCCCGACACCAACGACGCAGGACCCTGCGATCCCGGCGGCGGGCTGACGATTTCCTGCGGCATCGGCGAGTGTACGACGACGGTGAACGCGTGCGACGAGGCCGGCGTGCCTACCACCTGTCGACCGAAGGAGCCCTCGCCCGAGGTCTGCGACGGCAAGGACAACGACTGCAACGGCAAGATCGACGAAGACCTCGGCGACACCACCTGCGGCGTCGGTGAGTGCAAAATCACCCAGAAAAACTGCGTCGACGGCTCACCGAAGACCTGCAAGCCGCTCACCGGAACGGCCGAGGTCTGCAACGGAAAAGACGACGACTGCGACGGCACGATCGACAACGGCTTCTCCACCACCACGTGTGGCAAGGGCGAGTGCACGGTCACCGTCAGCAACTGTGAAGGTGGCGCGCCGAAGACGTGCACTCCAAAGACGCCCGGCACGCCGATCTGCAACGGCAAAGACAACGACTGCGACGGCGTCATCGACACCGCGTTCGGCACCAGCTCCTGCGGCGTCGGCGAGTGCGCGAAGACGGTCGACAAGTGCGTCGCCGGCGTTCCGCAGACGTGCGTCCCGGGCACGCCGAGCTTCGAGAAGTGCGACGGCAAAGACAACGACTGCGACGGCACTCCCGACAACGGGCTCACGCCGCTCTCGTGCGGCGTCGGTGAGTGTCTCAACACGGCACCGGCCTGCGTCGGCGGCGCGCCTGGCACCTGCAGCGCGAAGTCGCCGTCCATCGAGGTCTGCGACGGCAAGGACAACGACTGCAACGGCGTCATCGACGACGGGCTGCCGCTCCTCAGCTGCGGCCTCGGCGTCTGCTCGACGACGATACCGAGCTGCTTCGGTGGCAAGACGCAGGTTTGCTTGCCCGGCGGCGGAACCGCGGAAATTTGCGACGGAAAAGACAACGACTGCAACGGCGTTTCCGACGATGGGTCGTCGGCGGCGCTCTGCCCGCCGCCGGCTCACACCGACACCACGTCGTGCTCGGTCGGCGCGTGCAAGACGAAGGACTGCACCACCGGGTGGGTCGAGGTCGACGGCACCTTCGCCGACGGCTGCGAGTGCGCCGACTCGACCACGCCGCACAGCTGCGCGGCGACGGCAGGCTCGACGTCCGACGTCGGCACGGTCGGCGTCGGCTCCTCCAAGGTGTTCACCGGCAACGCGCCGGTCGTCGGGCGCGACGACTGGATTCGCGTCGTCTTCCTCAACACCAAGATCGACAAGTTGGCGACCCCGCGCATCCAGTTCACCACCAACCCGGGAGGCGTCTTCCAGTTCGAAGTCGTCTTCGGAAGCTGCGGCGGAACGGTGCCGGCGTGCGGCTCGGGCGGCACCACGGCGACCGGCATCACCGATTGGAAGAACACGTACCTCGCGTCGGCGACGGGCGTCTCGACCGATCCTCTCTACACACCGATCCTCGCTGGCGCCTACGTGCCGACGTCGACCGCGAACGCGACGGTCTTCGTGCGCGTCTTCTACAAGGCCAGCGTGGCGGCGACGTGCCTGCCGTACACGCTCAACTTCTCGAATTAGCTTCGGCAACCGAGCGGAGCGAGATTGACCGAAGCGGCCAAAGTTGCGAAGCAATCTTTGGCGAAACGAGACTAGCGGACGAGCGAACTAGCGAATGCGCGTCTTGCAGCCGAAGACGACATCGACGCGCGTCTCGGGCTTGTCGACGATCTTTTGACAGGCGTCGCCGCAGAGCAAGATTTTCGTCTGGCCGGCGTTGTATTGCCAGCCGTTCGCGCCTTCGTCGCAGGCCTTCGAAACGTCTTGGAGAAAATCGACGGTGGGGCCCCCTGGAGGCGTGGCGCTGACATTGACCAACGTCGGATCGATGGTCTCACCCGAGGGTGCTGCCGGCACGGGGAGCGTGCAGAGGACCTTGGTGGCGATGCGATTGGCCATCGACGTGAACGTCGGGCCGTAGTCGGTGGCGCAGACGGCGAAGTGCGCGCCGCCGGTGAGCTTCGCCAGCTCTTGGTATTCGGGGCCTTCGCTGACGACGTCGGTCGAGCACTTGGTGGTGGTCACGTCGGCGCCCTGAACCGCGCCGACGATCGGGAAAAACACGTAGTTTCGATCGGCTGCGGTGCCGAAGGAGCCGGCGCCTCGCTTGAGGATTTCTTGATCGAACGTCTGCCAGTACGGGGCCGGCGGGGGCTGCAGCGCGTTGTCGTCGGTGATGGGGATGAAGGCCTTGATCGAATCGGCGCGAATGTATTTCGACCAGCCGATGGTCGGGTCGGTGCTGTCGTAGGTTTTGAGGAAGAGCGCGAGCGCGTCGTTGGAGAGGACCTCCTGCGCCGAGCGCTTGAAGCGCGGGAGATTGTCGCCACACGCGGCGGCGCCGAGCGGAGGCGGAATGCAGACGCCGAAGGTGTCGGGACCGGGGCGCGCGATCATCACCACGCGGTAGTCGAGGTTGGTCTTGCCGAGCAGATCGGTGAGCTTGTTGATGTTCGCCTTCACCTGCGCGATTTCCGCGTCCATCGAGTCGGATTGATCGATGGCGAAGACGAGATCGACGGGGACGCGGCGGGCTTCGCTTTGTCCGCGCGCGCAGCCTCCGGCATCGGCGTCACCGACGCTGGCCTCGAAGCCGGGGGACGTGTCGAACACCCCGCTGTCGACCGGCGTCCCCGCCTTGTTGACGCTGTTGCTGCACGCGATGCACGTGAGCGAGACCAGCGAAGCGAAGCGAAGAACCGGCCTGGCGGCGAGAAAGAGGGCAGCGCGCATCTCTCCCAGCGAGTATACGCTGAGCGTCGTGGAGCGCTCGTGGCGTCGCCTCTGGTTCCCTGGGCTCGTGGCCGGCGCGGCGCTGCTCTTTCATTTCGCGTCCGGCTCGAGCAAGCGCCCTGCCCCGAGCGGCAACGGTCCCGGCGAGGCGAGCGCGAGTGCGCCGCTGCCTTCGGCCGTGCCAGTGCCCACCCCGACGGGTGAGCCGCTGGCGCTCCTCGGCGATCTCCGAGTAGGCGAGAGGCTCGACGAGTGGACGGTGACGCGGATGATCGTGAACCAGTCTCCCGAGCAGAAGCCGCAGCTCGCGGTCGACCTCGAGCGGCTCGGCTCGGGCATCACCATTTGGGTCACGCGCAAAGGGAATGGGAAAAACCCGCCCCTTTCGACGGCGCGCTACGACCTCGCCTACGGCTCGCCGCGAGTGTACGGAGACCCGATCCCCGAGGGCGCGGGGCCGAAGATGATGAAGCTCATCGCCGATCGCGTGCGCTCGGTCGAAGCGACGGCCACTCCGCCGACAGGGCTCTGAGGCCTCCACCTGCGAGACCTGGATTCGCAGTTCACTTCTCGATGGCGAAGAGCGCGACCTCGACCTCGCCGGGAGGCATCGGGGCCCATGGGAGGCTGGCGATGGAGGGGAAACGACGCGAGTCGACGAGGCGCAGCGTGTGCTCGGATTCGAAGCGCGCACACGTCGGAGCGCCCTCGGGCGTGACGCAGAGCGAGCCGCGGTAGTAGTAGTGTGCGCCTTCGCCAAAGCTGGCGTGGCCGCCTTCATCGATCGGCTGCCAGCGCGGGAGACCTTCGCCGAGGAGGGGCAAGAGGAGGAGTCGAAGGCCAGCGCGGGAGACCGATGCGATCTCGGAGCCTCGAGGGAGCTGCTCACGCCATTCGAGCGCCCATGCTTCCTCGCGCGCGTCGGTGGGAAGGACGAGGAGTCCGCGCTCGGAGAAGAAATGCGCAGCGACGAGCGCACCGACAGCCACAGCATCCCAACGAGCACGAAAATAGGCAATTCCGGCGACGGCGGCGGGCGCAAAAAGGTGTAGGTGGGCGGCGTGGACGACGCGGGCGTCGTTCGCGAGCATGTCGGAGAGCGCCGCGACGGCGACGACGACCACGAGGACGAAGATGCGCGAGCCGCGACTCCGCGTGGAAGGGAGAACGGCGAGGACGCCCGCGACGACGATGAAAATCGCTGCCCACACGCCTCGCTCGACGAGCAGGTGGCGGACGCCGGGAAGGAATTCGCCGCCGATGCGACCGGTGAGCCCGGCGCGGAGGGTGGGGAGGACGAGGGGCGTCACCAGCGCCGCGATGGAGATGGCGGCGACGAGCGTGCGCCTGGCGCGATCGCGGACGCGCCCGGGCCGACAGAAGATCACCAGCGGGACGAGCGCGCTCGGGACCCATGCGAGCGGATGGATGCGCGCCGCCTGCCCGACGAGGAGCGCGGCGGCGACGATGCCGAGTGCGCGATGCAGGCCCAAAGAGCGTCGATCGCTCTCGGCGAGCACCGCCGCGGCCGCGAAGAGGAGCGCGCCGATCGCGGAAAAATACGACTCGCTGCCGGCGACGCGGGTGAGCACGGGATCGAGCGCGAAGGCGACGAAGAGAAGCGCGGCCGTCCTTCGCCTAGCACTGGCGGCGCGCGCGATCGCGTAGGCCGAGAGCGGCACCGTCGCGGCGAGCGCCTCTTGGAAGAAGGCGACGCCGCGGTCGGGGCGATGCACGCGCGCCGCGAAGCCGAAGAGCTCGGGATAGCCGGGGCCGTACTCGCCGGCGTCACCGCCGAAGGCGAACTCGATCCAGACTGGTCCCTGCCCGTTCTGATGGAAGAACGCGAAGGGGCCGAGCGCGCGACGCAGGATGAAGACGACGGCGACGCCCACGACGGCGATGGCGATGGGGCGCGCGCGGCGCATGCTCGGGATCAACGCGAGGAGCGCGGCAACGACGGCGGCGACGAAGAGCCAAGGCCGCGACCACGTCCTCGCGTTCGGGCTCGCGTCCGAACTTGCGTCCGAATTTGCGTTCGACCCGGAAGGCGGTGCGGACGCGTCGGGGGCGAGGAGCGCCATCGGTGCCTCGGCCGAGACACATCGCAAGACCGCGTCGAAGGCAGCACGACGCGGCGCTGGCTCCGACTTCCAATCGGGAAAACTGCCGATCGGCGAGAGACCATAGGCGCCGGCGCGGGCGAAGGCTTTGTCCGAGGTCGAGATCTCGATGCGTACCTCCGGCGTGCGAACGATGGCGACGCCGGCGGGGCACGACTCGAGCTCGAGGGCGACGCCGGTGGTCTCTGCGCAGCGATCGATCCACGCGCGGGCTTCGTCGCCGCATCGCTCGGCGTGGGCGAATCCGGCGAAGAGGACGACGACGAGGAAGAGGGCGACGCGGGCGCCGATCACGATTCCGCGCGCCGAATCGGCCGGAGGAGATCTTCGGGAGTGATCAGCCAAGGCGGCTCGGGCGCGCTCTCCAGCTCGTAGAAACCGCCGCAAAAACAAGCGTGCGGACAGGTCGCGCAGACCGGCTTCTTGGAGCGCCGCTCGGCGAGGTACTGCGCGAGGTTCACCTCGTCGTTGTTCACGAAGATCATCTGCCGCTCGAGCTTCAGCAGATCGCCGGTGAGCAGATCTTCGTAGCCGGGCATGAAGCAGAACGGGAGGTTGATGAGCTGGAACTTCATCCGATCGCGGTAGCGATCGATCACCCGACGAGCTTCGTCGGCCGCAGCTTGGGTGTCGGGCGCAACGTGGGTGGTGGCGCGACCGAACGGCGTGAGGAACTGGACGTTGAGCCACGGGAGCCCGAGCTCGAGGGCGAGGAGCGCGATCTCTTCGAGCTTGTTCCAATTGCCTTTGGTGACGGTGACGTTCATCCCCAATTCGACGCCCGAAGGTGCGTGCGCGCGCGCGTGCTTGATGCCGCCGACCGTCTGCTCGAAGGCCTCGGCGACGCCGACCTCGCGAGCGTGGCTCTTGGCGTCGGGACCGTGGAC
This sequence comes from Deltaproteobacteria bacterium, assembly GCA_025363655.1. Classification (GTDB taxonomy): domain Bacteria; phylum Myxococcota_A; class Polyangia; order Polyangiales; family JADJMO01; genus JANYDK01. The sequence goes on along the minus strand of JANYDK010000018.1, from coordinate 35,727 downwards.
GCTGAAGAGGAGCGTCGTCAGCCCCGAGTGCACGAGCTTCTTCGCGAAGTCCTCGTAGAAGCACATCCGCCCGTTGGTGGTGACGTTGACCCGCTCGTAGCCGATGCGACGCGCGTGGTGGACGAGCGGAATGAGCTCGGGGTTGAGCGTCGGTTCGCCGCCGTCGAAGTCGACCATCCGTACGCCACGACGCCGGTATTCTTCGAGCGCTTCGCGTTGGCGCGTGGGGTGGCCATCGACCTGCGTCCGCGTGCCGACCGCGCAGAAGGTGCAGCGGTTGTTGCAGACGTAGGTGACGTTCATGATCACCTTCGACGGACCGTTGGAGGCAGCGAGACGCGCGTCGAAGGTCCACTTGAACTTTCGCAGCTCGTCGGCAGAGACGAGCGCGCCCGGCTGCGAAGGCGCGGTCTGGAACATGGGGCCCCAATCGCCGTCGTGAAGGACGGGCAACGCACGGCCGTGCGCGAGCTGCGTGCCGGGGAGCGGCGTCGCGAATTGCACGGCGGGGAAAGCGCGAAATCGATCCCAGAGGTCGAGCGCATAGGCGAGCGTGCCGTTGATCTCCTCGGCGCGCTCTCCGGGCAAGCCGATGATGAAGTGGATCATCAACGGGACGCCTTCGCGATGGGCGTCTTCGGCGACGCGCGTCACCTCCGTGAGCTCGAGTCGCTTGCCGACCACCTCGGTGACGACGCGTTGCACGCCGCTCTCGGCGCTGACACTGACGGTGGCGACGCGGCCTCGCATGCGACGCAGGTGCTCGGCCGAGAGGTAGTCGGCGCGCATCCCGTTGGGCACGTCGAAGGCCACGTTCGCGGCCTCGATCGAATCGAGAAACGCCTCGAAATGACGCTCGTTGACGTTCACCAGCTCGTCGAGCACCTCGAGCCGCGTGGCGCCGAGGGACGCGAGATGTGCGAAGAGCTCGCGCATTCGAGCTGCCGAGAGGCGACGCTGCGTCTTCGCTTCGCCCGCGAGCCGACCCGGGTTCGAGCTGCAGTGGACGCAGGTGAAAGGACAGCCTCGTGAGGTGACGACGGGCAACGTGCGACCCGCGACGGGGAAGGCCCACGCGCCACGACCGAGATCGCGGACCACGCGCGAGAGGAAGAGGTCGCGTGCGGAGAGATCGACGAGATCCCACGCGGGCAGCGGCAGCGCATCGAGATCGGTCGGCGCGACGCCCCGCACGATGCCCTTCGGGTGGCCCGTGACGACGTCGTTCACGATGCTCGTCACGAGCTGCGGAAGCGTGACCTCAGCCTCGTATTTCAGCCATGCGACGGCCTCGGGATAGGCGTCGAGGACGCCGTCCGTCTCGACGTAGTGCTGGCCCGATTGGTACAGGTCGGCGAGCACGATGCGACGCCCACTCGTGCGCGCGGCGAGGCCGACGAGCAGGGCACCGAGGAGCTCGTCACGATGGGGCGGGCGATGAAACGGCGTGTAGGCGACGACGTAGACGTCGGCGTCGGGGGTCTTCGCGAGCACCTCGTCGACGCTCGCACCCATGAGGAGCCGACCATCGTCTCGCATGCCGAGACCCGAGCCGGGAAGCGCGAACGCATTCACCAGCGTCACTTCGAATTCGGCATCTCGAGCCCGAAGTACGGCAGCGGCTTGAACCGCGCCGAGATCGCTCATGTAGGGGTAGTCGATGAAATCCCGCGCCACCGAGAGCGGCGGAAAAATCACGACGACGCGCAGCATCGGCAAAGTCTAGGACATTTCCAGGCTACGTGACGGTCACGCGTTCGGCCGCGCCGCGTAGCCACGACGACGGGTCGTCGAGGAGCGCTTGCAAGAGCTCTGGTCGTTCGTCGAGCAGTCGCAACGCTTCGGCATGAGAGAGCGCGCGAGAGAGCACTTGGCGCTCTTTGTCTTTGCGGACCCGCCACGCGGCTTCCGTGATCGACGTCCTCGAGCGAGTGATTGGCGGCGACGGTGCGCGTTGACCGAGGAGGAGCATCATCAGGCCCGAATAGTGGAAGGCCGGATCGGCGACCGGGAGCGTGCGCGCGCCTTCCGCGAGATAAGGGCCTTCGCGGGAGAAGCGCGCGAGCTCGGCAGAGAGACCGGAGACGTCGACGTCGGCACGGGCCGCGCGCCAGAAGGGCGTGTCGAGTCGCTGGTTGAACTTGTAGTGCGTGCCGAGGAACCATCGGAGGTAGTCCCAGTGCCCGCCGACGGCTTCGTTGGCGCGCGTTTGGAATCGCGAGGTGGCTGCTTCGTCGTCGTTCGACATGATGCGCACCCCTTCGAGTACCCACGCGAGCTCGAGGATGACCATGTGGAGCGCGGTCGACTCCAGCGGCTCGACGAAGCCATAGGCGTTGCCGACGGCGACGGTGTTGCCGATCCAGAAGTCGCGGTGTCTTCCGGAGCGAAAGCGCACCGTCGATGGCGTGCCCATTCCATGGTTTTTCGAGCGCATTTCTCGTTCGGCGCCGGCCTCGTCGAGGAACGCCGAGGAGTAGACGTAGCCGCGATGATCTTCCCCGCGCACGGGGATGCGCCAACACCAACCGGCGTCCATCGTCTCGGCAGTGGTGGCCGGCCGAATGAGACCGTTGGCCTGAGGGACCGTCGCCACCAGCGCGCGATCGCAGAAGAGGCTGCCGGCATAGCTGAGGAAAGGCGAGCCAGCTGCCCCTTCGAGGAGCAGCGAGCGAAAGCCGGTGGCGTCGACGTAGACGTCGAAGCGAAGCTCGCGGCGGTCCTTGGTGCGAAGGTGATCGATGCCTCGTCCATCTTCGCGAGCGACCGCCGCTTCGAGCGTCGCCTCGAGGTGGACGATGCCCGCCGCGCGCGCCGCATCGGCGAGGAAGGTGACGAAGGGCGCGTTGTCGAGGTGGTAGGCGAACTTGAGACGCGGCAAGAGCGAGAGCACGTCGCCGTCGGGCCCACGCAAAATGGGTGCTTTTCCCTGCGTCATCAGCTGCGAGACGAGGGACTGCTCGCGGAGATGTCCGTCGAAGGCGAAGGCGTCGATCGGATCGGCGTCGCCGAAGGGATAGGTGAAGTCCTCGCCCGCCGGTCCCCACTGGAAGTCGATGCCGAGCTTGAAGGTGACGCCGACCTTGCGAAAGAGGTCGATCGGCGAGAGGCCGAGCTGCGTGTGGAGGAACGGCGGCATCAGCGTGGTCGATGCCTCGCCGACGCCGATGATCGGGATGTCTTTCGACTCGACGACGGTGACCGCGACGTCGGGGAAGGCGCGACGAATCGCCAGCGCCACGAAATATCCGGCCGTTCCGCCACCGATGACGCCGATCGACCGAGGGGCCGCCACGAGCGAAGCCTACCTGGAATTTCACATACCCACGTCCCGCCCCGGCGGATCCGCGGAAATGTCGGCTATCATGTAGGTCATGCAGTCGTCGGCCGATGAGCCGTACAAAGAGACGTCTCTCGAGGCGGCGAAGATCGCCGAGCACGAGGACGCGGCCCACGAGAAGCGCAACTGGGTGCGGCTCACCTTCGATTGCAACGATCACTGCGTCTTCTGTCTCGATGCCCACGCGCACGATGGCCAGATGCGCGATCGCGACGAGGTGAAAGCGCAGGTGCTCGATGGTCGGAAGAAGGGCGCGACGCGGCTCATCTTGTCGGGCGGCGAACCGACGATTCACCCAAATTTCGTCGACTTCGTGCGCCTCGGACGCCTCGCCGGCTACAGCAAGATCCAGACGGTGACCAACGGTCGGCTCTTCGCGTACGGCGACTTCATCCGCCGCGCCATCGACGAAGGGCTCTCCGAAATCACGTTCTCGATTCATGGTCCGAGCGCCAAGGTCCACGACGCGCTGGTCGGCACCAAAGGCGCTTGGGAAGAGGAGATGACGGGGCTCCGCAACGCGCTGAGCGATGGCCGGCCGATCGTCAACATCGACATCGTCATCAACCGCGCCAACGTGAAGCATCTGCCCGAGATGCTCGCGCTCTTCATCGGGATGGGCGTGAAGGAGTTCGATCTGTTGCAGGTGATCCCCTTCGGGCGCGCCTTCACCGATGGTCGCGACACGCTCTTCTACGATCTCGAAGAAGCGCGCCCGTACTTGCAGGAAGCACTCGCCTACTCGAAGCGCGACGACGTCCACATCTGGATGAATCGTTTTCCGCCGCAGCACCTCGAAGGCTTCGAGCACCTGATTCAAGATCCGTACAAGCTCAACGACGAGGTGCGCGGTCGCAAGGAAGAGTTCGCGCGGCTCCTCGACGCCGGCGAGTGGCTCGACTGTCGCGAGCCGGCGCGCTGCAAATACTGCTATTTGGAGCGTCTCTGCGACACGCTGGAAGGCGTCCTCGACACGGTCGACGAGAAGTCGTTCTCGGTGCTTCGCGTCGACACCGAGTGGGAGGCGAAGCAGCCCGCGGTCTATGGCGGTGATCCGGCGACGGCGCGGAAGAAGCGTCCGGCAGGTGCACCCGTCGAAGCCGTCGCATCAGCTCCGCTCGCGTCTGCGCCCGAGCCGCTGGCGAAAGGTCGTCGCCTCCGCATGCTGCCGTCCCGACCGACGGGGCCGATGCGCGAACATGCGCCATTCTCGCTCGACGAGGTCGAAGGTCGAAGCGAAGTGCTCTGGGTCCGTGCGCCCGATCTGGCGACGGCGACGAAGGCGATCGCACGCTTTCCGCGGGTTCGTCGCCTCGAGCTCGAGCTCGACGACTCGAGCGCGATCACCGCCGATGTACCGGGGCTCGAACGCGTCGTCGTCCGTCAAGCGAAAGATGCCGAGCGGCTCTTGGCGATGCACGCGAGCTTCGAGGTCGTGCTCGATTTGACGCGAGAAAACGAGCCATATTTGCGATCGATGACCGCGGCGCCGGCCCGACTCGTCTTGCGACAACCGACGTACGAGCGTCTCACCGAGTCTTCCGAGCACGACCTCGATCTGCGTGCGTTCTTCGGCGACTTCACGCACCAAGTGCCGGTCGAAGGGGTGCCTGCCTGCGTGCTCGGTCGGCCGCCGCGCGAGAGGCCGCGTGTCCTCGACACGGCGATGATGTCGTCCGAGGGGCGCGTCGAGATCTTCCGCTACGCGCGACGCTATCTGAAGGAGCACTACTCGACGAAATCGCTTCGCTGCAAAGGCTGCGCGCACGACGAGAAGTGCGATGGGATGCACGTCAACTTCGTCCGCGCGCACGGGTACGCGCTGATGCAGCCGGTGCCGAAGGGCACGAATTTGGCGGCGGAGTAGGCGATGAGCGCCGAAGCCGACGAGCCGAAGACGCCGACGTTCGAGCAGCGGCTTCGAGGCGACGGGCGGAGCCAAGAGCGACTGCACGTCTCCATCGGCGCCATCTGCAACAACAATTGCCTCTTCTGCATGGAAGAGGACCGCGATGGCCGTTACGTCAACAACTCGGCGATGACGCTCGAGCGCGTCGGCTGGATCCTCGAGCAGCATCGCGGCGCCGAAGAGGTCTGCTTCACCTCCGGCGAGCCGACGACGCGCGAAGACCTCAAAGACATGCTCGAGCTGGCGACGAAGCTCGGCTACCAGCGCATCAGCATGATGACCAACGGGCGACGGCTCGCCAGCCTCCCCTACGCGGCGTCGCTGGTGAAGCGGGGAATGAAGCGCTTCTACGTGTCCATCCACGGACACGACGCCAAGCTGCACGAGGGTCTGACGCGCACGCCGGGGAGCTTCGTGCAGACGGTCGCCGGGCTCGACACGCTGACGCAGCTGAAGAGGTTCGGCGTGGTGGTGCACACCTCGACGGTGCTCACCGATCGCAACCTGCCCCACCTCGGCGAGATCTATCGATTCCTCCGCGGGCACGGGGTCGATCAGGTGGTGTTCAACGTCATGCAAGCGAATGGGCGGGCGAATACGTTCTTCGAGCAGATTTTTCCGACGTACACCGACATCGCCGCGCGCTTCCGCGCGTTCATCGAGGAGGCGGGGAAGTCGGAGCACGAGCCCAAGGCCTTTCTCGTCGACATTCCGCTGTGTACGACGGAAGGGATTCCCGATTTCAATCGGGGGTTCGTCGAAACATATTCGCATTATGAAACGACGCAGAAGGCTCTGCTCGAAGGCGTCGACGCCGAGGAGCGAAAGCCGACCAACGGCCTCGTGCTCCTCACGCGCAAAGACGTCGACGACGCCACGCGCGACAAGCGCGCCGAGTGCGCGAACTGCAAGTACGACGCGCAGTGCGAAGGCGTCTGGCGCAACTATCTGCGGCGCCGCGGCTGGGACGAAATGACACCGGTGCCGAAGTAGCGGGCGAAGTCCGAGGGAGCCGATGGAGCTGATCGCGCATGGACCGCCGGAGGGGCGACCGCTCCTCGTCCTCCATGGCGGGCCCGGCGAGACGCACCACGTGCTTCGGCCACACCTCGACGCGCTCGCTGCCGATCGCGCCGACAATCGTGACGCCAGAGAAGGTCGAGGGCGGCGCGTCGTCTACTACGATCAACGACGCGAGCCGGTCGATCATCACGCGCACGTCGCCGATGTCGATCGCGCGCGTCGGCTCCTCGGGCCCACGAGCGTCGATCTGCTCGGGTTTTCCTGGGGCGCGCTGCTCGCGATGCTCTACGCGCTCGAGCATCCGGAGGGCGTCGCGAACATGATCTTGGTCTCGCCGCCACCGGTGCACGGAGCGGCCGATGCGGAGGTGCGCGCCCGTGTCGAGCTCGCCATGGCACGGCCCGAGGTCCTCGCGCTCGGGAACGATCCCATCGCACGTCGGATCGGGGCCTTTCTCTTCGACCCTTCGCGCGTCCGCGTGCTGCACCTCGTGGCGTCCGACGAGGCCATCGGCGAAGCGGCGTACCGTGGCCTCGCCGGGTTCGACCTGCGATCGTGCCTGCCCTCGCTTCGTGCGATTCCAACGCTCGTGATCCACGGCGAGGACGATCCGATCCCGACCGCGACGGCGCGCGAGACGGCCGAACTGCTCGGCGGCGAGCTCGTCCTCCTCGAGCGATGCGGGCACGCGCCGTTCGTCGAGGCGGCCGAGAGCTTCGTCTTCGCGGTGAACGAGTTCCTTTCGAGATCGTCGCGATGATCCAGCATCCGCACGGTCGAAGGTCGTCGCTACCCTCGGGAGTCGCGGCGCGCGCGCGAAGACACTCGATCCCCTCCGGCGACGTCGTGCTCTGCAGTCTGCCGCCCTACAGCACGCAGCCGTGGCTGAGCATGGGAGTCGTGCTCCACTCGGCGCTGCTCGCGCAAGCTGGGATTCGCACGCGAGTCGTTCGTCCACTCGACGCGCCCTTCGTGGTGCCCGAAGGGGTCGCCGATGCGTCGCTCGTGACCTTCGCGCGCGATCCGACGATCGACCAGCGCCTCGCCGCGATGGACCGAGAATACGCCACATCTCCCGCATTTTTCGATGAAATGGTCGACGAGTTGCTCGCGGGCGGGGAGAGCGTCGTCGGCCTCTCGCTCTTTCGCAACAACGCCGACGTGTCGTTGCAGGTCGCGCGACTCCTGAAGCTGCGAAAGCCCGAGATGCGCGTGATCCTCGGCGGGCCCGAGGCCATCGAAGAGCCGACCTCGCTCCAATTGCCCTTCGTCGATGCCGTCGTCAGCATCGACGCCGAAGCGGTGATGGTGTCGCTCGTTCGCGCGCTGCTCGATCGCAAGCCGGAGCGAGCTGCTCATCTGCGCGGCGTCTGGTTGCACCCGGCCCTTGCACCGGGCGCGTCTCGGCGAGGCTCACTCGGGCTCACGGCAAGCACCGCGTTCGCCGATGGCTATCCGACCATCGACTACGCGCCGCTTGCTGCGCTCTTGGTCGGCGATCCGGAAGCGACGATGCCGCTGCTCCTCAACTGGGGCTGCCCGTACAAGTGCGGCTTCTGCTCCAACCGCAACGTCTACAGCCGCTTCGAGGCCGGCAGCGTCAGCCGCGTGCTCGAAGAAATCGACGCCATCATGACCGCGTGGGCCGAGCTGCACGACGGAGATCCACCGGGAATTTCCCTGCAATTGAGCGACGCGACGACCAACGCTCTGCCCGCTCAACTCGACGATCTCCTCGTCGCGGTGCGCGATCGGAAGACGAAGTGGGCAACGCGTCCGCACCTCCGCGGGCAGACGCTCTTCGATGGGCGCGTCACCGAGGAGCGCGCGCGCCTCATGCGTGACGGTTGTTTCGGCTCGACGTTCTTCGGCCTCGAGAGCGGGAGCGATCGGTTGCGGCGGGCCCTCGACAAGCCGGCGTCGGCGGCGCAGGTAGCGGCAGCGATGGAGGCCTACCATCGGGTCGGCAACGGCGGTCTCCACTTCGGCATCCCGGTCGGCATCCCGGGCGAGACCGACGAGGACTTCGCCGAGACCGAGCGCTTCGTCGAACGCGCGTTGCGGCTCGAGGGGACGATCGAGACCATCACCGTGCTCCCGTATGCGTTCTTCCTCACGGCGCAGGACGCGAACCTCTGCGCGGAGAACGTCGGCGAGCGTCGCGGCGTCCTCTGGCGCACCGCCGGACCGGGTGGAGATCCGGCGACGCGCGCGCGACGCTTCATGCGCCTCTTCGAGCTCGTGGGCGGACGCGTGCCCGTGAATTCGCCCTTTCCGCCACATCTATTGCTGCCTTCGATGTTGCCGGAGACGCCGCGCGAAGAGCTCGACGCGTGGATGGCGCGCTACGGTCGGAGCTTCGATCAACTGACGCCGGTAGTGCGCCCGGTGCCGAGCGATCCGCGCACCGATTCGCTTCGAGTCGCAATCGAAGCAGCGACGCCGCCCGAGGGATGGAAGCTCGAGGCCTTCGACGTCGCGAGGGCAGGCAAGACGCGCAGTGGGCTCTCGGTGGTCTTCCTCGACGCCACCGGTGAGCGTCGCTTCTGTCTTCAGCTGCATCCGCTCGACGCGAATTCGCCTGCTTTTTCCCACTCACGCGACTTCAACGTCAGCTATGCGAATGCGTGGAAAGGCCTGCCCTGCGTCTTCGATGCCGAGCTGATGGGTTGGTGCGCGAAGCAGATCTCTGCGCACGAACGACCCTGACACGAAGCGCCGAGCGGCTCACCAAGACGGTGGCAACGTGGATGCACGGGCACGCACACGTTCCGCGAGCTGCGCGAGGAGCGCCTCGATCTCCGCGGGGGTGATCATGCCCTTCTCCCCTCCATAGAAGAGCTCGACCGCGCCGACGCTCGCCGGCGCCGAGTGGGGGAGCGCTCCTTTCGCCGCCACCGTCAGCAGGAGTCGACGCTCTACTTGCGCGAAGCCCTGCGAGATTTCGAGGTCGGCGGTGCGCGGAACGGGACAAGAGATGCGGACGACGGACCAACCGCCGAGCTGACGCGAATCACCGATCAACGTCAGCACGTCGGGGGAACAGGGCTGGAAGTCGACGCTGGCGGACGCGGACGCTGGTGGAGATGCTGACGACGACGATGAAGACGAACGAGTCGGCAACGCAAGGAGGCCCGCGATGGCAGCGAGCGCGAGGGGCAACGCGAGGCGCACGCGATCTTTGCGCTCTTCGCGATCGTTCATCTCCGCCCATCATGCCATCCACTCCGCTACGTTGTCGCCGTGCTTCCGCCGCAGGACGCCTCGAGCACCTCACGCTGGAACACCGCGCGCTGGTGCGGCCTCGTGATCGCGACGGTGCACGTCCTCCTCGGCCTCCGCGTCGTGCTCGACGACTCTGTCATGCACGACGAAGGGCAAGCGATGTACGGCTTCAGCCGATCGCTTTCCGAGGCTTTTTTGCCGTGCCTTTTCTTCCAGAAGACGAAGCCGGCGTTGGCGCTCGTCTATGCGCTGCCGGCACGCCTCGGGTTCGTGCCGTATCTGGTGATGCACCTCGCGGTCAGTACGCTCGCGGTCTATCTCCTCGCGCGGGTCGCCGCGTCGATGAACCTGCGGCGCGCGTGGCTACCGCCGCTGGTGCTGGGACTGTCACCCCTCTTCCTCTGGAACGGCGCGACGGGCATCTCCAACGGCGACGGCGTCGTCGGCATCGTCCTCTTCCTCTATCTGCTCGAGGTGCGTCGCTGGCGCTTCGTCGCCGGCCTGGTGCTCGGCGCCCTGCCCTGGGTGCGCTTCGAATCGGCTGTATTTTGTGCCCTCGCGGCGATCTTCGTGGGGACGCGCGATCGCGATCGACGCTTCTTCGTCGGGCTTCTCGTGTGGCCAGTCCTCTACACGGTCGGCGGCGCCTTCTATCACCGCGATCCATTGTGGCTCGTGACGATCAAGCCGGCGGCGACGGGACTGCAGGCGTGGCACGCGGCCGAAGCGCAAGCCTTCGCCGAACACGACGCCCGCAGCGCGATCGAGTCCTTCCTCTGCGTCTCACCGGCGCTGACGGTGCTCTTCTTCTGTCGCCTTCGCGCCCTCTCGACGGTGGAACGACTGCTCGCCGTCTTCTCGTTGTCGTACTTCGGGCTCTACTTGGCGACCCACTTCCGAGCGCTGCCGATCGGGCCGCTCTTCGTCGTCGGCTTCACCGCGCGCAACGCTGGGCTCCCGATCGCCGCGGCGGCTTTGCTCCTCGGCCGTGCCGCGGAGTCGATCGAAGACGCAGGGCAGAAGCGTGCGCGCGTCCGAGAGCTCGGCGAGCTGGGAATTCTCGTGGGAATCATCGCGCTCGGGGTCTTCGCGAAGCGCTCGGGTGCAGGACCCGGCGTGCTTCTATCCGGAGTTGCGCTCGCGCTCGCGGTCGCCGCGACGCGTGCAGGACGAGCCTCGCTCGGGAGTGTCGCCATCGCCGGGCTCGTCGTCCTCGGCCCTTGGATTGCCCACGCTGCGATGACGCGCGAAGGGTACTCACGCGAAGCGGCCAAGGCGCGAAGGTCGCCTGCCGAGTTGGCGCGTGCGCTCGAAGCCCTCGATCCAGCGCTCCTTCGCGCGGGCGTCCTCACCAACGCGCACACCCTGCCCCTCTATCTCGCGCGCACCGGACGTCTCGCCGGCGTGCGCGTCCGCTTCATGGTCGGCACCGACATGAACGAGGAGATGACCGCGCAGACCAACCCGAGGAACGGACAGCGCGAGGCGGTGCTCGCCGCCCTTCCGCGCGCGACCTTCGGCGACGCCATCCTCCCCGCCGAGCTGCAGCCGGAAAAGGTGCCGATCGGCACCGTGATCGCGACGTTCGACGATCCGCGCAACGAGCTTCTCCTCCCGCCGGCGATCTGGACGCCGCGCCTGCGCGTGGTCTCCCACGAAGGCGGGCTCCTCCTCGCGGTGGTCACGCCGTGAAGATCCGAGCTGAATTCTACGGCAAATCTGGGATACTGACGCCGATGGACGGCGGGCCGGACTACGAGCCGATCGAGCGCATCGCCGCGCCGTCGGTCACCGAGTTCGAGCGCGACTATCTGCGCCGCGGGAGGCCGGTCGTACTCACGGGCGCGCTCGAGCGCTGGCCAGCACGCGCGTGGACGGTCGAGAGCATCGATCGTCGCTTCGGTGACAGCCGCATCGCCATGCTCTCGACGCGCAATGGTGTGCTCGACATCGACGAAGATCAGACCGGCGTCTTTCGTCCTCTGCGGCTCGCCGATCACGTCGCGGCGATGCGGGCCGGCAGCTGCGACTCGTACGTCAGCGTCCCCGTCGAACGGATGCCGAGGAGCTTCCGCGACGAGCTCTCGCCGCTCCCCTACTGCCAAGGCGCGTGGCACCTGCGCAGTCGATTCTGGCTCGGGGCCGCGGGCACGGTGACGCCGCTCCATCAAGATTTACCCCACAATTTCTCGGCACAGCTCTTCGGTCGCAAGCGCTGGCTGCTCTATCCACCCGCATCGCCGGTCTACCGCAACGCGCCTTGGTCGCGCGCGCCCAACTTCTCCGGCGTCGATCCCGAGCGGCCTGACCTCGCGCGCTTTCCCCGTTTTTCTTCGGCAAAACCGCTCGGCTGCGTGCTCATGCCGGGAGAGGTCCTCTTCATTCCTCGCTTCACCTGGCATCACGTTCGTTCGCTCGACGACAACTCGGCGATCAATTTCTGGTTCGGCGGCGTCATCGTCCGTGCCCTCGCGCAGGCCGCCGAGCTCTTCAAACGTGCGCGCTCGCTCTACCCCGGCGAATGGGACTGAGCGTCTTTTCGCGCGGCCTCGTGCTCCCTCTGCTTCGGCGCTTCCAGGTCGCCGAGGGGATGCTCCTTGCCGTCAACGCCTCGCTCCTGGTCGCTCAACGAGTCGGCGTCGCCCGCGGCGTTTCCCATGCGGCGCACTCGCTCTCCGTGCTCATGCTCATGTACGCGCTCAACGATTGGTGGGACGCGAGAAACGACGCGAAGAACCCGCGCAAAGATCGAGACCTCGCTCGCACGTTGGTGACGCACCGTCGACCGTTCGGCGTCGTGCTCCTCGTCTTGCACCTCGCGGCCATCGGCGTCGCCTTCGCGCTCGGTCCCACCGTCGCCGCGCTGACGACCGCCGTGCTCGCCGCCAATGGCGCGTATACCGCCATTTTCAAGGGCATTCCGGTGATCGACGTCGCGCTGGTGGGCGTCTGGGGAGCCCTCTTCGCGTCCCTCGTCGGACCTTGCTCGGTGGTCGTCGCCGTCGGCGCGATGACCGCGGTCAGCCACGTCTTCCAAGCGATGGGCGATCGCGACGCCGATCTCGAAGCCGGCGTCACCACCACCGCCGTCTCGCGCGCGCTCGCCCTCGCGGTGCTCGGGGGATGTTGCATCGTCCTCGCGTGCGGCCTCCACGCGCTCATCGGCAACCTCGCGTTCGTCGGCTTCGTCCCGCTCGCCCTGGCGCTCGTCCTCCGCCGAAGCGTCGTCGCCTGGGTGGCGAGCAAGGCCGTCTTCGGCCTCGCGTGGCTTCTGGTGCTATGGCAAATGCATGGACATCGCTAGCCGCGCCCGACTCGCTCTCGCGTTCGGCGCGAGCCTCGTCGAATACGCGCGCGAGGGGCCGCCACGGCCATTTTCTGCGTCGTTCGCCGTGACCAATCGTTGCAACCTCCGCTGCAGCTACTGCAACTTCCCCCACCTCGATCCGACCCACCTCGACCTCGACGACATCGCGCGGCTCTTCGATCGGCTGGCCTCGCTCGGCGTGGTGCGGCTCGGGCTGGTCGGCGGTGAGCCGCTGGTGCGCAAAGATCTCGGGGCGATCGTCGCGCTCGCCCGCGCGCGCGGCTTCTTCGTCTCGCTCAACTCGCACTTGATGCTCTACCGGCAGAACGAACCGGTCTTCGACGACGTCGACCTCGTCTTCACCAGCCTCGACGGCGACGCCGAAGCGCACCGAATAAACCGCGGCGCCCATTCGCTCGACGGCGTCCACGCGGCGATTTCCGCGCTTCGGGGGCGCGGCAAGACGGTGATCGCGATCTGCGTCGTCAACGAGGCGACCATCGATCGCGCCGACGCGCTCCTCGACCTCGCCACCCGGCTCGACGTGCGCGTGCACTTCCAACCGCAGTGCGTCGACACGACGATCGTGCGCGGGAGTCTCTCGCGCTCGCTCACCAACGAACGAATGCGCGGCTTCTTCGCCGAGCTGGCGAAAAAGAAGCGCGCCGGGGAGAGCATCGCCAGCACCACTGGGTACCTCGAGTTCCTCGCCAACTGGCGCGACTTCTTCGTCTCGGCGCACCCCGATCCCGACGCGCGCTGCGCCGCCGGCCGCGGCTTCCTCTTCGTCGATCCGCTCGGCGATGCCTATCCGTGCGCCTATACCAAGGGCAAAACCGCGCCGATCAACCTCCTTCGCGACGACTGGCGCGTCCGCTTCTCCGGCGAGACGCCGTGCACGCAGTGCAGCGTCGGGCCGATGCTCGAGGCCAACCTCCTCTTCCGTCATCCATTGCGCAGCGTGCTCGACGCCGCGCGCTCGTATCGGTAGCGCGCCATGAGCGTCAGGCGTGAACACGACGGATTGTATGCGCGCATACGCCATTGGCTCGCGCCCCTGCGAGTGCCCGGAGCGTTGCCACGCGGCTTCCTCGTCGAGGAAATCGAGACCGAGCAAGGCATCACGCTCACGCTCGGCGGGCCGGAGGGGCGCATCCGGGTCGAGCTCGAGCGCGCCGACCCCGCGCGTGCGTGCTTCGCGACCACGGCGCTCTTCAACGTCTATTACGACGGCAGCGGTCGCGACGGCCCGTTGCGCGACGTTGGTCAGCTCGTCGACGCCGTCGTCCGTGTCGTCCGCGCCAACGAGGCCGAGCTGCGCTTCGACGACGCCGGCAGCGCACGCTCGGCAGTACGGGAAATCGAGGTCGATCGTGGCCTCGTCCGCGAACGCGAGGGCGCCTACTACGCGAACCCTTACGTCGGCTGCATGCTCGGATGCGCGTTCTGCTACGCGCAGGGTCGCGCCGACTTCAGCCGCGCCCTCGATGGTCGCGCGTCGGTGCCGTGGGGCAAGTGGGTCGACGTCAAGGTCAACCTCGCCGAGGTCGTCGCCCGCGAGGTGAAGGTGCTCCCTCCCGGCACGGTGCGCATGAGCCCGATCGTCACCGATCCCTACCAACCGATCGAGCGCCGCTATCGCGTCACGCGAGGTGTGCTCGGCGCGCTCGTGGGCAGCGAGTTCTCGCCAATCGTGCTCACGCGCAGCTCGCTGGTGATCGAAGACGTGCCGCTTCTCGCCTCGTTTCCTCGCGCATTTCTCGGGGTCAGCGTCCCCACCGACGACGACGCGGTGCGCACCGCCTTCGAGCCGAACACCGAGCCGATCTCCGCGCGACTGGACACCTTGCGATTGGCCCGTGCTGCGGGCGTCGTCACCTTCGCGGTCATCCAACCGATGTTGCCGCTCACGCCCCGCAAGCTCGTCGCCGCGCTCGACGGCCTCGTCGACGCCGTACGCATGGGACCTCTCTTCGAGAAGCCGCTCGCTCTGCCGATGTTTCGAGCGCTCGGGCGATCGATGCCGAGCGAATCCGACGAACGGGCAACGTTCGAAGAGTTGCGTGCGCTGTTCGAGAGACGAGGCATTCGCGTGAATCCTCGTGGCGGGGACTACGCGTTTCTAGAAGGATGAGCCCATGTTCGCTTGGCAGCGGAAATGGTCGTTTCTCTGGGCGGCGACGGAGAATCCGATGCGGGACGAGCTGCCGCGGACGGTGCGCATTTGGGACCAGCTGGCGCTCGAACCGGCGATGAGCGTGGCCGACGTCGGCGCCGGGCTCGGATACTTCGCCTTCAAGATCGCCGAGCGCCTCGGCCCGCACGGGCACGTGCTCGCGACCGAGGCGAGCCCGCGCGCGTTCCTGCGGCTCGGGGCGACGCGCAGGGAGCGAAACGAGACGCGGATGACGGTGCGGTGGCGCCCACCGTGGAGGCTCGGGCTCGCGCCGCGGGCGTTCGATCGCGTGCTGATGGTCGACGTCTTCGCCTTCGTCGCCGGTCGTCGACGTGAAAACCGCGCCTTGCTCCGGCAGATTGCGGAGTCGTTGCGACCACGCGGGCGCTTCGTGCTCGCGGTCGACGCGGTACACACGACGGAGTGGCGACCGCCCTATGGAACGCGCCTGTTTCGGGCACAAGCGAGCGCCGACGAGATCGTCGACGACGCGTCGAGTCTCCTCGAGCTCGTCGCGCGCGAGACGTTGATCACCGGACCTCCCGAGTTGGGAAAGCTACCCGGGCATCTCTTGGTCTTTCGACGCAGCTGAAGCTCAGGCCGACGTGACCGACGGCGTCGTGTAGTGGAGCAGCCATTGGTTGCTCGTGGTCTTGCCGACGTCGCGGCGTTCGACGAGCACGAGGCCACGTTTTTCGAGGCGCGCTGCTGCGAGCCGGGCGTCGTCGTTGCGATGGTGCTCGAAGAACGCGGGGCCGCTCTCGGCGCGCGCGGCTTGCTCTTTCGCACGCAGGAGACCAAACGCGACGTTGTCGACGACGACGACGCTGCCGCCCGGCCGGAGCTTGGCGAGGACGACGTCGAGCGCGTGATCGGGATTGCCGAGGTGGTTCCAGCTCCGGAGAAAGAGGACGTGATCGAAGAGGTCGTCGTCGCGGAGCCCGTCTTCTGCCGCTCCGACGCGGAGTTCGGCGCCGAGGAGACGCCTGCGCAAGACCTCGACGCGCGCCGCATCGGGCTCGATGCCGACGTAGCGGACGAGTCCGGCGGCGATGCGCGGACCGAGCACGTCGGCGTAGGGCGCTTCGCCGCAACCGAGATCGAGGACGCTGCCCTCGAGGCCGGCGAGGAGCGATCGCACGTGGGCATCGTCGGGGGTGAAGACGTCGTCGCGCACGACCTCGAACATGCCTGCACACGAGCCCTCGGCGACGCACCCCGTGCACGCCTCGCTGCGCCGGAGTTGCCGTAAATCACGAGCAAAATCGTCGGGAGCGGGTTTGTCGGACACATCGACGTAGAGCTGTCCGAGCTCGTGTTTGGTGGTCTCGATCTCGTGATCGGTGAAGTCACGCGACGACGTGCGATAGCGCGCGAGCCGACCTTGCTTGCGGACGAAGACGTGGCGTCCGCGATCCCAAGGCGTGGTCCCGTCCGCCAGCACCGGGCAGCCGGCGTCGGTGGTGCCCACGACCTTCTCGAAGACGAAGTTGAAGGAGTTGGAGCGAGGGAGACCACGCACCGCGCGGAGCTCTTCGACGCCGTGGACCTCCGCGTACCCACGGTAGAGGCCGGGGCAGGCGCCGCGAATCGAGCAGTCGTCGCAGGTCGACGGTTGCACCTTCGCGCGGTCGTCGACGGGGAAAAAATCGGGCTCGCCGATCTCGATCATGGTCGCGAAGCGGTGTGTCTTCAAATCGTCGTAGCGCGCTTCATGGCCGGGCAAGAGGCAGAAGGGAATGCCGTCGTGCGCGTAGCGGCCTTGGCCGGACGACGCTGCGAGGCCGTATTCGATCGCGTCTCGAACCTTCTCCGCGACCTGCGCGACCGGCGGAATCAGACGGTCGAAATGTTTGTCGCCGCCGCCCTTGGGCTGGACCATCGAGAACTTGAGGACGACATCGGGGTGCGGCAAGAGCGCGTCGACGATGGGACGGAGGTGCGAAAGGTTCTGCCGCGTGACCACCGTGTTGACGGTGAAATCGAGCCCGATTCCTGCCAGATTCTTCACCGCGGCGTACGTCTGCTCGAAGGCGTCGGCGCGCACGAGGAGGTTGTGCATCTTGGCGTCGCCGCCGTGGAGCGAGAGGTAGACGTAGCGAAGGCGGCGCTCGAGGAGCTTGTCGACCAGCTCCGGGTACGCCAGCGCCCTGCCGTTGGTGACGAGCCCGAAGTCGAGCCCGCGCGCCGCCGAGCGGGTGGCCCAACGAAGGAGCTCGGGGCGCATCGTCACCTCGCCACCCGAGAGGACGATCATCGTGTGGCCGAGCTGTGCAGCGCGGTCGATCTTCGCCTCGACCTCGGCCGAGGCCCCGTCGACGTCACGGACATCGAGCGTGTGGCAGAAGGTGCAGTGGTTGTTGCACCCGTAGCCGACCTTGATCAGAGCCTTCATCCGCAGCTGAATACTAGCGCTATACTTCCACCCAGCCATGCGTATCGGGTTTCTCCATCCGTACAAGATGGCCGATCACTACTTCGTCGAGGCAATCGAGGCAGCGGCGATCGCCGATCTCCGCCTCGACGGACACGACGCCGACGCGGTCGAGTACGTCTTCGATGCAGCTCGGAACGAGGCCGATCAGCTCCGCGAGCTACGCGCTGCCCTCGACGTCGAGCGCTTCGATCTCCTGTTCCTCCAACGCGTCTGGTCCGACGACGTCGTCGAGGCGTTGCGTGGTCTCCCGCTCGTCGGCTGGGCGACCGAAGATTTGGTCGAGCGCGGTGTGCTCTCGGCGGCGGTGGTCGAGCCGACACGCGAGGCGGCCCGAGCCGTGGCCCGCGCCATCGCCGACGGTTTGCCTCTCACCCATGTCCCCGGTGTCGCCACACGTATCGACGGCGTCTTTCACCACGCGCGCGCACCCCGGCGATTGACCGTGCTCTCGCAGCTCGCCGACGCCGAGTTCGCCTACGCGCAGCGCAAGACACTCTCGAAGTCGCGAGCCAACGAAGCGCGCGCCACCGTGCTCAGCAACTCCGGCTGCGCCTATCGGGGGGTGCCGAACAAGACCGGCGTCTTCGATGGCGTCGAGATGCCGAGCGAGGTGTCGACCGCCGGTTGCACCTTCTGCGACGCGTCGGGCTACGAGCGGATGAGCGAGGGCGACGCCATCGCGCTCCTCGTCCGGCAAGTGCGCGCGCTCCTCGAACAACGTCCGAGCGTCCGCGAAATCGCCATCAAGGACGACTACGCAGTTCGCTTCATCGCGAGGCTCGGCGACGCGCTCCGACCGCTCGACCTCGGCGATCGCGAAATTTTGCTCTCCGCGCGCGCCGACTATCTCTTGGAGATGCGCGCCGACATCGAGGAAGCGCTCGCCGGCAGGTTCCCCGCCAAGCTCGGCTTCTATCTCATCGGCTTCGAGAACTTCGCCGACGCCGAGCTCGTCCGCTTCAACAAAGGCATGAGCGCCGCGCAGCTCGAACGCTCGGTCGCGCTCATGAACGAGTGGTCCGAGCGTTTTGTCGGCCGATTTCGCGTCACCCCGAGCGGCGGCTTCATCCTCTTCACGCCGTGGACGACGCTCGAAGATCTCCGCGTCAACGCCGACGTCATGCGACGGCTCGGCTTCGCGCGCTTCCGTGGCAAGGCGCTCCTCTCACGGCTGCGCCTCTATCCGCACCTTCCGCTCTACTGGCTCGCCAAGCGCGATGGTCTGCTGCTCGATCGCTTCGCTCGGGACGACGAGAGCGACGCGTCGAGGCGGGGGTATGAGGCCGATCACCCGTGGCGCTACCTGCATCCGAAGGTCGGTGAGGTTCACCGCAAGCTGCTCGACGCCGCCGCCGGGTCCGACGAGCGCGCGCTCTTCGAGGTCTTCGAGCACGCGCTCGACGAAGCAGCGGGCGTCGCACGCGGGAAAAGAGGGCGTCCGCAGCGGATGGCGCCGGCGCCGAACGACGTCGCCAAGAAAGGCCCGTCGACGCAGCAAATCACGCTCAACAAGCGCTGCAACCAGACGTGCACCTTCTGCGTGCATCGTGGAGACGAGAGCCACGGCGATCGCGCGCGGGCGGCCCGGGCCATCCAGGCGGTGCGTGCGGCGGCGAGCGAGGGCGTCCGCAGCGTCGTCCTCACCGGCGCCGAGCCGAGCCTCGAGTGGTACCTCCCCGAGCTCATCAAGCTGGCGCACGATCTCGGCGTCGGCGAGGTCGTGCTCGAGACCAACGCCAAAGACCTCGACGTTCCGTCGCTCGTCGAGGCTGGGCTCGATCGCGTACGAGTGGCTCTCAATAGCCTGAATCCGGGCATTTCCGACGCCATCACGCGGGACCCGGGAGGACATGCGCAGACGATGGCGGGCTTGCGCGCGCTGAAAGATGCGGGCGTCGGCGTCGAGCTGGCCGTCGCGATGCTGCCGGACAATCGCGGCGAGCTCGCCCGCATCGTCGAGTCGGGGCTCGCGAAGGCAGTGGTCGCACGTCATGTCGCCGTCGGTCCACCCGGCTTTCGAGCGCTCGCCGTCGCCGATGCCGCGCGCGAGCTCGAGGCCGCCGTGCGCGCGTTCGAGAAGACGGGCACTGCGGTCAGCGCCGCGGTCGATGGCGAGCTGCCGCCTTGCGTGTTCGAGAATCCGAGTGCGATCAAGGGCGTTTTGCGCGTCGGTCGTGCGCTCGTCGAACGCGATCACGGCAAACACCGACGCATTGCCCAATGCGAAGGATGCGCGGCGCGCGACGTCTGCCCGGGACCGATGGCCTCGATCGCTGCCGAAGTGGCTGGGATCGCGCGCACGTTGCACGCAACCGACTCGCTCGAAGGCGTGGTGCAGCTCAGCCGTGAGCGCACGCGCATGTTGCAAGAGTATCGGAGCAGCTTCTTCCTCGAGTCGAAGGAGGGCGTCGTCGAGCGGCGCATCGTCCGCGTCAACTTCCACTGCAACCAGGCGTGTGACTTCTGCTTCGTCTCGCGCGAACTGCCGGCGATCGAGCACGAGATCATCGAGCGAGAGATCCGCGACGCCGCGGCCAGCGGTGCGGAGCTCGATCTCTCCGGCGGCGAGCCCACCCTCAACCCGCGCCTCCCCGAGTACATCCGCCTCGCGCGCGAGCTCGGCGTCCGTGAGCTCGATTTGCAGACCAACGCCATCAAGATGGCCGACCGCGCGTTCGCCCATCAGCTCGTCGAGGCTGGTCTCAATCAGGCGTTCATCAGCCTCCATGGCGTCACCGCCGCGGTCTCCGATCGGGTCACCGCGGCGCCCGGCACCTTCGTGAAGACCATCGCCGGCGTGCAGAACCTCCTCGCCGAGGGCGTCGCCGTTTGTCTCAATTTCGTGCTCTGCGGCTACAACGTCGACGAGCTGGCGCTCCTGCCGGACTTCATCGATCGGGAGCTCGGGCATCCGGGGAAGGTGGTGGCGAATTTCTCCTTCGTCGCCGCCTCGACCGACAACGTGCCCCGCGACACCAAGTTGATTCCACGCTTTCGCGACGTCGCCTGGGCCCTCGAGACGGCATACTCGCGCGCGACCGAGCGCGGGCTGCGTTGGACCGGCTTCGACTCCAAGTGCGGCGTGCCCGCGTGTTACCTCCCGCGTGCGCTCCGGCAGGAGCATTTCGCACACGATTTACCGTCGGAAGAGCTCGCGCGCGCGAAGGGCTTCACCAAGTCCGAGGCCTGCGGCGAGTGCGAGCTCGACAAGCGCTGCTACGGCATCCGCTCGACGTACGCGACGATGTACGGCGTCGACGAGCTGCGGCCGGTGCGTGGCGGAGAAGTCGTGGCCTTCGAACCGAAGCGCGCGAAGAACCCCGCCGCCAATGCCGCGAGGGCCGCCAAGGTCACCGACGACGCCGCGTTCGCGCGCCTTCCCGTAACCTGGGCCGACGAGAACCCCGGCGTCGCCGATCGCGAGCTCTTGCAGCTCCGCGCCGGTCTTCGTCAGGTCATCAAGACCGAGCGCGGTGACGTCGAGAGCGCCGAGCAAGCTGCGAAGAGAGCCCGAGAAAACGGGCTCTTCGCGCGCGTCTTCGCCGATCCTCGATCGTCGCGGGCGATCGCCTTCATCGGCCTCGAGCAGGCGCCGGTCGACGAGGCGATGGAGATCGAGCCGCGGCTGGTGACGTCGTTCCGCGAGCGTCTGCCGCTCGTCCTCCGCATGGGTGAGCTCCTCGGGTATCCCTCGTGCTGCGTCGAGCGTTTCGCGGAGAGTGCCGAACAAACCGATGGCGCGCTCGTCTCCCGGCTCGCCGATGAGCAGCTCGGCGCCCTTCCCCCCGAGCTCAACTGGGCCGCGGCCGATCTTCGCCTTTTTTCGCAGTTTCCGTGCACGCCGACCTGCGCGCGTACCGCCGAGTTGGCGCGTCGCACGCTCGAGGTGATCACGCGGGACAGGCCGACGTTCGCCAAGGCTCTCGTGAACGCGCTTCGCTCGGTGGCGGTGCTGGCGCCCGACGGACAGTACGCGCTTCTCGAGAACGCGCGGCCCGCGAGCTCGAACGCAGCCGCGGGTGGGAATGCGGCGTGGCACTACGATCGCGTCCTCTCGCACCGAAACCTCGGCGTGAACGATCGCATGCTCGGTCGCGCGAGCTTCCGCACCTTCTACGTCGAGACGATCTCACAGCTCGAGAAGGGAAACCGCCTCACGCGAATCGGCCGCAGTTTCCGGATCGATCGTGACGAGCAGCTCGTCGCCGAGCTTCGCTTCTCCGAAGAGCCGCCCTGGCTGCTCGATTTCACCGGCGATCGTCTCGTGCGCCGGCTGCCGATGCTCGCCGAGCTCCCGGAAGAGAGGCGCGAGTAGTGCCGTCCGAGCTCAAGCTCAACGTCAATGGCCCCTGCGGACAGCGGTGCGAGTTCTGTTCGATCGCGACCGATCGCATCCGGCCCGATTCCCTCGAGCCCTTGCAAGAGCGGGTGCGTGGCGCGGCGAAAGAGGGCGTCCACGCGCTTCGCATCACCGGCATCGATCCGCTGGCATTTGCGGGAATTCTCGCGCTGCTCGAGACCGCGCGTGACGTCGGCTTCACGCATCTCGAGCTCCATGGACCGAGCGTGCGGCTCTCCGACGAGACCTTCGTGCGTGCGCTCCTCACGGCGGCGCCGCCCTACCGTCGCTACCATGTGCCCCTCTATGGCGCCGACGCAGCGAGCCACGACGCGGTGGTCGGCGTCACCGGCGCCTTCGATCGCGTGCTCGCTGCGCTCGACGTCCTCGCCCGTCTCGAAGCACCTCGCGCGGTCACCGTGCACACCGTCTGCACTCTGCGCGTGCTCCCCTCGCTCCCCGCAATCGTCGCCCTCACGCGCGCGCGCAACATCGGTTTTGCAGCCGATTTGCCGTTCCCCGAGAGAGAGACACCCGACGATCCCTATCGTCGCGTGACGCCGACGCAGCACGAGGTGGCCGACGCGATGATCGCCACCGGGCTCGACGTCGAGCAGCTGATGCGCGTCTCCGGTCTCTGGCCTTGCGCGCTCCACACGCGGCTTACGCACGCCTCCGAGGCCAAGGCGGCTCGCATGCGCATGCTCGTTCCGTCGGCGCATCCGGCGAGCATCGGCGCGCGCACGCCGCTCGTGCGTTGTCCGCAGGCAGGCACGTGCCGCTTCGTCCCCGCCTGCTCGGGCGAGATTCTTCGCGCCTACGTCACGCTCCACGGCGATGGCGAGCTCGCGCCGTGGTGAGCGCATCGCCCACGTCGATGAAGAGAGCGCTCGCTCCGCCGTTCGATTTGACGCTTCCGGAACCGGGTTCGACGACGGCGCGGACGGTTCTTTCGCGTGCGACGAGCCGGCTCCTCGACGATCTCCGGCTCGTGCTGCGCGCGCCCGTTTCGCCCGTGTCGGATGAGGGTCCAAGGCGCGACATCGCCACGCTCACACGCGCGATCGCGAGGATGCCCGATCGCGCCTCTGCCCTCGCGGCCGTGCTCCGCCGGGTCAACGTCGGCGTGCTGCTTCGGTGCGCTCGAGTCGCTCCGACCGATGCGCTCGTGGCCGAGCTGGTGGCGACGATCGCCGTCGAGCTGACGGTTCTCGGCGCGCCATTGGGCGAGCTTCGATTGACGTCGCCACCGGCCAGAATCGTCTCCCTCGCGGGTCGCTTCGTGCTCGAACGTCCGACGCTGATCTCTCCCGAGACGATGCCGAAGCCGAGCGCGGCCTTTCACGACGTCGCCGGCGACATCGTCCTCGCGCTCGAAGACGACAACCCGCTCTCCATGGTCGAGGCGCATCCGCGCAAGTCGGGCAATCGCATCGATTTGGGCGAGAAAACACCTGCAGAATGGTGTGACTCGCTGCGCGACGCGCTCGACCGCATCGAGCGTCATCTTCCGGATCTTCGTCGCGAGATCGATCTCTACGTCCAGCAGTTCGTCCCCGTGGGCTTCGACGCCGAGGCGCATCTGTCGGCGTCGTACCGCGAGGCGATCGGCACCATCTACCTGACGTTGCATCCGCAGCCGATGACCATGACCGAGGCGGTCATCCACGAGTTCTCGCACAACAAGTTGAACGCACTCTTCGAGAGCGACGACGTTCTCTACAACGCCTACGCGCCGCTCTATCCGAGCCCGGTGCGCCCTGACCCGCGCCCGCTTCACGGCGTCCTCCTGGCGGTGCACGCCTTCGTGCCGGTGGCGCGCCTCTACGAGTCGATGCTCGCGGAAGGAGACCCTCTCAGCCGCCACCCGAGCTTCGCTTCACGATTCGCCGACATCGTCGAGGGCAACCACGAGGGCACCTCGGTGCTGCGAGAGCACGCGAAGGCGACGCCGATTGGGCAAGGAGTGCTCGACGAGCTGTTGCGCTGGGACGCACACTTTCAAAACCTTCCGAGGTGAGCTCATCGTCCCGCGAGCGCCGACATCGCGGCGCGCACGCCCTCGACGAGCCCGGGCGGCGGCGTGGCGAGCTGACGATCGAGTCGGTAGCCGCACCGCATCGGTTCGTCCGCATCTTCGACCGCGCACGAGAGCGTCACGACGGTGCCTTGTTCGTGCTCCAGCACGACCGCAGCCGCGCGGCCGCGATCGCCGATTCTCGCTTTTTTCCAGGTCAATTCCCGATACGGCGCCGACGCACGAAGACGCGCGAGGGCGCCGCCGATGCGCCCGTCGAGGCCGGCCTGCGCGCGCATCGGGCCGTGATGGGCGGCGTCGTCGCCGACCTCGTGAAGAGCGCGTGCGCCCGAGACCTCGACCAACTTGGCGAAGACGCGGCGGAGAAGCGCGAGGGTCGTTGCGTCGATGGCTGGAGCGGACGCGAGGAAGAGCGAGAACTGATCGGTGCCGGCCGCGCCGACGCCAGGTCTCGCGAGACCGAGACGAATCTCGCCGAAGCTGGCAAAGACACGCTGCGCGTGCGAGTCGAGTTGCATGATCGCGCCCATCTCGGTGAGCGCATGAACGAGCGGCTCGGCGTGCATCGTGAACATGCGCCGCTCGGAATCGACGAGCGGCAGCCGGATGCGGTCGATGGGCACGAGCTCTTCAGTGCCGTAGAAGCGCCGATAGGTGTCGAAGACGCCACTGCAACGATCGTCGAAGAGGCAGGTGCGGCAAGCGTCGACCTTCACCTTGTCGCGACGCTTCACCTCGTACTTGTCCCAGGGCTCGCTCAGCGAGTCGTCGCCGTCGATGGCGACGGTCAAGGTCGGGCTGCCGTCGTGATGGATGAAGGGCAAGAGCGACGGCGCCACGCAGTACGGCAAGTTGCCGACGTTGACGTCGAAATCTGGGGGAAAACCCGCGATCATCTGCTCGAGCGCAGGCACCAAGTCGCGATAGCGCGGCATCATCGCGCGCATCTCGTCTTCGCTTCGCTCACCGGCGTCGAGCGGGCGAATCATGTCGAGGTGGAGCTGGCTGACGCCGTAGCGCACGAGGAGCGCCGGGAACGCCGGGACCGACTCGTAGTTCGAGCGGACGACGCACATGTTGACGGTGATGCGTTGGCCGCGTGCGCGCAAGTTCTCGAGGGACTCGACGAGCCGCGCGAAGGAGCCGAGCTTGCGGGTCGTCCGATCGTGGCTGCGCGCGTCGGCACCTTGGAACGAGAGGCGCCACGTGAAGTTGCCGCCAGTCGCCAACACCTCGTCGACGAAGGAGCCTCGCGCCGTCTTCACGCCGTTGGTGAAGACGACGATTTCTCCGAACCCGAGCTCGACGGCGGCGCGCACCACCCGAAAAAACTCGGGCTGGATGGTCGGCTCGCCACCGAGCAGCGTGAGCTTGGAAATCCCGCTCGAGCGCGCCTCGCGGAGCTTCTCGATCACCGGATCGGCGGCGATGGGGAACGCCTCGCGCATCTCGGTGCGCTGACCACTGACGCAGAAGACGCAGCGATTGCCGCACATGTGACCGAGCTGAATCTCGATCTGGCGGTCCGGCTCCATCCTCCACGAGTGTAGTACGCTCGACCCTGCCGTGCGCAGCGTCGTGGAAACGAGGGCCTCCGACGATCCCGCGGCCGCGGCGCGCGACGCTCTCGCGGACGGGGCAGAGGAAGTCGTGATCGTCACCGACGGTGCCGTCGCGATCGCCACGCTCCGCGACCTCCGCGCCCTCACCCGCGTGCGATTGCGCGCGACCGTGGCGAGCTTCGACGCCGAAGTGCACGACCAGCTCGGCTTGCCCGGAAGCCCACGCGAGCTCTTGCGAACCCTCGCGCGCGGCGCCGCCATCGGAATCCCCGTCGATGTCGTCCTGCCCGTCGCCGAAGAGCTCGCTCCCGTCGCCGGCCGCATCCATGGTCTCGCCCGCGCGGCGCCGAAGCTCGGACGCTACCTCCTCGACCTCGTGCCTGACGGGCTCACCGCGCGCGCGCCGGGAGAAATCGCCCGGGAAATCGCGCTCGCCGAGGCCGCCGCCGCCGAGCTCGGGGTCTCGCTCTCGACGGACGACGACACGCGCATCGACACCGAGCTGCAGGCCGTGCTTGCCGGCATCAAGCCCGTCATGCGGCTGAGCACCTCGCGAGAAGAATCGGAGGGCGAGGCCATGCTCCGCGCCAGATACGCGCGCTTCGGGCTCGTCGCCGCGGCAGGCGATGGCCTCTTCATCGACGACGACGGCGATCACGAACGCAAGCTGCGGCTCGTCTACGTCGCGCGCACCATGGCGATCGCCGAGCACGTGCGCGCCGTCGAGGCGAAGACGTTCGCCCCCAAGGTCAGCGTGCAAGCGCGCGCCGCCGAGTACCACGAGCTCGGCATCGCCCTCGGATATCCGCGCTGTTGCGTCGATGCCTACGTCGAGCGCGTCGCCCTCTCGCCCAGCCTCGCTCCGAGTGAAGCGCTCTCCGAGGCGTATTTGGTCGCCAGGGGCGCCTACGTTCCCTCGCCCTCGTGGAAGCTCAATCACCTTCTTTTCGAGTGTGGAAGTGCGCTCGTCACCTTCACGCCTTGTGGCTATCGATGCCCGGCCGCGCTCTCCTATGCCAACGCCGTGCTCGCCCACGTCGACGCCGAGGCGCCCCTCGCGGCCGCGCGTCTTCGGCGACGTCTCACGCACGAGGTGGCAGTCGATCGCGAAGGCGCGCGCGTCCTCGTCGGTCGTGACGCGGCGGGCGCGATCCTCCGGGCCACGCCGCGACGCGCACCGAACGGCACCTTCGTCCACGCGCTCGACCTAGCCTTCGCAAGACGCCTGCTCTCCGGCCCGTCCGGCACGCCCGAAGAACCCGCGCCCATCTTCCTCGACTTTCGCGCAGACCGAGACGGCGGTTCGTGACCTCGAGCGCGCCCGTCGAATGGCTCGAGCTCGCCCTCGACTATCGCTGCAACCTCCGTTGCATCGGCTGCCGCGCATGTGAAGGTGGCGAGGATTCGCTCGACGGCAAGACGGTCCGCGCGCTCCTCGAAGACGCGCGTCGAAGAAATATATCCAAACTATGGGTTGGCGGCGGCGAGCCGACTTTGCGAGCCGATTTGCTCGCCGTGATCGCGACCGCCAAGCGCCTCGGCTTCGAGCGACGGCTCCTCCAGACCAACGGGCTGCGGCTCGCCTACCCGCGTTACGTCGAGGCGCTGGCGAGCGCGGGGGTGACCGACGTCCGCCTCAACGTCAAATCACATCGGCCCGAGTTCCACGACGCGCTGAGCGGCAGCGAAGGCGCCCACGCGCTCCTTCTTCGCGCGCTCGACGTGCTCGCAGCGTGCAACCAGGCCTCGTCGAAACTTCGTGTATCCGCCGACGTCCTCGTCACGCGCACGACGGCGCCCGACCTCGGAGAGACCGTGCGCGACTTCGCGAAGCGCGGCGTCACCGTCTTCTGGCTCTGGCTCCTCTCGGCGCACGACGTCGTCGATCCCGCGGTCGAGGCCGAGGTCCCGCGCATCGCGTCGCTGCACACCTACCTTCGCGAGGCGGCGGCGGCGGCGACCGAGGCGGGGGTCGAGCTCGTCACCTTGCACACTCCCCCCTGCACCCTGCCGAGCGACTTGCGCGGGCGGTGGCAGAGCGTCCGTGACCTCCGGCTCGAGGTGGTCGATCCTTCCGGGCGGGCTTTTCCCCTGGAAACGTCGCCTTTCGAGGGTTCGCACCACGCCATTTGCACCACCTGCTCCGCGCACCCGCGATGCGCCGGGCCGCGCGCCGACTACCTCCGATTGCACGGCGAAGGCGAATTGGTGCCGCTACGTCCGTCGCGATGAGCGGCAGAGCACGGTAAGATGGAAGGCGATGCCCCTCGAATCGCTGCCGAGCGACCTCGTCTCCTTCGATGACCAAGATGGCGCCGTCCACCTCAAGGTCGACGACGGTCTCTATCCTCTCGAAGCCGTCTACGCCGCCGCCTACGTCTTCATCGATCGTTGCTACGTGCTCCTCGACAAGCCGGCGAGTGGACAGACGCGCGTCACGCTGAGCGCGAAGAAGGGCACGCTCGCCGGAGACGCTGCGCGCGAGCTGGTCGGCGAGTTCTCCAACGAGCTCCTCTCGTGCGCGTGGCGTTCGCAAATCGCGCGCGAAAACCGCGCCACCATCGAGGCGGTGACCGCGCAGGCCCTCTCCGGTGCCCGCGGCGCGCCCAGTCTCGAAGAGCTCGAGGCCTTCGACTTCTCCGACGACGCATTCGAAGATCCGCTCGGCATCGCGATGTCGTGGGAAGAGAAATACGCGAAGAAAAAGGGCGATCCGAAGGCAACCGCGCCGACGCCGAACGACGAGGCGGCGACGAGCAGCGTCACCAAGCCCGAGGCGGGAAAGTGATCGAGCTCCGTTTCCATCGCGAGCTCTACGACGGGAAGTCCGTCGACGAGGCGCTGAAGATCTTCGGCCCCCACGCGAGCTTCGAGCAAGCCGAGGAGACCGCCCATTGGATCGTCCGTCTCTCGGCGGCCGATGGCGCGCGGGAGAAGCGCGTCGCCGGCGAGCTCTCCAACTATGCGCTCGGGCTCACCATCGCCGCGCAGGCGAAGAAGCTCGGGCGCGCCGAGAAGACGACAGCGACCGCGAAGCAAGAGGCGAAATGAACCTGCTGCAGATCCGCAAGCCCTCGACCACCTTCGCGCTCCCGTTCAAGCATCGCGCGATCGGCAAAGAGAAGGTGCTGATCAGCAACACCGAGGGGAGCTTCCTCCTCCTCTCGCACGAAGAGTTCCGACTCTTCGCCGAGGGCACCGTTCCGCGCGGCAGCGAATACTGGAAGCGCCTCGCCGAGCGCAACTTCATCCGCGGCGAAGAGAACCGCGACGCGATGGCGAGTCAGCTCCGCGCCCGCAAGGGCTTCCTCTCGTACGGGCCGAACCTCCACATCGTCGTCGTCACGCTTCGTTGCAACGAGACGTGCGTCTACTGCCACGCCTCGCGCGCGAACATGGATCAAGTCCAA
This sequence comes from Deltaproteobacteria bacterium, assembly GCA_025363655.1. Taxonomy (GTDB): domain Bacteria; phylum Myxococcota_A; class Polyangia; order Polyangiales; family JADJMO01; genus JANYDK01. The sequence goes on along the minus strand of JANYDK010000018.1, from coordinate 6,961 downwards.
ACGGACATGACCAAAGAGATCGCCGAGCAGACGGTGGACAAGATTCTCCAGACCACCAACCCGCACGTCACCCTCGAATTCCAGGGCGGCGAGCCGCTCGTCGCCTTCGAGGTGGTGAAGCACATCATCGACTACGCGCTGAAGCAGAACGAGAAGGCGCAGAAGCAGCTCGAGTTCACGATGGTGAGCAACCTCTCGCTGATGGACGAAGAGAAGGTCGCCTACCTCGTCGGCAAGAAGGTGCAAATCTGCACCAGCATCGACGGCCCCGAGCACATCCACGACAAGCAACGTCGTCTCCCGCAAGCCTCGGCGCACCAGAAGGCGACGCACTGGATCAAGCGAATCAACGAGGAGTACGCGCGCATCGGCCTCGATCCGACGCTCTATCACGTGGAAGCGCTCCTCACGACGACGCGTGAGGCGCTCCCGCAATGGAAGGAGATCGTCGACACCTACGTGTCGCTCGGCTGCAAAGCGCTCTTCCTCCGCCCGGTCGATCCCTTCGGATTCGCCGACAAAACAGGGCATCGCATCGAATACCCGCGCGCCGAGTACATGACGTTCTATCGCGACGCGGTCGACTACATGCTCGAGCTGAACAAGCAGGGCGTGCAGATCCTCGAGCGCTTCGCCGCGATCTTCCTCACCAAGATCCTCGGCGGGGAAGATCCGAACTTCCTCGACATCCGTTCGCCCTGCGGCGCTGGCATCGGACAGATCGCCTACAACTACGACGGGAAGATCTTCACCTGCGACGAGGGCCGCATGCTCCACGAGATGGGCGACAGCACCTTTCTCATCGGCGAGGTCGGCGAGACCTCGTACCGCGAGCTGATGGGACACGAGACGGTGCGCGCGCTCGCCATCGCCTCGAACCTCGACGCCCAACCCGACTGCGTGAACTGCACGTACCAGGCGTATTGCGGCGTCTGCCCGGTGCACAACCACAAGAGCCAAGGCACCATCTTCGGGCGCATGCGCGAGAGCACGCTCTGCGCGGTGCACAAGGGCATCCAGGACTACTTGTTCGAGAAGCTCGGATCGGGCGACCCGGCGGTGGTCGACATCTTCAAGAAGTGGACGACCGTGAGAGACCGCACGCACTTCTTGCAGAGCTGCGCGGTCTGAGTCGGAAGAGACTCTTCGTCACTTCACCTTCACGCGCCAGAACGCGTCGCCGTTCGACGAGTACATGAGGCCGTGTCCGGCGTCGTAGTCCATCGAGCCGCCCATCGGCATCTTCGGGCTCGGCATCACCTTCCACGTCAGGCCGTCGTCCTTCGAGACCAAGTAGGGCGAGGCGGCCGTGCAGAAGCTCGGGAAGTAGCAAGTGCTGACGTAGAGCGAGGTGCCGTCGTCGACCAAGCCGCCGGCGATCGGACCGGTGCCGGAGACGAGCTTCCACGGCGAGCCCTTGGCCGCCTCGCGACGGAAGACGCCTTCGCTGGCGGCCGCGAGATACGTCCCGGTCTTGGCATGGAGCATCCCCGAGCTCTGCAGGTGACTCGGCGACGCCCCAGAAATCGCAGTCCATTTCGCGCCGCCGTCGGTGGTCGTCCAGAAGCCGTTGGTCTGCGAGCCCCACAGCCACGACTTCGAATCGTCGAGGAAGAAGATGATCTGCCCCTCACTCCCCGACCAGCTCGGATCGCCGTCCATCAGCTTCCACGAGTCCCCGCCGTCGAGCGTCTCGGCGATGCACATCTGCGTGTGCGGCGGCAGACAGCCCTCGTGGAACGTGAGGAGCACGTGCTGGTGATCACTCGGATCCATCGCGATGACGTTGGCGAAGTTGTAGGTGAACGCCTTGCCGAGCTCGGGCTGCTTCGCCGGCGGCCACACCACTTCCCAATCGACGCCCGCGTTCTTCGACTTGAAGAGCCCGTTCGCGCCGTATCCCGAGTTCGTATAGAGAATGTTCGGATCGATCGGATCGACCTTGAAGGTCCAGTTCATCCCACGATCGAGCTCGGCGCCATTTTTCCCGGTGTTGGGGTTCGTCCAGGTCTTGCCGCAGTCGATCGTCTTCCACACCTTGAGCATGTTGGTGCCGAGGTAGACGGTGCCTTGGTGCACTGGATCGACGGCGAAGGCGAAGGTCCCCTTCCCTCCGCCCATCGTCTTCTTCAACTCGGTCGGCGTGACGTCCTCGAAGGTGCCGATCGCACCGAGCCCATCGCACGCACCGACGATTGGGGGCGGCGGAGGAGGATCTTTGTGGGCGTCGTCCCCCACGTCGGTCACGTCGCTGCCGACGTCGCCCGAAGGTATCGAGCCGCTGTCGACGATCCGCGTATCGCTCGCGATCGCGTCGCTGCCGCCGCCGTCGTTCTTGGCGGTGTCCTCGATGCCCGCGTCGTCGCCGTTTCCACCTGGCCCCGTCGGATCACCGGCGCCATCGCTCGAACCACAGGCGAGCGACCCGAGCGAGCCGAGAAAGAGGAAAGCGAGAGCAGAAGACGTGGAACGGTGGAGGCGACGTATCATGACAGGTGCACTTCGCAAGTTCCGATCCGCGGGCGAATCAGGGGAAAACGCGCAGGTGTTCAGCCTCACGGGACGCTTGCGAGCGTTTCACTGAAACCTCGTGAAACCCGCGCAATCTTGCAGTTTTTCAAAGATCGCGCGGCGAGGTCAGCGGCGAGGTCAGCGGCGAGAGGTGGCACGCGTCGTGCGATGTCGGTCGACATGGCTGCTCTTCGCGATCGCGTGATGTTCGTCTCTGCGCTGACTCTGTTGGGCTGTGGAAGCGGCAGCGGCGATGGGCCGACCGACGACGCTGGCGGCGCTCACCCGGGCGATGACATCGGTGGCGACGACGTCGGTCATGACGAAGGCGGGCCACGCGACACCGCGACCTCGGACACCTCCGCGACGCCGGACACAGGTCCCTCCGACACGATGACGCCGCCCGACACGCACGTCGCGAGCTCGTGCGACAAGCTCGGAGCGAAAGGCACCTGGGACGACGTCACCCCGCCCGGCGTCGACGAGTCGACCTTCGGCGTCGCCCACGTCCTCGTCGACCCCAACAAGACGTCGACGATTTACCTCGGCACCTCGCTCTCGGGTCTCTTCAAATCGCTCGATTGCGGCGCGCACTGGGTGCACATCGACACCGGCACGCTCGGCGCCGACATCGACAAAGGCTCGGTCGGCCCGCTCATCGATCCGGTCGATTCCAACATCCTCTATACGGGCAGCCTCTACGGCACCAACGGCCTCTTCAAGTCGATCAACGGCGGCGTCGATTGGACGCAGATCCTCAACGGCGAGGTGCGCGCCGGTGCGCCCTACGGCGGCTTCGTCGGTCACATCGACATGGATCCGAGCGATCACTTGCACCTCCTCGTCGCTTGGCACGCCGAGTGTGCGGCCCCGCACACCAAGTCTTGTTATGGCGAGACGAAGGACGGCGGCGCGACGTGGAAGATGCGTGACGGTCGCACCGAATGGATCGGCGGCGAAGGCGCAGCGTTGCAGTTCCTCACGAGCACGACGTGGCTCTTCTCGTCGTCGAGCAACGGCATGTGGCGCTCGGTCGACAGCGGCGGGACCTGGACGTCGATCCCCGACGCCACCATCGCGCACGGCAGCGGACAGCTCTTCCGCACGTCGAAAGGCGCCTATTTTCTCGGCTCGGCGAACGGCATGCTCTACAGCCCCGATGGCGCGAAGTGGTCGCTCGTTCCCGGCTCGGGTCGCCTCATCCAAGGCGTCGCTGGCGACGACACGCACGTTTGGTCGAGCGAGGCTTACCCTTACAATCCGCCCGATCGCCCCGCGCCATTTTTCCCCTATCACCAGGCTGTACAGGCGGCGCCGCTGGCGTGGACGACGCTCGACTCCCCGAAGATGTCGAGCGGCGGCGCCACCCTCGCCTACGACGCCGACCATCACCTGCTCTATTCGGCGAACTACTGGGAGGGCCTCCGTCGCGTGGTCGCCGAGTGAGTAGCGGTGAGTAGCGGTGAGCATGCTACCGTCGAGATGGATGTCGGCGCCTCGTCGTGTGTCACGAACCGGGAGCACGCTCGGGAGCATGTTGGTGGTGGCGCAGGCTGCGCTCGGCACCGGGTGTTGGTGGCTCGCCGGCATCGAGGACGTCTCGCTCGCGGGCGACGCGCGCGTCGATTCGACGACGAAAGACGCGCGTGACGAGACCGGCGGTGGCGACGACGGCGGGACCAAAGACACGACCGTCATCGACACCAACGAAGGACGCGACACGGACCCGAGCGTCGGACACTGCGCGGCGCTGCATGGCTCGTCGGAAATGCTCCGCATCGACGTGACGACGCCGGCCTGGTCGTACTGCATCGACAAGTACGAGACGACGGTGAAGCAGTTCAACGACTTCCTCGTCGCCGAAGGAGATCCCTTCGATGCGCCGCCGTTCTGCGCGTCGCAGCGCAGCCCTCGCCAGCTACGCGACCCCGACCCGAGCCACCAAGATCTCGCCGCCTCGGGCGTGCACTGGTGCTACGCGACGGCCTACTGTCACTGGGTCGGCAAGCGCCTCTGTCGTGACGTCGGCGGCGCCTTGCCGGGCTACGACAACTCCAAGAGCGAGTGGAAATACGCTTGCGCCAACGGCAAATTGAACGATCCGTACCCCTACGGTCCAACGCTCGACGACGCCGCGTGCAACGTCGCGCCAGCGGGTGACGCATCTGCGAGCTCGGTGCAGAAGCCGGGCGCCTTCCCGGCTTGTCACGGCGAGGCCGCGCCGTTCGACACGCTCTACGACATGACCGGCAACGTCGCCGAGACCGACGACTACGTCAGCACCGACACCATCCGGATGCTCGGCGGCGGATTCAACGACGGGCCGTACTCGTGCACCGGTCAGGGCGGCTTCTCCTACGTCGGAGGCGCGCCCTCGCAGATGGGCATCCGCTGCTGCGGCGATCTTTGAGTCAGAACGAACCGCCGAAGGTCACCCCGAGATGGCCGAAGCCGACTTCGGGCGTGATTTTCGGCGTGAGCGTCGGTGCTTCTGCGCTCTTGCCCTCGTGCGTGCTCTGCGGACCTCGCGAGAAGAGGAGCACGAGCCCGCCACCGACGAGGAGCGCGCCAGCGCCGAAGCCGATCGTCGAGATGATCGACGCGCTCTTCGCTTGGTCGTGGAGATCGACGCCGCGTCCATCGGTGCAGAGGCCGCCCGGACAAAGCGATTTGTAGTCGCTCGTCTTCTTCAACGCGCGCGCGCCATAGATGCCGCCGAGGCCGAGACCGACGACGCCGAAGCCAAGGAGCGCTACCGGAAGGGCGAGCGATGGCGAGGTCGTGACCGCGCTCTCCGCGCGTTCGAGCGCCGGCACGTCGAGGTGTCGTGAATCACCTGTACCCTTGATTTCAAGGGTGATCGACCAACTTCGCCGTCCGTCGGCGCGAACCACCACGCGATGTGCGCCGCGATCGACGGGGAGACCGGTCGAGACCTCGGCGATCGGGATCGGCACGTCGTCGACGAGCACCGAAAGCCCCGCGAGCGCGAGATCGGCTTCGCGGAGGACGAGGAAGAGCCGTGAGACGTTCTTCTCCAGCTTCGCGAGCTCTTCCGTGGCGACGGCGACGCGATCGGTACGACCGGCCTTCTGCGCGGCGGCGAGCGCATCGCGAAACAAGCGCATCGCGGTCGCGCCGTTGCCTTCCCCTTCGCGACAGAGGGCGAGCGCGAGCAAGGTGCCGGCGCCGGGATGGAGGCGCTGCGACTCGACGAGCTTGGGACACGCGTCGACGTAATCACCCGCGTCCATCAGCTTCTTCGCTTCTTGGAAGAGGCGCTCGGCATCGTCATTCGGCGTCGCCGCGCGCACGGCGTGACGTGGAACGAAGAGCAGGCTCGCGACGAGCAAAGAAGGAACGAGACGAGTTCGTGCGCTCGGCATCACGCTGTCACTCGTGACTGTCGAGCGCGGTGCCGAGCGCGCTCTTCGAAGGCGCGGCGACTGGGGCCACGTTGGTCGTCGGTTTCGCGGACGGTTTCGGAGCGGCGAGGGCCGTCGACTTCGGCCACGGCGCGAACGGTTTTTTTCCCGTCGCCGTCGGCTTCGTCGGCTTGTTCGTCGTAGGCGGCGCGCCTGCCATCATCGGCGTGGGCATCGCGGACGTGCTCGCTTCCTGCGGCGTGCTCGTGCCCGTCGCGGTCGTCTTCTCGGTGACGCTCGTCGATGCGGGCTCCGAGGTCATCTTCGTCGAGCCACTCGAAGGAGGCGCGACGCGCGTGAAATAGAGCGGAGCGAGCACTGCGCCAAGCACGGCGACGACCCCGATGGCGCCCATCGCGGCCATGCGCCATCGACGAGGTCGCGTCGGATCCTGCTCGGCGGTCGAGCCTTGGAACGTGTTGGCCAGGGCTTCGTCGCTGGCAGCGTCAACCGCCGTCGCGTCCATCCGGTCGAGCTCTCGAGGATCGTTCGAAGCGCCCGACGACGTCGCCGACTCGGCCAATCGCGCCGCGAGCTCTCGACCCCGCACCGACGCGAAGGGAGCGAGCGAGCTCGCCATCTCGACGACACTCGAGCAGCGAAATTTGGCTGATTTTTCGAGCGCGCGGCCGATCACGAGGTCGATCTCGCTCGGGAGCTCGTGTACGAGGTCGCGGACCTTCGGCGTCTTGTCGACCATCACGGAAGCGAGCGTCGAGCTCGTGCCGTCACCTTGGAAGGGCATCCGGCCGGTGAGCATCTGGAAGAGCACGACCCCGAGCGCCCAGACGTCGGTGCGCGCATCGACCGATTTCGGATCGCGAATCTGCTCGGGCGACATGTAAAGCGGCGAGCCGAGCATCGACGCGGTGCCGGTCAGGCTGTCGTCGCGCAGGTCGGTGACGGGCGCGGTCGAGATGCCGAAATCGAGGATTTTCAGCGTCGGCGCGCTCGCGGGACGTCGCGCGAGGAAGAGGTTCGACGGCTTGACGTCGCGATGGACGATGCCGCGCGCGTGCGCCGCC
>JANYDK010000013.1 GCA_025363655.1 Deltaproteobacteria bacterium | reverse complement strand
GCTCGGCCGATTCGGCGTCGCTTGGTCGCAAGAGGGTCGGCTTGGTTGGGTGCTCCCCGCGGAGGTGATGACGCGCGGAATGCTCGGCGAAGAGGGCTCCCCCGAGCTCGATGCAGGCAGCGTCGATGCGCTCCTCGAACGTCGACTCGGCGCGCCGTGCCAAGGGTGCGCCCACGTGCGCTTCGAAACCGTGAGCGCGATCGAGCGGGCGAAGGGCGGCCCGGCGCTGGTGCTCGCGCGCGGGAGACTACCTCGCGTCGCGCCGGAGGCGATCGACGTCGCCGAGCTCACGCGACACCTCCAGCTCGGCGCCGACTACCTCGCGCGCGCCGTCGATGCCGACGGACGCTACGCGTACATCTACGACGCGCTCAACGCGAAGATCGACGTCCGCGACTACAGCATCATCCGTCACGCCGGTGCGACCGGCGCGCTGTTCGAAGCGTTCGAAGAGCTCCACGAGGCCCGGTGGCTCACCGCCGGGGAACGGGCGCTCGATCACCTCGCCCGCGCGCTCGCGCCGGCGCCGTTTCGCGAAGGGAACGACTCAGGCGCCATCTACCTCCCGGATGAAGACAGTCCCTTCGGAGCCATCGGCGGCACCGGGCTCGCGCTCGTCGCATTCACCAAGCACGCGACCGTCACGCGAGATCCGAAGTACTTGCCGACGATGCGTGCGATGGGGCTCTTCCTCGTTCATCAACTCTCCCCGTCCGGCCACTTCGAGCCGTATTTTCCGCCCTCGGCGACGCCAGAGCCGGTGGACGACGTCCTCTACTATCCGGGCGAGGCGATGCTCGGCTTGCTGCGTCTCTACGGCATCGATCGCGATCCACGGTGGCTCGAAGCGGTCACCCGCGCGGCGCGCTACCGGCTCGGCATCACGTACGACAGCGAACGCGATCGACACCGCGACTACTGGTTCTGTCTGACGATGACGGAGCTCGTTCGCGAAACGGGCGATGCGTCGTTCCTCCCGCGCCTCGCCGAGATCGCCGAAGGGACGATGCGTGAGCAGGACGACGACGAAGCGGAGATGAACGAGCGGGCGCAGAGCTTCGACGCGCTCTTGCGAGCCAATCCGACGGGCGTGGCGCTCGAGGCCTATGCGGCGATGATCGCGCTGCAACGGCATCTAGGCCATCTCGGCCATCTCGGGGGGCGGGCCCTCGACGAAGTGGCGCTGACCACCTTCGGACGACGGGCCGCGAGCCTCATCGTCCGCGAACAGTTCGACGAGGAAAACAGCTATTTCGTGAAAGATCCCGCGGCGGCACTGGGCGGCATCCACGGCAACCCTTGGGGCACCGCGGTGCGCATCGACGACAACCAACACGCGCTGATGGGGCTCATCGGGTTGCGACGAACGCTCCGTGATCCGCACTACGGAGAACCGAAGTCACCGCTGGGCGTCGTGCCGCTCGATACGCACTGACTCGCGCATCGAGCTTCAGGCTTTGAGCAGGGCGATGATTTGCGTGATGCCGCTGTCGAGCCCGGGCGTGAAAGCGCCGGTGACGTCGCCGAGGATACGTTTGACGATCTTCATCGTCCGCAAATCGACGATGTACGTGGTCTCACGCTGACCGAGGACCTTGTAGCTGGTGAGCCCGGTGTCGGGCGGCGGGTCCATCACCGTGGTGACGGGGATCTTGTAGGTGTCGACCCAGGCCTTCAATTGGGTCATCGTCACCGGAGACGAACCGATGTTGTTCGACTCGAGGAGCTCGACGATCACGCCACCGGCATCGACGACTGATTTTCCCTTGGCAGCCAGATCACGGGCCGCCTTCTTGCAACCGGGTCATGCAAAGTCGGAGACGTGGAGGAGCAGGTATTTGCGCCCCGTTCGTCTCGCGTCGTCGAGCGAGTAGTCGACGTACGGCTTGGTGTCGGCGACCGCATCGGCGGCGTCGTTGACGTAGCCGATCCACGCCAGGTTGGTGATCGTGTCGCCTTCGTTCGCGCTGTAGGGGCCCGCCGGATAGGGACCGATCGCCGTGTCCGAGGGAGCGTCGGTGGCGACGGTGTCGCCCTTGGCCGTGTCGATGCCGATCGTGTCGGTGCCCGTGGTGTCGGTACCGCTCGCGGTGTCGCTACCGCTCGTCGTGTCGCGGCCCTCGGTGTCGCTCGTGACCAACGTGTCGTCGCCTACCGCCGAGTCGTCTCCCGAGGTGCTCCCGGTGTCACCGCTGCCGCCACACGCGACGAGCACGAAGAGGGAGACGTAGGCCACGCGAAGCTTCGGCATCGATCCAAGGTGCCTGGCAACTCGACGCAGGACAAGGAAGATGCGGCGCCGAGGTGCGCGAGAACGGCCATTTTTCCGCCGCGGCCACGATCTCACAGCCTCGACGTCCGCGAACCGATCTAGGCTCGCGCGATGGACGAGCGCGAGGGGAGCCGGCTTCTCACCGAAGAGTTCGTGCGGGCCGGGTACGACGTGCAAGCCGACGTCGCCATGACGGTCGGCAGCGCCACGATTCACCTCGATGGATGGGATGCGAACAAGCGCGTCGGCTTCGAATTCGTCACCGACGAGGCGGGCGATCGTGCCGAGTTCGACGCGACGGTGCTGAACGAGCTCGAAGCGATGATCGGGCGCGGCGAATGTCACGTGCTCCTGGTCGACGAGCATGAAGGCCTCGCGGAGCCCGAGCTGCGTCGGGTCGCGCAACGATTTCTCGCCGAGGTGGCGAAGAGGCCGTTGCGATGAGCCGCACGTACAACGTACGTGAGTTCCTCCAAGCGGCGGGCGCGCAGCGGCAAGAGATGACGCGGGCCCTCTCCACGGCCGAGCATGCGCGAAGGCGGCACTACGCCGAGCGCGGCGGGCTCGAGCAGTCGGCGCAGCAAGCCGATATCGATTTGGGACGCGCGCTCTTGCCCGACGTTTCGAGCGCTGCCGTCGAGCGCGCCGTCACGCTGACCGGGTACACGCCCCTGCGCGACATGTCCGGCACGCTGGAGGCCGAGCGCGCGCAGTTGAGCGCCACGGTCGCGCGCCTCGAGGCCGACCCGCGCTTTCGCGATCGCGAGCTCTTGCGACACCCGCGCACCGGAACGCTCTCGACCCAAATCGCGCAGCTCCAAGACATGCGCGCGACCTTGACGCCGACCCTCGAGGCTTGCGATCACTCGCGCATGGCCACACTCCTCGAGAATGGCTACGGCACGCCCGACTATCGCGTCGGCTTCTGGCGCCTCAGCTACTACCGCGATTGGGAGGCCGCGGACGAGATCGTCGCGCGCATGAAGAAGGCGAGCTTCGCCGAGGTGATCCCGGAATTCACGCGCGCACGCGATGCGGCAGGCGAGCTGGAGAGCGAGCTTTCGCGGCTCGCGAGCGAGGTGCAGGCGGGCGAGGCGCTCGAGCAGGAACATCGGGCGGCCAGCGAGGGGCTCGCGAGCCTCGAATCGCGCTATCTCGAGCACGCGCAACGACTCCTCGTGAAGCACCTCCTCGAAGCCGACAAGACCCGCACCGGCGCGCTCCTCGATCGCGAACCGAACGTGCGGCTCCTCGCGCTCAAGTCGCAGGCGACCCGCTCGAAGCTCGAGTACCTCGACGGGCTCCACAAGGAGAAGGTCGAGACGTTCGCCGCGCAGACCAAGGTCGCGCTCGACAAGCTCGATCGTGACGTCGCCAAGTATCAGCGGCCGAAGAACGCCTATGCACAGTTTCCCTCCGAGTCGTTCGAGCGAAGGTTTCGCGATCCGCGCGAGCGCTACCAGAAGCACTGGGATCGCTACAACACGACCTACCAGACCATCTACGTCTACGAGGACTACGATCGCGGACGCTGGGTCTCCGACTTCCTCTGGTGGGACGCGATGACGCACGGGATGGACGGCGGCTACATCCCGAGCGTGCACTATCACCACGATCACTACGGCACGACCGACTATTCCTCCGGTCGTGACGACCGAGACGACGACCTCGCCGAGGCCGCGGCGGCGACGGCGACGCTCGAGGTCGAGCACTCGGCGACGGAGTCCGCGTCGAGCACGTTCGATCCTTCCTGAGCCCATTTTTCCGCCTCCTTCGAACCCAGCGATGCGCATCGTCTTCTACGCGGTCAACGGCTCGGGCGTCGGTCACCTGACGCGGCTGTTGGCGCTCGCGAAGTGGGTTCGTCGTCTCCTTCGCTTCGTCAAAGTGCCGGCCGAGATCGTCTTCCTCACGTCGAGTGAAGAAACTGGGCTCCTCTTTCGCGAAGGGTTCCCCGCGTTCAAGCTGCCGTCGAAGACCGTCGTCGCCGGGAGCGGGCTCGACAAGACGACGTATCTGGCGCTCGCCAAGCAGTGGGTGTGGCACTCGCTCGGGCTCCTGCGGCCCGATTTGTTCGTCGTCGATTCGTTCCCCCGCGGCGCGTTCGGCGAGCTGCTCTCGGCGCTCGATTTGGCGAAGAAGAAGGTCTTCGTCTCGCGTCGGATGAAATCCGAGTTCGCCGGGCGCGCCGATTTCCAGGCGATGTTGCCGCTCTACGATCGCATCGTCCTCGCCGAGGACGCAGGGCGACATGCCGACGACGTGCCGAGCGCGGTGAGCTCGCGGGTCGCGCGCGTCGGACCGATCGTCCTCCACGAGCGTTGCGAACGACTCTCACGCGTCGAGGCGCGGCGCGAGCTCGGCCTCGATGAAGAACGACCGGCGCTCCTCCTGACCGCCGGTGGCGGCGGCGATCCGACGGTCGAGTCACGCCTTCGAGCGGTCGTCGATCGCCTGAAAAACGTGGGTGAAGTGACAGTCGCGGCCGGCCCGCTCTACCGCGGTGCGCGCATCCGCGGCGTGCATTGGTTCACCGAGCCGCACCTCGGTCGCTTTCTCCCGGCCTTCGACGTCGCCGTCGCGGCGGCTGGCTACAACACGTTTCACGAGCTCATGCACGCGCGCGTTCCGACGGTGTTTCTCCCGCAAGAAAAGGTCGCCGACGAGCAGGACGCGCGCGCTTCGGTCGCTGCTCGGCTCGGCGCTGGGCGGCTCGTCCCCGCGCTGGACGATGCGCTCCTCTCGGCGAGGGTCGAGGCGGAGGTGCGAGAGCTGCTCGAACCGACGACGCATGCAGCGGCGCAGGCGGCGGCCGCGGCGATGGTTCCCGACGGCGCAGCGCATCGTGGCGCGCTCGAGCTGCTCTCGCTGGTCTTGCCCGCCGCCGAGCTCGACGTCCTCGCGGCGATCGATGCACCGCACCTCCTCGCGCTCACGATGTTCACAGGGGGAGGCACGAGTGGGCACACCGACGGGGGCGGGCCGACGTTCGATCAGCTCGCCGACATGGCGCAAGCAGTGGCCGGTCGGACGCTCGATCGCGCTGCGTTGATCGACGCGCCGCTCGCCGACGTCCTCGACGCACTGCCGAAGACGGCCGCGACGACCTCCGCAATGGGGGATTCGGTGCAGGCGCTCGTGCAGCTCGGTCGACGGCTCCCTGGCGACGACCTACCTGCGCGTCTCAGGACCATGCGCGTGCTCCTCGCGCTCGTCGCGCGCTTCGACGACTGGCCCGGCGCTGCTCTCTACCTCCGCACATGGAACTCTCCGCGCGGTGCGACGCTCGCCATCGCTGCCGCCGACCTCGAGCGCAGGTTGGTGAATCTACTGGAAAACAAGCGTGATTTGTATCACGGGCTGGCGGAGCTGGTCGGCTCGTCGCGCGCAGACAGCGAGGAGACGCTGTGAGCTCGTCGCCTCCCCGACAGACCGATCGCCTCGCGCACCTCGCGGCGGGAGAGGTCGCGCTCGGACCGGAGACGTTGCACGTCGACGTCACCAACGGCTGCAACACCAACTGCATCACCTGTTGGGATCACTCGCCCCTGCTGACGCTCGGGCGCACGTCGGAGTGGAAGCGGCAGCGCGTCTCGCCCGAGAGCTTCGACGCCCTCCTCGACGACGTCGCCAGCCTCGGAGGGCTGCGGGCGATCATTCTCTCCGGCATGGGCGATCCCTTCACCCACCCCTCGGTGTGGGACTTCATCGCCAGGGTGAAGAAGCGAAACCTTCATCTCACCATCATCACCAATCTGATTCCCGCCGACGCCGAGCGCATCATCGCCCTCGACGTCGACGAGCTCCTCATCGGCGTGCACGGCGCTTCGGAGGAGAGCTACCTCGCGTTTCATCCGAGCTTCCGACCGAGCGAGTGGGCCCGGCTGCAGGCGATGCTGGAGACGTTTCGCGCTCGCGGACGCCGCTACAAGCACGTGCAGGTGATC
>JANYDK010000102.1 GCA_025363655.1 Deltaproteobacteria bacterium | reverse complement strand
ACACGCATGAACGCTCGTGGGGGTAAGGGGGCAGTGTCTTCGCGAAGCGCCAATCATGCCCGATTTGCGCGGCTATGCGCGATCGAGAGCGCGTGCGCGATTGACGGTGCCGAACCGCGGCACCGGCCCGAAATTCAGGCTCAAACGCCACCTTCGCTCGCGAAAGAAGAATTGCAAGCGCAAGATATCATTCCTAGGGGTGGACGATTTCGAAAAAAAGCGCGCGCCGAGCTCAGGGGACCCCGAGGGGTACGGCGACGACCGCATCTCGCGTCGGATCCGTGAAAACCACCGTGCGTTTCGCGCGGTCGAGGAACCAGCTCGGCTCCGGCGTCGAGGTCGAGCGAAGACGGCCGAGCTTCTGGAGCGGCCCGAGTCCCAGCAGATCGAGCTCGTAGATGCCCAAGGTCGTCGTCTCGAAGACGATTTGGCGGCCGCTCGTCGACCGAATCGCGCCGATGCTCTCGCCGATTTCGAAGGTCGAGTCGAACAGACCGCCGAGCTCGTACACATGGAGCCGCTTGCGCCCGTCGGTCGTGTAAATGAGCGCGCCGCAGTCCGCGGTGAAGGCTTCCTGCACGAGCTCGTCGTCGACGAGGATGGGTCTCGCCAGTGAAGCTCCAGCGAAGGTCGGGACGACGAAGCCGCTCGCGCCAACGAGCTCGAGGGAGGGAGCGCCGGTCGATCCGCTCTGGTGCGCGATCCACGCGCCGTCGCGGGACAGGTTGCCCTTCGTGAGGGGGCCCGGCGCACCGAGGCGCGAGATCGCAGCCGGCTCGAAATCGTAGCGGAAGACGCCGTCCGTGGAGCCGAAGACAATTCCGGCACCATCAGGGAGAAACAAAGCGGCACCAGCGAGCGTGCTCGAGTCGGTGTACACGGTCGCCGCTCGAGTTGGACTGTCGTAGTCGAGGAGGATCGTCTCGAATTTCGGCGTGAAGGCGACCAAGCGAGCTCCGCGGGGATCGGGAAAGGAGTCGGTGACGTCCTCCAACCAGATTGTCCGCTTCCCCGTCGCGAGATCGAACGCCTCGAGGCCGTCGCAGAGCGTTTGATGCACGACATGGCCGACGACCCGAGCCGGATGCGCGGAGTCGAGGCATTTCGAATAGATGGTCGCGTCTACGTGGGTCACGTCAGTGCCGTCCGCGGCCGCGAAGTAGAAGCGAACGCTGTCCGGCCCGCCGTCGAGCCAAGTCACGCGACTTCCATCCTCGGCCGCAGCCGCGTGAGCCAGCAGGGCTGGTGCTGCCTTCCCCAACAAGTGGAACCCGCTCGCGCGCGACCAAGCGGAAAGAGTGCCTCCGTCGTAGATGAAGACGACGTGACCGGAAATGCGAGCTCCGCCGTGCCATGGGGCGATACGCGTCGCGCGACTGGTCTCGATGGAGACGGCGAAGAGATCGCCCGCGATCACGACCATCGCATCGTCGTCGGCCGTGACGCCGACGACGTCTCCCGCGGCCGCCAGTACGCGCAAACCCTTCGGGGCGGCCGGCGCGTCGTCTTCCGAATCGGCTCCAAGGTCGGGAGCGACATCGACACCGTCATCGGCCAAGCCGATTGCATCCGCGATCGGAAGAACTGCGTCGATCGATGGGCCACCATCGTCGTTGGTCGTGGCCTCGGGAGCGACCTTTGCGCACGCCACCGAGCCCAAACAGATACCCATCGCGAAGACCAGCGCTCGTGCCGAACGATGCGTGACTGAAGGGGTGCTCATCCCACTGCCGTCGCCAAACATGCGCGGACTGTAATCCACGGACTGGAACCGACGACCTCATTTCGCGACGAGGTCGATCTAGGTCAACGTCGGCCGAGAGCCTCACACCCGTCCCCGACCCCACCATCATTCCCCAACGATTTCCACCACTTGATATCCCGTACGGTTAACCGGACGAACTCCCCCGAAAATCCACGCGCCGGCCATTGCCCCATCCCCCGATGCTACCCTACGTCCCAAGTCATGTTCGAAGACGCCCCCATCTCCAGCGCGCCCGGCCCCTCCCCCATCCGCGGCCTCGGTGCCGCCGCCAACCTCATCGTCTACATGCGCAACCCGGTGAAGAACGCGGGGCGCATCTTCGCGCGCTATGGAAACATCGCGTCGCTGGTGCGGGCACCGATTCACGTCGCGAGTCCTGGTCCGGGCTGGGGAAAAGGGCCGGCGGGCACGGCGAAGGGCGCGGGCGTCGTCCTCGTCACGGGCGCCGACAACAACCGCGAGATTCTCACGCAGCACGATCGCTTTCACATGATCGCCCTGCCCGGTCGCCTGCGTCCGGTGACGCCGCCGACGTCGCGCGAGAAGCCGATCATGCGGATGATGACTGGCCTCTTCCAGGTCAATGGCGATGAGCATCGTCGTCATCGTCGGCTCTTGATGCCTGCGTTCCACAAGTCGCGCATCGATGGCTATCAGGCTGAAATGGCGCGAATCACCGAGGAAATCGTCTCGCGCTATCGCAATGGCGAGACGCGTGACGTCCACGCCGACATGACCGAGCTGACCCTGCGGGTAGCTACGCAGACGCTCTTCGGCGCCGATCAAGGCGAGCGCGGTACCCAGCTCGCGCGCATGATGCAGGAGTGGCTCCTCACCATGTTCAACCCGGTGATGATGTTCCTCCGCTTCGACGTCCCGGGGACGCCCTATCGAAAGTTTCTCGATCTCACCGCCGCGATCGATCGCGAGACCGCCGCCATCGTGCGTGACAAGCGCGTCAGCGTGCAGAAGAACGGCGGCGGCAGCGACATGCTCTCGATGCTGCTCGCTGCGCAGGACGACGACGGCACCGGCTTCGACGAGGACGATCTGATCGGACACACCGGCGTCATCTTCGCTGCCGGCCACGAGACGAGCACCAACGCGCTGGCGTGGACGCTCTTTCTCCTCTCGCAACACCCCCACGTGCTCCGAGACCTCGAGGACGAGCTCGCTGGGGTGCTCCGTGGCGGCGCGCCTTCGGTCGAAGATCTGGGCAAGCTCCCGCTCCTCGACGCGGTCGTCAAAGAGAGCATGCGCGTGCTCCCGCCGGTGCCGATGCACCCGCGCATCGTCGCCGAAGACTGTGAGCTCGGCGGTCACTCACTCCCGGCAGGCAGCGAGCTCTTCATCAGCATCTATCACATGCATCACGATCCGGCCGTTTTCAGCGAGCCGGAGGCGTTCGACCCGCGTCGCTGGGAGACCATCAAGCCGAGCGTCTACGAGTACAACCCGTTCTCGGCCGGGCCGCGCATGTGCATCGGCGCGTCGTTCGCGATCATGGAGATCAAGACGGCGCTCGCGATTCTCTTGCAACGCCATCGCCTCGAGTTGCCGGCACGCGCGCTCGTCGATCCGCGCGTGGCGATCACGATGGCGCCGGCGGGGGGATTGCCGATGCTGGTGCGTGGGCGGGGACACTCGACGCGGGCGCCCGGTGGAGTGAGAGGTCGCGTGCGCGAGATGGTGCGTTTGGGGAACTAGTCCGGCGAGACTATTTCGCACACCTGATATCCTCGTCGGTTCATGGAGACGGGGGACACCTTCGATCGATACGTCGTCGAAGCGCGCATCGGCCAAGGCGGGATGGGCGAGGTCTTCCGCGTCTACGATCCGAAGCTCCACCGCAAGGTCGCGCTCAAGGTGCTGCACCTCGAGGGCTCGGGCGATCGCGCCCAGGCCGAGAGAATTCTTCGCGAAGCGCGGGCTGCCGCGGCGCTCGATCACCCATGCGCGGTGCACATCTACGACGTCGGCGAGCACGACGGCCGTCCCTACATGGCGATGGAGCTGATCGAGGGCAAGAGCCTGCGCGTCCTCGTCGGCGATCCGACGATCGCTCTGGAAACCAAGCTCCGTTGGATTTGCGACGTCGGACGCGCGCTCGCCTCGGCGCACAAGCGCGGGCTGGTGCATCGCGACGTCAAACCCGAGAACGTGATGGTGCGCGACGACGGCGCGATCAAGGTCCTCGACTTCGGCATCGCGCGCCGTGCGCAGGCGCCGATCGATCCGACGGCCCCGACCGCGGTCGGTGCGCCGGGGACGATGACCGGCGACGGGATGATCGTGGGGACGCCGCTCTACATGCCGCCCGAGCAGATGCGCGGCGAGCCGGTCGACTCGCGGACCGATCAATTCGCGTGGGGCGTCCTCGCCTACGAGCTACTTTCGGGGCACCTGCCGTGGGGTCCGGCGACCGATGGCGTACGGCTCATCGCCACCATGCTCTCGCAAGATCCGCCGCTCTTGCGCGCCGTGGTGCCCTCGCTCCCCGAGCGCGTGGAGAGCGCCATCGCCCGCGCCCTTTCGCGAAAACGCGACGACCGCTTCGCATCGATGACCGAGGCCATCGCCGCGCTCGACCATGGCGAGAGCGCGTCACGCGGCGCGCGTACGTCGGATTCGACGCGGCTCGGAGACCTCGCGCATGCAGCGACCGAGGTCGCGCCCGCGAGGACCGACGAGACCGGCAAGCGCGACGACCGACGAGTCGCGATGACGGTGCGCACCACGTCGCGAAGGCCACTCGCCGTCGGTCTCGCGATCGTCGCCGTCGCCGCGGCGTCTCTCCTGACGTGGCGCTGGCGCATGCAACGCAACGTCGGCGGCGAACCTGCGGCGAGCACGAGCGCATCGAATGCCACGAAAACTAGCCCCGTCGCGATCACCGACCTCCCGACGCCGAAGACCGCGGTGCCGGGCGCGGCGAGCGCGTATCGCGAAGGTCTGCAGGCGCTCCGCGATGGCAGTTGGGAGCTCGCGCGAAGAGCGTTCCAGCGCGCCAGCGAGCTCGACCCGTCGATGCCCGAGGCGCACCTCCGCTACGCCATCGTCTCCTTCGGTGAGTTCCATCGCGACGAAGCGCACAAGTCGTGGCAGCGCGTGCTCCTCCTTCGCGGCACCCTCGGCGAGCGCGACGCGGCCCTCTTCGACGCCTACGACGTGGTCGTTCCACGCGACGTCGCCGACTGGGTCGAGCTGCAGCGGCGTACCGCGGCGATGGTGAAGCGATGGCCCGACGACGCCGAGCTCCACATGTTGCTCGCCGACGCGTGGGTGCGCGTCGATCACGGAGGCGACGCGATCGCCGAATACGACCGCGCGATCGCGCTCGACCCGCTCTACGCCGACGCTTGGACGGGCCGCGCTGGCGCCCTGCAAGCGCTCGGACGCTTCGACGAAATGCTCGAGTCGCAGAAGCAATGCGAGCAACGTTTTCCCACGTCGACCGACTGCGTCTGGACCCGAGTGTGGCTCCATCATTGGCGCGGACCGTGTGGCGCGATGGAATCGGCGACGCGTCGCTATCTCGAACGCGATCCGGCGAGCGCAACGGCCTGGACGATGAAGGCGCAGGCCCTCTACTCGCTCGGTCGTTCTCTCGAATCGGTGCGGGACGCGTTCGATCACGCCGCAGCCATTTTTCCCGAGTCGGAACGCCCGCTGCACCGCAAGCTGTGGGAGCTCGATCTCCTCGCCGCCGAGGGTGACTTCGTCGCCGTCGAGAAGCTGGCGCTCGAGATCGAGCCGCTGATCGCCGGCGACGCCAACGAGCGCTGGCACCTCGCGGTCGCGCGGGCGCGCATCGGCGCCTTCCTCGAGCAAGGCCGCGCTGACGACGCCGCCAAGGTCGCCGACGACTATCTCAAGCGCGCCGACAACTGGAGCGCATCGCAGGAGCTACTCGCCGAATACAGCCCCCGATTCTCGATGAACGCAGTGCTGTTCCACGCGGGAAAACTCGATGCAAAGAGCTTCGAGGGAATGCGCGTCGGTTTTCTCTACCAGCTCTCGACCGGCTCGCCTCCGCTCCCCCAAGGCTACCGCTGGGTGGCTGGCTTCGCCGACGCCGTCGAAGATGCCGCCGAAGCGAAGCGCGCCCTCGGCTCTCTCAGTGAGTACGCGCCGTTGCCGCAGAACGAATCGGTGCACGCACCGACCATCGGTCGCGTCCTCGCCCTCGCCGGCCAATGGGACGACGCGCTCCCGCACCTCGAGCTCACCGAAGACGCCTGCTTCTCCATGGAGGCGCCCCGCGAAGTGCGACGAAACAGCTATTTTCTCGGCCTCGCACGCGAAGCGAAGGGGGATGTTCCGGGTGCCTGTCGCGCCTACGCCGCGCTCCTCTCGCATTGGGGCAAGGCGAAGCCGAAGTCGGTGACTGCCGACTTGGCGAAGGCGCGCGTGACGGCGTTGAAGTGCGGGACGTAAAGCTCGCAAAGCTCGTAAAGCTCGTAAAACTCGTGGGTGTCAGAGCGGGGCGATCTCACGCACGCTCAGCCACTTGAAGTCGGTCTCGATGCTGTCACTCCGAAACGTCACCCACGGACCGGCCCATGTCATCAGTTGATCGAGCTTGTAGGAGAACGGCGCGGCGTCACAGCCATCGAGCGACCCTGCGGGCGCGGCCCACGAGCCCTTCGTGTCGTCGAGCTCCGTCACCTTGCGGAAGACGCCATCGGCCTTCTCGTCGAGCCACACCTCGAGGTGGACGCTGCTCGCGCCGCCGGCGTTGCGGACCACGAATTTGAGGCCAAACCAGCGCCCTTTGGGATCGGGGAAGGTGGCGCGGTCGAGCGTCACCACGCCCTTCTGCGGCGCGTAGCCATCGAAGTGCGCCACCTCTTTCTCGAAGAGCACGCGCCCCGTCGGGTAGACGTTGCCGTGATAGGCCGTTCCGAGACAGTGCACGTCGACGGTGCTGCTCCCGTAGGGATAGCCCGGCCAAGTCGCCGTTCCCGCCGGCGCCGCGACGCCGCCGTTGATCGCAGTGCCCGCGATGTTGGTCTCGCTGTGCCGTTCGCCGCGCGCGAAGAGCTCCCAATGCTGCACTTGCCCACAACACACTTTGTCGGCGGTGTATCGGAAATAGCCCGTCATCTCGACGTTGCGCCACCACGCCTTCCCGGCCGGCGAAACCACGTTGAGCCGCACCTGCCCGCCCTCCCCGAAGGTGTGAAAGACGCCGGCCGAGACCTTGGTCACGTCGTCGGTCTCGGGGCTCCATTCGCCTTTGATGACGTCGGCGTCGGCGGGGAGGTACCACTCGCGACCCGCGGCGAGGGTCGGGTAGATTTCGCGTACGCCAAAGGGGTCGACGGTGGCAGCGTCGGTGGGGGAGTCGATGGCGACGTCGGTCGCGACGTCGGGTGCGTCGGTGCCCGACTCGGGCGTGTCGGTGACGATGCTGGTGTCGAGCGTCGACGTTTCTGGGCCGATCGTGCCATCGTCGAAAGATGCGTCGCTGCGATTTGCGTCGTCGGTGGTCACGTCAGGCGACGTCGAGGTGTCGGTCGAATCGGTCGAGCTGGAGGCGTCGCCGCAGCTGGCGAGTGAGACTCCCACGCAAATGACGATGAGTTGGCGTCGCATCAGCACGCAAGCATAGCCGCGTCCAGAGGAGACGACAGTGCCGAAGAAGACCGCGCAGACCCGCCCTCGCCCGATACGCCGGTCCAATCTCACCCGGGTTGCGTCGCCCTCCGCCACATATCCAACGTCAGAACCTCCATCGCCACCGCCTGCTGCGGCGTCACGATCCCCATCACCAAAAAATAGATGGCTTGATCCGTCCCATACCCCATCAACGCAAACGTCCGCCCATTCTGCCGGTCGACCCATGTCACCGCGCGCACCGACGCGAGCCGCGACAAGTGCACGCGCTCGCTGCGCCGGAGGATGTATCCCGTCTGCGCGCGCAGCTCTTGGTGCTCGATCCAGACGCGCGGATGATTGCGGCTGCGATCGAGGCCCGAGCCCAGTGAGAAGCCGCCCCAGAGGAGCGCGAGGGGAATCCACCCCAGCATCGCCAACCCCTTGTCGGTGAAGAGCGCGGCGACGATGGCGAGCGGAATGGTCGCGAAGGTTCCATACGCGAGCCAGAACCAGACCCGCGCCGCACTCGGACCCGGCGGCGCGAGGCCGATCGCGAAGCCGCCGGGTTCAATTTCGACGGCAGGCGGCAGCGCGCTACCTGGCACGTAGAGGTGCAAAGGTAGCGTGCTGCATTTCGTACAAGCGCCGGCGTGACCGGTCTGCGTCCCGACGGCGCCGCATTGACGACAAGGATCCTGACGAGAAGGATCCTGACGAGAAGGAGAAGGCGTCAGACGAGACCCTTCAAGAAGCCGAGCTTGTGGACGTAGTGCGCATCACCGTCGACGCGCAATCTCCCGTGCTGATAGAGCGAGCGAATCTCGACTTCGCCTTTGGCGAGCGCCGCCAAGTCGCTGTCGTCGAGGATGAACGTCGCCACTGCACCAGCGCCCGCGCCTTCCTTCACGACGCCCGGACTGGCCTTCAAATCGACGCTGAAGAGCGCGTCGGGAGACTTCACCTTGAATTGGAGAATGACCCCCACCTCGCCGCTCAAGTTCGCGTTCTGCGTCAGGCGCTCTTTCAGCTTGGCGAAGAACGACGACGCGTTCGCCACCGGACCTGCGCTCGCCGAAGAGGCCGCCGCCGCGCTCGCCGCCGCGTGGCCACCGCCACCCGCGAGACGCTCCTTCACGGCCTTGACGCCGTATTCGGGATCCATCTTCTGGAGGAATTGCAGCTTCTGCGACGCCATCACATTGCCGCCGATCTTCATCTTCCCGCCGAAATAGAGCTTCTGCGCGTCGGCCTTGCCGGTCGACATGGCGATGAAGTCGCTATCTGCCATTTCCAGCGTGACGTCGGCGGTGCCGGTGCCCGGCTTGATCGAGCCTTTGCCGTTCTTCAAATCGAGCAGCCAGGCGCTGTCAGGGCCGGCGAGCTTGAATTGGAAGATGGTTTGGATCTTCGCGGCCAAGTCGGGAGTCGCCTCCAAGTAGAGCGCGATTGCCCTGAAGATATCGCCGCTGACGACGTCGGCGCTCGACGCCGGAGTTGCAGTGGTTGCCGGAGCTGCTGCCGGTGCTGCCGCCGCCGGTGCGTTTCCGCCGCCTTTGGCGAAGCGCTCGGTGACGGCTTTCACGCCGTACGCCGGATCCATCTTCTGGAGGAACTGCAGCTTCTGCGAAGCCATCACGTTCCCGCCGATCTTCATTTTCCCGCCGAAATAGAGCTTTTGCGCGTCGGCTTTGCCGGTCGACATGGCGATGAAGTCACTGTCGGTCATCTCGAGGGTGACGTCGGCAGCGGCGGTGCCCGGCTTGATGGAGCCTTTGCCGCTCTTCAAATCGAGCGACCAGGCGCTGTCGGGACCGGTGAGCTTGAATTGGAAGACGGTTTGGATCTTCGCCGCCAAGTCGGGAGTCGCCTCCAGATAGAGCTCGATGGCGCGGAAGATGTCGGCGCTGATGACGTCGGCCTCGGTCGGGGTCGAAGGCTTCGCCGGAGCGCCCGCTGCTGCCGCCGGAGCCGCCGCCGGCTTGGCAGCGATTGCCTTGGGAATCTCTTTGTAGAACTCGACAGCCGCGTTGCTGATGACGACTTTGTCGCGCTCTTTCACCTTGCAGCGGAAGATGACTTTGTCGTCGCCGTCTTTCCACATCTCGGTGATCAGCGTCTCGCCGGGGAACACGCTGTCGGCGAAGCGCGCCTTCACGCTCTTGAACTTGCGCGGATCGCCTTTGTGGAAGGCATTGACGACGTGCCGAGTGGCAAAGCCATAAGTGCAGAGCCCGTGGAGAATCGGCTTCTGGAAGCCGAAGGCGGTCGCGAACATCGGGTCGGCGTGGAGCGGATTGATGTCGCCAGTGAGGCGATAGAGCAGCGCCTGGTTCTCGAGGATTTTCTCGGTCACCACTTGATCGGGCGCGCGCTCCGGCGGGACGTTGACGTCGGCCGTCGGACCACGATCGCCGCCCCAGCCGCCGGCCCCGCGCACCAGCGTGACGAACTCGTTGACGATGAGCTCGTTGCCCGCCTCGTCGTAGCTCTTCACCTCGGTGAGGACGAGGGCGTTCTTGCCCTTGTCGTAGATGTTGGTGATTTTCGCCTTGTGCGTCAGCGTCGCCTTCGGCGGCAGTGGACGCTTGATCTCCATCGTGTGCTCGCCGTGGAGAATGCGATCGAACCCGTAGTTCATCCCCGGGGCCTGCTCACCCTGCTTGGCGCGCTCCATCATGCAGCCAATCGCCGGAATGACGCCGAACGTGGGAAACGTGCGGAAGCCTTCGCCGTGCATCTCGTAGACGAGCTGGAGGTCGTTGGCGTCGAGCGGATTGTGCGCGGCGCCGATTCCGAGCGCGTAGAGCGAGACGTCGCGCTCGTCGTACTTCGAAGTCATCGGCGAGAATTCGTACCCGAGGGCGACGTCGACATCGATGAACTCGTTGCCGCCCTTGGTCGGCCCCGCCTGCAGATTCTGCAGAATCGGTTGCATCGACGCGGTGATGTCGGGCGGATGCGACGCCTTCTCCCAGCCGGTGATTTTGCCCCACGAACGCTTCACCATCTCCGGCGTCATCGTCCCGCCGAGGCGCAGCATCTCGCCGGCCGAGCGCTCCCAACGCAGTTTGGCGAAGAAGCCGCCGCCGACCTCGAAGAGCCCGCCCGTCTCTTTGCACTCTTCGTGACAGAGATAGGCCACCAGCGGAGAGACGTATTCGGGGCGGAGCGCGTCGATCAGCTCTTTCGGGAGAACGGTCTCGGTGAGACGCGAGCCCGCGAGCGGGGCAATCGTGTTCACGTGGACGTTCTTCTTCTTGCCCTCGATGGCGAGCGTATTGGAGAAACCGAGGAGGCCGAGCTTGGCCATCGAATAGTTCGATTGGCCGAAGTTGCCGTAAATGCCGGCCGCGGAAGAGGTGAAAATGATGCGCCCATATCCCTTGTCGCGCATGTGATCCCACACCGCTTTGGTGGTGCGGTAGGCGCCGAGGACGTGGACGCGATAGATGAGGTCCCAATCTTCGGCCGAGAGCTTCTGGAACGAAGTGTCGCGAAGGATGCCCGCGTTGTTGACGAGGATGTCGACACCCCCGAAGGCATCGATGGCGGTCTTGATGATCTTGTCGCCGTCCTCGACCGAGTCGTAGTTCGCGATCGCCGTGCCGCCCGCGGCTTTGATTTCTTCGACGACCTTGTCGGCTGCCGCGGAGGATTTGCCACCGCCCGTCGCGGTGCCGCCGAGGTCGTTGACGACCACCTTCGCGCCACGCGAGCCGAGGAGGAGGGCGTGCGAGCGGCCGAGGCCACCGCCGGCGCCGGTGATGATCGCGACCTTGTTGTCGAAGCGGAGAGAGGACATGGGCGGGGACCTTGGGGGCGAAGGGGAGATGCTTTGCGTGCGAAGGATCGAGGGTGGGGAGGGTGGCGTCAAGAGGCGTCCTCGAAATGCGAGCGCCCACGAACGGTGCTGGAGCCAGGCGCGGCGATCGGTCAACATTCGTTCGATGGCTTCACCAGCGCGCCTCTCGTCGACGTTCGTCCTCCCGCTCGCGCTCTCGATCTCGAGCTGGATCTCGATGCTCGCGTGCGGAGGCACGGTCGCGCCCGACACTTCGGCGGACGCCGCCAACGACGGCAGCGCGATCGATCCCCCGTGTCCTGCGCCTCTGGGCAAGGACACGCCTCATGGGGCTTGCTCACCGAGAAAACTGGCCTGCGTGTACGACCTGCAGACGCCGTGTCCCGATGGAACCTCGATCGGTCCGCTCGTCGAATACCAGTGCACGTGCCCGGAGGGCGGTTGGTCGTGCGGTGCGGGAAAGGTCGTGACGCATCCGACCTGCCCGCCCGTCGACACGCCAGCCGACGCCGGTCCGCCGGACGTCGGCCCTCCGGTCGGTCCGATCACCCCAGGGTGTCCCATCGCTCCGCCGACCTCAGGCCAGCTCTGCAAGGGCAAGTCTGGATATCCGGACGAGCATTTTTATTGCCATTACTTCCTCGGTGGCGACAAGTGCGCGACCGAATGGAAGTGCACCAACGGGGGTGTCGGCGAACCGACACGCTTCGATATCGGCACGAAGAATTGTGGGCTCACGGTGGACACTTGCGCCGCCGGGAAACCGTGTGGATCGGTCGAGCCGTCGGCCTCCTGCGTCGTCGAGTGCGATCACGTCTGCGTCTGCGGCACCGATGGCAACTTGGCGTGCTCCCCGACGCCCTGTCACTGAGGGCAGCCGAACCATGTCATCATCGGCGCATGCGCACCTTCCTGCTCTTCCCCTTTCTCCTCGCGACGCTCACCCTCGCCGCCTGCAGCAGCAGCAGCTCGGCCTCCGACTCGTGCACCGAAAAGACCGGCGACGGCGGCACCGCCTGCACCGTCGGAGGAAGCCCGGCCAAATCGTTCACGTGCAGCGGCGAGGCCAAGCCCGCGAGCTCTTCCTGCGAGCTCCGCGCGACGGTCACCATCAACGGCGCCAAGACGACGTCGTATTGCTGTCTTTGATCGGTCAGGCCGCGCAATCGCCCCACATCGCGTCTTGAAAGCTGCCGCGGTCGTTGACCTTGCAGTACGCGCGCGCCGCGTCGGTGCATCCGCTGGCGACGTCGACGCGGTGATAGACCTCGCGCTTCGAGCATTTGGCGCAGCAGTATCGAGGCGCGGGCGGAGGCGTGGGCGCTGGCGTCGGATCGGTGCCGACGCCAGGATCGGGATCGGTACCAGGATCGGGATCGGGATCGGCAGGCGGCGGCGAGCCACCAGGATCGGGCGCCGGCGGAGGAGGCGTGCTCGGCGGGTCGGAGGAGATCGGCGCGAGGAATTCCAGCATCGTCCACGCCCTCATGCCCACCGGCGTCGAGCTCGGACAGGTACTCGCCGTGATCTCGACGAAGGCCCAAGCGCCGTTGACGAAGAGGACGCGCACGCGATCGTGGCGATGCGCATATCCAATCGACGTCGACCCCTGCGCGAAGCGAAGATGCAACGTGTCGGCGGCGACTTCGCGTTGCCAATCGACCGCGCTCCCACCCGTGCAATCGTCTCGGCCGTCCGTTTCGGCGTTGGCGCTGCGGCAGCTCTTGCGACCGCTGTCGCAGTGGAATGCCCGGCAGGCGTGCTCGGCGTCATAGGCCACTTGGAAGTCGGTTCCCGGCGATCCCGGCCCGTCGGCGCAAAGCGCCTGCGACGTGCTGCCGACCGACACGACGTCGGCGAGGCGAATCCACCCGGCCACGCTGCCCGAGCGCGTGAGGCCGTAGACGAAGCCATTCACCGTCGGTCGCATCGGCGGCGCATCGCTGCACGTCGGATTGCGCGTCGATTGAATGGCGAACCCCTCGCCCTCACCGACGGTACGAAGGAGTGTGGCTCCGAGCCCGGGCCCGAAGTCTCCACTGTAGAGAGGAGTATCTCGTAGCGCGACGACTGGGTAGTAGCCGATGTTCGCCGACGATGCGGTATAGGCCCCGGGGATACCACCGCAGCGGAGGCTCGAGGGGTGATAGCTGGTGTCACCATCGCTGCAATGGAGCGACTGCAGATCTTTCTCGACGTCATCGCGATCGTCGGCCGGACCGTCGATGGCGCCGACGCTGCAGGCGGTGGCCAACGTCAGGAGGAGGGCGATGGCTGCGAGAGGCTTCGAGCTCATGATGTCGCCTCAGCACGCCGCGTGCCGCGGTCTCGAGCTGCGCGTCGAGCGAAACGAGTCGAGAAAACGAGGGTCCGTCACGTTAGCGAGACGGTCACTCCACCCTCCTGGTCACTCGGCCCCCAGGTCAGCCGAGTGGCACGCTGCGTAGCAGGGCGTCGAACTTCGCGCCGAGATCCTGACCGCGATGAAAGCCGCGGGTCTCGATGCGCCCGAGCAGCTCGCGCACCGCAGCGAGATCGATATCGGGATTGAGCGCCAAGAGGTTCTTGGCATCGATTCGGTCCTGGGGACGGGCGTCGGTCATCGAAAGCACCTTCATGCCGAGCAGCTCCTCGGCGCGCGCGACCGGAATCATGCCGACGTCGTCGATGCTGACCTCGACGGCACGGTCGACGATTTCCTCTTCGATCCCCGAGCTGGCGGCGAGGAGGTCGACGACGACACGGCTCGGCGAGCGAAGGCGCACGGTCGCCAATCGCTTTCGCTCGTCGTGTTCCACGAGCGCCCCAATCGAGTAGCCGGAAGTGGAGAGGTCGCGGACCAGCGCCTCGGTCTCCGCGTCACTCGCGACCACGATCGCGACGTCGACGTCCCGGGTGAATCGCACTTCTGCACGAATGGAGACGGCGAGACCGCCCACCAAGGCGAAGCGTCGCTTTCGTCGCCGGAGCTCCGACGCCAGGTGGGCGAGGGCGCTTTCCGGCGTGGCCTCAGTCATCGCGTTCGAGCCACCGATCGA
The DNA here is from genome assembly GCA_025363655.1 of Deltaproteobacteria bacterium. Taxonomy (GTDB): domain Bacteria; phylum Myxococcota_A; class Polyangia; order Polyangiales; family JADJMO01; genus JANYDK01. The sequence goes on along the minus strand of JANYDK010000102.1, from coordinate 23,906 downwards.
ACAGAGACTCGACCTCTTCCGGAGAGGCGTTCGGGAAGCGTGCGCGGAGCCCGGCGCGCTTCAAGCGGAAACCAGTTCGCATCGCCCCGAGGGCCAAGCGACCTCGCTCGCCAGCGGTCATGGCGCGTGCGTTCTCGAGGTCGTCCAAGCGCAGCGGGTCCACGGAGGTGATTCTAGCACTTCGAGTGAGGCGAGTGGCGACGGGGCTTCATCCGAGCTCGAGGGCTTCGCCGACGCTCGAACCTCCGTCGCGATCGCCATCTTCCCGGCGCGAAGGGCCACGGCTTGGGCGAGGTTGACGGGGGGCCTGAATTTGTCTCCGCATTGGCTCATACTCTCGAGGGCAAGCGCCATGTCACCGCCCACCGACGAGCTCGCCACGACCCTCCGCGCACGGGAGGAGCGTCTCCTCTGCCCGACGGTGCGCGCTTCCCGAGAAGCGATCGCGGAGCTGCTCGCAGAGGACTACCTCGAGCACGGCGCCTCCGGACGCGCCTACGACCGATCGATGGTCCTCGACGCGCTGCCGAAAACTCCGGCAGTTCCACATTGGAGCATCACCCAATTTCACGTCCGAGCGCTCGGTGAGGGTCGAGCGCTGGTGACCTATCGACTGACGGACGAGCGAAAAGGGGTGAGCGTCGCGTCGCTGCGTTGTTCGATTTGGGAGCGCGCGGAGGGGACGTGGCGAATGGTGTTTCACCAGGGGACGGCGATACCAGGGTGACTCCAGCGCTCAGCGACAATCGCACAAGCTTCTCGTCGAATCGACACACGTGCATAGCTCGCCGCACCCGATGAGGCCGCACGCTTCGGCCGGATCACGGGTGGAGATACACACCGTGGGGGTCGGCCCGACGACGAAGTTCGCGGTGCAGACTTTTCCGGCCGCGCAGGCGAGGTCGACGTCGTGGAAGTGACAGAAGCCTCCGACGATCGTTTCGTCGGCGTCGAAGGTCGCGTCGCCAGCGTCGGCGCCGGCGTCTTGGAGGCTCGGCGTATCGGTGGCGGCGTCCTCGTCGATGGGATCGGCGATCAAAGGATTCGTCCGTGCGCCGCACCCCGCGGCCCCGGAGGTGGCAAGAAGCAACGCGAGCACCAAGAGTCTCGGCGTGCTCGGGAACGTCCGGCGCATGAGTCGACACTACCACGCAGATAGGCACGCTCGCGAATTGCGACTGTCAACTTGGTTGGCGGAAGCGTGACTGTCAGGGGACCGCACCGCGACTGACGATCATTCACCGATACGCGCCATCGAGGTCCTGTTGCGCGATACGTGGCGCGCTGCGCGGGAGGTCGTTGCGCGCGCTCGCGAGCACGGAGACCGTCGCAGCATCGACCGAACTGCGTCCTGCGTGCAGAGTAGGTGTGTCTTCCCACGGGTCCGCTGGCGACGTCGCCCTTGCCGCGACGGCAAGCCTCCTGATACGGCATCGGGGACCCCGGTGCAGGGAGCGCAAGGAGACGTCACTTGATCACCACGGACAACACCTACGTCACGCTCGCCAACCTCAGCGGCGCCGGGGTCGACGTCGTCAGCACCGTCGCCCCCGCGCTCGCGAGCTCGTACTGGACTTCCACCGGTGGGACCGCCGCCTCCAGCCCCGCGCCTGACCCCGTGGGGATACTCGCCTTCAGTCGCAACGAGGGCATCACCGACGGCGACGTCTGGACCTTCGACACCACCTTCAAGGTCGACGGCGTCGACGTGTCGCTCCTCGAGCTGGTCACCGGCGAGAACGCGATCGAGGGGAGCTCGATTCAGATACGCATGACCGCGGGGACGGTCGACTCCGGATGGTCGTCGACATCGGGCTCGATCTCGTTCGCCGGGAAGAGCGGCGCGTCCTACACGATCGAGGCCGTCTTCTCGCTCCCGGCCGGCGCCCTTCATCAGAGCCTCTGCTACACGATTTTCGTCTCGATGGCGGCCGTTCGACAGATTCCGCCGGTGATGACCAACGTCACCACCGTCGTGATGCTGATGTTGGAGAATCGCTCGCTCGACAACCTGCTCGGGTATCTCTATCTCGGATCCAATCCACCGGTCGTCGTCGGCGCCGACACCAGCCCGGCCTGGAACGGCATCCCCGCCGGGGCGACCAACCATTACCACTCGACTCCCTATGCGCCGACGAATGGCAGTCCGTCGACGTCGGCGCCGAACTTCGATCCCGGGGAAGATTTCGAGCACGTGGTGATTCAGCTGTACGGCAACGGCAACGGGTCGATGCCGGCGTCGCCCTACTTCGGGGAGCAGGCGCCGATGTCCGGCTTCGCCTTCGACTACGACGAGGTCTACACCACCAATCAGCAAGTGATGGGAAGCTATTCGGCAGCCCAAATCCCGGCGCTCGCCGGCCTCGCGACGAGCTACGCCGCGAGTGACCGATGGTTCAGCTCGATCCCGACGCAGACCTACGCGAATCGCGCCTTCGCGGCGTGTGGGACGTCGCTCGGCAAGGTCGACAACTCGGAGATCGACGGGACCACCTACCGATACTGCAACACGATATTCAACTTGCTCGGTGGGCCCGGGAAGAAGACGTGGGGCGTCTATTATCAAGACGACGGCGGGGTGGCGGCTGGCTCGCCCTCTGGAGATCCCTTCACGCCCTACTTCTTCCCACGCATCGCCGCCGCGGCGAACGGCGGCGTGTACGCGTACGACGACCCGAATCAAGTGACCACGTTTCTCCAGGCGCTGGCGGCGGGGACGCTGCCGAATTTCTGCTTCGTCGAGCCGGCGTGGGGCGGCGGATTTCCGCCGGTGGTGATTCAAGGGACCGATTACCATCCACCGACGGACGTCGGCACCTGCGACGCTGCCCTCAACGTGCTGTGGAACGCCATCGTGAATAGCCCTCAGTGGCCGCACATGCTGCTGATCATCACCTTCGACGAGCACGGTGGCACCTACGACCACCAACCGCCGCCGACGACGACCGTCGCGCCTGATTCCGCGACGCCGTCGCCCTCGGTCGCAGCCACCGGGTTCGCATTCCAGCAGCTCGGCGTGCGCGTGCCGACGATTCTCGTCTCGCCGTTCATCACCGCCGGCACCGTATTTCGCACTCCGGACGCGAACGCGGATTACGATCACACGTCGTTCATTGCCACTCTCCTCAAGTGGGCCGGGCTCGACCCGAAGACCGCCGGGCTCGGTGCGCGGGTAGCGCAGGCGCCGACATTCGAGGCCGTGCTCGCAGCGGCGGGCGCCGGCGGACGAGCGGATCGGCCGCAATTCGTCGACGCCGCCTCGGACCCGCATCCGGACTGGAGCAATCCACTGCGCGAGCCCACCCCGCTGGGGCTCGTGGCTGCTCCTAGGCCCGTGGGGATGGGAGACGTGCACGAAGCGGTGGCGGCCTCGAGCACGTCGGAGGAGTTTCGCGATCGATTGCAGGCAATCCGCTTCGCGGCGGTGTCGACGACGACGACGAAGGCGACCACGACGCGCAAGCACTGAGGCCGCGCCGTCGTCGCCGAGTCGCGGTGCTCGCGTCGTGGCGGTAGTCGACAATGCGGCGCGCCATAGCTCGACGCGAGAGGACGATGTCCTCTGCAGAAGCGCCTCATATCCCCGCGGGGTCTGGCTTTCGGTGAATCTGGCGAGACATCTTCGCGCGTACCAGCTACGCCATGGGTGGGGAGGCACGATGTCGCGCGAGGTGGTCGCCGAAGAGCCTGACTTTCGGACGCTGTTCGAAGCGGCGCCGGCGAACTACCTCGTGCTCTCGCCGACGCTGCACATCGTGGCGGTGAGCAACCTCTATCTGCGCACGACGCTGACGCAGCGGGAGGCGATCCTCGGGCGGCACATCTTCGACGTCTTCCCCGATCCACCTTCCGATCCCGATGCGACGGGCGTGGTGACGTTGCGCGGATCGCTCGAGCGCGTGCTCGAGAGCCGAGCCGCCGATACGATGGCAGTGCAGAAGTACGACATCGCGAGGCCAGCCTCCGAGGGCGGCGGGTTCGAGGCCCGATATTGGAGCCCGGTGAACACGCCCGTGCTCGCGCCGTCGGGCGAGGTTCGCTACATCGTCCACCGCGCCGAGGACGTGACGGCGTACATGTTGCGGCGAAAGCCCGAAGGTGACGCCGAGACGATCTCGCTCCGTTCGCGCGCGGAGGCGATGGAGGCTGAAATCGTGGAGCGCGCGCAGGAAGTGCAGGCGGCCAACGCGCGGCTCCGCGAGTTGAACGCCGGTTCGGCGACGCAGAACCGCGAGCTCGAAGCGCAGAAGCGCGAGCTCTTGGCGCAGAGCCAAGAGTTGCTCGCCCAGGGCCTCGTGCTCGAGCAGAAGAACGTCGAGGTCGAGCGGGCCAATCGGCTGAAGTCCGAGTTCCTCGCCAACATGTCGCACGAGCTGCGCACGCCGCTCAACTCGATCATCGGCTTCTCCGATCTCCTGCTCGACGATCCGCCGGAGGTCCTCCACGGACACCGACGCCGCTACGTCGAAGACATCCTCCGCAGCGGCCGACACCTCCTCGCGCTCATCAACGACATCCTCGATCTTTCGAAGATCGAAGCCGGCGAGGTGCGTCTCGAACGAGAAGAGGTCGACACCGCGACGGCCATCTCCGAGGTGCTCGCGGTGGTCGAGCCGGCGGCGAAGAAGAAGAAGATTCGAGTCTCCGCCCAAGTGCCGCCCGACGCGCGTCTCACCGCCGACGCGCGCAAGGTGCGGCAGATTCTCCTAAACCTCGTCACCAACGCGATCAAGTTCAGCCCCGACGGCGCGCCGATCGAGCTCGAAGTGCGAAAGCACGCGAAGAGCGTCGAGGTGGTGATTCGCGACCATGGCCCCGGCGTCGATCTCGCGCTGCGAGACCGTCTTTTTCAGCCTTTCGTGCAGGGCGAGAGCCCGATGGCGAAGCGTCATCAGGGTACCGGGCTCGGGCTCGCGATCAGTCGGCGACTGGTCGAGCTGCACGGTGGGACGCTCACGCTCGACGAGACGCCGCCACCGGGGGCGACGTTTCGATTCACGTTGCCGATCGGTGAAGGGCGGCGCGGGACCGTTCGTCCGAGCCCGTCGGGTTCGCCAGGTCCGACGAGGCCGCTGCGCGTGCTCGTCATCGACGACGATCCGCGCGTCGGACAACTGCTCCGCGTGATGCTCGAAGCCGATCAGCACTCAGTGGTACTCGCCGAGAGTGGCGCCGCCGGCATCGCGCTCGCGCACGAAAAAACGCCCGATCTGGTGATCGTCGATCGGATGATGCCCGGCCTCTCCGGGCTCGAGGTGGTGCTCTCCCTCGCGCGCGACGAGACGACCCGCGCAGTGCCGGTGATCGTGCTCAGTGCGAGCGAGCCCTCCGATGCCGAACGCGCGGTCTTGCGCGACCAGGACGCGGTGGTGGTGCTGAAGGGAAGCGTCACCCGTGCCGAGTTGATCGGCGCCATCGAGCGGGCGACGACGCCGCACCACGTCGAGCCCGCGCGGAAGCAGGCGCGCATCCTCGTGGTCGACGATCACGACCTCAACCGCGACCTCGCGCGATCGATCCTCGAGCGGTGCGGCTACGAAGTCTTGCTGGCGGAGGACGGCGCCTCCGGTCTCGCGCTCGCGACCGAGACGGTGCCGTCGCTCGTCGTGCTCGACGTGATGATGCCGACGATGAACGGCTACGAGCTCGCCCGTGCGCTCCGGGCCGATTCGCGGACCGCGCACATTCCACTGATCGCGCTCACGGCACTGGCGATGCGTGGCGACGAAGAGAGGGCGCGCGCAGCGGGCATCGACCACTACCTGACCAAGCCCATCGATCGACGGACCCTCGAACGCGTCGTCGCCGAGATGCTGTCGAAGGATCCACCGTGAACAGCGTCGCGCCCGGAGTCGGCGTCGGCGTCGCCAGGCCCGTCGTGCTGGTCGTCGACGACGACGAGCGCAATCGACTGCTGATGCGCGGCATTCTCTCGGCCGAGCTACGCGTCGTCGAGGCCGCCGATGGTCAACAGGCGCTGGGTGCCCTCGAGCTCGAGCCCGTCGACTTGGTCCTCCTCGACGTGATGATGCCGGGGCTGAGTGGCATCGAGACCTGCGCTCGCATCAAGGCGAGACGCCCCGGCGAGTTCCTCCCCGTCATTCTCGTGACTGCACTCTCCGAGCAGAGCGAGCGCAACGCGGGGCTCGCCGCCGGCGCCGACGACTATCTGACCAAGCCCGTCGATCGGCGCGAATTGCGGCTCCGCGTCGCCACGCTCTTGCGCACCCGACGGCAGGACGCCGAGATTCGCCGCCAGCTGAAGTCCCTCCGCGAGCTCGACGCCCTCAAGGAAGATTTGGTGTCGCTCCTCGTCCACGACATCCGTAGTCCTCTCGCCGGACTGATTGGCATTCTCCGCATCGTCGCCGACGACGTCACGAGCCCCGAGACGCGAGAAGACATCGCCACCGCGCTCGAAGCCAGCAGCCGCATCAATCGCATGCTCGAAGATCTCCTCGAGGTGCACCGCATCGAGCACGGGCATGCGATTCTCTCGATGACCCGAGCTCGGGCCTCGCAAGTGGCAACCCGCGCGCTCGCACACGTCGAGGCCGAGGCGCGGGCCCGAGAGGTCACGCTCGACGTCGACGTCGAAGCGTCGCTCGAGCTGACCATCGACGAGTCGCTGGTGAGCCGCGCGCTCGCGAACCTCCTCACCAACGCCATTCGTCACGTCGGCGACGATCGCACCGTAGTTCTCTCGCTCCACGCCAAGCCGGAAGAACGGACCATCTGCATCGACGTCATCGATCGCGGCAGCGGCGTGCCCGATTCGCTCAAAGCGTCCCTCTTCCAGAAATTCAGCGGGCTCTCCGAGCAAGTGGCGATGCAAGCGCGACGCGGCTTCGGGCTCGGTCTCTACATGGTGCGCTTGGTCGCGTCGGCCCACGGCGGCATGGCGCAAGTGCTCGATCGGCCCGGCGGCGGCTCGATTTTCCGCATCACCCTGCCCCTCGGTACGCCATGACGACGAGCCTGCTCGACGCCGAAGGTGCGCAGACCGTGCTCGCCTGGCTCGCCGAGAGTCGCGCCTTCGACCTCCGTGATTTCGCGCTTCACGCGGCCCATCGCGGCATCGAAGCGCGCATGCGGGAGCTCGGGTGCGCGCACGTCGACGAGTATCTCTCCCACCTGGCTCGCGACACCTCCGAGGCCGCCGCGCTCGTCGCCGCGGTGGCCGTCCCGTTGAGCACGTTCTTTCGCGATGGCCCGGTTTTTCACGCAATCGACGCGAAAGTGCTCCCCGAGTTGCTGATGCGACTCTCGATCGGCGGAACCCTGCGCGCGTGGTCGGCAGGAACGGCGACCGGCGAAGAGGCCTGGTCGATTGCCATGCAGATGGCCGAGCAATGTGGCTCTTTCGCCGAGTACGAGGTGATGGCCACCGATCGCGACGAGCCCTCCCTCGCCGTCGCCGCGCGCGGCATGTATCCAGGTCGCCAGCTCGAGGCCGTCTCTTCGGCGCGTCGCGCGCGATGGCTGCGAGACGAGGGAGACCACGCTTGCATCGTCGACGAGCTCCGCGCTCGGGTGTCCTTCGAGCGGCACGACCTCATCGGCGCCACGCTCGCACCCCCGAGCGCGATCATTGCCTCTTATCACCTCATCCTCTGTCGCAACGTCCTCATCTACTTCGATCGCCGAATGCAACGGAAGGTGCTCGAACGCCTCGCCGCCTCCCTCGAGCCGCGCGGCGCGCTGATTCTCGGCCCTTCGGAGTGGGTCTCCCCGGCCGACTGCCCGGCGCTCGAGCCCTTCCCTGGCCTCGACCCGAGCCTCCGCGTCTTCCGACGGCGCTGAGCGAAGTGAGCAAGTCGACGAATCCGACGAACTCGGGGGCGAAGATGGGCATGAGTCCCCTCGGCGGGGAGTCGACGCCGCTGTCCCCTTCGCGTGACGCTCGTCGCGACGGGTGAGTTCGCGCATCGATCTCGCCTGATGACGCGGCCCGACAACTGCAGTTGCCAAGAGCATGAGCTCGACCTGCTTCCACGCTCGGGCACGAGTCTTCCTGCTGAGTCTCTCTGCGATCGCCTCTTGTGCGTGCTCCGGGCAAGGACTCGACGACGCGAGCGACGCGTCTCTTCCGAGCAACGGCGCCGACAGTGGCCTCGTGCTCGACAGCGGCCACCTGGGCGACGCGCCTCTCGGACGCGATGGGGAATCTTCTGCCGAGGACGCTGCCGTCTCGCTGGACACGGGAAGCGACGGGGCCATCGTCGACGCCAAGGGAAGCGAGACGGGCACGCCGAGCGTCACCGCTGCCAAGCGCGAGTCGATTCTCACGTACCTGCGGAGCATCTCGGGCAAGAAGACGCTCGTCGGCATCGAGAACAAGAACGCCGGCTCACCGACCGCCGACAGCGACACCATCCGGGCAATCGCCGGCAAAACGCCTTCGTTCTGGGGCGCCGACTTCGGCTTCGGCAGCGGCGCGGTCGGCAATCGCGCGAAGATGATCGACGAGGCGAAGCGCCAATTCGGGCTCGGTGCGCTCGTCGGCCTGATGTACCATGCGTGCGCGCCGGCCCGCGACGAGTACTGCACCTGGGACGACATCGGCGCAGCCAAGCACGCGCAGCTGAACGAAGCCGACTTCACCGCGCTCGTGACGCCGGGAACGACGCTGCACGCGGCGTGGATCGCTCGCCTCGACACCCTCGCGGGATTCTTCGCCGACTTGAAGAGCGCCGGCGTGGTGGTGCTCTTCCGCCCGTTCCACGAAATGAACCAATGCGTCTTCTGGTGGTCGTGCCACAAGGGGCCGAACGGGAGCGCCAAGCTCTTCCAGATGACGCACGACTACCTGACGACGACGAAGGGCCTCGACAACGTCATCTGGGTCTGGAACGTCCAGGATTTCACCTCGCTCGCCACCGACGTCGTCGACTACGCACCGAGCCCTTCGTCGTACGACATCGTCTCGCTCGACGTTTACAACACGGGATATACCAAAGGGAACTACGACGCGATGGTCGGAGTCGCCGCCGGCAAACCGATGGCCATCGGCGAGTGCCAATTCAATCCCACGTCGTCCCTGCTGACGACGCAGAACAAATGGGTCTACGCGATGCTTTGGCCGGACTTCATCGCCGACAATCGCGCGTCGTTGCCTGCCCTCTATGGGGCTGGCAACGTGCTGACGCTGGAGGCGATGCCGGGGTGGAAGTGAGCGGCTTGCGCCTTCAGCGAGCTCATTCGTCGCCGCAAATCTCCACTGCATCGTCGAGACCGACGTGAGGATTGGAGCTCTTCGACTTGGTGGTCCAGCTGGTGGGAGTGCCACTCTCGCCGATGTCCATGTGGAAGTGGTTTCGGTGATCGGCGTTGTAGTTGGGCGTGAGCACGGTGCCGAAGATTTTCCGCGCGGTGGCCTCGCAAGCGAGCGTGTAGAGCTCTTTGCTGATGCCGGTCTGGCCGGGGAGACCTTTGGTGCACGTCTCGGTGGTGGCCCATTTGACGAACTGCGCGGGGTCATCGACGTCGTAGCGCGTGCCGTCGGCCTTGTAGAGATAGCGAACGTCGATGGCGCGCCCGAACGAGTGGTTGGAGAGTCCCGACGTGCCGCAGACCGGCTCGGAATCGGTGAGGCCGCGGCAGAAATTCGTGGTGCTCCACGCGCAACAGCAGCGATAGCAATAAGAGCCGAGGGTGCCGACGCGGACGAAGCCCTTCTCTTTCAGCAGATCGGCGAAGGAATACAGCGTACGAACGAATTGGCACGCGACCGGGTCGCCCATCGGGCGAGGATCGGTGCCATTGGCGAAGAGGACGCCATTGATCGGTCCGAGGACGTTGACGGCATCGACGACGCCGCGCGCCGCGGTGAGCTTGTAGGAGATGCCCTTGGCTGTGAGATCGGCGAGGCACGCCGCGGACGCGTCTCCGCCCACGTCGGGCTTCGTATCCGGCTTGGTGTCGACTCCGACGTCGATGACGCCGATCGCGTCGGAGCGGGAATCGGTGGTGGCATCGATGGGGACATTGGCATCGAGCTCGCTTCCCGAGTCGATGAACCCAGCATCGACGAAGGCGTCGTCGTCCGGTCCGATCGGTGCGCTGCCATCGCCACCGCATCCGAGGGGGAGGCTCACGAGGGTTGCGACGCTCACGAGCTTCGCGAACGCGAACGACCTGCAGAAGGCGGCGAAGAGGGCGCGTGCCACCGTGGAGAGAGGGTATCACGCCAGGTGTGCGCGCGAGGCTGGACATACTCCCGCGCCGTATCGCTTCGGCCAACGCGCGCGAGCGACGGAGACCGCCGGTTGGCGTCCGCGGGGACGAACGCCGGTGCGTGCCGCCGAACGGAAAGCGTGATGGAATGACCAACGTGCAGCGCTTTTTTTGCGTGAATGCCTCTGCGGCTTCGTCCCTCGAGGTGCTCATTTTCCCGCTCGTTCTCTGGCTCGGCGGGTGTCGCGAGTCCCCGTCCCCGGGGGCTGGGGCTGGAGCCACCTCGACGACGTCCACATCGGCAGCGAGCACGCCGCCGACGCCGGCCGCGAGCACTTCAGCCCCCGCGACGCCGAGCCCGCAGCCTCCCACGCCTACGCCGTCCGAAACCGCGCAGCTCCCCCTCGACGCCGGCAACTTCGCGTCGTCGTCTGCGAAACCCACGAGCACCTCGGTGAAGCCGCCCTCGCCGACCGTCGTCGGCCCGTCACCGACGACGACGACGACGACGACGACGACGACGAGCGCGACTACAGCTGCGGCGGCCAGCGCGACGGCGAAGACGTTCGCCTCCTCCCCGCCGGTCACAGGAGATCACTACAGCGTAGTCATGCAGGGGTTGTCGGCGCAGGCTGGAGTCTCTTCCTATGTCGACATCGTTCTCGTACCGCTCGGTGAATATCACTGCAACGAGCAATATCCCCACAAGTTCACCGCTGCCGCGGCGAGCGGCGTCACCTTTCCGCAAGCGACGGTGACTGCCTTCACCTTCGCCACCAAGCGCAGCGTCATGCGCGTTCCCTTCGTCGCCGCTTCTCCCGGCAACGTGACGATCGCCGGGAAATTCTCGTTCGCGGTCTGCACCGGCGACACCTGCGAGCCACGCTCCGCGTCACTCGCTCTCAGTATCAAAGTCGAGTGAAAGTCGAGTGAGCTCGAGTGAGCTCTTCACGATAGGCTCTGCCAATGGCCTGGATCAAAGTCCCCGCTGAGCATCATCCGATCTTCCGCGCCGCGCTCCCGAACGACCCTCGCGTCGAAACGCAGCTGATGTTCGGCGGCATCGCTGCCAAGGTGAACGGCCACATCTTCGCGGGGCTCTTCGGCCGCTCGACGATGATCTGGCTCCCCGAATCCGAACGCGCCGAGGCGCTCGCGCTCGAAGGCGCTGGGTATTTCGACCCGATGGGGAATGGGAAGGCGCGGAGTGAGAAGGTCATGCTTCCGGAGAGCATGATGGAGGAGCCGGAGGAGTTGCGGGGGTGGATTGCGCGGGCGTTCAAGGGGACATTGAGGTTGCCGAAGAAGGGGGAGAAGAAGCCGGTGAAGAAGCCGGTGAAGAAGCTGGTGAAGAAGCCGGTGAAGAAGTGAGTGCAGGCGCGGCCGCGTTTTTTTTCGGACCCTGTCGATCTTGCGAATCCCCATTCGTCTGGAGGGCAGCAGTTTCCAACCCTCACCGAGGAGTCTCTCCATGAAGCAATATCAACTCGCGATCATCCAGCCCGATGGGCCTCCTCCGCCGCCGGAGCGGCTGGGGCCGATCATGCAGAACGTGCGCGCGCTGATCGAGGCCTCGAAAAAGGCGCAGGTGTGGGTCTTCAACGGAGGGCTCACTTCGCCGAGCTCGGCGACGATGGTGAGGACGGTGGAAGGCGAAGCGGTGTTGACCGATGGGCCTTATCTCGAGTCCAAGGAGTTCATCGGCGGGCTCCTCGTCGTCCGCGCCAAGCACGCGCGCGTCGCCAGCTGACGGCGAGCGGCGATCACCCTTTGGGGTGAGTCACTTGCGCGCGTGAGTTTCGAGGTCTTCGCGTGCCTCGGCGACGGCGGCGGCGAGCTCGAGCGCGAGTGCCGGCAGATCGCCTGGCGTGCCCCTTCGAGACACCTCTTCGATCTTGCCGGCGATCTCTCGCGCGCGCGTCGCGCCGATCGCGGCCGCAGCTCCTTTGAGGGCATGTGCGGCTTCGGCAATCGCACCCGCGTCTCCTGCGGCGAGCGCCACTCGAATGCACGCGAGGTCCTTCTCGCTGGTGCGCCCGAAGCTCTCGGTCAAAGGGCCGAGGAGCGTGCCCCCGGCCTTCGCGTCGAGCTCGACCAACTCACCGAAGACGGCAGGGTCGAGGGTCACTTCGTCCCGGTCTCGATCAGGAGCGGCTCGAGATCGGCGATGCGCAGCGGCTTGAGGAGGATCGTCGTCATCCCGGCACGGAGGCAGGCCTCGCGCATGGCGTCGTCGACGGAGCCGCTGACGCCGACGATGGTCGGGCGCTCGCCGGCGATCGCCTCGGCGCGAATGCGAACGGCGGTGCTCGGGCCGTCGAGCGTCGGCATGCGGAGGTCGAGGAGCACGAGCGCGTAACGTCGCTCCTGCACTGCACGAACCGCGGCCGCGCCATCGACGACGATGTCGTATTCGGCGCCGAGGTTGTCGAGCATCGCGGCGACGACGGTGCGAATCACCGCGCTGTCGTCGACGACGAGGACACGCCTTTTGCCGGGCGGCACGGACGGCATGACGATGATCTTACGAAGTCTTTCCCCTTCGCGCGACCGTGTCATCGAGCAGTCTACGGAGGAGAGCGATGCGCGAGCAGAGCTCTTCGCGCCCATTGTCGCTCTCGCGCTCGCCTTCACGATCGTGATCGCGCTCAGCCTCGGAGAGAGACCTCGCCGGCCCCTCCGCCAGACGCGCAGCCAGTCGCTCGATTCCCATCGCCGACCGCGCGACGCCGAAAGCGCCGCAAATTCCAGCCGTTCCGATGAGCGAGTGGGCATCGCGGGTGATTTTGGACAGGTGGATGGGCTCGGTGAGATCGAGCTCTGCGGCGCCCTCGAGCGCGGCCACCGACTTCTCCATCGAAGCGAACGAATTGGAGACGAGCTCCTCCGCGCCGGCTTCCCCGTCGGCGAGCACCGCGAGGCCCGCGAGCGTGCCTTCGTCGAGGCGCGTGCGTCGATCGGTCGCGCGTCCGAGCACCTCCGCGAGCACCGCGCGCGAGACGGGCTTGGCGACGTAGTCCATCCCGGCGTCGACGAAGGCCTGTCTCTCTTCCGCGAACGCGCTCGCCGTCATCGCCGCGACATAGGGCGCGAGCGGCCTCGGCATCGCTTCGCGGACCCGCCGCGTCAGCTCGAGGCCCGACATTCCCGGCATCCGCATGTCGGTGAGCAAGACGTCGTAGACGCGACGCTCGATCGCTTCGAGCGCGGCGTCGCCACAGTCGACGACGTCGACGCGATGACCGAGCGCCTCGAGCATCGCGCGCGCCACCCTTTGGTTCACCTCGTTGTCCTCGGCGACGAGCACGAAGAGCGTCTGACGCGCCGGCCCGTAGGCGAGCCCGAGGGACATCGCGCCGCGAGGAATCGCCGCCGGATCGGCAGCAGGGAGCGGAAGGACGACGCGAAACTCGGAGCCGGCCGGCGCATCGGGACGCGCCTCGGCTTCGGCGACGCTGCGCACGGTCACCTCGCCACGCATCAAGAGCACGAGCTCGCGCACGATCGTCAGCCCGAGCCCAGTACCGCCGAAGCGACGCGTGATCGACGAATCGCCCTGCGTGAAAGCGTCGAACACGTCCGGCAGCCGCTCTTTGGGGATGCCGATGCCGGTGTCGCGCACCGCGAAGACGAGCGCCTCGGCGTGCCCCTTTCCCGCTCGCCGCACGTCGACCTCGATCGTGCCGCGCGCGGTGAACTTGAGCGCGTTGCCGATGAGGTTGCTCAAGACCTGGCGGAGGCGCGCCTCGTCGCCGGTGACCGCTTCGGGGAGCCCTTCGGCGAGCTTGGTCGAGAGATGGAGCCCCTTGAGCGACGCCGCCGCGGAGAAGAGCAGCGCCACCTCGTCGATGACGCGCGCGAGACGAAATGGCGTGCGCGCGATTTCGAGGTGACCGGCCTCGATTTTGGTGAGATCGAGCACCTCGTTGAGGATCACGAGGAGCGACTGACCACTGTCGCGGATGGTCTTCACCATTTGACGCTGCCTGTCGTCGAGCTCGGACTCGAGGAGCGCGGACGCCATGCCCAAGACGCCGTTGAGCGGCGTGCGCAGCTCGTGGCTCATCGTCGCGAGGAAGACGCTCTTGAAGCGGGAGGCGGCGAGCGCCTCGTCGCGTGATTTCTCGACCTCCGAGGCCTGCCGGCGGACGAGGTCACCGGTGGAGAGCGCCTCGGTGATGTGCCTGTCGCTGGCCCGCCGCGCGCCGACGGCGGTGACGATGAGAATGACGTGCACGGTGAAGTAGAGGAACGCGCTCTCGGCGGCGTTCGTCGTCATCTCGGGCGCGACGAGGCCGCGGAGCGAGAGGGCCCGCGAGGCGAGCGCGAGGACGAAGGTCGCCGCGGCCCAGAAGAGCGCCGGGCGCACGCCCACGAGATAGGCGATCGCCGATGGGACGATGAGCACCGGAAGTGCCGGATAAATGGCTCCGTTCGTGTCCAACTGGGCGACACGCATGACGACGCAGGCGCTGACGAAACAGAAGAGCTGCACGAGCGCGTGGAAGTGTCGTTCTTCGCGAACGCGCCGGATGACGAGCATGGCGAAGACCGCGGTGGCGCAGCCGACCCCTTGTGCGAGGGCGACGCGCGGCCGACCGAGGTAGGCGTTGCGCGACGCGAGGGCGAGCCAGAAGAACCCAGCATAGGCGGCGATGACTCGGAGCTGACGGGCGCGCGCGTCGAGGGTGATCACGGCTCGCAGAGGAGTGTAGCGCCATAGGCCCTGGCACCTCGGGGAACGCGCTCGAGGCGCCGGAAACTGGAACGAAACGTGTATGAACGGAGACGCGGAGACAGGTGATGCACAACGATGAACGGCACGACGACCTCGGCGCGCTCCTCATGACGCTCGAGACCAAGATGGGCGACGGCCACCCACAGACGGCGGCGCTGGGCATGCGCGAGGGAGACCGCGCGCTCGAACGCTATCGGGCCCTCAAGCCCCTCCGCGACGAGATCCTCGCGCTCACCTCCCACGACCTGCGCACACCCGTCACGTGCATCCACGGAGCCCTCGATCTGCTGACGCCATCGCTCGGAGGGCTCGATTCCGAGCAACTTCACCTGCTGAGCATCGTGCGCCGCGCGGCCGATTCGCTCACGCTCTTGGTCGACAACGTGGTCGCACTGACGCACCCTTGCGAGACGTCCGAGACCGAAGGGCTCTCGGAGTCGGATGGCGACGGATTCGACTCCGAACTGGTGCAGGTGGTGCGCGAGGTCACCGACCTGGCGGCGATCGGCGCTCGTCGGGCGGGAACGCTCGTGACCGTCGAGGCCGCGGAAGGGCCGGTCTCGGTCCCCGGAGAGCCGCTCTTCGTGCGGCAATTCTTCGCCAATCTGATGCGGTACGTCCTCCGCACGACGCCGCCAAGACACGAGGTGCGGGTCACCGTACGCAAGAGCTCGCCGCATCGAGCGCTCTTGGTGGTCGAGCACGACACGCGCGAGAACGCCCTCGGGCTCGCCCACGTCACGGCCCTCTTGGCCGGTCGCCTCGACGTGCTGCCGCCCTCGGACAAGAACGGCGAGCGCGCGCTGCTCCACATCGTCGGTCGCCTGGTGCGCCGTCTCTGCGGCACCGTCACCCTCACCGAACGCGCGAGCTCACGGCGACGCATCGAGATCGAGCTACCCGCGCGCTGAGCGCCCCGGTCAATTTTCGGCGCCGCTGTCCGGCTCGTCCGCGTCGCGATGAGCCTCGGCGAGGCCGTACTCCTTGAGGCGGTTGTAGATCGACCGGCGACTGATGCCGAGCACCTGCGCAGCGCGGAGCTTGTTTCCGCCGACGAACGCGAGCGTGCGAAGGAGGATTTCGCGTTCGGCGTCGTGCATCGAGGTGCCGAGCGGAATGACGACCGAGTCTTCATGCCGCGACGAGTCGGGCTTCGCCTCGGACGGGAAACGGGGCGCGACGGGGATGCGCGAGCTCTCGAGCCGCGGTGCTTCGAGTTGGAGATCGGCCGCTTCGAGCGCCGGGCTGGAGGCGAAGACGACAGCTCGCTCGATGACGTTGCGCAACTCGCGCACGTTGCCAGGCCACGAGTGCTCGACGAGCGCGCTCCTCGCGTCGGCCGCGAGCTCGCACGCCGGAGAGGCATGGCGACGGGCGAAGTGATCGCGGAAGTGCTCGGCGAGCGGCACGATGTCGTCGCTACGCTCACGCAGCGCCGGGATTCCCACCGAGAACACCGCGAGACGGAAGTATAGATCTTCGCGAAAGCGTCCCTCTTCGACCAAGCTGAGGAGGTCGCGGTTGGTCGCGACGACGATGCGCACGTCGGCGTCCTGCTCCTTGCGCCCACCGACGCGCGTGAAGCGCCACGACTCGAGCACGCGCAGAAGAACGATTTGCACCTCTGGAACGACGGTCGATATTTCATCGAGAAAGAGCGTGCCTCCAGCGGCAGCGGCGAATTTTCCGACGGTCGCCGAGGTGGCGCCGGTGAAGGCTCCACGTTCGTGCCCGAAGAGCTCGGAGGCGACGAGGTCGCGGGGAATCGCGCCGAGGTGCACCGGCACGAAGGCGCCGTGCTGACGCTTGCTCCGTGCATGGATGGCGCGCGCCACCAGCTCCTTTCCCACGCCGCTCTCACCGACGATCAACACCGGTGCGTCGGTCTGCGCGACGCGCCCGATGCTGTCGAAGACTCGCCGCATCGCGTCGCTGACGCCGAACATCCCTTCGAACCATTGGGCGTCGGTGCCGCGCTCGACGCTGCGATCGAGCGGCCCGCTGGTGTCGCCCATGAGCTCGGCGAGCGTCGCGCGAAGCCGTGAAGCGTCGGCCGGCTTGGCGAGGAAATCGACCGCACCTCGCTTGAGGGCTTCGACGGCGGCGTCGACCGAAGGTGCACCCGTGAGCACGAGGATGGGCACGTGATGCCCAGTCGCGCGCACCCGTTCGATCAGATCGAGGCCAGATTCACTGCCCAATTTGAGGTCGACGATGATCACGTCGACGCGCTCGCGCTCGATGCAACCGAGCGCGTCCTCGACGCAACTGACCCCGAGAGTGCGCAACTCCGGACCACTGATCATGCGCGCGAGGATGTCGAGATAGTCGGCGTCGTCGTCGACGCAGAGCACCACGCGCTGGAGGCTGCGCCTCGAGCTCGTCTCGTGCACAGGTCGTCGTTCGGCGGCAGACATCATGAAAGGCTCCCACCAAGTCTACGACCGGGCCATGCGCTCTCGACATCAAAGTAGCTACGCACCTGTATCCGCCCATCGTCGAGGCGCGTGACTTGCACTGGAGCACGACGAGAATTCTCACAACCACCGGAGGTGCGCCATGCGACTGCACAAGATCCTCGTGCCCGTGGACTTCTCCGAGTGCTCCCTCCGCGCAGTCGACACCGCGATGACGCTCGCGCGCTCGTTCGCTGCCGAGGTCGACATCCTCCATGTTTGGGAGATGTCGGCTTACCTTGCCCCTGAGGCATTCTTGCTCCCCTCGATCACGCCTGCCTCTCTCAGTACCTTCGCCGCCACCCGCGCAGGCACCTGGATGAAGGAATTCCTCGGCTTTCTCGAGGCGGAGGGCGTGCCAGCACGCGGGCGTCTCGAGGGTGGGGCACCATGGTCGACGATCGTTCGCGTCGCCGAAGAGGAGCGCTACGACCTCGTCGTCCTCGCGACCCATGGGCACACCAACCTCGCGCACATCCTCCTCGGCAGCGTCGCCGAGCGCGTCGTCCGGCATGCCCCTTGTCCCGTGCTCACGGTCCGCGGGGCGTCGCTGCGCAAAGAGGCACGACTCGAAGCCAACATGACGCGACACGTCTGAAGGCCGCGTCCGCAGTGAGTGCAGGGTCTGCACACGCAGCAGGCCCTGCACACGACCGTGTCGATCTTTGCTCGCAGCGTCACCCCGACGCGTGTGCGTGCGGCGTCCGGTGGAGGACCATGCAGGAGACGCCGTTCGCTTCGGCCGCCTCGCGCACGCGCAGGTGCGCTCGCTGGTCGGTGACCACGACGAGATCGGGAAGAATGTCCGCGAGCGTCTGCGCTGCATCGTAGGGCGAGTCGACCACCACCACGCGTGCGTTCCGAAGAGACGCGGTGAGCACGTCGCCGATGCCTTCCGCCGCTTCGCCGACGCCGAGCACACAGGCCCTTCGCGGCTCGCTCATCGGATCCGATCCACTCGGCCGCTGGCTCTGCGGGTTCTGCATCGACGCCGCGCGACGCTCGCCGACGTAGTCCACCATTGCGTCGAAGGTGGCGAGCGTGAAGGGCTTCGCCAGGAACGCATCGACGCCGATCTCGGTGCACCATCGCGCCGCCCGCACGACCCCCGACATCGCGAGAATCGCCGGCGGAATCGGCCGCACCATCGCCCGCACGTAGGCGATGAGCGAGATGCCGTCGGTGAAGGGCATGAAGTAGTCGACGACGACGACGTCGGGGAGCCAGCGATGTGCCTCTTCGATGGCGACCGCGCCCGAAGACGCGTCCCGCACTTCATTTCCTCCCAGACGGAGCGCGTCGACGAGCTCTTCCCGGAGCGCGCTGTCGTCTTCGGCGACGAGGAAGCGGAGTGGTTCGCGGACGCGCATGTCCGTTTGGCTCAGCAACCTGCGTGCCTCGGCAAGTCGACCTTGAACGTCGAGCCTTCGCCCGGTGAGCTCTCGACGCCGATGGTGCCGCCCATCGCCTCGACGATGGTGCGCGTGATCCAGAGCCCGAGGCCAGCGCCGCGATAGTCCTTGTGGGTCACCGAGCGCTCGAAGGGGTCGAAGATTCGTTGCTGATCGGCGCTGGCGATACCGATGCCGCGATCTCGCACGACGATGTTCGCGCGCTCGCGGCTCGCCTCGACGCGGACGTCGACCGGCCTGCCACTGCCGTATTTTGCCGCATTGGTGAGTAAATTGGTGACGACCTGATCGAGCCGGAGTCGATCCCAGGTGCCGAGCACCTCGGACTCGGACGAGACGTGCAGCTCGCAGCCAGCTTTCGCCAGATCTTCGCGCTCACGCACGACGACCTCTTCGACGAGCACGCCGAGGTCGAGCTCCTCGAGCTCGAGATCCAGCCGACGATGGGCGATGCGCGAGAGGTCGAGGAGATTGTCGATCAGCTTGGTCAACCTCCGCGCCTGCCGTTCGGCGGACTCGAGCTTGGGGCGCAGCGGAGCCATCCGTTCGTCGGCGTCGACCTTGAGGAGGACGCTCTGCAGCTGCAAATTGAGGGATGTCAGCGGCGTGCGCAGCTCGTGCGAGGCGGCGGAGAGAAAGTCGTCACGAGAAGAGATGGCCGTCTTCAGGTCGTCGCAATCGACCGACGTGCCGAGCCAACCGATGCGCGTCCCGTGCTCGTCGTGCTCGGGGACGACGCGCCAGAGATGCCAGCGATATTGTCCGTCGTGACGACGAAGCCGGCACTCGACCTCCAGGGCCTGACCGCGCGCGATCGCCGCGGACCAGGCAGATTCCCAGCCCTTTCGATCGTCGGGGTGCATCACCTCCGCCCACCCTTCGGCGAGCACCTCGTCGACCTCGAGCCCGCTGAACTCGTGCCAAAGGCGGTTGCAATAGGTCACCACGCCGAGCGGCTCGGCGGTCCAGACGATCGCGGGGATCGCCTCGGCGAGACGACGATAGCGCTCACGACTCGCGACGCGATAGGCCGCGAGCTGCAGGTCTCGCTCACGACGCTCGGCGGCGACGAGCGCCTCGGCCTGCTGCTTGATGCGTTGATCTTTCCGATGGAGATCGGCGAAGACCTTGACCTTCGCGCGCACCACCGCCGGATCGAACGGCTTCTCGATGTAGTCGACGGCGCCGACCGAGTAAGCCTGGTAGATGGCGGCGAGCTCGGGTCCCGACGCGGTGAGGAAGATGATCGGCGTGTGCCGTGAGCGCTCGCGCTGCTTGATGATCGAGGCCACCTCGAAGCCGTCCATCTCGGGGAGCATCACGTCGAGGAGAATCACCGCGAAATCGACGCGGAGGACGTGACGAAGTGCCTCGGCTCCGGACGGCGCGAGCGTGAGCTCGTAGAGCGGCGATTCGAGGACGGCGCGGAGGACGCGGAGGTCCTCCTGGCGATCGTCGACGAGGAGAATGCGAACCACGCTGCTGTCGAACTCCATGGCGGCTCTTCCCTTCAGCGCGCGAGCGCCACCCGCAGCATCGAGAGCAGACGATCGATGTCGACCGGCTTGGCGATGTAATCGGACGCGCCGGCGACGAGGCAGCGCTCGCGATCGGCGCGCATCGCCTTCGCCGTGAGAGCGATGATCGGGAGATCGCCCCGGCCGAGCTCGCCGCGGATGCGCCTGATGACCTCGTAGCCATCCATCTCCGGCATCATGATGTCCATCAGTACGACGTCGAGTTCGGGCGTCGACTCGACCACCGTCAGGGCCTCACGTCCGCTCTCGGCATAGACGATGAACGCGGCCTCCCGCTCGAGGAGCGCGGTCACCGCGAAGATGTTGCGGATGTCGTCGTCGACGACGAGAATCTTCTTTCCCTCGAGCGTCCTCCGCCGCTGCCTCGCCCGATCGAGCGCCGCGCGCTGCGCTTCGGCGAGCTCGTGGTCACGCCTTCGGAGGTGGAGCGCGACGATCTCGATGAGCCCTTCGGACGAGCGAACCACGTTGGGCGCCGCCGGCGCTCGCTCGAGCGCGTGCACCAGCTCGGCGGTCGGCTCGCCACGCAAAGAGACGACGACCGGCGCCTCCCATCGGTCCTCGAGCAACGCTCCCACGAGTCCCTGCAGGGGATCGGGCAGTTCGAGCTTGTTCGCATCGAGACCGAGGACGATGCAGTCGTGCCCACGGAGAGCTTCACCGTGCGCTTCGTCGATCGATTCTTTGCTCGCGAGCTCGACACCTCCGCCCGAGAGCTGCTCGATGAGTGCACCTCGCTCGCGTGGGTCGGGCTCGATCAAGAGGAGCTTCCGCGTCGTCGCCGCCGCCGCATCGCGCAGCCTGCTCACCGCGAAGGCCACGCTCTCGCGGACGATCGGCCGACGAATCGAGCCAAAAGCGCCCGCGCGACGGGCCTTCGGCCAGGCCTCGCCATCGATGATCATCGTCACCGGGACGTGGCGCGACGAGGCGTGGTGCTTGAGCGCGTCGAGGACGACGAGCCCATCGAGATCGTCGAGCTTGTCCTCGAGGACGATCGCCGAGAGCTCGCCGCGCGCCGCTCGCAGACCGCTCTCACCGCTCTCGGCGATGAGCACCTTGAGGCCGGCCGCGTGGGCGAGCTCGAGCGCCCAGCTCGAGAGCTGCGCGTCGCCGCCAATCACCAGGAGCGGCCGATCGCCCGGGAGAATGGCGCCGCGATCGTCGACCACCGCAGCCTGCACGGCGTCGCTCTCCTCCGGGCCAGCACCCGTCCCCAGCGCGTCGCGGCGCGCACGTGGACGCGAGATCGGTCGAGGCTCGATGCGCCGCGCCGGCAAGACCTCGTAACTGAGCGGCAAATAGAGCGTGAAACTGCTCCCCTTCCCCGGCATCGAGGTCACGCGCAGCTCTCCTTCGAGGAGTCGCGCCAGCTCGCGACTGATCGAGAGACCGAGCCCGGTGCCACCATATTTTCGGCTCGTCGTGCCGTCGGCCTGCTGGAAGGCCTCGAAGATCGCCCGCTGCTTCTCGGGCGCGATGCCGATGCCGCTGTCGACGACCGAGAAGGCGATGACCCCAGCCGAGCGAGCGAGCACCTCGTGATCGCGACTGAAGCCCTCGGTGACCATCGACTGCACCAGGCGCACCGCCCCGCGCTCGGTGAATTTCAGCGCATTCGACAGCAGATTCTTCAGCACTTGCTGCAGCCTCTTGAGATCGGTGACCAGCGACTTCGGGAGGCCGGGCTTGAGCTCGACTTCGAACGCCAGCCCACGCTGCTGGGCGATGTGGCGAAAATTCTGCTCGACGTAGTCGCGGAGATCGGTGAAGAGCACCTCCGTCGGATCGACCGCCATCGTCCCCGATTCGATCTTCGAAAGGTCGAGGATGTCGTTGATCAGCGCGAGCAAGTCGGCACCCGAGGAGTGGATCGTCTTCGCGAAATCGACCTGCCGCGAAGCCAAATTCCCGTCTGGATTGTCGTAGAGCATCTTCGAGAGGATGAGCAGGCTGTTGAGCGGGGTCCGTAGCTCGTGCGACATGTTGGCGAGGAACTCCGATTTGTATTTCGAAGTCAGCGCCAACTGCTCGGCCTTCTCCTCCAGCTCGCCCTTCGCGAACTCGACCTCGCGATTCTTGAATTCGAGCAGCTTCGCCTTCTCGCCGAGCTGCTCGTTGGTCCTCCGCAGCTCTTCTTGTTGCTGCTTCAGCCGCTCCTCCGACTGACGCAACGTCGCCGCTTGCCGCTCGAGCCGCTCGTTGGTCTCGCGGAGCTCTTCTTGTTGCGTCTGCAGCTCCTGCGTCAGTGACTGCGACTGTTTCAGCAGCGACTCGGTGCGCATGCTGGCGGCGATGGTGTTGACGACGATGCCGATGCTCTCGGTCAATTGATCGAGGAACACCTGGTGGATGTCGGAGAGGCGGCTGAACGAGGCGAGCTCGATGACGGCGTTGACCTTCCCCTCGAAGAGCACGGGCAAGACGATGATGCTCAGCGGCGTCGCCTCGCCGAGCCCGGAGCCGATACGAATGTAGTCGGGCGGGACGTTGGTGAGGAGGATGCGCTGCTTCTCGAACGCGCATTGGCCAATCAGCCCCTCGCCGAGCCGGAAGCGATTCCCCGCATTCTTCCGCTCGTTGTAGGCGTAGCTGGCGAGCAGCTTGAGCGTGATGTCGCCTTCCAAGTCGGTCTCGGCGATGTACATGACGCCGTGCTGCGCGTTCACCAGTGGCGCCAACTCGGAGAGCGTCTGCTGCGCGACGGTGACCAGGTCGCGTTGACCTTGGAGCGTGCGGGTGAACTTGGCGAGGTTGGTCTTCAGCCAGTCCTGCTCGGTCGTCTTCTGCGTCGTGTCCTTGAGGTTGCGAATCATCTCGTTGATGTTGTCTTTGAGCGCCGCCACCTCGCCCGACGCCTCGACGGTGATCGACCGGGTCAAGTCGCCCTTGGTCACCGCGGTGGCGACGTCGCCGATCGCGCGCACCTGCGTCGTCAGGTTGCCCGCGAGCTGGTTGACGTTGTCCGTGAGATCGCGCCACGTGCCGGCCGCGCCGGGCACCTTCGCCTGTCCACCGAGCTTGCCCTCGACGCCGACCTCGCGCGCGACGGTGGTCACCTGGTCGGTGAAGATCGCCAACGTGTCGGTCATCGAGTTGATCGTCTCCGCCAGCTCGGCGATCTCTCCGCGCGCTTCCAGAGCCAGCTTTCTCGCGAGATCGCCGCCAGCGACCGCGGTGACGACCTTGGCGATGCCGCGCACCTGGTTCGTCAGGTTGGTCGCCATCCAGTTGACGTTGTCGGTGAGATCTTTCCAGGTACCCGCGACGCCGCGCACCTGCGCTTGCCCGCCGAGCTTGCCCTCGGTGCCGACCTCACGCGCGACACGCGTCACCTCCGAGGCGAAGGCGTTGAGCTGATCGACCATCGTGTTGATGGTGTTCTTGAGCTCGAGGATCTCGCCTTTGACGTCGACCGTGATCTTGCGCGAGAGATCGCCGCGGGCCACAGCCGTCGTGACCTCGGCGATGTTGCGCACCTGTCCGGTCAGGTTCGACGCCATCGCGTTGACGTTGTCGGTGAGATCTTTCCAGGTGCCAGCCACACCGGGCACCTCGGCCTGGCCGCCCAGCTTGCCCTCCGTGC
>JANYDK010000065.1 GCA_025363655.1 Deltaproteobacteria bacterium | reverse complement strand
AACGTCGGCGCGTCTTGGCCGCTCTGCTTCCACTCGGCGATCCGCTTGATCCAGGTTTCGCGCGTTTGTCGGCTCATCGTACCGACGAGAGCTACGCGACTATGCGCCCACCGTCAGGAACGCGGTCCGCCGAACGGATACAGTAAAACGTGCACGGGTAGTGGGACCGGCACAGGAAGCAGTGGCGGATGCGCGACGAGCCCGCGCTCGACGTCCGTGAGTACTGTGGGCGTGTTGAGCGTCGTCGGGCTTGCGCTTTCACTCGTCGGCCTGCGCCGTCGCCGGCGCGGGTAGAACCGCTGAATGCGCTCACCATGACAGGAGGCTGGGAGATCCAAGCAGATTGAGCGATCCAGCCGTTCGGCGTTTCCATAACGCCCCATGGCCGCACGGAACCGTCCGCTCTCTGACCTATTCCAAGCGCCCTCCGGGCGGGCCTCCGGCGGGAGCCCGGCTTGCGGGCGGGCCTGTCTGACCTGCGACGCCTTGTTGAATGCGACCGATCGGACGGTGCCACGCGAGCACTCCAATCGTCCGTGCCGAGACCCGATTGAGCGGCGCTCCCCCCGCGTCCAATTGCAGATGAATTGCAGACAGCTTCGGCGCGCGATCGCGGATCGCCCTATTTTTCTGCGAGTGGGCCCCACGGGGCTCGAACCCGTGACCGACGGATTAAAAGTCCGCTGCTCTGCCAACTGAGCTAGAGGCCCGTGACGACGCACTTCCTCGTCACGGGGCGTTTCTTACACCCTCGCTCACCCACGGTCCACGATCGACTTCTCCTTGCATGCGAATGCGTGCAATCGAGCGGACAAGGCGCGCAAACAGCCTAGAAATGAGGCCTCCCGTCACCGAGGCGCCTGCCACCTCCCTCCCGACGCGCTACCATCAGCCTTCCCCTTGAGCCGACCGAGCATCCCGCGGAGCGAGCTCCGTACGAAATTCGCCGGCGCTGCCAGCGCCCTCGCCGACGCCTTCGCCGATCGGTTCGAGGCCACCCGGCTCGCCTCGGCCCGCGTCGAGCTGCGCGATCCCGACGTCGTCTCCACGGCAGGCGGCGCACAAGCGACGCAGCACTTACGCCTCGTCTTCACCGACGAACGGGTCCTCATCCTCGGCAGCGCCAACGCCAAGGCCGGCTCGGTCGAGCTGCGCACCTATGAATATGCACAGATGGTGCACAAAGAGCGCTTCGGCGACATCGCCTCGATGACCCGCGCCGAGTACGACGCCTTCCTCGAGCAAGCCGCCACTTTCTTCCAACAGCAGGGCCTCGTCGTCGAACGCACGGGACCGCCGTCGCTCCCTCCGCCGCCGCAGGGCGCGTTTGGCGAAGCCGGCGGTGGCCGATCGTCGACGTGGCTCCTCCTCGCCGTGCTCCTTGCCCTCGTCGGCGGCGCGGTGGCGTATTTTCTCGCGCGAAAGTAGCTACCAGCGCACGCGCGTGACGCACACCGGGTGACCCCACGCTTGGCACTTGATGCGCGCGGCCTCGACGTTCTTCAAGCCGCTGCGCTCGAAGAGGCGCCGCCCACCCTCGACGCCGAGCTTGCAGACGCGGACGTCGTGGAACGGCCAGTCGGCGACCTCGCTGTGCAGCTCGCGATCCGTGAGGAGCGTGATGGTGACACGCCCGCAATCGTGGAAGACGCGCCAGAGCTCGGGTGCGCGTTCGGCGATGGCTTGCGGGGAGACGAGGTAACGAAGCATCACGCGCTCGACGGTGTCGAGGGTAGCGTCGACGCCCATGGTGGCGATGCGTCGGATGAAGACGTCTTCGTCCGGCTCACGCACGGCCACCTGCATCGTGCGAATGAGCTCGCCGATGAACGCATAGGGATACTTCTTGGTGGCGAAGATGCCGAGCACCGGCGTGTTCGGCGTCAGGAGCGAACGATAATTCGGCGGCAGCTTCGCGAAGACTTCGGCACCGGCAGCCGCGCCGTAGTGGCGGAGGTACCCTTCGACTGCGCCTCGAAATGCCGTGCCGTACGCGTGACCGATGCTTCGATCGGCAACGCTGCGCGCCGCGAGCGGAAGGGCGTCGCGGTCGCTCGCGCTCATGCCGGCGCTCACCGCCTCACCGGAAGTCCTGCACTGCCCACCATTTGCCGCTCGGCGTTTGGTAGAAGCCGCATGAGACCTGCGTGTACTTCGAGCTCGACATGTTGATGTAGTGGCCGTGCTTGCTGTAGTCGGTGCCCGGACCTTCGGCCCACATCATCTGCAAGCAGTCCTTCACCACCGACTCCGAGGTGCCGCCCCAGCCGGGGCACTCGTCTTGCGCCATGTTCGGACACGTCGAGAAGGCGCCGTGCGCGGTGCCCGATTCGGAGTCGCTCTTCGCTTGGTTGTTCGCGCAGGTCTCGTTGTCCTTCCACCGCGTGAGCGCGGCGAGGCCGAGCGTGGCGCGGTAGGAGTTGACGGTCGCGACGCAGAGGTCTTGCACCGTGTCGGAGACCGTCGCGCCGGAGTCGCTGCCGTCACCGCTGCTGCTGCTGCTGCTGCACGCGCCGAGCGCGCCCGCGAGCACGAGCACGACGATCGTGGAGGGCCGGAATGCCTGCATCCCTCGAAGGATGAAGCGCTGGAGATCTCTCGGCAAGCAGCATCCCTGACTGCGGAGTGCACGCATCACCTTCGTCACGCGAACGTTACGCTCGCGCTGCCTCTGTCACTTCGCGGCGCCTCGGCTACGAGTGAGCGCGCGTCGCACCACGTCGTCGAACATCGGCTCCGTCAGACGGCCCGTTTGCGTGTTCTGTTGGCTCACGTGGTAGCTGCCGACGATCCATAGCTTTCCTATGCGAAGCTCGACGCCGTGCGAAAATGCAGGCCGCGGCGAGGGGATGGTCTCTCCACGTCGTTCGAGAAAATCGAGGATGGCACGGAAGCCGATGGCGCCGAGCGCGAGCGCGACGGTGACCCGCGGCAAGAGCGAAAGCTCGCGATCGAGGAAGGGCGCGCAGGCGACGATCTCTTCGGGCAGTGGCTTGTTGTCGGGCGGCGCGCAGCGAACCGGTGCGAGGACGTAGGCACCCGACAGCACGAGGCCATCGTCGCGCGTCACGCTCGTCTTCTGGTTGGCGACGCCGGCGCGGTGGAGCGCCGCGAAGAGGAAGTCACCCGAGCGATCGCCGGTGAACATGCGACCGGTGCGGTTCGCGCCATGGGCCGCGGGCGCGAGTCCGACGATGACCAGCGTCGCCTCGGGATCGCCGAACCCCGGCACCGGTCGACCCCAATAGTCGAAGTCGCGGAACGCGCGTCGCTTCTCGCGGGCGACGGTCTCACGATGATCGACGAGCCGGGGACATGCACGACAGGAAGAGATCTCGCGCGCGAGCGTCTTCAGCTTCCGCGTTTCAGGGGCCGCCATCGGTCGGCACCTTCTCGTTCTTGCCCGGCATCTCGGGAGCCTCGGGAGCCTCGGGATCGTCGACGTCGCGATCGGGCTTCGGCGGAGGGAGATCGTCGACGCGGGGCACGAGGACGACGAGGCCGATCGGTTGCCCATCGAGCGCCTCGACGTCGACCACCGCGGAGATCACCTTGCGTTGCCCGAGCTGATCGTCGAGCTCGAAGATCGCGCCCGCTTCACCTGCCGTCGCGGTGATCCAGGGTCCTGGAGTCGCGCCGACGACGAGCCGCGCGCGGAGGGCCCGACCCACCGCCGCGCCGACGAGGAGCCGATGACGCTCGCCCTTCATCACGCCGAGCGTGAAATGACCCTTGGTCGCGCCGGCGACGGGACGCACGAGGAACGAAGCACCGACTCCGGTCGGGAGCGCGGCTGCGAGGGCCTCGACACCGCTCGGTGCGGCGACGGGCACGCCGAGCATGCTCGCGAAAAATGTGAGCGCTCGCTCACGTTCGCCGACGCGGGCCAGCGCGAGGGCTTCTCCAGCACGCGCCTCGAGGTGCCTTTCGTTCGACACTTGGGCGACCAGACCCGCAGCCGCGCCGGGATCGCCGAGGAGCCCGAGAGCGCGCGCGGCGACCGCACGAAGGCGCACGTCGGAGAGCGCAGCGAGGAGCGGCGTCGTCGCCAACTTCGCCACCGCGGGGCCGGCTTTGGGACGGAGCGTGACGAGTCCTTCGACGACGGCGCGGGCGAGCTCGGCGTCTTCGCGCGCCGCCGGGAGCCACTCCGCGAGCACCGTGCTCGCTCGGATCGCGACCGCGCTGGTGAGCGACAAGGTCCCGCGCGCTTCTCCTTCGGCGAGCGCGAGCGCCGCATAGCGACGCAGCGACGCGCCTTGATCGAGGAGCGCGATCACCGCACGTTCGGTGTCTTCGGAGAAGGGCGCACCCTCGTCGGCGCGAAGCGTGCGCACGCGGGCGACGTGCAGCCATTGCAAGGTCAGCGCATCGTCCTCGTGCACCAGCGCGCGTGCGACGTGCACCGCCGTCTCGGCTCGTCCGAGGCGCGCCAAGGCTTCGGCAGCGCGACGACGAAACTCGACGTCGACGTCGTCGAGCAGCGCGGTGACCTCGATCGCCGCCTCGCCCTCCCCCTCGAACGCGCGTCGCAACGCATCGGGCCAGGCGTTCGCGCCTGCGGAAAAGCCTTCCAGACGCGCGCTCCCGGCGATGAGGGCGCCCATCGCCTTGCGCATCGACATCAGCTCGGCGTCGGCAGTGACGATCGCGCGCTCTTCCTTGGGGTCGGCGGCGACATCGTAGAGCGCGCAGGTCGCCGTGCGCTGGTTGCAAATGAGCCGCCGCGAACCTTTGGCGAACATCTTCGCCTCGTCGACCTCGGAGAACGCCACTCCATCGCCCACGGTCGGCTCGGTGATCGCGAGCAGCGCACCAAGATCGCGTCCCCGCACGCGCGGCGGCCGCGGCATGCCGTACGCAGAGAGCACGGTCGGCAACAAATCGACGAGCTGCACCGGCCGATCGACGCGGCGACCGGCGGCGACGAGCCCCGGCGCGGAGACGACGAGCGGCACGCGCACCTGCTCTTCGTAGACCGTCGTCCCGTGGTAGCGCGCGCCATGCTCGCCGAAGGCTTCCCCGTGATCGGCGGTGACGATCACCATCGCCGACGGACGCGCCGCGCGAAAGGCCGCTACCAGCGCGCGCACTCCGTCGTCGGCGGCGGCGATCTCCGAGTCGTAGCGATTGATCTCCTCGTCACCGCCCGAGAACGCATGCGCGTCGTGCATCACGTACGGCTCGTGCGGCTCGAAGAGGTGCACCCAGGCGAAGAGCGGCTTGTCCTTCGGCGCGCCGTCGAGCCACGCACGCAGCTGCTTCGCCCGCAGCTCGGGCGCCGCGAACTCGATCTTGTGGTACTCGAAGTCGAGCCCGCGTCCGGCGAGATCGGCGAAGCGCTCACCATCGACGAAGAAGACGGCCGGCGGGTAGAACGCGGCGGTGCGAAACCCATAGTTGCGAAGGAGGAGCGCCCACGTCTCGTCGGGCCTCCGCGCGCCACCGGCGATCGCCTCGAGCGCGAGGATCGGGCGCATGTACTTCCCGGTCATCAGCGACGCCACGGCGTACGACGTGTGCGGCGTCGGCGTGTAGGCGTGCTCGAAGAGCACCCCCTCGGCCGCGAGCGCGTCAATCGCCGGCGTCGTCGATCGCGCATACCCATAGGCACCGACGTGATCGGCACGAAGCGCGTCGATGGTCACGAGGAGCACGTCGCGACCTTGCGCATCGAGCGAGCGCGCGCCGTCCTCGAGGAGCGGATCGTTGCCCGACTCCCCGAGCTCGAGCGGCGCTGGCGGCCACCAGCGTGTCGCCAACTCACTCGCGCGTCCGAGCCAAGCGCTGCGCTCGTCGAGCACGCGCCTCGCATTGTCGAAGCGCGCGAGCCCCTCGCCCGCCCACTTCAGCCGACCGCCGGCGACATTGACCTGCCAAGCTCCATAAAGTGCCAATGCATCGACGGCGAGCGGGGCGAACCGATGAAGCCGCGCGAGCGCGAGGAGGCCGTCGGCGATCATCATCACCGCGATGACCACCAGCCCCATGCACGCGAGGTGAAACGGCGGATAGAGCCGCGGGAGCACGCGCGCGTCGGCGACGATGGCCGCGGCTCCGAGAAAGACGCCGAGCACCGGAAGTACGAGCGCGCTCCGTTGCGCGAGCCGATGCACGCGCGGCAAGACGAAATACGCCACCAGCGCAGCCACCAAGGCGAAGCCGACGACGAAGGGCGCGCGCACCGCGAGGACGTGCGCCTTGCGTCCAGTCGAGAGATCGACGGCGAGCGTCCCCGCGACGATGGCAGCAGCACCAGCCCACGCGAGGCGTCCGGGGCGCCGCGTGACGATCGGAACGAGCGCCGCGAAGAAACCGACGACGAGGAACGCCGGCGCGATCATCGCCAGCGCCAGCGCCGGCGCACCCCGCGCGACCAGCACCGTCTCCCACGGTCCGACGAGCTCGGTACCCGCTACGCGCACCGTTCGAAGGCCTTCCAGCTGAAGCAGCAGATGCGCCAGAAGCACGGAAATTCCCGCTCGCCAGGCGAGTCGTCGCGCCCATTGGACGTCGGGCAGGAGGAACGCGAGGAACGCGACGAGGGCCCCGAGCGCACGTGGGCGCTGGTTCATCCCGCCTCCTCGCGGACCGCGCCGAGCTCCTGCGCATCGGCGTGCTTCTGCAGACGGTCGAAGACGTATTTCAAACCGGCGTGCTCGGGCCTCTGGAGCACGACTTCGGTTCCAGACGAGCCCTCGAAGAGCGCACGCACGTCGGCTTCGGCGTCGATGATCAAGCCCTCGTCGAGGAGCGGATCGAGGAAGCGAAAGCCGAGCGCTTCGCCCGACTGGCGAGCCCCGTCGAGATCACCGGCGCCACGCAAGCGCAGATCTTCACGAGCGACGGCGAGCCCATCGACCAGCTGGGCGATCGCCGCGAGGCGCGCCTGCGAGGTCGGCGCGATGCCTTCCCCGTGGACCAAGAGACAACGCGAGGCGCGCTCCCCACGACCGACACGTCCACGAAGTTGATGGAGCTGCGCGAGCCCGAAGCGATCGGCGCCGTCGACCACCATCAACGTCGCATCCCGCGCGTCGAGCCCGATTTCCAAGAGTGAGGTGCCGACCAGCACCCGCGCGCGACCGACGCGAAACGCCTTCAACGAGGCCCGACGAACGTCGTCGGCGAGGCCGCCATGCGCGAGAACGACCTGCTTTTTACCGAGCAACTTGGTGAGCTCGGCGAAGCGCGCCTTTGCGCCGGGTCCGATGCGATCCTCGGCGTCCGCTTCGTCGCCGTCGCCGCTCTCGCCCTCGTCTTTGCCGTCGATCGTCGCGCACACGACGAAAACAGACTCGCCGGCAGCGACGGTCTTGGTGATCGCTTCGAGCACGCGAGGCCAATGCCCGCGCGCGAGGACCTCGGTCTCGATCGGAAGCCGACCGGCCGGCGCCTCGTCGAGGTGCACGGCCTGTATCTCGCCGCGGAGCGCGATCGCCAGCGTGCGAGGAATCGGCGTCGCCGAGACGGTCAAGAGATGCGGCGCGACGTCGCCATCACCGCTGCCCCCCTTGCGACCGAGCGCCAGACGCTGCCCGACGCCGAGGCGATGTTGCTCGTCGAGCACCACCAACCCGAGCCGCGCGAACTGCACGTCGTCGGCAAGGAGCGCGTGCGTACCGAGGATCACGTCGATGCGACCTTGCGCGAGATCGTCGAGCACCTGACGACGCGCACCGGCGGCGACCACACCGACCAGCGACCCGAGGCGCGCACCGAGGCGCTTCAGCACCGCAGCAGCGGCATCTGCATATTGATCGGCGAGCGCAGTGGTCGGCGCGAGGATCGCCACCTGCAAGCCCGCTTGCACCGTCGCCGCAGCAGCCGCGAGGAGGACCGCGGTCTTCCCGGTGCCGACGTCGCCCGTCAGGAGCAAGCGCGCAGGCTGTGATTTCTCGAGCGCCGTCGAAATCGTCGAGATCGCGCGCTCTTGTGCGCCGGTGAGCGTGAAGCCGAGCGCTTCGCGAAAGCGCGCGTGATGCTCGGGCGTGATCGTGATCGGCGAGGCCCTCTTGCCGTCGAGCGCGCGCTCACGCTCGAGCCGCCTTGCGATCGACCAGCACGCCTCGGCCCACGCCATGCGCAGGCGAAAGGCGCCCCGCGCCGCTTCCCACGAGGCGCGTGTCGTCGGGCGATGGAGCGCGAGGAGCAGCTCACCGATCGGCGGCTCCGATCGAGCCTCGGCGAGCGCCCGCGGGAGGGGATCGACGCCGGCGAGCGCGTCACGATCGAGCGCGACGCGATCGAGCGAGAACGCCAGCGTCTGCGCGACCCGTGCGCTGCCGGTGCCGAGGTAGACCGCCTCGAGCTTGCCGAGACGCTCCGCCGTGACGATGCGCGGATGGATGACGCGGAGCACGCCGGGCTTCTTCGGATCGAGCGTCGGCGTCCCGATGAGGACGACCTCACCTTGGAGCGCGCGCGCCGATTTCGAAGCGAAGAACCACCAGAGCTCGACCGTGACGTCTCCCGAGCGCATCGGTACGCGCAGCACGCGTCGACCGCGCATCGGGATCACCGACACCTTGGTGATCACGCCGCGCATCGCCACCAGCGCGCGCGGTTGCGAGAGGTTCTTCGCCGCTTCGATCAGCGCGGCGCCTTCGAGCGGCGTCCCCAAATCGACGAGCGCGATGGGAGGCTCGAGGAGCGCCGCTGGAAAGCGCGGCGGGCCGGTTCGCACGGGCAAAACGGCCGTCTCGGGGACGGCGGGCGGATCGTGGACGGGCATCGACCGCCTCCGCGTCGCACGAGCGTGCGGCGCAGTCCACCCCGAGCCTCGAGCGCCAGCGCGACTACTGCCAGAGCAACTCGAGGATCTCGTAGACGCGAACGCCGGCGGGCATCGTCACGCGCACCTCGTCACCGACCTCTTTGGCCATCAGCGCGCGACCGAGCGGCGAGGTGCAGGAGATGGTGCCATCGGCGAGGTTCGCCTCGTCGGGACCGATGATCCGATAGCTGACCTCGGCCTCGAGCTCTTTGCCGTGCTCGTCGGACACCGTGAGGCGCACGCGCGCACCGAACGAGATGCGCGAGCTCCCCGCCATCTTGCTCGGGTCGATGACCTCGGCGCGCGAGAGCTTGTCTTCGAGCTCTTTGATGCGCCCTTCGATGAAGCCCTGTTTGTCCTTGGCCGCGTGGTACTCGGCGTTCTCGGAGAGATCGCCGTGATCGCGCGCGGTGGCGATGTCTTGAACGATTTTCGGGCGGTCGACCGACCGGAGGCGCTTCAGCTCCTCTTGCAACCGGCCCTGCCCTTCGCGGGTCATGGGGACCTTGACAGCCATCGTCCGTTCGTAGCACGAAATGCGGGACCGATGCGTGTTTCTAGCCGCGGCCGGCACGCACCAGCTGGACGTCGGCCTTGCTCGGATTGAGCACCACCAAGCCGTGGTCGCCGTCGACGAGGGCGAGGTCGCCGTCGGCCGCCCAGCGAAAGAGGCCTTGCACGGCGGTGACGCAGGGAACTCCGAGGAGCGCAGCGAGCGCGCGGGTACGAGCCCCCGACCCTGCCTCACCGAGCGCGATCGCCGCGGGACGCTGCCTCGCGGTCACCAAGAGATCGTAGACCGTGAGACGATCGCCCAGCAAAACGGCCTTCGCCGGGGTTTCGGCGCGGGCGTCTCCGGCGACCAGCATCGTCAGCGCGTCGCACAAATCTTCGATGTCACGGGCGCGCCGCTCGCTGAACGAGTCCCCCGTCATGCGCGCAGCCCGAGTCACCTCGCGCGCGACCTCGGACATGCCGCCGCCGACGGAGCTCTTGTGCTCGATGAGCTCGATGGTGCGTTCGAGGAAACGTCCATCGTCGAGGATTTGCGCGTACGTCTCGAGGAACGAGGCCTCGTCGCCGAGCCCGAGCTCGATCGCGCGCTTTTGCAGGGCATTCACCGAGCGCCCCGCGAGCTCGAAGCCGGCACGCACGACGCGCTCTTGTTCGACGAGATCGACCTGCGGGTTGTCGCGCGGACGGGTCGACGGCCGACGAATCGCCGACACCGCGCCGACCGCACGTCCGGGAACGACCGGCCTGCCGGTGAGCGTGACGCGCCTCGTCCCCCCACCAGGGCCCCGCGCGGTCGGCTGCCCACGCAGCTGATCGAGGAGCTCGGCGCGCAAGATGCCGTGCGCCAACGAGGCCGCGAGCGCCACCAGCAGCTCGACGTCCCGCGGCGCGAACGGACGACCGCCCTCGCGCTGCACGGTGACCGCGCCAATCGGACCTTCGGGGCCCGTGATCGGCGCGCAGAGGAAGATG
The DNA here is from genome assembly GCA_025363655.1 of Deltaproteobacteria bacterium. Classification (GTDB taxonomy): domain Bacteria; phylum Myxococcota_A; class Polyangia; order Polyangiales; family JADJMO01; genus JANYDK01. Next base: position 34,013 of record JANYDK010000065.1, on the reverse strand, counting down.
GGAAAACGCTCTTCACCGAGCTGCGAGAAGGCGCGATAGCTGGGGTGATGCTCGGCCTCGTCGAGCGAGATGGGGCGCCCGATGGCCACCGCCATGCCGGTGACGCCTTCGCCGAGACGCAGCCGGACCTCGCCGAGCGCCATCGCCGGGAAGCCGACGTTCCCGCGCATGACCAGCTCGTGCGGCGCGTCGGACGGGCGGCCGGGATCTTCGCTGGTGGCGATTTCGTCGTCGTCGCGGGGCGCGGGCTCGAGGAGGTAGAGCGAGCAGACGGGCGCCGCGAAGATTTGCGCGACCCGGGCCGGGGCCTCGTCGAGGAACGTGGTGAGCGTCAGCGAGCGGGCCGCGAAGCCGACGAAATCGACGACCGCATCGAGGCGCACGTCCCCGCGCCCGTGCACGACAGGCTGGCCTCCAGGCGTGAGATCGAACCGACGCGGACCCGCAGCCTCCGCGGTCTCCCCCAGCTTGTCCGGACGTTCGCTCACCGCGCCTCCATAGCATCGGCACCGGGCGTCGCGTACCGAGAGCAGCGCCCGACAACGCATAACTTCACTAACGTTCCCCCCGGCGCTGTTGTGCCTGGCGTGCGCGAGGACTATTCGCCCTCCCCGCATGCTCGAACCGCGCCCCACCGCCCCTCCGCCCAAGCCCGCCACCGGCCTCCGCTACCGCCGCGTGCTGCTCAAGTTGTCCGGCGAAGCGCTCTGCAACCCCGAAGGCAGCACCGAAGCCTTCGGCATTCAACCGACGACGCTGAAGGACATCGCGGCCGAGCTCGCCGAAGTCCACGCGCTCGGCGTCCAGCTCGGCCTCGTCATCGGCGGCGGCAACATCTTCCGCGGCCTCAAGGGCTCGGCGGCAGGCATGGACCGCGCGCAGAGCGACTACATGGGCATGCTCGCGACGGTCATCAACTCGCTGGCGCTGCAAGACGCGCTCGAGCGATGCAACGTCCCGACCCGCGTGATGACCGCGCTCGAGATGCGCCAGGTCGCCGAGCCGTACATCCGCCGTCGCGCCATTCGCCACCTCGAAAAAGGCCGCTGCGTGATCTTCGCCGCCGGCACCGGCAACCCGTACTTCTCGACCGACACCGCGGCCGCGCTCCGGGCGATGGAAATCCACGCCGACGCGCTCTTCAAGGCGACCAAGGTCGAAGGCATCTACGACGCCGATCCCATCAAGCACGCGGGCGCGACGATGATCCCCGACCTCTCCTACGATCGCTTCCTCGCCGACCGCATCGGCGTGATGGACGGCACCGCCGTCACCCTCTGTCGTGACAACAAGCTGCCGATTCGCGTCTTCAAGCTGACGACGAAGGGGAACATCCAGCGCGTGGTCCTCGGCGAGGAAATCGGCACCGTCGTTCGCGATCCGGTGACGTGATCGGCCGCTCGAGCGCGGCAATCCCACCCGGATTCAAGCGCACGCGGTAGTCCTCGAGCGTGCCGCGCGGCGCGTCGAGGAGCGGCCGTGGATAGAGCCCGAGCGCGACGATCGCCAGCGCCAACGGTACGAGCGCGCCGAGCTCACGTGAAGAGAGATCCGTGACCTCGGCCTGGGAACGCTCGCGCCGCACCGCGAAGATCCGCGCGAAGAACGACACGTGCGCGCCGAGCGTGAGCACGAGCCCGATCGCCGAAAGCAGCGAGAGCACGCGATAGACCGGAAAGGCGCCGAAGATCGCCAGACCTTCGCCGACGAACCCGACGAGCCCCGGCGCACCCGCCGAGGAGAGGAGCGAGATCGCCAAGAGTCCAGCGAGCCGGGGCGACTCTCGCACGCGCGACATCTCGAGGCGATCGATGCGATCGAGGCGATCGATGCGTTCGAGCACCAACATCGCCAGCGTCACCGCGAGCGCTTGCCCGAACGACGACGCGAGGCACCCCGAGAGCCCCTGCGGCGTCAGCGCAGCCGCGCCGAGCATGGCGAACCCGACGTGCGCCATCGACAGATACGCGAGCGTGCGCCTTCGATCAGTGCTCCCGAGGGCAGCAAATGCCGCGTAGAAAATCTGCACGACGCCGAGGATGGCGAGCGTCGGCGCTGCCCATCGCGTCGCTTCGGGGAGGATCCCGAACCCAAAGCGCAGGAGCCCGTGGAGCCCGAGCCGCGTCACCAGAGCGAGCGCGACGATGCCGACGGCAGGCGGCGTCTCGACGATCAAGTCGGGGAGCCAACCGTGGAACGGCGCGAGCGAGGCGAGGACCGCGAAGCCGACGAAGAGCGCGGCAAACGCCACCTCGGCCAGCGGCACTCCGAAGAGACTCGCCCCCTGCCCGAGGAAATCGACGCGCGAGAGCTCGGGCACCGACGTCGAGCGAAACGTACGCGCGCCATCGATGAGGAAGGTCGGCTCGGCGTGACGTGAGAGCGCGACGAAGCCGACGAGGAGCGCGACGCCGCTGACGATGGCCGCGATGGTCAGCTTGCCCGCAGCACGCCTCCGCCCTTCGCCTCCGAAGCTCGCGACGAGGAGCGCCAAGGTCACGAGCGCCGTCTCGCTGGCGACGAAGAAGAGGCCGACGTCGACCGCGCAGAAGCTCGCCATGAGCGCCGCCAAAAGCAGCGAAAATAGCGGAAAATAGGCCTCACCGCGTGCGCTTGGCGGCCTGCCGGCGAGGACCCCGACGAAGCCGATCGCCGCCGTGAGCACCACCATCCCGACGCCGATTCCATCGACGCCGACGAACCATTCGAAGGGTGCTCCGCGAGCGATGCGCGCGTGCTCGATCAGTTGTAGGCCGTCATTGCCATCGGCGCGACCGACGCTCCCGTCGAAGACGCGCACGATCCACACCGCCAATCCGAGCTGCACGCCGGTCGCCGCGACCGCCACCCCGTGACCGACGACCAAGGCGTTGCGCGCAGCCCACGTCGATCGTCCGCGCGCGAGTCCCACGAGAAGCCCGACGATCGCGGCGAAGAGCGGGAGCCCGATGAGGATGCCGAGCACGTGGTTGGTGATGAAGGCGAGCGGCCCGCGCGCGGGTCCGGCACGTCCGACGATGCCGATCGCCATCTGCGGCGTCGCGACGTCGGTCGACTCGACGACCACATGCGCGAAGAGCTGCGAGAGCCGCGAACCCGAGCGATCCCAGACGACGTGCACGACCCGTGAGGCGCCGGCTTCGATCGGTCCCTTCGCCGCCCCGCCGTCGAACGACACCGTCAACGTGCCCGGAATGCGCGGATCGCGCTCGGTGGTGCGGCCGTAGAGGCTGGTGACGAGGAGCGGTGCATCGCTGCCGTTGCGAAGCGTGAGCTGCGCGCGCCCCTCGGCATCGAGCTCGATCGGCCCGCTCTCGACGATGACGAGCGTGCCGCCGTACGTGCGAACCTCGTGCACGTCTTGCGCATTCGCATTCGCATTCGCAACGCGCGACGAGGTGAAGATCGCGAGACCGATCAGCGCCGGCAAGGTGAGCAGGCCGAGCCGGCGAAAGATCACCCGCTCGCAGAACGCGACCACCCGCGTGAGCACGCGCACGCCGAAGAAAAGCGCCTTTCGCAGCGAGCGATCGGCGAGCGCGAGCACCGAATCGTCCGGCGTCTCCGTCGCATCGGTCACCGAGCTGCGACGCGCATCGAGGACGAGACAGACGATCGCGCCGAGCAGCGGCGCCAGCATCCAGCCCGGCTTCGACGCGGCGCTCGAAAGGACGAGGCCGAAGAGCGCGATCGCCAGATACGCCTGACGACGCCCACCATTGCGACGCGCGATCGCCGAAACCCCACCGAGCAGCGCGCCAGCGAGGCCAATCGCGGTCGCCACCTTCGCCGCTCCAGGCACCAACTCGAAGAGAAACGCCGACCGCGCCAGGAGGTGCGCTCCGAGGAGCGGCATCGAAACGCCGACGAGCAACGCCGACGACGTCGCGTGTTCGTGTGCCTCCTGCGCCTCGAGCAGCCAACCGTGCATCGGCCACTGCGCGAGCGCCGCCAAGGCCGCGAAGGCGAGCAGCGCGAGCGCGAACGCCGTCGCCGAGTTGCCCCATATTTTGCGATGAAATGGCATCTCGGCGTCGAGGATGCGCCGCACGGTGGGGACCCTCGCGGCGTCCAGCACCATCAACTGATCGGAGAGCGCGCGGAGCCCGAGCGTCGGTCCGAGGGGCACGAGCGCGACCTCGCTGCCTCCCGCGAGCTTCACGTGCGGCAATCGAATGCGCGGCGCGCGCGCGCTCGTTTCGATCTCGACGTCGACCTCACCCGCAGGAAGCTCGAGACGAACGAACGGCGCGCTGGCGACGGGCGTCTCGCCTCCCGCGAGGTAGATGCGCGCGTCCGGCAGCGCGGTCATCGTCAGGTACGCACGCGATTCGTCGACGTCACGACCGTCTGGGGAAGCGCCCGCACGCACCGTGACGGGATAGACCGCCGGCCCGAGCGCATCGGGCGCGGCGTCGAGGCTCAACGACTCACTCTCGGCGAGCTGCGGACGAGGATCGCGCCGCGAGTACTCGACGTCCCAACCGATGGGAATTCCCCACGATCCGCCGAGCGTCCAGAAGAGCAACGCGCCCGCGCCGACGAGCGCGAACGACGAAGCGAACGCGGCGACGACACCTCGTAGGGCGAAGGTCGAGCCCGCGACCCCGGCGAGCGTCCAACCGACGACGAGCGGCGCGAAGCCGTCGGCCATCAACGCCATCGCCACCCCGGCAGCGACGAACGAAGGCGCGCAGGCAGGCCCTCGATCGATGCGCGACCCGACCGACGCAGCCGAAGTGATCAGCACGGCGACGAGGAGCAGCCCCGCCGTGCGAGGTTCGAGCGCGAACGTGACCTCGACGTCGAGCGAACCGATCCGCGCCACCGATCCGAGCGGCTGCAAGAGGAAGTGGTCGCTCGGCTCACCGATCTCGAGCTTCACGACGTGCCAACCGACGAGCCCGACTTGGAGCGCCCCCCAACCGATCGCCCAGCTTTTTCCGAGTCGCGAGCGGGTGAGCCACCGATGCGCGAAGAGCTCGCCGAGCGCCTGCAGGAGCGGCGCGATCACCAGGATCACGAGCGTCCGCGTCAGCAGAACGTGCTGCAGCGCTCCGGTGAGCCCACTCATCCGGCGCGCACGCTACCACGAACGCATGCGGGGCCGACTCGCCTGCGAGCGTGCCCGGCGTCATGGAAATTCCCATTCGACAGCAGCTCAAAGATAAGGGTCGAGGTGCTCGGTGGAGACGATTCTTCGAGCATGAAGCACGCGCGCGCAGAGCCAACTGGCAGCGACGATCGAGGCCGCAAAAGTGGCCGTGGCGAGGATGCCGCCGAGTCCGACGCGGTCGATCGAGGGTTGCATCGCCAGGCCCGCGAGCGTGGCGAAGGGGGCGACCATGGCTGCGGGAACGAGGCCGCGCCACCCAGAGAGTGGGCTCCCGGCCGTGCGACGGGGGAAGGTCCGCCGAATCCACATCAGGCCGAAGAGGAGTGCCCAGACCTTGGCGAGATAGAGCACCGCGCCGACGAGACGCGCGCCCATCGAGGCGTCGTCGTCCACGTGCCAACCACCGAGAAATACCGCTGCGCCGAGCGCGCTGGTCACGAGCGCGCCGAGCCAGACCGAGAGCTGCGCGCCCTCGGCCCCATCCGGAGGCGCTTCCGGAAGATCGCTTCGACTCGGCGACGCCGCGAGCGCCGGTGCGAGCCAGAGCGCGAAGAGCGCGGCCGTGACCGGTGTCTTGAAGGCGAGCCAACGCCACGGCGCACTCCCCTGCGCGCCGACGACGTCTGCCAAGCGCAACGATCCGATCGTCATCACCGCGCACGCGAGCGCGACGACGCCGGGCATCTGCGTGAGAAACGCATGCACGAGCGCGCGCGACCGCGCCACGAACGCGCCGCCGGGTGCACCTCCGGTAGGCCGCAAGATCGGCGACGCGATCAGCGCGGTGACCGCGACGATGGTCAGCGCCGCGAGATCGTACGTCGCCGCGAGCGAGCGCTGTCCGAGCGGAATGAGCACCAACCCGGCGCTGACGGCCGCGATCGGGAGCACTTGCCACCGACGCGACACGCGTGGCTCACCCGCGCGATCTGGGCGATTCGCGTGATTCGCCAGCCGTCGCGAGAGCCAGCCCGTGGTGCGACGACCGACGAGGGTCGAGAGCCCCACGCTCGCCGCCGCGAGCACGGCGAGGAGCGTCGCGCCGAGGAGGGCGATCGGAAGTCGACGCTGGAAGCCACGCATCGAAATCGCCACCGGATGGAGCACCGGCTCGTTGTCGCGACGCACCATGAGGACGCTGGTCGACGACACCGGCACCACGTCACCGATCGAGGCCGCGCGGAGCCCGTCGATTTCGACGATGACGTCACCAGACGTGAGGCCTGCGAGTCGTGCCGGAGAGCCTTCACGCACGGCGGCGACGAGCAGCCCTCCCGAAGCGAGCGCGCTCGACGTCCCCTGCACGGTGACGATCTCCGCACGCGGCACGCTGCGTCGCTCACCGCTCTTTCCTTCGAAGAGAATCGGATCGGCGGACGGGTCGCCGACGATGCGACCTTCCTGCGTGGTGCCATCCTTCATCGTGAGAATCGCGCTCGAGGCCGTCGACGTCGCCAGCGTGATCCCCATGAACACGAGCGCACGCTGACCATCTTCGACCGAGCCGGTCGACGTGATGGAAGCAGGACGAACGTCGAGGACCACGTCGCGCACCCGTCCCGAGAGCGGGGGCGCGCCAGGATCGATCGCCGCGAACGAGAGCTCGACGTCGCCATGGAAGGTCGTGTGCACGGCCTCTTCGCCGACGCCGCAGAGCTCGCCGGCGAGCCCTTCGGTGAGCACGAGGTCGACGCGCCCTTCGCTCGTCGACTCACCGACGGTGGTGATCTCGACCGCCACCGGCTCTCGCCCTGGCTGCGCGAGGTGCCCCCGAAACGTCACCTTCGCCGGCCTCTTGCGCGGCAAACTGGTGCCGATGACCTCGAGGTGATCGCCGACGTCCGCTTCACGCGGCTGGAAATCGACCAAATCGAGCGTGCTCGGCGGCAGGTCGCCGCGATAGGGCGAACAGCCGACCGACGCTGCGACAGCGACCACCCACAGCGGCAATGGCAAAATGGACGAGCGGAAGGCGGAGCGCATGATCGAGGAGACCCCGATCTCTCATGCGCAGAATCCGCCTCCGCGGGCCAACTCCCTGCGAGCCTCCGACTTCAGAACGCGACGGAGACGATCGGCGCGTGCACTTCGAAGCGCTGCGCCTGATTGAACTGCGTCATCTCGGTCTTCGTGTACATCGGCTTCAACGCCACCAGCGGGAGGCCGATTTTGAGCGTCGTCAGCTCGTCGAAGTTGACGAGGCCTTGCTCGCGCACGACCGGCGGCGCGACGAACGACGAGTGCTTCGGCTTGTGCTTCGGCGTGCCGGGAGGCGCCGTCGTCGTGGTGCCGCCACCAGCGCCACCGTTGACCTGGACGCCGAGGCTCGGCTTGCCGGCATCGGCAGGTGCGGCATCGACCGGCGTCGCGTCTTCGCTGCCCGGCGAGTACGTGTTGGCGCTGAGCGAGATGACCACCGTCGGGATGATCATCGCCATGCCGCCCGCGAACAGATACATCGGGATTTGGGCGTCAGAGCCTACTTTGCCCTTCTCGATGAAGTAGCCGCCGATACCGCCGCCGATGGCGAGTGCGCTGGGGATCACCCAGTACATCCAGCTGTCTTTGGCGCCGGCAGCCGAGAGGACGATGAAGCCCGCCTCGCCGCCGAGGAGCGCGCCGCCGGCGATGCCCTTGCCGGTGCCGCTGACTGCCGATTGGGCAGACGCCGTGCTGGTCGTGGTTGCAACTGCCGAGGTGGCGAGCGCGCTCGCGAGCGTCAGACCTACGAGACTGCGGATGCCGAAGCGCATGGAAATCCTCCGGGCTGATCCGAGCCGACGGGGGCGATGTCCCACGTGAGCCCAGGGCCGACAGTGTTGGAGTACCAGAAGCGAGGGGTCCCCATCAACGCGCAAAGGGGTCGAAGGGGGCCGGGACCTTGGCCGCGGTCGTCTCGGCGGCATGCGGTTGACCGTACGGAAGCACCCAGACGAGTCGCACTCCGAGCTCGACGAAGCCCCGCGTGCCCGCAATTCCCAGGCTTTCGCAGGTGGTGTCGCCCGATGCACACGAGACCGTCGACGAGAGATAGCGAAGGCTGCCGCCCAACGCCCACGCACGAGCGAGCGAGAAATCGACGCCGAACCCGATGCCGAGCGCGGCGCCTTGTGCTGTGAAGTTGGTCGTCCCGGTGTTCTTCCAGGTCTCGACGAAGCGTCCGAGATCGAAACCGAGCCATCCATCCCACTTTCGGCCGCGCACGGGATGCAGACGCAGCCTCAGACCATAGTTGCCGTAACCGTAGTCACCATTCGTCGCCGTCGACGAAGAGGTGGTGGCGGCCGTCGAATCACCCTGATTCTTCCCGCCGGCCGCGAGGGCGACGAACCCGCCGAGCTCCCAGAACGAGTTCAGCCGCCAGCTGGCGCCGAGCTCGAAGACGCCGAGGGCAGTGCGGGCCGCGCCGCTATTTTTCGAATCGTTGGTCGGCGCCGAGGCCCCGGCCATGGCGGTGATCATGAACGAGGGCGCGAGAAGCCCCGTTGGCGGACGTTGGCTCGGCGGCGGAGGCGGCGCTGGGGCAGGCGCGTCGTAGCCCGTCGGAGCGCCCGCGGTGACGACCGGCGCCGGCACGGGGGCAGGCGCATAAGCGACCCCCAGCTCGACCTTCAGCGTCACCTCTTTGCCAGCGATGACCGAGACCTTCTGGATGCTCGGCACCCCTCCGCCCGGCGGTCGCGTGATGATCTCGTGCTGACCGGCACCCACCGAAATTGCGTGCGCGAGGGGCGTCGTCGCCGCCACCCGTCCGTCGACCTCGACGACCGCACCGTCGGGCGCGCCGGCGATGAGGAGCCCGCCGAGCCGCCCTTCCAGCTCCTTGATGTACGCCTCGACCTCCGTGCGGCGATCGTCGGTGATCGCCTTGGCGCCGTCGGTCAGGTAGCGGTGGAAGGTCTCGATCGCTTCCGGCTCACGCTTCACCATGACCAGGCATTGGCCGCGGTTGTAGAGGATCTTGAAGTTGTGGCTGAGCTCGTAGGCGGCGTCGTACTCGATGAGCGCGTCGCCGTACCTCTGCTCTTTGTAGAGCTCGTTGGCGTTGGAGAAGTGCTTCTTCACCTCAGCCGCGTTGGCGTCGTCGTCCGCGCGTGCAGTCGCAGGCGTGCCGACGACGAGCGCCGTCGCCACCGATGCGCCCATCACCAGCGCCAACGCCGTCTTCGACCCCCACATCGCCACTCGTTCTAGCACGCGCTCAGGTCGATCGTCCGCCGGCGTCGCGCCGGCCCATGCGGAAGAGCATGACCCCGAACACGAGATCGACCACGCCGGCGATGGGGGCGCGCGGAGGCAGCTTGCGCGCCCAGCTGTCGGCCAGAAGGACGAAGAAAAACGCCAAATCGACGAGCGCGGCGGTCTCGACGAGGAGCCGTCCGTCGCGACGGGGTGCCTTGGCGGCGCGGAGGAGGGCGAAGCCGAGCGTGCCTTGCGCGATGATCGCGAAGCGAAAGAAGGTCGCCGGCTCACCGAGCGCGATGCCCCACGGCGCAAAGATCGTGACCGGCGACACGAGGCCGAAAGCGAGGAGCGCCAAGTGCGTGAAGGCCGCGGCGCGCAGCACCGTCGCCTCCCCGAAGGCCCACCCTGCCGGCGCCGTCGACTCTGCCACGCTGCCCTACCGATGACGTCGGGAAATCGCCGAAATATCGACAGTTTGCACGGTGATCGTCATTGCATCACCACACCCGTCGCGTCGATGTTGAGCATGGGGGTGCCGGCCGTCAGCGACGCCCCTTCGCTGTTGTAGTGCGCGACTTCCTCTTCGGAGAGCGAACGGACGGCGAGGACGCCTTCGAGATCGACGACCTTCGACTTGGAGGTCTTCGGGAGGAAGAACGCGTGATCGTGCATCGTCACGTGCGTCGGCACCGCGACGTCGTCGGGGCTCGCTTCGGGACGCAAGTCGCACCAACAGCCGGCGGCCTGACAGACGGCGACGACCTTGCCGCGCGTACGCACGCGTTTACCGTCCCAGCTCTTCGGGTCCTTGTAGAGGTCGGCGAGGGAGACGAAGGGCGAGTCTTCGCCCAGCTTCTTCCCGAAGATCGCCGCGGCGGACGAAGGCGACGGAGACGACGAAGACGGCGCAACGGCTTGCGATGGCGGTGCAGTCGCGGACGGCGAGCCCTTTTGCGGAGAGGGAGCGGAATTTCCCGGCGTGCACGCCACAGCCGCGAGCGCGAGGGATGCGACGGATGCGATGGCCAGCGAGGTGGCGGCGAAGCGACGCATGGAACTGCTCTTCAGGAAACGCCGAGGAGCTTCGTCATCGACGCTTCGTCGGCGGGCGTGAACGGGTAGCGATCGAACTCGCCCGAGGTGACCCACTTGAAGTCGGCGACGGCTTGGGCGCGGAGGTTCTCGTTCTTCAGCTTGCACTCGTAGAGGTGCAAGTCGACCGAGTAGCTCTCGTAGGGATGGCTGACGAACGAGATCAACTGTCCGACCTCGACCTCGACCCCTAGACGTTCGAGCACCTCGCGTCGCAGCGCTGCGGAGTCGCTCTCGCCCTCTTCGACGCGACCTCCGGGAAATTCCCAGAGGAGCGGGAGCACGGCCGTCGGGCGGCGCTGCGTGATGAGGTAGCGCTCGTTCTTCTGGACGACGGCGGCGACGACGCGAATCACGCGGCGCGCAGGCTGAGCTTCGGACATCGCGCCGTCACTCTACCACGCCACCCCGACGCGCCACCACGACGATGGCGAGCGGTTTGCGACTACGCACCGATGCGGAACAACTGCTGGCCCATCAGCAGCACGTCGCCGGCGCGGAGCTCGCGTTCGTCGCTGAAGCGCACATACGTGCCGTTCGACGAGCCGAGGTCGGTGAGGAAGATGCGTCCGGCCTCGGGGGCGATGCGACAGTGGAGCCCTGAGACGTAGCCATCTTCGGGGAAGATGACGTCGCCGCGTTCACGACCGAGGTGGATGCCGTGGGACTGGATGATGAAGGCGTTGCCGCCGGTTTCGCGCCCGGTGATGAGGACGAGGCGACCGATGACGCCTTCGCCGGGGCTGCCGAGACGCTCGACCCCATCGGGGCTCGGCGGCGGCGGCTGCAGGCGCTCGAAGCGGATGATTTCCTGCCCGATGCGGAAGACGTCCCCCGGACGCAGCTCGATGGGCATGTCGCGGGCGATCTTGATGTAGACGCCGTTGAGGGAGCCCTCGTCTTTGACCGTGACGCGTGCGCCGGCGACCCGGAGGGTGGCGTGCTTCGGCGAGAGGTAGCTGTCGCCACCGAAGATGCCGCCGAGATCGCGACCGAGAATCGTCACGCCTTCGGCGAGCGGATAGTTGCCGGCGTCGCTGCCGTCGGCACGAAGCGCGGTGAGCGAGTAGCGGCTCGGGCCACCACCGCCAGCAGACGGCATCATCATCGGCGCCGGAGCGACCGAGGGCGCAGCCGTAGCGGCAGGCGTGCCGCACGACGCGCAGAACTTGTTGGTCGGCTGGTTGATGTTCCCGCAGGTGGGGCACGACCAAGTACCGCCCGACGCGGCCGGGGCAGGCGCAGGCGCAGCCGCGATCGGCTGGGGCGCTGGAGGCGGCGGGGCGAAATTCGGAGGTGGCGCCATCGGCTGCGGCGCAGGAGGCGGCGGTGCGAAATTCGGCGGCGCTGCCATCGGCTGCGGGGCCGGCTGCGGCGCCGGAGCGGCAGGGCGAGGCGGCGCGGGTGGCGGCGCGAAGTTCGGAGGTGGCGCCATCGGCTGCGGCGCGGGGGCTGCCATCGGCTGCGGTGCAGGAGCCGCCATCGGCGTGGGCGCGGCAGGAGGCGGCGCGAAATTCGGCGCCGGCGGGGGGGGCGCGAAATTCGGAGCAGGAGGCGGCGCGGCCGCGGCCTTCATTCCGTGCGCGGGGGTCTTCGGCGAAAACGCCTTCGGCGCCGCCGCAGCGTCGCGCGGCAGCTCGGCCCCGCAGCCGAGACAGAACTTGTAGTGGTCCTGATTCTCTTTGCTGCACTTCGCGCAGGTGATCACGTGTCTGCCTCCTCGGACGCGATGAAATCCATGGCAACCTGGCTGGTCGAACTCCGTGCCGGGCTGCCGCGGCGAGGAGAGTACGCGTAGTTGTCGCCAGCCGAACATTTTTCGACATCGGCGAATCCCCTGCGTTCGATTTTCTCGTCCTCGAGGCTCGCAAGGCGCTCGCGAGCGCTCGCGAGCTTGAGGAGCCCCACGAGGAGCGAGACACCCCGCCGCACGCGCTCTAGAGACGGGAGATGGACGCCAACCAATCCGACCGCAAAGGCGACGTCAACCTCCTCGAACGAGCGCTCGTACACATTCCCGGCGGCGTGAACTCGCCGGTCCGTGCCTTCCGCGCGGTGGGTGGGGTGCCGGTGTTCGTCGATCGGGCCGAAGGCGCCTACGTCTACGATCGCGTCGGTCGCGACTACGTCGACTACATCGGCTCGTGGGGGCCGATGCTCCTCGGTCACGCGCACCCCGAGGTCGTGAAGGCGATCACCGACGCCGCTGCCCGCGGGACCTCGTTCGGCGCGCCCACCGAGCGGGAAATCACCTACGCCGAGACGATCTCGCGCCTCTACCCCTCGATCGAGATGTTGCGCGCGGTCTCCAGCGGCACCGAGGCGGCGATGAGCGCGGCCCGCGTCGCCCGCGGCTTCACCAAGCGCGACGTCGTCGTCAAAGCCGAGGGTTGCTACCACGGGCACGCCGACATGTTCCTCGTGAAGGCAGGGAGCGGCCTGGCGACCCTCGGCGCGCCCGACAGCCTCGGCGTGCCCAAAGGCGCGGCGCAGGACACCACCGTCGTCCCCTTCAACGATCTCGCCGCGCTCCAAGCTGCGTTCGAGAGCGCGCCCGAGCGCATCGCCGCGGTCATCCTCGAGCCCGTCGTCGGCAACATGGGCTGCGTCCCGCCCGAGGCCGGCTACCTCGAAGGCGTACGCGCGCTCTGCACGCAGCACGGCGCGCTCTTCATCATGGACGAGGTGATGACCGGCAGCCGTCTCGCGCTCGGCGGGGCGCAGGCGAAATACGGAATCAAGCCTGATTTGACGGTGCTCGGGAAGGTCATCGGCGGCGGAATGCCACTCGCGGCGTACGGTGGACGTCGCGACGTGATGTCGGTGATCGCGCCCCTCGGCGGCGTCTATCAAGCGGGCACGCTCTCGGGGAATCCGGTCGCGGTGGCCGCCGCATTGGCGACGCTCGCGATCCTCGAACGCGAAGGCGAGGCGCTCTACGCCGGCCTCGAGGCCTTCGGCGGGAAGCTCCAGACGGGGCTCGAGGGCATCCTTCGCGAGACGAGCGTGCCCGGAATCGTCCAGCGCGTGGGGTCGATGTTCACCCTCTTCTTCACCGATCGCACCGCGGTCAAGAGCTGGGACGACGCCAAGGTCAGCGACACGGTCCGCTTCGGCAAGTGGCACGCGGGGATGCTGAGCAAGGGCATCTATTTGCCGCCCTCGCAGTACGAAGCGGCCTTCATCAGCGCACGGCACGGAGAACGCGAGCTCGACCGCACGCTCGACGCGGCGCGCCAGACGCTCCGCGGAATCTGATTCTCTCGGGACGGCGAGACGACTATTCTCGCGCGCCGTGGCGACCCGCAAGCAGACATCGACCCGAGTGACGCGACAGGCGAGAGCTGAGCAGCGCAACGGCAAACACCGCCCGACTTCGAGGACGGGAACGGGTGCCCAAGAGGCAGCGCTCGTCGTCCCCACCGGAGGCACCCGCGGACCGCGTGGCTATCGTCCGCCGAAGAGTCCGCCGATCGAGGCCATCGCCCTCGAAGAGCGCGCCGCGTCCATCGCCAAGCGCTCGATCAAGAAGGCGTCGAAGGTCGAGGGCCTGAAGCTCGCGATCGCGATGATGGACCTGACGACGCTCGAAGGAAAAGACACGCCGGGCAAGGTGGTGTCGATGTGTCGCAAGGCCGCGCGGCCGAGCGAACGCCTCGATTTGCCGAGCTGCGCCGCGGTCTGCGTCTATCCGAACCTCGTGGCCGTCGCCAAGCGCGCGCTCGAAGGGACGACGGTCAAGGTGGCGTCGGTGGCGACGGCGTTCCCCAGCGGGCAATCGCCGCTCGCGGTCAAGCTCATCGACGTGCGTCGCGCGGTCGACTTCGGCGCCGACGAAATCGACATGGTCATCGATCGCGGCGCCTTCCTCCGCGGCGACTACGGCAAGGTCTTCGACGAAATCGCGCAGACCAAAGAGGCGTGCGGCGCAGCGCACCTCAAGGTCATCCTCGAGACCGGCGAGCTCGGCACCTACGACGCCATTCGCCTCGCCAGCGACCTCGCCATCGAAGCGGGCGGCGACTTCATCAAGACGTCGACCGGCAAGGTGCAGCCGGCGGCGACGCTCCCGGTGACGCTACTGATGCTGGAGGCGATTCGCGATCACGTCGACGCCGGCGGACGCAACATCGGCATGAAGCCGGCGGGCGGCGTCCGCACCGCCAAGCAAGCGCTGCAGTACCTCTGCATCGTCAAAGAGACGCTCGGCGACGAGTGGCTCGACCCCGACCTCTTCCGCTTCGGAGCGAGCGCGCTCCTCAACGACGTGCTGATGCAGCTCGAGAAAGAGCGCACCGGGTCGTACGCGGGCGAAGACTATTTCTCGAAGGATTGAACATGGCCACCGACATCACGAAGAAGACGCACGAGACGAAGCTCGCGCCGCGACGCGAAAGGGCCGGGTGGACCTACGCCCCCTCCCCCGAGGCGAAAGATCACGTCCGCCTCAAAGGTCGCTACGACCTCTTCATCGACGGGAAGTTCGTCGCGCCGCACTCCGGCAAGCACTTCGCGACGCACAACCCGGCCGACGAGTCGCACATCGCCGACGTCGCCGAGGGTGACGAGCACGACGTCGACACCGCCGTCCGCGCCGCCCGCAAGGCCTTCGAAGGCACGTGGGGCAAGATGCGCGGGAGCGAGCGCGGCAAGTACGTCTACCGCATCGCGCGTCGCATCCAAGAGCGTGCGCGTGAGCTCGCGATCGTCGAATCGGTCGACGGCGGCAAGCCGATCAAAGAGTCGCGCGACGTCGATCTCCCGCTCGCGGCAGCGCACTTCTTCCACTACGCCGGCTGGGCCGACAAGCTCGACTACGCCTTCGCCGGTCGACGCGCGCGCCCCCTCGGCGTCGCCGGACAGATCATCCCCTGGAATTTCCCGCTCCTGATGGCGGCGTGGAAAATCGCGCCGGCGATCGCCTGCGGCAACACGGTGGTCTTGAAGCCGGCCGAGACGACGCCGCTCACTGCGCTCCTCCTCGCCGAGATCATCCAGGAGTGCGACCTGCCTCCGGGCGTCGTCAACATCGTCACCGGCGCGGGCAAGACCGGCGGCGCGCTCGTCGATCACGCGGGCGTCGACAAGATCGCCTTCACCGGCTCGACCGACGTCGGCAAGCGCATCCAGCGCGCCATCGCGGGGACGAACAAGCGTCTCACGCTCGAGCTCGGGGGCAAGGCGGCGAACATCGTCTTCGCGGACGCGCCGATCGATCAAGCGGTCGACGGCATCGTCAACGGCATCTACTTCAACCAAGGCCACGTCTGCTGCGCGGGCTCGCGGCTCCTCGTCGAAGAGTCGATCCACGACGTCGTCGTCCGCAAACTCTCGCGTCGCATCGAGCAGCTCCGCGTCGGCGATCCGCTCGACAAGAACACCGACGTCGGCGCCATCAACTCCAAGATGCAGCTCGAAAAAATCCACGAGCTCGTCGCAGCAGCGGTCTCCGAAGGGTGCGCGATCCACCAGTCGTCGGCGAAGATCCCGACCAAGGGTTACTTCTTCGCGCCGACGTTCTTCACCGGCGTCTCACAGTCACATCGCATCGCGCAGGAAGAAGTGTTCGGGCCGGTCCTCTCGGTCATCACCTTCCGCACGCCCGACGAGGCGGTCGAGAAGGCGAACAACACGATGTACGGCCTCTCCGCCGGCATCTGGACCGACAAGGCGGCGAAGGTCTTCTGGATGGCGAAGCGCATGCGCGCCGGCGTCGTCTGGGCGAACACCTTCAACAAGTTCGATCCGACGTCCCCCTTCGGCGGCTACAAAGAGAGCGGCTTCGGTCGCGAAGGCGGGCGCGCGGGCCTCGCTCCCTATTTGGAGATGGTGTGACCATGAGCGAAGCCAACGGCAACACCGGACGCGTCCCCGTCGAGAAGACGTACAAGCTCTTCGTCAAAGGAGAGTTCATCCGCAGCGAGAGCGGTCGCTCGCTCCCCGTCCCCGACGCGGTCACCGGAGGCGTCACCAACGTCGCCCGCGCCTCGCGCAAAGATGTGCGTGACGCGGTCATCGCGACCAAGGCCGGACATCACTCATGGGCTGGAAAAACGGCCTATTTGCGTGGTCAGGTGCTCTATCGCCTGGCCGAAGTGATGGAAGGTCGTCGCGGCGAATTGGTCGAGGCACGCAAGGGTGCGGGAGCCTCCGCCGCGAACGCCGCACGTGAAGTCGACGCCTCCATCGATCGCGTCATCCACTACGCCGGTTGGCCGGACAAGATCTCGCTCCTCGTCTCCTCGCTCAACCCGGTGGCGGGGCCGCACTACAACGTCAGTCACCCCGAGCCGACCGGCGTCGTCGCGGTGGTCGCGCCCGATGGCGACGCCCCTGCTCTCCTCGGCCTCGTCTCCACGGTGCTGCCGGTCATCGTCTCCGGCAACGGCGCGCTCGTGCTCGCGCCCGAGAGCGATCCGCGCACCGCCGTCGTCTGGTCGGAGTGCCTCGCGACCAGTGATTTGCCGGGCGGCGTGGTCAACATGCTGACGGGGCTGCGCAGCGAATTGGTCTCGCAGGTGGCTCGTCACATGGAGGTGCAGGCGCTCGACGTCTGGAAGAGCACCACCGTCGACGACGCGCTCGCCAAGGAAGCCGCGGTCCTCGGCGCCGACAACGTCAAGCGCGTGAAGGTGCGCGACGGTCGCGGCAAGACGTTCGATCAATGGGCGAGCGACGACGCGCAGGGGCTCCACTGCATCGAGCCCTTCCTCGAGTTGAAGACCGTCTGGCACCCGGTCGGTCTGTAGAGCCGAGAGCCGAGCAGCATGTCCGAGCGCGCTTTCTTCGAGGACTCTGCACGCAAGGACGCGACCGCGGCGATCAAAGAGATCGAAGCGCAGACCTCGGCCGAGGTCGTCGTCACGCTCAGGCACGCCTCCGGCAGCTACCGAAGCGCCGATTTTCTCTGGGGATTCGTCGTCTCGGTGGGAACGCTGCTCCTGCTCTTGTACGTCGATAAACCGTTCCCGCTCTGGTCGTTCCCGCTCAACGTCGCCCTCGGCTTCGGCTTCGGCGCGCTCCTCTCGACGTACGTCCCGCTCCTGCGCCGACTCTTCACGACGCCGAAGCAACGACACGAACTGGTCCGTCGCGCGGCGCGCACCCACTTCGTCGATCTCGGGGTCCATCGCTGCACCGGTCGTTGGGGCATCCTCGTCTACGTCTCCACCTTCGAGCGCAGCGTCGAGGTGGTCGGCGATTGGGCGATCGACGCCAAGGACGAGGCGTACGCCAAGGCCTGCGAGGCGATGAAGCGCGCGCTCGCGAGCGTCGATCGGGCCGGTTTTCTCGCGGCATTGCGCACGCTCGGTCCGGCGCTGGCGAAGATGCATCCGCACCGTGACGACGACGTCAACGAGCTCCCCGACGAGGTCGGCGCCGACGAGGACGCCGAATGAAGCGCTCTCGCCGAAAGCTCACTGCGAGCATCACGCTTGCGACGGTCGGCTCGTTGATCGCCCTCGCGATCTTGCTGGTGACGTTCGTTGCATCGGCGCGTCCGGGCGGCGGTGACAGCTACGGCGGAGGCGGAGGTGGTGGCGGAGGAGGTGGCGGAGGTGGTGGCGGAGGGGGCGGAGGTGGTGGCGGCGGCATCGCGCTCATCCTCGTGTACCTCGTGCAGTTCGCCATCGAGTACCCGGTGATCGGCGTTCCGCTGCTCATCGTCGTCGTCGTCGGAATGGTTTGGGCCGCCAAAAACAAGGCGAAGCTGCAGAAAGAGTGGACCGCCGGCGTCGACGAAGATCGCGCGCGTCGTCATCATGCCGTGCGCGTCGAGCGTCAGCAGTCAGGTCCCTCGCCGGCGTCTCAGCTCGATCAGCTCCGCGCCACCGACGCCAACTTCTCGCGCGTCCTCTTCGAGGACTTCGTCTACGCGCTCTACGCCGAGGTCCAGCGCGCGCGCGGCCTCGGACAAATCGAGGCCATGTCGGCCTACCTCGGCCCGCAAGCGCGCGGCGTGCTCTTGCGACCGCAAGGGATGACCGAGGTGAAGGGCGTGATCATCGGCGCGATGCACTTCCGCTCGGTGAACGGCCTCGGCCAAGGCTCACCAGGCGTGAACGTCGGGCTCGAGCTGGAGGTCAACTACGTCGAGGTCGTGAGCGGGCACGCGCAGACCTACTACGTCCGCGAGAGCTGGAGCCTCTTCCGTCGCATGGGCGTCCTCTCGCGCACGCCCGACCGCGCCCGCACCATCTGCTGCCCGAAGTGCGGCGCACCCCTGGAAAACAGCACCATTCGTGGCGGCACCTGCAGCTACTGCCAGACGCAGGTCGGCAGCGGCGAGTTCGACTGGCTCGTCACCGACATCCAAATCCAGGACAAGGAAGCCCGTCCGCCGCAGCTGACGACCGACACCGAAGAGGTCGGCACCGATTGGCCGACGGTGATCTCGCCCGACGCCAAAGAGCGCTTCGGCGAGCTTTGTGTGCGCGATCCGGGCTTCAACTGGCAAGCATTCGAGGCGCGCGTGCGGGCCATCCACGCGCAGCTCAACGAAGGCTGGTCGGCGCTCGATTTCGCGCGCGTGCGCCCGTACGTCACCGACAACCTCTTCCAGATGCAGGTCTATTGGATCGAGGCCTATCGCGCGGAAGGGCTGAAAAACATGCTCGATGGCGCGCGCGTGACCGCCGTCGAGTGCGCCAAGGTGGGGAGCGATCGGTTCTACGATTCGCTCACGGTGCGCGTGCATGCGACCGGCCTCGACTACGTCGTCCGCACCGGAAGAGACGGCATCGTCCGCGGCAGCGACACCGACGAGCGCCGCTACACCGAGTACTGGACGCTGATCCGCGGCGCGCAGTCACGACGCCCGGCGCGGAGCGATCAGGTGTGCCCCAACTGCGGAGCGCCGCTGAAAATCAACATGGTCGGCAGCTGCGAGTTCTGCCACGTCAAGGTCACCACTGGTGACTTCGACTGGGTGCTGTCGAGGATCGAGCAGGACGAGTCGTACGAGGGCTGACCTGACGAATTCGGCACGATTTACGGCTTTAGACGCAGTCGCAGGACGCTCATGCCGGTCTCGATCGCGATCAGCTCTCGCTCGGGAATGAAGTCGCTCGAAGGCACCGGCGGCGGCGGCACGGTGCTGCCAGGCACCTTCACCGGCCTCGCCTTGGCGACGACTGCTTCGAGCGCGCTCACCACCTTGGCGTTGCCCTTGGGAAAGGCCGCGACCAGCGCGCGGGCGACGTAGTCCTGCACTTCGTAGTCGCTGAATTTGCTGAGCCCGGCGACGACGGTCAGCCAATCGGACTCGCCGCCGACCTCACCGAGCATGGTGATCGACTTTCGCAGACGGATGCGCGCCTTCGCTTCGTCGACGCTCGGCGTCGAATAGGAGCCCAGTTTCAGCACGTCCTGCGCCTTCCTGGCTTCGTCGAAGTAGCAGCTGGCCTTGGCCTCGCACGTGGTGGTGAGCTCGCCGACCGTCGTCAGCACGTCCTTGGCGGTGAACGGCAGCTCGCGCCAGACGACGTACGCGTCCTTCGCGTCGTCGCGACAGGCCAGGCCTTTGTCGATGGCCGCGTCGTCGCAGTTCTGCGAGGTCGGCCCGTAGGCGCGCGCATAGGGCGGACCATGATTTCCGAGCGCACGTGGGTCGAACGACTTCACGACCGCCGCTTGCTGCTCCTTGGTAGCGAGCCACATCGCCGCCTCGCGCGCGAGGTCGCGCAGCTTGGACTCGGCTTTGGCGTCGGAACCGATCGTCAGCAGCCACTCGACGTAAGTCGACGAATTGGCGTTGACGACGTCACCGAGCACGATCGCCTGTCCGCCCGGCGAAAGACGCGGAACGCCTTCTTTCAAAGCCGATTCGAGGAGCGGATCGACCGGCGCCGTGAGCATCACCCGAAGGATTCGTTCGCGCGTCTCGGGGATCGTGCCCTCGGCGCGGGCAGCGGCTTCGAGGCGCTTGACCACTGCCGGCGTGGCGATGCGCGAGAGACCGGCGGCGGCGAAATCGGCGTACGCCAGCGGACGCGGCGCGACGTCGTAGAGCGGGACGAAGCCGACGAACTTGGCGGCGACGGCCTTCACCTTGCCGTCGGTCTCGTCGGCGAGCGCGTAGGGCGCGAGGGCATCGACGCCGACGTCCCCCATCTCGATCAGCGCAGCGCGAATCGCAGTCGCGACGGCATCGGTGGAGACGGCACCCTTGTTGACGTTGGCGTACGTCGCCGAGTCCCAGCGCTTCACCATCCGCGAGAGGTCGTCGAAGAGGACGTCGACCATCGCCGACGCCGACGTTTTCGCCTGCATTTTCCCGAGGGCGCGCGCGGCCGCGACTTGCGACGCGGTCAGCGCCTTGGTCGGCGTCGTGTCCTCGCCGTCGTTCTTCACCTGCAGCACCTCGACCAATTTCTCGGCGGTGCCTTCGAGCGCGAGCGAGCCCAGCGCGTCGGTGACGGCGTTGCCGACCTCCGCCGACTTGGCCACGTCCCACTTCACCTTGCCGAGCACGCCGAGGAGCGCCGCGCCGACCTTCTTCTTCTCGTCGGCCTCGGCCGCCCCTGCCCCGGCGACGATCGCCCGCACCGCCAGAAGCGCGACCTCTTCCTGACCATCCTTCAGCGTCTCGAGCGAAGCGCGAAAATCAGGGACCAATCGCGGATCACCGAGGTCGGCGAGGAGGACGCCGATCTTCTTCTGCTCGTCCGGCTTCAAGAGTCCCGAACGCCACTCCTTCGCCAGATCGATCGAGACCGCCTTTCGATACTTGTCGGTATCGCCGTCCTTCTTCGCCACGTCCCAGGCGTGAATCAGGCTGTCGATGGCCTTGGTGCGCGCGAGCGGATCGCTGTCGGTGACGTGCGCCACGTGACAGGGCAGCGAGTCGGGCTGAGCACAGACGTGCGCAGCGGCTTTGCGATTGCCATTGACGATGTCGTCATCGGGCGGCGGCGGCGGCTTCTTGCATCCGAGGCTGGCCGTGAGAATGAGACTGCCGAGACCGGCGAGCGCGACAGGCATGCGAGTGCGCATGTCCTGGTCATAGCCAGCCTCGGAGCGGGGAGCGAGCGGACCGAGCCGGAAGGCGAGAAGCGCGGAAATTACGTGATTCCGAACGCTCGCAGCTTCTTGTGCAAGCCTTCGCGAGTGATCCCGAGAGTGCGCGCGGCGGCCGTCTTGTTGTTGCCGTGCTCGCGGAGGCTCTCGATGAGGACGAAGCGCTCGACCTGATCCATCATCTCTTTCAGCGTGCCCTTCGCTGGCTGCGCGCGATCGACGACGCCATCGACGTGACGAATGCGCGGGCTGAGCAAATCGGGCGTGGCGAAGCCACCGGGATCGATTTGGATGACGATGCGCTGCACCTCATTTTCCAGCTCGCGTACGTTGCCGGGCCAGTCGTAGCCTTGGAGCAGCTCCATCGTCTGTTGGCTGAAGCCGCCGACGGCCTTGCCGATTTCCTTGGCGTAGCGATCGAGGAAGAAGCCGGCAAGGAGCGGGATGTCTTCGCGACGCTCACGCAGCGGCGGAACACGCACCGGAAAGCCGTTGAGACGGTAGAAGAGGTCTTCGCGGAAGCGCCTTTCGGCGACCTCTTTCTCGACGTTGCGGTTGGTCGCCGAGACGATGCGGACGTTGACGTGGATGACCTTGGTCGAGCCGATGGGGCGAATTTCGCCCTCTTGCAGCACGCGCAAGAGCTTCGACTGCAATGTCAGCGGCATCTCCGTCACTTCGTCGAGGAAGAGCGTGCCGTTGTCGGCGAGCTCGAAGAGGCCGCGCTTGTCGTCGGTGGCGCCGGTGAACGAACCCTTCTTGTGCCCGAAGAGCTCGCTCTCGAGGAGGTTCTCCGGCATCGCCGCGCAGTTGGTGGCGACGAAGAGCTTGTCGCGACGATTGCTCCGGTAGTGCACGGCGGAGGCGACGAGCTCCTTGCCGACTCCCGTCTCGCCCTCGATGAGGACGGAGACGCGGGTGTTCACCACCTTCTCGAGCTTCTTCTTCATCTCCTCCATCGCCTTGGAGGTGCCGATGATTTCGCGCTTTTCCGCGCGTTTTTCCTCGCGTCCCTTGAGGTAGGTGTTCTCTTTGCGGAGGCGCTCCTCAGCGACGCGAAGGCGCAGCACGAGGCGCGCGTTGGCGATGGCGAGCGACGCCGAAGAGGCGAGGACCGAGAGAAGATCGAGATCGCTCGTCTCGAAGACGGCGATCGGGCGGACACCGGCGAGCGGGGTCTTGCCGTCGCGATCGGGCTTCGTTGCGACCTGCGCGCCGCTCCGATTGTCGACCTGGAGGATGCCGAGGATCTCTTCGCCCTTCCACAGCGGGATGCCGAGCGTGGAACGGATTTGCGCGCCGAGGAGCGAGGCTGAGCCGACCTCGGCGGGTGCATCGGCGGCGAGCACCGCGGCGCGCTCCTGCACGACCTTGCGAAAGACGCTGCGGGTGATGGGAATGGCGCCGATCGTCGCTAGGCCGCGCACACGCGTGAGCACCGGGACGTAGGTCGGCATGCCTGATTTGGCGCCGCCGCCGGTGCTGGCGGTGGAAGGGACCCCCGAGTCGGGCTCGTCGTCGTCACGGAGGGCGATGGTGACGTGCGTCGCCTTGTCGACCAGGCCGAGGACGGAGTCACCCACGCGCCGCAGGACCTCGTCGAGCTCGGTGGCCGCGCCGATCGAGGCGGCCGCTTCGTAGACGCTTCGGAGCAGCGAGGGCCGCTTCTCCATCGCCGCCACGGCAGGTCGCAAATCGTCGATCGAACGCGTCGCGACGACCCGAGCATCGTCCGCGACCTCGCGAATTCCGACGAGGAGCATGACCGCCGCGTCTTGCGAGCCGAGCTCGATGTGATCGCCGTCTTCGAGCGTGATTTGCCGGCCAATCGAGTCGTCGACGGGCGTGCGGACGTCGCCGCGCACCAGGGCCGAACCGTTGGTGCTGCGTAGATCTTGAAAGATCCAACGCTCGCCGGACCAGACCACGCGCGCGTGGTCGGAGGAGACGTGCGCGGTCTCCAAGACGAGATCGTTGCCAGGGCCGCGGCCGAAGCGAAGGGGCTCGGCGTTCGAGCTCACGACGCGGCCGGGCCCATCCCCTTGCTTGACCTCGACTCGGATCACGATCTCTCTCTCGCCGCCGGACCGCGCGCTGCGATGCGGCTTTGCTGCCTGTCTACTTGTTCGGGGCCGCGGCGGCGCGAGCGCGCAGCTTGTTGGCGATGGGCTCGAGCTGCGAGGCCTCGCGGTTCGCCGTCTCGCTGCCCTTCTCGCGCAACGTCTTCACCAAGTTGGTGATCGAGTCGGCGACCTTGACGCTGCCCAGCTTCAAGTTCTTGTCGAGCGCCATCTGGACGAACGAGCGGCCAGCCGGCGTGTTGATGTTGGGCATGAAGTTGACGAGCGTGATCATGTCGTCTTCGTTGCCGTACGCTGCGTACATCCAGATCGACTTCTGCATGCGGATGCCGGCGCGCGTGCCGACGCTGGTGACCTTGGTGAGGCCCTGCTTGTCGACGTCGGAGACCGCGGCCTTGAAGGCGTCGAGGTAACAGGCCGCCTTCTTGTCGCACTTGAGGACGTCGGCGAGGATGCCCATCTCCTCTTTGTAGGTCGGCGTCACGTCGTTCCAGACGACGAATTTGGGGTTCTTCTCGTCCTTCGGCTCGGGCTCCTCGGCGCAGCGATCTTTCTCTTCGCCCTTGAGCGTCTTCGGATCGCAGACCTTCTCGGTCGGCTCCATCGCGCGCCAGGTGTTGTCGCGCTTCTCGAGGAAGCTCGCGCCCTTCTCGCCCTTGAGGGTGCCGTAGGCCTTGGTGACGTCGTCGATTTTGTCGAGCGGCGCGAGCCACTGCGCGCTGCTCAGCGCCGACTGCGCGAGCTCGTCCTCGGTCTTCTTGTCGAGGGCGATGCCGAGGAGCCAGTCGGTCATCGACGGCTCCATCGTGCGCATGATCGAGCCGGCGATGTCGCTCTTCAGCTTCGAGGTGTCGGTCTGCGCGTAGCCCTCTTTGAGCGCGTCGATGACGACCGCGTCGGCGGGCAGCGTGACGAGGAGGCCGATCAGCGGCTTGCGATCGGTGTCCTTCGTCTTCTTGTCTTTGACGATGCCGGCGATTTGCACCGCGACCTTGGGGAGGCCGATGTTGGCGACGGTGGTGGTGGCGATGTCGACGTAGGCGGTGGCCTTCCCCGAGCCACCCGGCGAAATGTAGTTCTTGAAGGTGGCGGCCACGTCGGCGACGCGCTTGTTCGACTTGTCGTCCTTGACGAACGGCATCAGCGGCTCGATCGCCGGCTCGCCGATTTTCGCCAGCGTGTTGCCGATGACCATCGAGACGCCCGTCGTCAGCGGCGAGGCCTGCGAGACCTCGTCACCGGTCGTCTGGTCCTTGTGCTTCGCCATCACGGCGGCGTCGGCGAACATGACGTCGATGAGCTTGTCGACGATCGAGGCGTCGCCGATTTCGCCGAGCACCTGCGCGCAGACGATTTGCTTGGCGGTGACTTCTTTCGTCGCCGGGTTGTCTTGACCGTCGTTCGGTCCGGTGACGATGGCGAGGAGCTCCATCGTCGTGCTCTTCAGCTTGAGGCCGGAGATGGCGTCGCCGATGAGCGCGCCGACCGCGCCGGAGTTGGCGTTCGCCCACTTGACGTTGCCGAGGCCGGCCACCATCGCCTTGCCGGTGTCGGCGTCGCCAGCGAAAGCCGGATCGGCCTTCATCTTCATGATCGCGCGGAGGGAGGCCTTGACCTCGTCCTCGGTCTCGCCCGCCTTGTAGTTCTTGATCGCGAAAAGGAAGGCCGGCTTGGCGCGCGGGTCCTCGGCCGACGAAAGGATGTCCATGATCTTCTTGCGATCTTTGGACGCGTCCTTGAGGCCGTCGGACTGGTAGGCCTTGGCGAGCTCGGCGATGGCCTTGTCTTTGAACGCCTTCTTGTCGGCGTCCTTCCCCGACTGATCGGTGGCGCGCCACTGCTGGCTGATGCCTTCGATCGCCTTGCTGCGCTCCACCGGGTTCGTATCGGACAGGTGCTTCACTTGCCAATCGAGCGAGCGCGGGTCATCACAGCCAGAGAGGACGGCTGCGGAGGAGCCGAGGGCGGCGACGCAGGCGAGAAGCGAGACGATCGAACGGAGCGGGCGGCGCATCGGCAATGCCTCCGAAGGGGAAAAATCGCTGAGAAATGGGCGATCAAATCCGTCCGCATTCGCGGCACGGCGGGGGGAGCGTACTGGAAAGCCCCCCAGGAGTGTCAACGATTGTGCACGCCCCCGCACCCGCGAACCGCCGCGCACGGAATCGTTCACTAGCCCCCGAAAGAACCGTCGCGTTTCAGATGCGTTTGCCTTCAGAGGCGAGGCTGGCGAGGAAGGGACCGTAACCCTGGAGCGCCGTGCGCTGCATGTAGAGGAAGAGGCCGCGGAAGCCGCCGAGCTCTTCGCCTCCACCGGCGCGACCGGGGCCTCCGTGGACGAGTCCGGGCATGACGGTGCCCGGCGGGACGGCGCCACCGGCGACCTTCTCGTTGCCGAGGACGACGCGGCCGTGCGACGACGCGATGCCGAGGAAGACCTCGCGAAGGAACGCCTTGTCGTCGGCGTAGACCGAAGCGACCAGACCGCCCCCGCCCCGACGAACGAGCTCGATCATCTTGGTGACGTCGTTGTCTCCGTCGTAAGGAAGGAGCGTCGTCGAGGGACCGAAGACCTCGTGGTCGTGGACATCGGCGACGCTCTCGAGGGACGCGCACTCGAGGAGCGTCGGCGCGACGAAGTAGCCTTTGCCCGCTTCGACGCCGATCGGCGCTTCCGGCACGCCGCCCCCCACGAGCACGCGCGCACCGGCAGTTTTCAGGCGTTCGATGCCTGCGAGGACGTCGGTCTGCTGACGCTTGGTGGCGACCGGTCCCATCGTCACCTCGTCGCGTGACGGATCGCCCACCTTCGTGTCGGCGAGGCGCTCGAGGAGCAGCGCGCGGACCTCTTCGAGACGAGCGCGCGGCACGAAGACGCGACGGATCGCGGTGCACTTCTGGCCGGCCTTCTGCGTGATGTCGCGGACCACGTCCTTGACGAAGAGCTCGAAGGTCTCGCTGCCGGCCTCCACGTCTCCGCCGAGGATGGCGGCGTTGAGGCTGTCGGCTTCGACGTTCACGCGCACCGAGCAGGCGATGACGTTCTTCATCCCGCGCAGCTGCGCGCCGGTGCCGCCCGAGCCAGTGAACGCGAGGACATCTTGCTCGCGCAACTGATCGACGAGATCGCCGGTGCTGCCGGCGATGAAGGAGAGCGCGCCCGGCGGGAGGAGCTTCTCTTCGACGACGATTTGCATGATGCGATGGGCCATCAGCGCGGTGCTCGTCGCCGGCTTGGAGATCACCGGCATGCCCGCGAGGAGCGCGACCGCGGCCTTCTCGGCGAGGCCCCAAGCCGGGAAATTGAAGGCGTTGATGTGGAGCGCGACGCCGAGCCGGGTCGTCCACAAGTGTTGTCCGCTGAGCTTCGAGGAGCGGCCGATGTTCATCGGTTCGCCGTCGACGAGCATCTTCGCGTCCCCCAGCTCGGCGCCGAGATCGGCATACGAGGCGAGCGTCGCCGAGGCGCCATCGACATCGAATTTGGCGTCGCTTCGCGTGTTGCCCGCGTTCTTCACCCCGAGCGCCATCAGCTCGTCGCGGTGAGCATGGAGCGCGCGAGAGAACCCGCGGAGGAGCTCGCCACGCTCGCGAAAGCCGAGCGCACGAAGAGCAGGACCGCCGACGTCGCGCGCGTAGGCGTAGGCCGAAGACATCGACACGCCTTCCGACGTCGCCTCCGCGAGGGACGCTTCGGTGGTCGGATCGACGAGGGTGACCGAGCGACCGTTGCCTTGTTGCCAGGAGCCGGAGACGAAGCTGTCGAGGCGGGGGAGCGACATGGGGCGGCGGACATAGCGCAGGCCGAGTCGGGGCCGAAGTCCCCTCCGTGGGGACGCGGTTCCCCGCCTGTTCCGCGCCCGTGACAGTGCGACCGCAAAGACGCAATCGGCCTATTTTTCGAAGGATCGTCATCATGCGCGGTGCGTCGTGGCGTTCACGAGGTCGAGATCGCGGCGGCGTGGTGGGTGGTCTGGCGACTGCAGTAGGTGTCGACATGATCACCGCCCGCACCCGCGCCCACGCCCACCTCCTCGCCCAACTCTCGGCTGGTCTCATGCTCGCCGGCCTTGCCGGGATGGGTTGCAGCTCTGCAAGCGGCGACGCGTCCGGCGAAGACGTCGAGGGGGAGTCGGCGAAGTCACCGTGCGGCGTCGTCGTCGTCGGCAACCGCACCGATCACAACTACTGCGGCTTCATCAAGATCAAGAACAACGGTTCGGCCACGGTGCACCACTGGGTGGTCGACGCCGAACTGCCCGCGGGCGCACGCGTCGATTCGATCGACGGCGGCATCACCTACACGCAGAAGGGCACGCACGTGCAGTTCGTGCCGAACGCGGCGCACGCGACGCTCGATGCGAAAGCGTCTTACGAAATCACCTTCTGCAACAGCGACACGACGTCGCTCCTGGCCGCCGCGCCCGTCGCCACCAGCGAGCTCTGTCCGAGCGGCATCGACGCGGGGCCGACCGACACCGGCTCGGGCACCGACGCCGGCACGCACGACTCTTCGAGCGACACCGGCACGAGCCCCGACACCAGCAGCGGAACCGACACGAGCACGCCGACCGATACCGGGACCGGACCGACCGACACCGGCGCCGGCAAGGACACGAGCCCGCCGCCGACCGACACCGGCGTCGGCGAGACGAAGACGCCGCTCGGGAAGTACGTGATCACCTGGTACTCGTTCCAAGACAACACGCCGGTCAACTCGGCGCTCTCCGCGTCGGGTCGCAAGCTCATCCCCTACGTCTCGATCGCCGTGCCCTTCCGTCTGCTCAAGGACTTCGGCGGCAAGATGAACTACGGCGATCACCTCTACCTCGAGTTCCTCGACGGTCGGACGATGCCGAACGGCCTCAAGCACACCGGATGGGTGCAAATCGACGACTTCTGCGGCGACAGCGGCGACGACAGCTACTGCTTCCAGAGCGTCGGCGGCACCAAGTATCCGAACACCGATTTGTACATCGGCGACTTCACCAAATCGGGGATGAGCCCGACGTCGTGCACCGGACCGGCGGGAAGTGGGCAAGAGCTCACCAACGTTTCGAGCGGCACGCCAGGCTCGAAATGGATCGGCGACTACGGCGGCAAGGCCCTCGGCCCGGGCAAGTGCGGCGATCTCTCGACCGCCAAACCAGCCCACGGCGCCTGCTGGGACTACACGCCGCCTGCGAGCTCGGCCTCGGACTGCGCCGGGTGCGCCAGCTTCTCGTGCACCAGTTGGTGAGAGACCGAGACCGCCACGAGCGGACGCGGAAAGCCAAGGAATCTCATGCGGATTCCTTGCTCGCGCCGTGGCCGGAAGTCCAGATGGTCGGCGCCCGGACCGACGACCTCGGCCAGGCACGGAACAACGCGGCCGCCCTGGGCGTCCGATCGAGGTGCGGCGGAGCGTTCGGATCGGTGCGCTGTCGTTCGCCCTCGTCGGGTGCGCGCATGAAGATGCCGCGACCCACGTGCGTGAAGGGCGGCACGTACTACGGTTTTCAGCCCGGCAATGGGCCTGCCGAATACGCGGCCGAGCTCGCCATTCGTCATTTCCGCGAGCAGCGCGCCATCCTCCGCGGCGAAAAACTTCGGCCGCGGCGCCGCTTCAAGTGCCTCGCGAAAGAGAACGCGCAGGCGTGGCGGCTCTTCGTCGATGAGTTCTTCGAGGGTCGCGACCTCGTGCCGGCCTGCCCGTGACCGCGTGACGCACGGCAGCCGATGGGCCGGTCGTGCCGAATTGCTCGATCGGGGCGATCGGGGCGATCGAGGCGATCGGGAACTACGCCTTGTTTCTCGGCTACGCTTCTCGACATGGAGAAGGACGCCCGCACGTCGTCGATTTCGCTCACGGCGATCGCGAGGCTCGCGCTCCTCGCGGGTCTGACCTCGGTGGCCTGCTCGACGGGCGCACCGCGCGACGAGGCCCCCTCCCCGCCCGCAGCAACCGCGACGACGACCGCGAAAACGACGGCTCGGACTCCCGCGGAACGAGCGAGCGAAGTGCTCTCCTCGCTTCGTTCGTTCGGTGTGCTCGCCGACGTGAACGGCTCGACGCCGGGCGCGACGTTGACGGTCTCGCTGCCGACGCGCACGAAGGCGCCGACGATCCTCCGGCGGCTCGATCGACCGGGGGCGAGCGTGCGAATCACGCCGCTCGATCTCGCCGAAGTTGCCGACGCGCAGGACGATCCAAAGACCGGCATCACCGTCTTCCCGGAGGCGACGAAGAGCACCGACGTCGCGCTCGTGACCCAGCCAGGCGAGCTCGAAGAGTGGCGAATCCTTCGAGAAAAAGGCGCTCCGACGGAGGCGCGTTGGCGCGTGCAGACGAGCGGAGGGCTCGCTCTGCGCGTGCGCGAAGGTCGCGTCGAGGCCGTCGACGAGCGAGGCGTGGTGCTCTTCTTCAGCTCGCCGATGTACGTGCTCGACGCGCACGGCGTCCGCCATCCGGTCGTCGTCTCCCTCGAACATGCGCTCGAAGACGACGTGCTCGTCGCACGCTTCGACGACGAGGGTCTCGAGTACCCGCTCGCGCTCGATCCCGCGTGGTCGGCGGTGGCGAAGATGGGAATCGCGCGCGCCAAGCACACCGCGACGCTGCTCGCCGACGGCACGGTGCTGGTGACCGGAGGCGCGAGCTCAGGGAGCGTGGCCAAGACCTCGAGCACCGAGTTCTACGACCCCGTCGCCAACACGTGGACGGCTGGCCCGACGATGTCGATTCTCCGCGCGTTCCACACCGCCACGCGGCTCCCGAGCGGCAAGGTCCTGATCGTCGGCACCGGGATGCCGGTCGACGTCTACGATCCGACGACGAAGGCGATCACCCCCGTCGCTCCCCTTCCGGCGCCGCGCAACGGCCACACCGCCGTGCTCCTCGCCAGCGGCAAGGTGCTGATCGCCGGCGGCGAGAGCTGCACCGCCGCCGGGACGTGCACGCTCCTCGCCGACGCGACGATGTACGATCCGGCGAAGGACACCTGGACGCCGACCACGACGTCGATGGCCACCGCCCGCAAAGAGCACACGATGACCTTGCTCGGCGCGCCGTCGGCGGGCTTCGTCCTCGTCGCGGGAGGCGTCGGCACCAGCGGCTCGACCTTGAACGGCGTCGAGCTCTACAACCCCACCACCGACAGTTGGAGCTCTGTCGCGCCGCTCGTGAAGGCGCTCTCCGATCAGGCCGCGACGCTGGTCGGGGGCACGGTCCTCGTCACCGGCGGCCTCAGCGGCACCGTCGCGCAGCAGACGACGATGCTCTACGACGTCGCGAAAGACAGCTGGAAATTGCAGAAGCCGTTGGCGGCGCCGCGCAACGGTCACGTCTCCTTCGCGCTCGCGAGCGGCAAGGTGCTCGTCGCCGGCGGCACGGTCGCCACCGGCGAGCTCGTCGATCCGGTGCTCAACGTGGTCACCGAAGGCGGCACGATGGGCACGACGCAGCAGCGCCCATCGGCCGAGCAGCTCGCCGATGGTCGGGTGCTGGTCAGCGGCGGAAATGGCCTCTCCGGCCCGCCGATCAACGACGTCGAGATCTTCGCCCAAGCCGCCGCCGGCATCGCGTGCACGACCGCGAGCGACTGTACGAGTGGGTTCTGCGTCGATGGCGTCTGTTGCGACGGCGCGTGCCCGGGCAACTGCCAGGCGTGCGACGTCGCCGGGAGCGTCGGCAAGTGCACGAACGTCGCCGGCGCTCCGCACGGAGCTCGTTCGTGTGCTGGCCACGTCTGCGTCGCCGGCGCCTGCGGGGCGACGTGCACGTCCGCGGCCGACTGCGATCCGACGCACACCTGCGCGGGAGCCTCCTGCGTGCCGAAAAGCGCGGAGGGCGTGAAATGCGGCGGCGACACCGATTGCACGAAGGGCCACTGCGTCGATGGCGTCTGTTGTGACACGGCGTGCACCGAGCAGTGCAACGCCTGCGATCTCACGGGAAAGCTCGGGACGTGCAGCCCGGTCGCGGCGGCGCCACCGCATGGAAGTCGCATGCCTTGCTCGGGCACCTCGTGCGCTGCGGCGTCGTTCACGCGCGCGACCTTCTGCAACGGCGCGGGCGCATGCAGCAAAGCCGTCGTCACCAACTGCGTGCCGTTCGCTTGCGACGCGAAGGGCTGCCTCACGAGCTGCGCCACCGCGAGCGACTGCGCCGACACCTACGTCTGTCTCGGCGGCGCCTGCGTCCAAGGCGCGCATTGCTCCGCCGACAACCTCACGTCGACCGGAAAAGACGGCATCACCAAGCCCTGCAGCCCCTACCTCTGCCAAGCCGACGGCAACTGCGCGACCACCTGCACGACGAGCGAGCAATGCACGCCGGGCTTCATCTGCGACGCGACGACGAAGACGTGCGCGCCGCCGCCGACCTCGGACGGAGGCTCCTCGGGAGGTTGCGCGATCGGGACGAGTGGAAGCCGCTACGGAGAGATCGCGGTGGCCATCGCCGCGCTGGCGTTGATGACGCGCAAACGACGACGGGAGAGTGCGCGACGCTCTCACTCGTAGTGGCGAAATCCGAACGTCGTCGCGATGCCGATGCGCAACATCACCATCGTCGAACGACCGACGCCGTCGCTTTGACCCCAACGTTCGGCCACCGAGAGCTCGACGAGGAAGCGATTCCAGATCGGATCGATGCGTCGATCGACGCCGATGGAGAGCTCGAGGCCCAGACGACCGCCGCTTCCGGCGGGCATCGAACGGGTCGTCACGTGCTCGAAGCTCGGACCGGCGGCGCCGAAGTACTCCCAATCCGGTCCTGGCGCGTGG
This sequence comes from Deltaproteobacteria bacterium, assembly GCA_025363655.1. GTDB lineage: Bacteria > Myxococcota_A > Polyangia > Polyangiales > JADJMO01 > JANYDK01. The sequence continues at coordinate 1,754 of JANYDK010000065.1, read as the reverse complement.
ATGTGCATGACCCGCGCGGTCACCGGGATCGAGCGCGCGCTCGCGTCTTCGACGCCTCGTAGATAGGCAAAGCCGAAATCGAAGGCGAACGTCGCCTTTCGTCGCCAACGAACCGAGCCGGCGAAACCTTCGTAGGAGATGTTGGTGCGGGGTGACCCGTTCGGCGTGCGGGTGAAGGCCAAGGCGGCATCGCCACGGAGCCACCACGGGAGGTAGTTGGGAACGAACTTACGACCGGGCGCGTTCCCGAGGGGTCCCGTCATCTCGATCTCTTGCGCCGCGGCGTCTCCGGCACTCGTCGTCGACGTGACCACCGTCGCCAACGCGACGAGCGCAGGCAACGCGACGCGTGTGGCGCTCGAAAACATCGATAAAAAGAATGCAGGGCACGCGCGCGGACGACAAGCAGGCGCGCGCGCGGGACGAAGAGGGTCGTGCTAGACGGACGGCGATGGCGGCCGCGCGCACCGATGCAGAGCCCAGGCTCGCTCCGGCCAGCCTCCGCACCATCCTCTCGATGGCGCTGCCGGCGATCGGCGCGCAGCTCTTGCAAACCGGCGTTCTCTACGCCGATCGCATCATGCTCGGTCACTATTCCGGCGGCGCGCTCGCAGCGATGCAGATCGCGGGACCGATCGAGTGGACGCTGGTCTCGATCACCTCCGCCTACGCCGTCGGCACCTTGGCGCTCGTCGGGCGGGCGTACGGCGCCGGCGATCGCGAGAGCATTCGACGTCACACGACGCTCGGCGTGACGCTCGCGATCGGGCTCGGTGCGCTGGTGGCGGTGCTCGCGCTCGCGCTCTTGCCGATCCTCCCTGCGCTCTTTCCGCGTGCGTCGCAGGGTCCATCGGGCTCGCTCACTCTCGCGCGCGAATACTTCGCGATGGCCCTTTGGGCCGCGCCCTTCTACTGCGTCGGTGCCGCCGGATTCGCCGCCCTCTCGGCGTGTCGCGACACGGTGACGCCCTTGAAAATAGGCCTGGTCGTCAATGTCGTTCACGTCGCCGTGAACTATCTCCTCATCGGCCACGCCGACGGCACAGGACGATTCGGACTGCCCGGGATGGGCGCACGGGGGGCGGGTCTCTCGACCGCGCTCACCTTCGTCCTCGAGGCTGCCCTCACCCTCTGGGCGCTCTCGCGTTCGATTCGCCCCTTTCGCTGGCCATGGCACGAGGTGATGGGCCGCGACGATCTGCGCGCGCTGGTCCGCGTCTCGCTTCCGGCGGCGACCGAGAAGGTCATCTACCACGCCGGGTACATCGCCTTCGTCTGGATGATCGCCCTCCTCGGCGACGACGGGATGGCTGCCAATCAAGCGCTGATCGCCATCGAGGCGATCACCTTCACCACGGTCGAGGGCTTCGCCACCGCGTGTGGAGCGCTCGTCGCGCAGGAGCTCGGCGCCGGAAGACCGACGCGCGCAAGACGGGTCGGCATCCAGGCCGCGGCGCTCGGGGTCGCGACCCTCTCCCGCGTCGGCGTCGGCTTCTTCGTCTTTCGCCACCAGCTCCCGGCCTTGGTCACGCCGCGCGGCGACTTGCAGGACGCTGCTGCCGGCGCGCTCGTCGTCATGGCCATCGCGCAACCGTTCATGGCGATGGGCGTCGTGCTCGGGCAAGGGCTGCGCGGAGCGGGCGCCACCCGGCTCTCGCTCGTCGTCTCCATCGCCGCCGGCTTCTTCGTGCGACTTGCGGTCACTTGGTGGGCGACGCACGGGCTCGCCCTCGGCATCGCCGGCGTCTGGTAGA